>QCUL01000006.1 GCA_003210755.1 Synechococcus sp. AG-679-C18
CTGGCGATCAAGTCGTAGTGAATCCTCGAGGGGAAGTGCGTGTGAACGATGTTGATCTCGATGAACCCTACGTAACTAACTACTGCAATTTGGACAAGCGGGGGATGAGCCTTTGTCGCACACTCAATGTCACAGTCCCCGAAGGACAGGTTTTAGTTCTCGGTGATAATCGTAGTAATAGTTGGGATGGTCGCTACTGGCCTGGAGGTCCTTTCCTTCCAGAAGACCAGATTATTGGTCGGGCCGTTTGGCGCTTTTGGCCATTCAATCGTCTAGGAACATTGGGATTCTGAGTCCGCAGTTCACGACCTGCCCTTTTATGGGGACGCCAATCCAGGGTTGGTTTGCAGCCCTGGGGGCGTGGGGTGCATCGCGACACTGATTCCAAATCACATCAGGATCAAATAACAACCAACGGTTGCTTTCGATCGTGAGTCGTTCTTCCTCTTGCCCCAGCAAGCGTGCAGGGCCAAAACTGATCGCTTCCCAAAGTTCCTTAACGCTCCATCCACGCTCGACGACAAGCTTTTGCCAAAGAGTGGGCAGAACAAGATGATGACCCGATAGTCCCCTTGGTCGTTGATCTGGGGGTAGTAGGCATTCCTCATCGTCAAGAGGAATGCCATGAACCGCAACGGCGTTGATCCTTCCTTCTTTTAACGCTCGAATTAAGGCGTTTCGATCGGCAGCTCCACCAATCGAGGGGATGACAAACCAGTTGTTGGCATCGTCTTTTTGACCTGAATGGTCTTTCACCAGATGCCACCAGTTCACTGTGGCAAGAGGTGGTGATGTTGTGAGGTTCAACATCTCAACTCCATCAGCTGTTGAGAGATTCATGATTATGAGATTGCGGTTTCGGTGGCGGCGTTGCAGTTCCAGCAATTGCCCAATGGGTATCGTTTCGCTGATGATGGGGTCTGGTGGCCATCCCGCGCGTAGCGTTTCAACACTTTCTCGCATCATTCCTTCTCCGCGAAGGTTGGAATCATGAGATGCGATCAGAACAGGTGCTTCACCCATCTCACCAAGCGTTAGAGCGCGATCCAGCAAGTTCGCAGAGGGTATCTGCTCACCAGCACAAAGACCAATGGCACCTGCTTCTAGCAGGTCGGCATGGCTGCTGAGGCACTCTCCTTTTCCGCCATAACTGAAGCTTCCCCATAAATGAACCCGAAGATCGCAATCTTTGGGCTGGAACCCCTGCAACCGTTCGGGGCTGTCTCGTTCCGAAGGGCTATTTGGGAGTAGTGCCAGCTGTCCATAACCGGATTGCCCTGCTGCCCGAAGAAGGGTGACCAATGTTTCACCGCTGCCCGTGAACGGACGAGGAAGACTTGAATGGGGATCGACAAGGCAAGGGGCAAGAAGCTGGTTAGCTCGGTCAAGGCTCGCAACATCTAAGTCAGAGGCAAGGCATCGAGCCTCCTCTCCAAGAGCGATAAGACGATCCCCTTCAAAGAGAGCTGCACTTCCTTCTTGGAGAGGAGCATCGCTGGCCACTAAAACCTGAACGGGATCCAGCAGCATCGTCTCAGTCATGAGTTCAGAGAGCTCCCGCTGCTGTTCGATCTAGAACGCCGCCGAGGTGAGACGTGAGATTTAAGCAACTGACAACTGCAGCCTGGCTTCGATCTTCGGGCATGTCGATCACAGTGACTCCACCGTTGCCTTGCTTGACTGACCAAATATCTTTAGGCGCAAGGCCAAGTAAGTGACACAGGATTGTTTTATTAACAGCATCGTGGGCCACAACTAATGCGGTTTCAGATGGGCTAAGACCATTTGCGATTGTATTCCAGCAACTTACGGAGCGTTCCCATACGTCTTGGATGGTTTCTCCGCCGGGCATTTGCACGGTTTCGGGAGTGTCTTTCCAGGCTTGAAGCAACCGCTCCCAACCATCACGAATTTCTGATTCCAATTTCCCTTCCCACTGGCCGTGCCCGATTTCCATCAGGCCATCGGTCACCGTTAGCGGGACCCCTGGGTGAGATTTCAAAATCCCCTCAGCTGTTTCCCTCGGACGAGACATTGAGCTGCTGTAAGCCCGATCAATTTTTACATTTTCCAGAAAAGAGCGAGCCGCTTCTGCTTGCTTATGCCCGTTGCTGTTGAGGGGGATATCAATCTGCCCTTGAAATCGGCCCTGGCGATTCCAATCTGTTTCACCGTGGCGGACCAGGACAATTCGAGCGCATTTGCCTTTTGCAGGTAGCGCAGGCTTAAGATGGGAAATGTTATTCAGGCACTCAATTTGCACCTGGTAATTATTATCTTTAGGTGAAATATTAAACACTGATAGGGAGGCATTGTCAAGGCGAAGTCGCCTAAATCCTCCTTGGGGCTCGCCCAACAAGACGAGAATCAAGCATCGAAGAATGGCGTTGTGACCAACAACAAGCACGGTGTGATTGTCATTGATTGGATGCCGTTCAATCAAGCTTTTTAGGAACTCATGAGCCTGTTCCATCAATTCTTTAATTGGCTGGTAGTGCGTCCCGTCCGCTCGAGTGAGTTCTAGGTTTTCGGGCCGTTCACGCCATGTGGCGTAGGCCTGGGGATCCTTGGAAGCCCTTTCATCGGCAGTGAGTCCGCTCCAAGGTTCAAGATCAACCTCGAGCAGTCCGTTATCCATGACAGGAGTTAGCTCATCGCCACGCACGCTGAGTATTCCGGTGGCGGTAGCAGCAGCACGTTGCAGAGGTGAGCTGTAGGCCGCATCAATCGGAACTTCGGCTAGAGCGTGACCAATGCACTGAGCCTGCTCTTCGCCTGTTGTTGTGAGTGTTGACAAATCATTACGCCCCTGAATGCGGCGCTCAACGTTGAAACTGCTCAGGCCATGGCGGACTAGGAGGAGACGCAGGGACACTGCAACAAAGGGGTAGGCGCGGCCATCGTATGGGTCCACGGTCAAATGCAACGCCGAAATGGCCCAAATCAATAGAACTCAGCGCTTCGCCGGAGAGAATCATTTGCAGTTGCCCATCGTCTGTTGAACAGCCCGCTGAAAGGACGTTCGAACTCAGTACCCCAGTGGAAACTCCTCTTGGCTGTCCTCTCGATGGTGCTGGCTTGCAGCGTTTGGTTCCTCGGCTTGATGGACAGCCTCGGTCGCCCATCTGTTTCGCCTGCCTTGTCCTTAGAGCAACAAGAACTAGCCCTTCTCGCAGACCCTGCCTTGGCACCATCTCTCAGGCCTTTGCTTGTTGGTCAGGATCCCACCAAGAGCCTCTTGGAAACGCTTAGGGAGACTCCTCTGGATAGGGTCAGCGACCGACAAGCACTCCTGTTCGCTTCGCTGGAAACCGATCCAGCTCAGCGAAATACTTTGTTGGAGATTCCGCTCAAGAGCCCGGAGCTTCAGACGCTTCAGCAAGTCCTTGCTACCGGCCCCATTCCTCGTGATCTCACCCCTCAGGACCAGGACCTGTTGTCAGAAAACAGTCCTGATCCACTAATCCGCCGTGTGGTTTGTTTGGCCCTCGGAGGGGATCAGAACGCTTGCATTGATCGCCCTGCAGCCATGGCCGCGGCCCGACGCCTCGTTCTCAGCGAGTTGCTGCCGCTTGGAGCGTTGTTGTTGGGTTCACTTTTACTGCTGCGTCACATCTGGCTAGTCCTGCGACGAAGTCAATCAGCTTGGCCAGAGCTACAAGCTCCTCCTCTTGGCTTGGTTGACATGGTGCTGTTAATCGCTGGTGGTTTTGTGGTGCTGGGCGAGGTCTTGGTCCCTCTCCTTGTTACTCCCATCTCTGCTTTGGTTGCACGTGGCATTTCGCCGCCCCTAAATCAGTCGGTCGCTGTTGTCGTTGGATACGTCGCTTTGGCGACGCCGCCATTACTCATTCTCAAAAGCCAACTCAAAGGTTTAGATCAACGCCTTGTTCCTGAGGGTGGATGGCTGCAATGGCGCTTGAGTCCTTGGTGGACAGCTGTGCTTCAGGGTGGTCGCGCTTGGTTGATGGTGATGCCGCCCGTGGTGTTCACCGGTTGGCTGATGACTCGCTTCATTGGGGACCAGGGAGGCAGCAATCCATTGCTGCAAATGGTGCTGAATGGAAGTGATCCTTTGGCCTTGTCTCTGCTAGCTGTCACAGCCGTAGTGTTGGCTCCGCTGTTTGAGGAAACAGTCTTCCGTGGCGTTTTGTTGCCTGTCTTAGGTCGCTCGTTAGGACGGGGCTGGAGTGTGTTTGGTAGTGCCCTCGTGTTTGCGATTGCTCACCTCAGCATTGGTGAATTGCTCCCGTTATTGGTTCTCGGATTGGGACTGGCATTGCTGCGTTTAAGCAGTGGTCGTCTCCTGCCGTGTGTTGTGATGCATGCTCTTTGGAACGGTGTCACCTTTTTTAATCTTGTCCTGCTCGGTAGTTAAGTCGATTTCCCTGCTGCCGTAAGTGATTTCTGCCTTGCGGCCTGACCATGCGAGTGGTTCACTGACGCATTGCCCTGTTCGTTAGACGTGGTCGCGGTTCACCAGACACAACCTGCTCTAGAGGAATATGCATCAGTCACTGGTGCACTAGAGCTCATTCAGGGCTCCCTTTCTGCAAAGCGTGTTGCACGCCGTTCTCCGCTGCTGGCTGGACTGCATCGTGCGGCAGATGGAAGTTTGATCGGTGTTTTTACGGCTGTTTTGGCTCTCAGTGGATTAACACTTCATTGGCAATACCGCTGGACAGTCGCCTTTGAGCGCTTGGAGGATACGCGAGGCGTCGGTCACCGCCTGACTGAGTCCACTGCGATGCTTGAGCGTTATCTCCTCGACCGAACGCGTGCGCCTAAGTCAATGGTGCCGACGACCGCTTCAAAACTGCTTTACATGGAACGCCCCAGCGTCGGGAAGATTACTAAGTCCCACGATCACCTTGCCTTCATCGGCACTTTGATGAATCGTTCGATTCGTCAGGGTTATTAAAGGTATGCCAGCCAACAGGCAAGGCTCGCCATCTTCTGCTCGTCGTGCACGACGCAGTGTCATTCGTTTGCAGCCGGTCCCTGCTGGTCGCATGAAGGTGGTGTTTGTTCTTCTTTGTGCAGGCTTGTTGGGATTGGTCGGGCGTATGGCCTGGCTTCAGATTTTTCAGGCATCTGAATTAGAGGCCCGGGCTCGTGTAGTGCAAACGCAACGTACCCAGCCTCTTGGCAGCCGCCGTCCGATTGTTGATCGCAATGGCAGGCTCGTGGCTCTTGATGAAGAGCGATATCGACTCTGGGCACACCCCCGTTATTTCAACTTTCCTGGCGACGCTCCAACATTGATTCGTGACCGTGCAGAAGTTGCTGAACGACTGTCTGGTGTGTTGGCATTTTCTTCTGACGAACTCATCAAACGGATGGGAGATGGTTTGTCTGGCATCAAGTTGGCTGAGGGAGTTGACCCTGAAACGGCGATAACCGTTCGTTCCCTGGGGATCAGTGGAATTGATCTTGAGCCCTACCCCTATCGGGTTTACCCGCAAGGGTCACTGTTTGCCAATGTCGTGGGTTTTCTCAATCAAGAGCGAGAGCCACAGGCTGGGCTTGAGCAGAGCCGTGATGATGACTTACAACGTCATGAACAAGCCCGAAGTCTTCGCCGTGGGGCCGATGGAACACCGTTGCCAGACAATCTCGCACCGGGGGTGTTTTTTGGAGATGACCTCAGATTGCAGCTCACTTTGGATGCACGCTTGCAAGAACTGGCTGCGAAGGCGCTAACGGCTCAGGTGAAGAAGTGGAAAGCGAAAAAGGGCGTGGCGATCGTCATGAATGTCACCAATGGTGAATTGATGGCGCTGACCTCAACACCAACTTATGACGCCAATCGTTATTGGGATTTCAATCCAGAGCGTTTTCGTGAATGGTCTGTTCAAGACCTCTATGAACCTGGATCAACTTTTAAGCCGATTAATTTAGCTTTAGCTCTGCAGGAAGGCACTATTGACCCCAACGACAGGGTTTATGACAGCGGAGAGCTGACCATTGGCGGTTGGCCGATTAGGAACCATGACCGCAAAGGGAACGGGGTCGTTGATTTTGCCACTGTTCTTCAAGTGTCTAGCAATGTCGGCATGGTTCAAGCCATGCGCCGTATGCGGCCATCAAGCTATTGGGATTGGTTGAATCGGCTTGGCCTCGATGCCAAGCCGGACACAGATCTTCCAGGAGCTGTAGCGGGCCAGCTGAAGACCAAGCAACAATTCACGTCCCAGCCAATTGAGCCTGCTACTGCATCTTTCGGACAAGGCTTCTCGCTTACGCCACTCAAGCTTGTTCAGCTCCACGCACTGATCGCCAACGGCGGAAGGCTCGTCAGCCCCCACATCACCAGAGGTTTGCGAGCAGGTCATGCATTGGCCTCGAGTGGCGAACGCATGGGGCAATCGTTACTCCGGCCAGAGGTCACCCGCACTGTGTTGAGCTGGATGGAATCTGTCGTTGAAAAAGGCAGTGGTAAGGGGGTTCGAACCCCTGGGTATCGCATTGGAGGGAAAACAGGAACTGCACAAAAAGCTGTCAACGGCATCTATGTTCCTGGAGCCCTGATTTGCAGTTTTGTGGCAACGCTGCCGATCGAGGATCCCCGTTATGTCGTGCTTGTTGTTGTTGATGAACCACAAGGTGCGCATGCCTATGGATCAACTGTGGCTTTGCCTGTGGCTAAATCCATCATTGATGGTCTATTGGTGATTGAGAAAATTCCTCCAAGTGGATCGTTTAAATCAGTACAAGAAGACACAGCCTCATCTTGAGCTGTCAGTTTGCAAAACGTGGCTACGTTGAATTCATAGATTTTTAATTGCGATATGGCCACCCTCCTTGAGCAGCTCTCCGCCATGACTGTGGTGGTGGCAGACACGGGTGATCTCGAGGCAATCAGGCGTTTCACCCCTCGTGATGCAACCACCAATCCATCTCTCATTCTTGCTGCGGCTCAGATCCCCGCCTACGAGAACCTTATCGATGAAGCTTTGCGGTCTTCTCGCAGGCTGTTAGGGGAGAGCGCTCCGGTGGAGCAAGTGGTGCACGAAGCGCTTGATGAGATCAGCGTGATCTTCGGTAAGGAGATTCTAAAGATTGTTCCTGGCCGTGTTTCCACTGAGGTTGATGCACGATTGAGCTACAACACCGAAGCCACGATTGAAAAAGGCAGAAAGCTAATTCGTCTTTACAACGACTCCGGTATCAGTAACGATCGAGTTCTGATCAAAATTGCCTCCACTTGGGAGGGTATTAAAGCGGCTGAAGTACTCGAAAAGGATGGAATACATTGCAACCTCACCCTTTTGTTTGGCTTCTCCCAAGCGGTGGCTTGTGCTGAAGCAGGGGTGACGCTGATTTCCCCATTCGTCGGTCGCATTCTTGATTGGTTCAAGGCCGATACAGGCCGTGATTCCTATCCCGGTCCTGAGGATCCTGGTGTGATATCAGTAACTAGTATTTTTAATTACTTTAAAACATACAAATATAAAACTGAAATCATGGGAGCAAGTTTTCGTAATCTCGACGAAATTACCGAGCTTGCTGGCTGTGATCTTCTAACTATTTCACCGAAGTTGCTTGATCAGTTGCGTAGTAGTGATGCTGAGCTCATTCGCAAACTAGATCCTGCCAATTCTTCTGCAGTTGCAGAGCAAATTCACGTTGATCAGGAGCGTTTCGTCTCCATGATGGGTGAAGATCGCATGGCTACGGACAAGCTCAGTGAAGGCATCAAGGGCTTCAGTAAAGCCATCGAAACACTCGAGCAGCAGCTCGCTCATCGTCTTGCCGTGATCGAGGGTGGCTCGGCTTTCAGCCATGCCGTTCAAGAAATCTTCATGCTGAATGACTTCAATGGTGATGGCTGCATCACTCGCGATGAATGGCTGGGTAGTGATGCTGTATTTGATGCTCTTGATCAAGATCATGACGGTCGCTTGACACCAGACGATGTTCGATTGGGATTCGGAGGCGCCCTAGCCCTAACATCTGTGTGAGATTTGATTGCTGCAGGGGGGGGTAAGGTTGCGTAATATCCCCTTGCTCCCCAATTCAGGGAATACTTTTGAAGACAATTAATTAACTTTCAGATCTAACTTTCTTGAGGTTTGTAATTTAGTTTTTGGTTGAAATCAATTAGTTTTGATATTAAAAATTTAGCTCGATGATAATCAGTTGGGTGGTTTTGTTGTAGTTAATCTCTGTTTGTGAACTTAATCGTTAGGGTTGCTCCAACTCGCTTCTTAAGGATCGGCTCCAATGGTTCTCCAGCTTGTCTGGTTCAAGCGAGACCTTAGGGTGCAGGATCATCAGCCTCTGCAGCAGGCTTTGCTTAGGGGACCAGTTTTACCCCTTTATATCGTTGAGCCTGATCTATGGCGTCAGCCTGATTTCTCAGGGCGCCAGTGGGCATTTTGCAGGGAGAGTCTTGAGCACTTGCGTGAACAACTTGCACGCTTGGGTCAGCCATTAGTGGTTCGCAGTGGTGATGCTGTTGCACTGTTAGATCAAGCCCATCGCCGGTTTGGAATTGAAAGACTTTGGAGTCATGAGGAAACCGGCAATGATTGGACGTACTCCCGCGATCGACGCGTTGCTAACTGGGCCAAGACCCATGGGATTCGATGGACGCAATTGCCTCAATTCGGGGTGATCCGCGGACTTAGGCAACGTAAAGGCTGGGCCCAACGTTGGGAGTCACGCATGGCGGAGCCTCTGATATCAGCCCCTGATGGCCTGCCCGCGATAACAGGTCTTTCTCC
Organism: Synechococcus sp. AG-679-C18; assembly: GCA_003210755.1. Taxonomy (GTDB): domain Bacteria; phylum Cyanobacteriota; class Cyanobacteriia; order PCC-6307; family Cyanobiaceae; genus Synechococcus_C. The sequence goes on from QCUL01000006.1 coordinate 8,730, forward strand.
TGGTCCTCTGCCTATCGCTCCAGCAAAAGGTCTTGCCAGTGATTGGTGTCCCAACCGGCAGGTAGGCGGTCGCAGCGAAGGTTTGCAGGAATTGGAGTCGTTTCTGACGGAACGGGCTCCGGCTTATGCCAGTAGTCTTTCAAGTCCAGTCACAGCCTTTCGAGGCTGTTCTCGTCTGTCGGCCTATCTCAGCTGGGGGTGCCTATCCCTGCGTGAAGTGGTTCAAAGCAGTCGCCATGAGCAGGGACGAAGCATCAGATCCTTTGAGAATCGCCTGCATTGGCATTGCCACTTCATTCAAAAACTTGAAGCGCAGCCCGCAATTGAGTTCGAAGACTTTCATCCATTCATGCGCGGGCTCCGCTGCGCTGATGACGAGCGTCTCGCAGCATGGGCTGAGGGACGCACCGGAGTTCCTTTCGTTGACGCTTGTATGCGCGCTCTTCAATCCCACGGTTGGATCAACTTCAGGATGCGAGCCATGCTTATGTCTTTTGCGAGCTATCACCTTTGGCTGCCGTGGCGAGACAGTGGCCTTCATCTGGCTCGACAGTTTGTGGACTATGAGCCGGGGATCCACTGGAGCCAGTGCCAGATGCAGTCAGGCAGTACTGCCATCAACACCGTTCGCATCTACAACCCAATCAAGCAGGGTCAAGACCATGATCTGAATGGAGAGTTCATTCGTACTTGGGTTCCAGAGCTTCACTTAGTTCCCGATGTTTATGTGCATGAGCCATGGAAGCTTTCGATGGCAGCGCAACGAAAGGCAGATCTAAGACTGGGATTTGACTATCCCTTACCCATCGTGGAACCTGTGGTTGCGGCTAAGGAAGCAAAGCAGAGGATTTGGGCGATTAGGGAACGCTCAGGTTTTTCGGCGATTGCTAATGAAATCCAGCAGCGCCATGGATCAAGACGCTCTGGATTACCCTCCACAGGGCAGCGTCGCCGTCGAAGTCGGAGAGATCCTGTGTCTAGTGATTCTCTGCAACTGACTCTTAATCTCTCCTAGTTTCTTTGCAGCAATAAGCGGCGGATGACCCTTTGCGCGATGTCCCCATACCCCATTTCACCAGAGAGAATTTGAGCTATGCGCCGCGGAGCTGTTGGGCGTTTGATTCCAAGTTGATATCCCACTTTCGGAAAGCGATAGAACACCTGGGCCATGCGACGTCCCCAAGCCATCGAGTCACCCCAGCGTTCACGCATGCGTTCTGAGTACATGGAAAGATCACGTTGACCACCATTTAGCCAAGAGTCGAGGCTGGCTGCTGCTTCGCAGCCGCTCATCAGAGAAGGTCTGAGTCCCTCTGCAAGAAATGGGTCACATAAGGATGCGGCATCACCCACCGCCACGATGCCCTTGCCATGAAGGGGGGTGTGACCATTCCAAACTCTCAAGTTTGTGGATTGTCGAAGTCCTTCTGTGGAAGGAAATCCCAAATCTGGCAGGAGTTTCTCAAGAACCACTTCCGCGTCACTGGCCTTGCGTCCAATAAAAGTGCCAACCCCGACATTGATTCCATTTGCGAGTGGAAATGCCCAGGCGAAACCATGGTGGACGAGTCCAAATTCAAACCTGGCTGTTCCTGGTTCCAAGGTTCCCATTCCCTCGAGTCGGACCGAAAGAGTAGTGGCCATATGGAGATCACGGGGGCCGATCCCAAAACGTTGTGGCCAAGGAGAACTTGAGCCATCAGCCAAAACCACTGCTTTGGCCTCAATGACCTCACCGTCTTTGCTTTGCACAAACCAATGGTTGTCATCCTGCTGAATCTTCAGTGCCTCGAAGGGGCGTCGCAGTTCTGCCCCTGAGCCGATCGCTTTTTCGAGCAATAGAGCGTCGAGTCGTTCTCGCTTCACAATCCAGAAGGGGGCAGAGCCAGGAAGCTCAGCGACTACGGGATCGGTCAGACACCAGCTGAAATCAACCTTTTTGATGACGTCATCAACTGCAGGTTGAAGATCGAAGGGGAACCACTGCTGAACGGAAGCAGCCATGCCACCACCGCATGGTTTGATCCGCTCCGCTGGATCACGTTCAAGAACAGTGACGCGGTGCCCCAATTGGGCCAAATGAAAAGCTGTGCTGGAGCCTGCTGCACCGGCTCCGATCACTACAACATCAGTTGAGCTCAAACCTTCAGAGTGCCAACAATGCAGGCTATAACTCGGTTTAAACCTAGGTTCATTCCGTCAAGCCTTCAATTGATTGTGTCCACTCTGCCAGAAGCCAGGGTTCAGATGATCGATGAAAGAGCAAGAATGGAATTTTTGGAATCCTCATCCTTCATATGATTCTTGATAAGCCATTTGAAGCAATGAAGGTGTACTTTGGATCGTTAACTTTTTGATTAATGAGCCCATAGGTGGAATGTTTGATCATTCGGCTGAATGACGAAGTCAGTTCATAACTTTGTCTCACAATTGAAGTCTTAAAATTGCAAGAACTAATAATATTTGTTGCTCAATTCCTTTAAGTAAACTTTTACAGAGCTTTCGTTTGATTCTGATTGAGCTATCTTCTGATCGGATAGATATCCTTGAGAATTTTTTTTGGTTTCTCTTCGCTTCAAGTTTAGGAAATGTATTGATAAGAGATATCGCTTTGATCAATCGGGCTTTTGCGAATGGTCTGAAACCAAATCCACTATTTCAAAGATTCGTCTAGTGCAGTAGTCAGTCCCACTCGCCTTTCTGGATTCAATGGCTGGAGAAAGGAGAGATAAGTCTTGCGCATCCATCAGACAATTAATTAAAATGTAGCTCATAGAGCCTCAATGAATTCACCAGAAATACTCATTGATCATTATTTATGGCTATAATTTGCAGTCAAATTATTAGTTAACTGCAGGACTTCGATTGAATGAGTTTTGCAAGCTGTTTAGTACATTCAGATATTTTAGATGAAGATGGAAATCAGTGGAGAGATATAAGGCTGATGAGGCAAGAATCTTCAGATAAGCCCATTTCTTGAAAAGAGGCGAATCTGGCCGCTTCTTCAAAGCCTCAGGCACTATTTGGCTGGGATCGCGAAAGCAGGCAGAGTGTGCTTTCATTCTAGAATTGTGGGTATAATTGATTACTTTGAGTTGTTCCCGGTTTGCCTGCGAGATGGCCTGCACTTGTTAAAATTTAGAAAAATATTAGCTTATGAACTCAAATTTATCCAAATATTATCACCTCAAGAGCTTGGCGCGCCAAACAAGCGATCCACAATTGAGCGATTCTCTGTATCAAAGAGCTCAAGAGGTTTTGAACCTTGATTACTCCGCTTTGAAAAATCAAGTTTCAATTACTAACAAGTTTATAAGCCATGTTGATAATGGGACTCTCTGATTAACAGGCAGATCATGCTGAAAAATCAAATGTTCGAAAAAGGCTTTCAGAAATAAAATAGAGTCAGTTTTTCGTTTTGAATCAATTGATATTGATTTTTCTGGAATTGTAGTTGGAGGTTTTCCTGAAAGTCAGATATCTGAAGAGGATTTCATGCATAGCCGAAAAAGAATTTCTCAAATGTATCAAGAGCCTCAGTCATGCCAAATAAATACTCAAAAAAGTTGGTTTTATGTGAATTGCCAACGTGAGCTGAAAGTTTAATAATTACTGGTCATATGCGATTAAACAATAAGTATTTGCCAAAGATTTAGGCTAAGAAAATAAAAAATGTAATTGTTGTTGATGCTGAATGAAAGATAGGATTCTTGATCGATTAAAAAGCTCCCATCCTTATTTGTATAAGTAAGCAAAATTAGGCCAATGCTATCCTGTAATTAATTTGCAATTAATAATAGTTTTATTAGTTTTGCCCATGCAGCAGCAGTGGGAAGGATCATTGCTCTTTATATTCAGATTGCGAACTTCCTACGCGCCATGCCCAGAGCGTCGTTAGAGCTGCTCCAAAAGTCATAAAGATCAAGAGATATTGTTCGGTGGTCATGGGTGACTGCTAAGTTTGATAGTTATAGCTCATAGCAACTGAAGCTTGTATGGCGCTTTTTATACCATTGCCAAGAGACAAAACTTCCGCGTCTCCATTGCATGATCAAGCGATGAGTCTTGGCGACGATCCACCACTGTTTGCTTGAGCTCTTCAAGCTGAAAGCCAAAGCCTTCTCAACACACTTGGGAGCAAATTGAGCTGGGTTTGAATGCTTATGCAAGCCAAATCTCTGTTAGTTCAAGCTGTCAGGCTATGTTCCGGCGGTTGAGCCTGATGAGCAATGGTCCTTTCGCCTTATTAGGGAGTTCATGAACTGGATTCAACGCAAATGGGAGCCTCTCCCTTCCTTGAGCTGGAAAGGCGGATCCTGGTCAACCAACTGGTCTTTTTGGCAAAGATCCAAACGATTGTCGATGTCCTGATTGTGACTGGCTGAACATACTGGGGTTTCCGACATATTTCGGCCTTCAAAAGATTGGAGAACACTCCTCTTAGCAGTAACTGTGATGGCCAAAGTCATCAAGAGAGATTGTGTGAGAAATCTTTTCCAGAGCTGATATAAGTGCAGGGAAAAAATATTGGCTGGCGAACACCAGTGGTTGATACTTTTGTAGATTTGATGCAGGAATTGGCTTTGGCCATACCTCTGAGTTCCTCCTCTCGGTCAAATATCAGCCTCTTAATCAATCAAAATCACAGGAATTATTGAAAGATTTGTCGTTCCCCTCATCCATCGCGGATCGCTTCAATAACCCATTAATCTGATTGGTTTTTAAATCGATTGTTGCCGGGTTATTTGCTTCAGACTCAAGTCTTATTCGCCATCTTGATTGTCATATCCCATCGCCAGATCTCTTCAAGGCTGTTTCAGCATCTTTCGTCTGAACGCACAGCCAACATCGTCAAGTGACATCATAAAATTCATAAGGCAATAGCGCCTCTACAGGAATAGGCCAAAAAATATGCTCAATGAATCCCCTCAAACAGGTTCAATAGCTGGCTGAGATTAGAGAAAACGCTAGATGTTCAGACCTTGAGTATCTCGACCTCTTTTTCAGCTAAATGCTTTTCTAACTCGGCAATGTAACGATCGGTCGTTTTTTGAATGTTATCTTGTTCATCCCGACTTTGATCTTCTGAAAGCTCGCCTTCTTTTTCCTGTTTTTTGATCTTGTCGATCGCATCACGGCGTACGCTACGCAAGGCTACTTTTCCTTCTTCATTATATTTAGCGGCCAACTTACAGAATTCCTTTCGGCGCTCTTCTGTGAGCGGCGGCACGTTGATTCGAATGACTTTTCCGTCGTTGTTTGGCGTGAAGCCCAAGTCACTTGTGGCGATAGCTTTTTCGATGAGTGCCAGAGATCCCATATCAAAGGGTTGAATGGCGATAGTTTGCGAGTCTGGAGTGGATAGGCTGGCCAGGGACTTCAGAGGTGTGTCAGCGCCGTAGTACTCGACATTGACTCGATCCAGCAAAGAAGGATTGGCTCGCCCTGTGCGGATGGTATTGAAATTGCGCTGGGTGGCTTCCACCGACTTGCGCATATTGGATTCGAGATCGGGGTTCGACATGACGATGATTAGTTACTGATACGGGAACCGATGGGCTCACCGGCCACGGCTCTGCCGATATTGCCAGGCTCGAACAAGTTGAAGACAACGATTGGGATGTTGTTGTCCTTACAGAGAGCGATTGCGGTGCTGTCCATTACGGCAAGCTCACCACTGAGCACCTGCTGGAAAGTCAGCGACTCATAGCGGACAGCATCAGGAAATTGATGTGGATCTTTGTCGTAGACACCGTCAACTTTGGTGGCCTTAAACACCACATCAGCACTGATTTCAGCTGCTCTTAGAGCAGCTGTTGTGTCGGTTGTGAAGAATGGATTGCCACAACCTGCGCCGAATACGACCACCCGACCTTTTTCCAGGTGACGCATGGCTCGCCGACGGATGTAAGGCTCTGCGACTTCTTGCATCTCGATGGCGGTTTGAACTCTGGTAGGAATTCCAGCCCGCTCCAGCCCATCCTGCAGCGTGATGGCATTCATCACTGTGGCGAGCATGCCGACATAGTCGGCAGTAGCCCGATCCATACCAGCAGCTGAACCCTTAAGGCCCCTGAATATGTTTCCGCCTCCTACGACAATCGCTAGCTGTGTCCCGGTAGCGACGACCTGGGCTACATCTTTTGCGATGGCCTGAACAATTTCGGGATCAATTCCATAGCCCTGATTGCCCATCAGCGCTTCACCGCTGAGCTTCAGTAGGGCACGCGCGTAGGCCATTCAAGATCCTGATCCGTAGGACAGTAGCAAGGCTGTTCTCATTGGATGGCGAAATCTGAGTGACTTTCGAAAGCCATCATTTCAAAGGTTGGGTCCGCCAGAGATCGTTTTCGGTAAGTCGCTTAGAACTCAATTCCTTGTTGTGCTTTGACACCTTGTTCTCGGAAAGGGTGCTTGATCAAAGACATCTCTGTGACCAGATCTGCTCGTTGGATTAGGCCGTCTGGAGCGCCTCTCCCGGTCAGTGCAACATGAGTGAGCTCAGGTCTTTCCTCGAGACCTCTCAGGACTTGATCGAGTTCCAGATAGCCAAGTTTCAGGGCCACATTGACCTCATCAAGCACGACTAGTTTTTGATTGGGGTCGCTGAGGTAAGCGAGCGAAGTCTCCCAGGCTGCTTGCACAAGTTGACGATCACGCTCTCGATCCTGGGTTTCCCAAGTGAAACCCTCACCGAGGGCATGCCAGCTCAGCGCCTCTCCAAAGATTTTCAGTGCTTTGGCTTCGCCAGGCTCCCAACCTCCTTTGATGAATTGCACAACGGCAACATTGTGCCCATGTCCCAGGGTTCTTAACGCCAAGCCAAGAGAGGCGGTTGTCTTTCCTTTGCCGTGGCCGGTGAACACCAAGACCAATCCCTTTTCAATATTTCTCTCTGAAACTCGCTGCCGTTGCACATCCTGTCGGCGAGCCATGCGCTTGCGATAGGCCTCTGCGTCTTTCTCAGGCGCTAAAGATCCACCCATTCCCAGAGATTCGGCTGATTGATCTAAAGCTGATGATGTTTCCCCAGAGGTTTGATTCGAGCTCATGACTTTTCCAGAGTTGATTCCAGCATGCTGCTGGAGGGGCGACGTGCAGTAATTCGCTGAAGAGCGTCTCCGGCCATAACGGACTGCTCAATCGTCGTAAAGCCGATCTCTTGCAATTGCTTTGGTAGGTCGTCCTCAAGCAAAGCAATAGCAGTTTCCGTTTCAAACAAAGCGCAAAAAAGTTGTTGCGGGAGATGCAGTAGAGGTCCTGCAGGGTGAAGATCCACTACAACCAGCCAACCCTCTGGTTTTAATAACTGCAAGCAGCTCTCCAGGACCTGCTTTCGCTCTGCGCGTGAGAATTCGTGAAGCGCAAGGCTGATTTGAATCGCATCAAAACTGGCAGGCGCGCATGGCGGAGCCTCTGCAAGTCCTTCGACGCAGGTCAGAAGGGGATGACGTGCTGCGGCTAGTTCCAGTGCCTTTGGTGAGACATCAAGACCTGTCACTTGAAACCCTGCCTCGATCCATGGCGCAGCAGCTTCTCCTGAACCACAGCAAAAATCGAGAACGTCGGCCCCCCTTGGAAGCAACGGATTGAGTGCTGAGAGCCCCAAACTGCGCAGGCGATCAACACCTCCGACACTCAATGCAGAGATCCCAGTGACCATGTCGTAGATCCAGCGATGCTGGTACGCCAGTTGACGAAGCGGTGAGGTCATCAGAATCCTTTTTTGGCCAGTGCCGCATCAACAGCCTGTTGCTGATCTCGCCTCGTCATCCAGTGGTGGTATGTGCGGGTGTGAATCGCCACAGAATGTCCCATCATCCTGGCGGCTACGGTATCGGGAAGCCCGATGTGGATGGTGCGCACGGCCCATGCATGGCGAAGGTCATACGGAGTGAGTGGTAAGCCATATCGCCTGAATTGCTCAGCAACACGTCGCCCGACTTGTTGAAGAGTGGTGCGGCGTAGATCGGTGCAAACCGCAGGAAGGGCGTCTGGGTTAGACGCGAGATGCATCAAATTGAAGCGATCCACCCATTCCGGATGGAAAGGCCAAACTTGATGCTCACCAGTTTTTGTAGTGGGCAGCACGCGGATGACCCTGTCTCCATCGGATTCCAGTGCCGAAACGTCCGTGAAGAACACCTCATGGTTTCGGAGTCCGTAGGTGGCCATTAGTCCATAAACCAGTTGCCAACTTGGATTTGGAATCTTCAGTATGGCCTCCACAATTTGTGAGTCGCTTGGCAACTGCCGAAAATGGGCACGGTGCAGGCCATATCCCCCAGCCTCTGCTCTCCATTCATCTGGCAAATACAGATTTTGATGGCGGGCCAGTGCTCCCAGCGCCGTGGAGCACTGTTGGCGGCTCCTGCTTCCATCTCGATAGCTGTTCAAGGTCAGAAGCAATAATTCGGGGCTCAGCAGCGCTTGGTTCTCGAGTGCCAATGTCTTCAGACGCCTGAGGTATGGCTGGTAAGCACCACTCCAAGTGGTGCGGCTGCCTGCTGGTGATCGACGACGACGGGGATCTGCGAAAAACGCCTTTTTGAATGCATCCAGATTTTGATCTAAGGGATGTCCAGGAGTCGTTGCTGGGTCCTGTTTGGTTTGTTGTGGTTGAACCTTTCGCTTCTGTAACCACTGATCCCATTCAAAAAGCTGTCTGTTGAGTTGCAATTCAACAAGTTGAACAATCCGCTCAGCTTCTTTCAATCCATTCATGTCAGCCAGAAGTCCAAGACTCAGGCGCTGTGTCTTCCATTCATGGGGCTGCTGGCGGCAGGGCAACCTTCCGCGCAGATTTAATTTTTGCCCTCGTTGCTCCACTCGAAGCCCGATGCCCTCTTCTGCAAAAGCCGCGTTGGCGGTCGCTAGCGCGGTGTCGAAGTTCATGACCCTGTAAAGACAGCGTCACCATGACGTTGATGGGAGTTACGCTCAACCCCTCAACTCATAAGAATTTCCATGGCTCGGGTTGGCATTCTCCTGCTCAATCTGGGTGGTCCAGAGAGGATTCAGGATGTTGGCCCCTTTCTGTACAACCTGTTCGCGGACCCAGAGATCATTCGCCTGCCGAATCCCATACTGCAGAAACCGCTTGCTTGGTTGATCAGTACGTTGCGGAGCAGTAAATCTCAGAAGGCTTACCGCTCAATCGGTGGTGGTTCTCCATTGAGACGTATCACCGAGCAGCAGGCCAGAGAGCTTCAAAGTCTTTTGCGCCAGCGAGGTGTTGACGCAACAAGTTACGTAGCGATGCGCTACTGGCACCCATTCACCGAGTCAGCTGTGGCTGACATCAAGGCGGATGGCATCGATGAGGTCGTGGTTCTTCCCCTGTATCCACATTTTTCGATCAGTACCAGCGGGTCGAGCTTCCGTGAGCTTCAGCGCCTTCGTCAAATGGATGAGCGATTTGAGGCTCTGCCTTTGCGCTGTATCCGTAGCTGGTATGACCATCCCGGTTACGTGCGATCGATGGCCGAATTAATTGCTGAGCAAGTGCTTGCCAGTGATGACGTTCAAAAAGCACATATTTTCTTTAGCGCCCATGGTGTGCCTAAGAGTTATGTCGAAGATGCTGGCGATCCTTATCAGCAGGAAATTCAAGCTTGTACAGCTCTGATCATGGCGGAGGTGGAAGCGATTGTTGGCCATTCCAATCCCCATACTCTTGCTTATCAAAGTCGAGTTGGTCCTGTGGAATGGCTGAAGCCCTACACAGAGGAAGCACTGGAAGAGCTTGGTAAGGCGAAGATCCAGGATTTGGTAGTCGTTCCCATCAGTTTCGTGAGTGAGCACATTGAAACTCTTGAGGAAATTGATATTGAATATCGTGAACTTGCCACAGAGTCAGGAGTTGTGAACTTCAGACGAGTTAGGGCATTAGATACGTATCCGCCCTTTATTGCGGGATTGGCTGATCTAGTTGTCGCCAGCCTCGAGGGCCCTGAGGTAAATCTCGACCAGGCGGCTGAACTTCCTACAACTGTGAAGCTTTACCCCCAGGAGAAGTGGGAGTGGGGGTGGAATAACAGTTCTGAAGTGTGGAACGGTCGCTTGGCGATGGTTGGTTTTTCAGCGTTCCTCCTTGAGCTTTTTAGTGGCCATGGTCCACTCCATGCTCTTGGTCTGCTTTGAGCAATGGTGTCGATTGGTCAGGCCGACACTTAATCTTGAGGGTCAGTTCCCTGTGAGCCTGCCGTGATGCTGACATCCGTTCCCACGGACGCAAACGCGTCAGATCGGAGCGGTCAACGCCGACTTACTGGAGCGCATGCCCTCATGGATGCCCTGAGGATCCATGGAGTTGACACCATCTTTGGTTACCCAGGCGGGGCGATCTTGCCCATCTATGACGCTCTTCATATTGCTGAAAGTGAAGGCTGGCTCAAACACATCCTTGTGCGTCATGAGCAGGGTGGTACTCACGCGGCTGATGCCTATGCCCGTGCCACAGGACGTGTTGGCGTTTGTTTTGGAACGTCTGGACCTGGAGCCACGAACCTTGTAACCGGGATCGCAACAGCACAGATGGATTCTGTGCCGATGGTGGTCATTACTGGTCAGGTTCCAAGAACCGCTATTGGTACTGATGCTTTTCAAGAGACAGATATTTTTGGCATTACTTTGCCAATCGTGAAGCACTCCTGGGTGGTTCGCGATCCGGCGGATCTAGCCTCAGTTGTGGCTCAGGCCTTCCTTATCGCCTCTTCGGGACGTCCAGGTCCTGTTTTGATAGATATCCCCAAGGATGTAGGGCAAGAAGAATTTGACTACATCCCAGCTGTACCGGGATCGATTCAACCGCCTGGATTCAGGCAGCCTGCCAATCCTGAAGCTCAGGCGATTTCGAACGCTCTTGAGTTGATTCGAACTTCAAGTCGACCTCTCTTTTACGTTGGGGGTGGAGCTGTGAGTGCCGGTGCTCATGACAGTCTCCAGGTGTTAGCGGAGCGCTTCCAAATTCCCGTCACCACAACATTGATGGGCAAGGGTGCGTTTGATGAGAATCATCCCCTCGCTCTCGGCATGCTGGGTATGCATGGCACCGCATACGCCAATTTTGCCGTCACAGACTGCGATCTTCTGATTGCAATTGGTGCTCGCTTTGATGACCGAGTGACAGGCAAGCTCGATACCTTTGCTCCAAGAGCCAAGGTGATTCATTTCGAAATTGATCCCGCGGAGGTTGGCAAAAACCGACGACCCGAAGTGGTTGTGCTGGGTGATGTGGGATTGAGTCTTGCCCAACTTGTTCAGCAGAGTCATGACTATTCCGCCGAGTTGAAGACATCGCCATGGTTGGCACAAATCGATGAGTGGAAGGTTCGTTATCCCCTCACAGTTCCTCCAAAGGAAGGGGAAATTTATCCACAAGAAGTGCTGCTCGCCGTCCGCGATCTCGCTGGGCAAGCCATCATCACGACTGATGTGGGGCAGCATCAGATGTGGGCCGCGCAGTACTTACGTAATGGGCCGCGTTGTTGGATCAGCAGTGCTGGTCTTGGAACGATGGGGTTTGGAATGCCGGCAGCCCTCGGGGCTCAGGTGGCTTTCCCAAACCGGAAAGTGGTTTGCATTGCAGGCGATGCCAGCATCCTGATGAATATTCAGGAGCTTGGAACTCTGGCCCAATACTCACTTCCAGTCAAAGTTGTGATTGTCAATAATCAATGGCAGGGGATGGTTCGGCAGTGGCAGGAAAGCTTCTATGACGAGCGTTATTCAGCATCCGACATGCTTAATGGAATGCCCGATTTCAGTGCGTTGGCTCGGGCTTTCGGGGTGGATGGCGTGAAGATCACTGAGCGGGATGATCTCCACAGCAAGCTAGGTGAGGCGCTGGAGTCACCTCGTCCAACACTGATTGATGTGCATGTCAGACGAGGGGAAAACTGCTATCCGATGGTCCCGCCGGGGGCTAGCAATGCACAGATGGTGGGCCTTCCTTCTCAACCAGAGATGGCTAATGACGCCATGAGGACTTGTCCGGCATGATCCGATCTACCGCTTGCGTACTCCCCTTATTTCAAGCATGTGAGGCCACTTTGTGATTCGTTTTTGTATCAATCTTGTGATTTTATTGTTTGCGCTGGTGGTCTTCCCACTGCAATCAATTGCAGCAGAAGTATTGCAGGTGCGTTCGTCCACTCTTCTTCAGGTTGGTGATCGCAATCGTAATTACAGCGTTCGTTTGGCTTGTATCGAAGTGGAGCCTGCAAATGAATCTGCTGCGGTTGATCTTTTAAGAAAGGCAGTGCCTCGACGCAAACGGGTCAATCTTCGTCCAGAGGGCAATGAGGATGGTGTTCTGATTGCACGCGTTACGCCTCTCGGCGCAGATGAAGATCTTGGTGTTTCGTTAGTGACAAGCAAACTGGCAAATAGCAGTTGTAACGAAGGTTGAGATGGGAAAAAATAGGATTGCGGCAGGCATCGTGATGGTGCCATGTTTGTTGTTATCTGCTGCATTTTTTAGTACTGCTGTCTGGGGTGATGTGCCAGCAGAGAATCAAACGCTTGCCCTTGGGCTGGGTGGTTTGCTTTTGGCGACAAGTTTGCTTGCGCTCTTAATCCCGTCGACAAGTCCTGAGACAAATAAGGATGAAACTGACCAATCTCCCTAGTTCTTGACAAAGCCTGGGTCTGTGAATGGAAATGTCCTCATGGCATCGCTTTGGCAACTGATTTCTTACTCCGGTCGATTGGCGATGCTTGTAGATCAGGCTCAGAGGGAAGGTCGGTTGAGGGAAATCTCACTGGTGATGCCGAAAAGAGTTTGTCTGATGCCGGTCACGAGCTTTGATGTTTTCCCTGGTAAGTCTTTTGCGCTCATGATTTCTCGCGAGCCGGAGCACGATGGCCCTGGCTGGTCTTCTTTCGCAGATTTCTATCAGCAACGCTGGGAACAGTTTTCTGATGCGCCACTTTCTGATGCGCCACTGTTCGATGTGTCGATTGCTCTGTGCCAATCGGGAGAGCCTGATTACTTAGCTGCTGCTAAAAGTGACCACGAATTAAGACCAGGGCAGGCACCGTCTGTTCAGTCGACCATCCAAGTCATCGCAGAAAAATCAATGTCTCTCCGCGATTGGAGCCGTTAAAGCCGATGTTGCGTCTTAGTGAACTTCGTCTCCCTTTGGATCACGGACCTGACGATATCGAGCAGGCAATTCTGCGTTGCCTGAAGATTCCACGTTCGCGGCTCCTTCATCATCAGCTTGTGAAGCGCAGTATTGATGCCCGTCGTCGAGATCGGATTCAGTTGATTTATTCGATGGATGTCGAAGTAGATGGAGAAGCTGAACTGTTGCGCCGCAGGCATGGAGATCGAAGAATTCGTGCGACCCCAGACACTCACTATCAATTTGTGGCTCGGGCTCCGGAATGGATAGGTGAAAATTCAGAGAGTCGTCCGGTCGTGATCGGAGCTGGACCTTGTGGTTATTTTGCTGCTCTCTTGTTAGCTCAGATGGGATTCTGCCCGTTGTTGCTGGAACGGGGACAGCCTGTAAAAAAACGGACTGCTGACACGTTCGGGTTTTGGCGTCGAACGGCTGAGTTCAATCCAGAATCAAATGCGCAGTTTGGCGAGGGCGGTGCTGGAACCTTTTCTGATGGCAAGCTCTACAGCCAAGTCAGTGATCCTGATCATTACGGTTGCAAAGTTCTCAAAGAGCTGGTGGCCTGTGGAGCTAATCGGGAGATCCTTACGCAGCATCGACCTCATATCGGAACGTTCAAGCTGGCCACGGTGGTCAGAGGTCTGCGCGCCAAAATCGAGGCTCTCGGTGGAGAGGTGCGTTTCGGGAGCAGGGTCGATCAGCTGCTGTTGGAACCCTGTGGGGCTTCAAATGCCACAGGTAAGTCTTATCAAGTAGTTGGCCTCTCCTTGTCTGATGGTACGTCTCTATCTTGTCGTCAGGTGATTTTGGCTCCAGGCCATTCAGCTCGAGACAGCTTCAAGATGCTTCAGCAAGCTGGCGTCGCTTTAGAAGCCAAGCCTTTTGCTGTGGGTTTTCGAATTGAGCATCCCCAGGCATTGGTTGACAAAGCTCGCTGGGGTGGAAAGGCAGGCCATCCACTCCTTGGAGCTGCCGAATACAAGCTTGTTCACCATGCTGCAAATGGGCGATGTGTGTACAGCTTTTGTATGTGCCCTGGTGGTTTGGTGGTTGGAGCCACATCTGAGGAAGGCCGGGTGGTGACCAACGGCATGAGCCAGCATTCACGCAATGAACGCAATGCCAACAGTGCATTGGTTGTTCCTGTTTCAGATGAGGATCTGGAAGCCTATGCGGCGTGGAAGGGAGATCCTTTAGCTGGTCTTGCTTTTCAGCGTTCTCTAGAACAAAAGGCTTTTGTTCTCGGCGGGTCAAATTACAGCGCTCCAGTGCAGCGACTTCAGGACTTCTTGAGAGGGCGGCCCACAACGGAACTCGGCGAGATTGGACCTTCCTATCAACCTGGTGTGTCTCCTACTGATTTACGCAGCCTCCTCCCAATGCCAATGGTGGTTGCATTACAGGAAGCATTACCCATTTTTGCTGGCCGTATCAAGGGTTATGACCATCCGGATGCGTTGTTGACGGCGGTAGAGACCAGGACGTCGTCTCCAGTGCGTATTCCCCGGGATCAGTATTTGGAGTCGGTCAACACGCTTGGCCTCACCCCAGCAGGCGAGGGAGCTGGATATGCAGGCGGAATATTCTCTGCGGCCATCGATGGAATTAAGGCAGCTGAGTCTGTTGGCCTTCGGCTTGCCACTTCACTTTGAGGTGGCGATGGCCTGACCAACGATTCCGCTCCACTGCACAGCTTTCACCTGATCGCGGCGCCAAGAGTGAAAAAGGTTCGGCTCTGAGACGGTGCAGAGCGGGCAGTTGCTGATCTGTTCAGCAGGGACATTGCAGCGTTTGAGCTGTTCAAGGGCGGCAAGACGAATATCGAGGTAGCACTTGTTGGAGTTGGGATCTGACTGAAGGATGCCAAGGTTTTCCATGTCTGTGAGGTCAAGACATCGATCTGAATGGAGGGCCTGTCCAATCTGTCGTGCAACGTCTGTTTCAACCTGGTAATGAGACCCACTGACCGCGGGACCTAAGGCAATCATCAGTTGCTCTGGTTTAGCCCCGAGCGTTGTCAGCTGTTCTATCGCAGCAGGAAGGATTTCAGTTGCCACACCGCGCCACCCTGCATGGCATGCGGCAACGTGGCCGGTAGCAGGGTCCGCCATCAGGACAGGGGTGCAATCGGCACCGCAAACCCAAAGACTTTGACCACCGCGGTCGCTCACAAGGCCATCCGCTTCAGGCCAGGGCGCACAGATGGCTTCTGAAGCATTGAGAACTTTGTTGCCGTGAACTTGCTGGGGCCGATGGACACTCACTCCTGCTGATAAGTAGCCCGCAAGGGCATCAGGCCCGCGGTTGTGCCAAAGACGTGTAAAAAATCCATGCTCGAACCCTGCCGCGTGTAGAGCATCGGACGTGAGGTAATAGCCGCCATAGCACCCCACCCATGTCCACTCTTTAAGGGTGTTGAACTGGCTGTCGAGTTTGTTGAAAGGATTGGCATCCGTTCTCATCGTTCGGCCTGGTCACGCAGCAGCCAAAATCCTTCAAAACGCTCAGCTTCAGGCGAGGTTTGTACAGCGATGAACTGCAATCCATCAGCGTGATCTGATGCCTGTTTCATTAAGGAAGAAACGGTATTGGCCTCCTCTGCACTCAGATCGCTTACAAGCCAGCAATCATCTTGTCCGGCTTCCAATAGGAGTTGGTTGCTGCTCACCTTCAGGCAAACGGGTTCCATTCCGCCAAGGAGACCAGCCAGGGCTAATCCCCTGGTTTGGCTGAACAAGCGGAGCCCGGGGATGATTTGATCATCATTAATCGTTTCAGGTACAGGGAGTAATCCTCTGAATCCGATGGGCCAAGCACTAGCTTCTCGCAAACTTGATGCTGACAGTTCTGCCCAATTCCAAGTATCTCCGCGCAGGGATTCTGGGAGAGGACGAGGAGGGGAGCTCACCCGTGCTGGTGGTGGAGCAAGAGGGCCAGCCATATAGCCCTCTTCCTTTGGGTAAAGATCGAGTTCGCGTTCAGCGATCCAATCGAACAAGGCATAGGTTCGACGACTGGGGACCATTTCGAGTCCCAGTTCAGAACATGCCCTCTGAATCATGGTGCGCATGGAGCTTCTCCATGAACGCAGCTTGCGGGGAGACGACCAACCTTGGCTTTCGGCTGCAGAAATGGCTTCTTTGAGGGCTTCTGTTAACCAGGTTGAATTGACGCTTCCAGCTGGACAGCGTTTTTCGAATTGAAAAGTGGAACTCGTCTGTTCGATCGGGGAGCTAACAATTAGTAGTTCCCAACGTTTTTTGCCGTCGGGTTCAAGAATGGGTCTTGAGTAGAAATCGAGTTCCCAGTCGCCTGAAAGGATTCCGCTTGAGCTTTCATCGGCCTCATTCTGGATCTGTTCGGCGGAGATCATCCAGCTGATTGTTCCTCTTGCTTGAGGACATTACGAGCTCTGTTGGCCCGATCGGTGGCTTCGGCCATCACTTTGTCCTTATCAACAAGTAACTCCCCAGGTTGGCCCTCCAAAATTGCGGTATTCAGAGCGATGCGTCCTCGGCCAGGATCTAACTCCGTAATCAAAGCTTTTACGGCATCACCATGGTCAAAGACTTCACGCATGGATCTCATGCTGCCCCCAGTGATTACTGATTGGTGCAAAAGTCCGCTAACGCCCCCGAGATCAACAAAAAGCCCGTAGGGCTTTACTGCGGCCACGTGACCTTCAACCAACTGCCCAACTTCCAATTCTGAGAAACGGGCTGCGGTGGCTGCTCGTTTTTCAGAGAGGACCAATTTCCTGGTTTCAGAATTGACTTCGAGAAAGGCGACACCCAAGGTTTTGCCTACAAGAGACTCATGGTTTTCGCCATCCTGCAACTGTGAACGAGGGATGAAACCTCGCAAGCCTTCTAAATCGCAAGTCACACCACCACGATTGAAGCCAGTTATTTTGACTTGAGAGACTCGTCCCTCTTTTTCAAGCTGCTTTACCTTGTCCCAGCTTTGACGTAAAGCAAGTGCACGACAGCTAATAGTGACCATTCCATCGGCATTCTGCTCCCTGGTTACCAAAACTTCAATTTCGAGACCTTTGGGGAATCGTTCCTTCAAGTTGGTGATCACTCCGAGACCGCATTCGTTTTTGGGCATAAAGCCCGGTGCTTTTCCTCCTATGTCGACATAAACACCATCGCTTTCCATTCCGATCACTGTTCCAGCGACCACTTCGCCTGTGGTCCCAATCGGTTCATTGGCATCTAAAGCTGCAAGAAAAGCACCTTCATCAAAGTCGAAGTCGTCGACGCTTCGATTCGAGGATTTTGAGGAAGTTTGGCTTGACTGCTTGGTCTTCGAATTTGAGTTTTCGGGACCAAGAAGGTCAGCCATGCTCATGCCACTGAGCTCATCAGTCCCGAACCTCAGTTCGTCGTTGTCGACGACAGAGAACTGATCTTGCTGCGCTGTCATTGGGGCCACAGGTGGCCTTGCGATTGAATGTTGAGCCTTCTGCGCCGCTTCCTCAAGTTGGACAGCACGAGCATTAGCGGCGTCAGCTGCTGCTCTTGCCTCCTCTGCTTCACGCTTAAGACGGTCTTGTTCGTCTTTGCGACTGATATGCATCACCTGCAAAGGCTTGCGCGGTGGCTGTGCTGCGGGTCTTTGCCCTTTGTTGTCTAAGGAATGTTGGCTTCCTGATCCCGCCATGGGTTCTAATGTCCTCGATAAGCCAGTCTGGCAGCAAATGGGAGGCTTGACGGCCCATGACCGCACAAGCTCACTTGGCTATTTCGATGACACGGCGCTTGGACAGGTTGAGTTGGCCTGAGGCAAGACAAGAATTGCAGCGATCAGGATCCACCATTGTTTGGCCCATCGGAGCTTTCGAGCAACATGGCCCCCATTTGCCTTTGGCAACAGATGCTTTGTTTTCTGAGCGGATCCTCTCCTCTGTGATGTCAAAGCTCCCCAAGCATTTGCCGATTTGGAGTCTTCCACCACAGTCGTTTGGCTTTTCTCCAGAGCATTCAGGGTTTCCTGGAACCTTGAGTTTGTCCTCTGGATTGATGACCCAGCTGGTTATCGAAGTAGGAAGGCAGTTGAATGCCCAAGGACTAAGGCGTTTGGTGTTGTTCAACGCCCATGGGGGACAAATTGGTTTGCTACAAACCGCAGCACGTGAACTCCGTGCTCAATCTCCATCAATGGCAATCCTGCCCTGTTTCCTTTGGAGTGGTGTTCCAGGACTAGACGCGTTAATCCCTCAGGAGGAGTTAAGTGACGGGCTTCATGCTGGTCAAGCGGAAACGAGCTTAATGCTTGCTTTAGAGCCGAAGTTAGTAGGCGAGGCTCGCCCTGTTGACGGCGACCATCGTCAGCTCTCTTCACTTGCAACTCCTCCTCCTGGTTGGAGTCTTGAAGGTGCTGCTCCAACAGCGTGGTTGACAACCGATCTCAGTAGTAGCGGTGTGATCGGTGATTCACGTGCCGCTACTGCCGACCTAGGAAACGAGTTAGAACGTCGGTTGGTGAACCACTGGGTGGATCTTTTTTGCAGTCTTTTGGACAGTGATTGGCCTCCGTCTCAGCCTGTTGCGGTTGTCAACTGACCCTTAGAGCACGTCTATTGGCATAAACCCTGGTTACAGTCATTGTTATTGCTGACTAACGGAAGAGAATCATGCCGACCCTTGACTCAACAGCAGTCGCTGTTCTCGACGATCAGCAAGGTACGGCAGCGCTTCCTGACTTCACCACTGAATCCTACAAAGATGCCTATAGCAGGATCAATGCCATCGTGATTGAAGGTGAGAAAGAAGCTCACGACAACTACATCTCGCTTGGAACGTTGATGCCAGATCAAGCGGATGAGCTAGTGAAGCTTGCGAAGATGGAAATGAAGCATATGAAGGGTTTCACCGCATGTGCGAAAAATCTGAATGTGGTGGCTGACATGCCCTTCGCACGTGAGTTCTTTGCTCCACTTCACGGCAATTTTCAGTCTGCGTTGAAAGAAGGAAAGTTGGTAACTTGCCTATTAATTCAAGCTCTTTTGATTGAGGCTTTTGCTATCTCGGCGTATCACATTTATATTCCCGTAGCTGATCCTTTCGCCCGTAAGATCACTGAAGGTGTTGTGAAAGATGAATACACGCATTTGAATTACGGACAGGAATGGTTGAAAGAAAATTTTGAGGCAAGCAAAGATGAGTTGATGGCAGCCAATAAAGTTAACCTCCCCTTAATCCGTTCGATGCTCGAACAGGTTGCTGCTGATGCATCCGTTCTCCATATGGAGAAGGAAGACTTGATTGAAGATTTTTTGATTGCGTATCAGGAAGCTTTAAATGAAATTGGTTTCACCTCCCGTGATATAGCAAGAATGGCTGCGGCAGCTTTAGCTGTTTGATTGAACACCATCCACTTTTCGGGGTAGGCAGGAGTCAATATTGCTCCTGTCTGTTCACCCTGAACCCGACCCGTGCTTAGGTGGGTACAACTTTCATCAGCTCACTAGTTGATGCAGTTCACCTTCTTGCTTTTCAGTACGACCGTCTGCAGCACATGTTTGGTCTGATCGGACATTCCACTAGTTTCGAAGCTGCAAGGCGTAAAGCTTCTGAGCTGGGTTTCGATCACATTGCCGAGGGGGATCTGGATGTTTGGTGCAGTGCACCACCTCAGCTCGTAGAACGCGTGGAGGTCACAAGCCTCACAGGCAAAAAGATCGAAGGCGCCTATATCGATTCCTGTTTTGTTCCGGAAATGCTGAGCCGCTTTAAAACAGCTCGGCGAAAAGTTTTAAACGCTATGGAGCTCGCCCAGAAAAAGGGCATCAATATCACCGCGCTCGGAGGTTTCACCTCTATCATTTTTGAGAATTTTAATCTTCTCAAGCATCAAACCATTCGAAGTACGACCCTCGAGTGGGAACGTTTCACTACAGGAAATACACACACTGCTTGGGTCATTAGCCGTCAGGTAGAGATCAATGCTCCGCTGCTGGGCATTGATTTGAGCAAGGCTCGAGTGGCCATCGTTGGAGCTACCGGAGATATCGGTAGTGCTGTATGTCGCTGGTTGACTCAGCGAACTGGAATCGGTGAGTTGCTTATGGTCGCTCGTCAGCAGCAGCCTCTCCTAGACCTGCGAGAAACACTTGGATGTGGCCGCATTCTCAGCTTGGAGGAAGCATTGCCAGAGGCAGATGTTGTGGTTTGGGTGGCAAGCATGCCTCGAACCCTTGAAATCGATGCTGATCGCTTACAAAAACCCTGCCTGATGATCGATGGTGGCTATCCAAAAAATCTTGATTCCCGAGTGGCTGGAGAAGGTGTTCATGTTTTAAAAGGTGGCATTGTCGAATTTGTCTCTGATATCGGTTGGACGATGATGGAGAACGCTGAGTGGCAGATGGAGAAGCCCCAGAGGCAAATGTTTGCTTGTTTTGCTGAAGCGATTCTTCTTGAATTCGAGTCTTGTCATACCAATTTCAGTTGGGGTAGGAACAACATCACGCTTGAGAAAATGGATTTCATTGGTGCCGCTTCGGTTCGCCATGGCTTCTCAACTCTCAACCTTCAAGGACAGCTTCAGGCTTCCGCTGCCTGACGTTCACAGATTTGGTTTTCATGGCACGTCGCCCTTTGCTCGAGTTTGAGAAGCCTCTGATAGAGCTTGAACAGCAGATTGAGCAGATCCGCCAGCTGGCCAGGGATTCAGAAGTTGATGTCAGCCAGCAATTGCTTCAGTTGGAGACTCTTGCTGCACGCAGACGAGAGGAAATCTTCCAAAACTTAACCCCAGCCCAGAAAATTCAGGTTGCCCGTCATCCTCATCGACCAAGCACCTTGGATTTTATTCAGATGTTTTGCGACGATTGGGTTGAGCTGCATGGAGATCGGCGTGGAAGTGATGACCAGGCTTTAGTGGGTGGAATTGGGCGCTTGGGTAATCGCTCAGTAATGCTCCTGGGCCATCAAAAAGGGCGGGACACGAAGGAGAATGTGGCTCGTAACTTTGGGATGGCCACGCCTGGCGGATATCGCAAAGCCCTCCGACTCATGGAGCATGCCGATCGTTTTGGCCTCCCAATTCTTTCGTTCATCGATACGCCTGGTGCCTACGCAGGACTGCTGGCTGAAGAACAGGGCCAAGGTGAAGCGATCGCGGTAAATCTCCGTGAAATGTTCCGTCTACGTGTGCCAATCATCGCCACGGTCATTGGGGAGGGGGGTTCGGGAGGTGCTCTTGGAATCGGCGTCGCTGACAGGCTGCTGATGTTTGAACACAGTGTTTACACCGTGGCGAGTCCTGAGGCCTGCGCATCCATTCTGTGGCGGGACGCTGCCAAGGCACCGGAAGCGGCATCAGCGTTGCGAATAACCGGCCAAGATTTACTGGGTCTGGGTGTTGTCGATGAGGTCCTTCCAGAACCATCCGGTGGAAATAATTGGGCCCCATTAGAGGCTGGAGCAACCCTGCGGGAAGCCCTAGAGCGCAATCTCTCTGAGTTGGGGGCTCTTCCACAGCAAGAACTACGTGATCAGCGTTATCAAAAGTTCCGAGTGATGGGTCGTTTCCTCGATCCAACCTCGTCAGAAGGCGATTCGGCTTCTTAAGCTGGAGACGATCGCTGAGGCTCTTTGTCCTCTGTACTAATAACTGGAGCATCACGCGGCATTGGTCGCAGTGCTGCCTTCGCTTTTGCTGAGGCTGGCTGGGACCTTCTTTTGTTGTCCCGCAGTCAATCCTCTCTTCAATCTCTCGCAACTGAATTGGCATCTACAGGCCAACGCGTTAACTATGGAGCCGTTGATCTGACCAAACCTGAGGAGATTGCTCCAGGAGTGTCAACACTGCTCAGCCAGGGTTTAACACCTTCTGTACTCATCAACAACGCTGGCGCCGCGTGGACAGGAGGGTTGCTAGAGATGCCTTTGGAAAGCTGGAATTGGCTAATGCAGCTCAACCTCACCAGCGTCTTTCAAATGTGTTCTGCTGTCGTTCCTGCGATGCGTCCTTCCGGTGGTCTAGTGATTAACATCAGCAGCCATGCAGCTCGTAACGCATTCCCTAATTGGGGTGCTTACTGCACAGTGAAAGCTGCGCTTGCCAGCTTTACGCGTTGTCTCGCTGAAGAGGAAAGAGGCAATGGGATTCGCGCTTGTACGCTCACTCTTGGCGCTGTAGACACGTCACTTTGGGACTCTCCTACGGTCCAAAGTTCTTTTGATCGGCGTGCAATGCTCCCAGCCGAACAAGCTGCTGTTACGCTTCTTAATCTTGCGCAGCAGCCCTCCACACAAGTTGTTGAAGACCTCACTTTAATGCCAGCTACTGGTGCCTTCTAAAACACCCCTGACATGACTTCTACTATTCCTGCTATTTCCAACGGGACATTGCCTCCTCTCAGTGCTGGGGCTCAATCCGTCTCTCAGAGAATCCGCAAACGTCTAATCGATCAGGACATTTCGTTCCTGGCCAATGACAACATCGCTGCCTTTATTCAATCAGGTGAGTTAGACGAACTTGAGCACGAAGTCGCTGATCGTGTCAGGGAGCTTCTCCGCAGCTTGGTCATTGATATTGATAATGATCACAACACCGCTGAGACAGCAGAGCGAGTCGCTCGTATGTATCTCCGTGAGGTTTTCAAGGGTCGCTATCACCATCAACCGAAGGTTGCGAGCTTTCCTAATGTCAAACAGCTTGACGAGATTTATACAGTTGGCCCAATCACTGTTAGATCTGCATGCTCCCATCACTTGGTTCCAATCATGGGCAATTGTTGGATTGGGATTAAACCTGGGGATCGGGTCATTGGGCTATCTAAGTTCACCCGTGTTGCTGATTGGGTGTTCTCAAGGCCTCACATTCAAGAAGAAGCTGTAATGATTCTTGCTGATGAAATTGAACGCTTGTGTGCTCCACAAGGTCTCGGAATCATCATTAAAGCTCAGCATTACTGCATGAAATGGAGAGGCGTGCGTGAGCCGCAAACCAGCATGGTGAATTCAGTGGTTCGTGGAGACTTTCGGCATGATCCAAGCCTCAAGCAAGAATTTTTCGAGCTTGTCAGGCAACAGGAAGCAATGCTCAGCACTTGATCAGAAGATAAAGTGCTGATGTTCAATATTATTGGATTGGTCCAATGATGTTGCTGCTCACACGCTTTACTTCTCCATCATTGGTTTTGACAACCAATACTGCCATTACTTTTCTACCACGTTCAGTTTGGCTTATTCGAAATGATTCTTCGCTTGAGTTTGGTACTAGTTTCCATGGACCATTCCCTTGGCGCTGATACCAATGAATATCAACTGAGCTGAATTGATCTCCCTCAAGATCAACTTCGGCTCTTAGCAAACGTCCTTGACGTGCCTCTCCAGCAAGGATGAATTTTTTGAGCCCTTGGATCGACTGTTCAATGTGGCCTTCAGCTTCAAGATCCGTAGAAATTTCTTTGTCGAGCACCTTGATTTGTGCTTCGGGATCTGCTGTTAGGCCTGGTACGCACTGCAAACTTCCATTTTCTAAACGACATCCAGGGAGCATTCCTTGGGCGAGAGTACTTAGAGGTAAAAGATTGATCAATGTGAGGAAGATCGCAGATGCTGCAGCCTTGTGAGCCATGGAAATCGGTTGAGATGGATGCAACTTATTGCCGAAGCGGTCTGTTGTCATGAACGGCTCGAACAAGTGCTTGTACTTTGTCGAGATCTTTCACCCCTGGTTTCTCTTCCAGCCGGCTTGATGCATCGAGTCCGTAGGGCGTAATGCGGTTG
The DNA here is from genome assembly GCA_003210755.1 of Synechococcus sp. AG-679-C18. Classification (GTDB taxonomy): domain Bacteria; phylum Cyanobacteriota; class Cyanobacteriia; order PCC-6307; family Cyanobiaceae; genus Synechococcus_C. Next base: position 32,605 of record QCUL01000006.1, read on the forward strand.
AGGAGTTCGGGAATCCATTCGGCGCTGATCCCGCCAGCTAGCCACCAGGCACTGTTGGGTTCGAGCTGTTCGCTAACTCGGATTAACCAGCTTGGGTCAAGGCGATGCCCTGTTCCACCGAGTTGTTCAGGGCTCCAAGCATCAAGTAACAAGGCATCAACATGAGGTTCATATCGTTTTAATTCTCTGAGATCTTGTTCAGTACGCAGTCTCAGAGCTTTCCACCAGCGCACCGTTGAATGTTGTTCCTTTAATTGATGGCATCGCTCGGGTGTCTCCGATCCATGGAGCTGAACAACGGTTGGAGTTCCCTTGCCTTTAAGTGCGCTTTGCAGTGATCTGTCCGAAGGATCTGCAACAACCCAGACCCGCTCTACGCGTGGATGAACACGCTCTAATTCGGCGAAGATGGCGCGTCGGAGTTGATCCTCTACGAAACGTGGCGTCGTCTCCACACCGATTACGCCGATCGCCTCAACTCCCATTGCAGCGATGGAACTGGATTGAGAGAGATCGGTGAGACCACAAATCTTCAGAGCAATGGCCGAATCGGACATTCAATCGAGGTGCTCGAGGTGTTCCTTTCTAGGATTGAAACATTGGGCCGCGGCGGCGCTCAACGGAGGTGTTCATGGGCGATGGATGGCAGCTAATGCGGATTCGAGGCATTCCGCTTCGGGTTCACCCGAGCTGGTTCATCATTTTGGTGCTGTTCACACTTGCTTTTCAGCAACAAGCAGCGCGGCTTCCAGATGCATCTGGCTCGCCCTTGCTGAGTTGGTTAGTTGGTTTGGCAACTGCACTCTTGCTCTTTATCTCTGTTCTTTTGCACGAACTTGGCCATTCCCTTGTTGCACTTAGGGAGGGTGTCAAGGTAATCAGCATCACGCTGATCTTGTTTGGTGGTGTTGCTCGGGTTGAGCGTGAATGCTCTACAGCAATGGGGGCTTTCAGGGTGGCCGCGGCAGGTCCAGCTGTCAGCTTTGTTCTTGCCGGCTTGCTTCTGGCCAGTCAGCATGCTGCAGCTCACGCCAATCCCTTGTTGGGCAATCTTGTTGGTCAGCTTGGTGCTCTCAATTTGGTCTTGGCTGTATTTAATCTTTTGCCTGGGTTACCGCTGGATGGAGGCTTGATTCTTAAGTCCTTGGTCTGGCAGTTCACTGGTAGTCAACGCCGAGGAATTCAGGTTGCCACCACCACCGGTCGGCTACTTTCTCTGACCTTGATCATGTTGGGGATTTGGTGGTTTCTCAATGGTGGTGGAATCACCGCTCTTTGGTTTGTCCTTTTGGGTTGGTTTGGAATGGGAGCTTCGCGCTCTCAAGCTCAAACATTGGCGCTGCAGCAGCTCTTAGTGCGCTTGCGGGTGGGACCTTCTTCCTCTAAGCGTTTTCGAGTGATGGAATCAGATCAGTCTTTGCGACGCCTCAGCCAAATGCGTCTAAGAGGAGCTGAGTCTGAGGAAGATCTGCTACCCGACTGGGTGCTTGTTTGTCGTTCTGGTCGCTGGGTTGGATTTGTCACTGATCAACCACTTAAGGAATTGTCTGTTCAAAACTGGGATTTTCAGACCGTCGGAGACCATATGCGACCTCTGGATGAGCTTCCTTCTATCGAAGAATCTGAACCGCTTTGGAAAGCCGTTCTTGCTCTTGAACAGAGTGAGCAGGGAAGATTACTTGTGACTGGTGCTGCGGGTCTTCCTTCTGGAACGCTCGATCGAAGTGATGTTGGCGAGGCGGTCCTTAAAGGGTTGTCGCTCAAGTTGCCAGCACCACTGCTTGAAGCCTCAAGGCGTCGAAATGACTATCCCTTTGGTCTACCGCTTCTCCAAGCGGTTACTTCAATGCGTGCATCTGGACTGTTGGATGAAACTTCAGAATCATTGACCCGATAGACATCAGCACGGTCTCTTACGAGTTGATGTTCTCTTCCAGTGATGGGGTTCACGTTCCAGCTGAGTCCTGGCCAGAGCTCCTTAATCGCATCAATAAGTGCCGCCTCCACGCTCGCAGCTGATGGTTGAAACGGTCGCCAGCAGGGTGGAGCCGTTCCGAATACCTCTTGCCAAAGTTGATTGGGTGGAGCTAAGGGAATTTCTCCGTGCTGAAGCAAGTGCCCTCGTTGCCAGAACTGGGCGTTGCCAATGCGCTTTTGTCCGAAAGGATCTACTAAATCGGCCGAGGTGGCACTAGCGAAGCAATTCTGACTTCCGGCGAGAGCTGGAGCAACGCCTGGATTTAGCTCGAGACCGAGTCGCTGAAAGCCTGAATAAAGCCAAGTATTAAGCCGGCGGTACGCTTCACGGCGTCGCCGTGGTGGATGCGGCCAGATCAAGGCATAAGTAAGGCCTCCGCCATGCAGAACAGCGCCTCCACCGCTAGGGCGTCGGACCAACTTCATGTGATTGCTTTCAACGAGTTCTTGCCAGTGACTTGCAAGTTGTGTCTGGTGGCGTCCAAGTGACAACCAGTGCCCATCCCAGCGGTAAAAGCGGAGCACGGGCCCAGGTTTTTCCTTTCTGTAGCAATGCTCCAATAACAGGGAGTCGAATGCCATGTGCTCAGGACCTTCGCCGTCGAGAGTCGGTATTAGCCGACCGCTTGTTTCGAACTCGGACCGGCAGGATGCAGGAATTGACATAGCCGGAATGGAGATTTTGGATTGGCTGCTGATTATTCCTCTAGGTCTCCTCGCAGGCGGGTTAGCAGGTCTGCTAGGGATTGGAGGTGGTTTGATTTTTGCTCCTTTGCTTCTTTGGATGGGATTAAGCCCTCATCAAGCACTTGCGACAAGCACCTTTGCCATTGTGCCGACGGCCATGAGTGGCACGGCCACTCATCTTCGAGCTCGATCTGTGCCTGCCCGCGCTGGATTGGCCATTGGTATCGCAGCTTTTTTGACGGCATTAATCTTCAGTCGTTTAGGCCGGTTGGCAGCTGGATGGCATTTGCTGGCCCTTCAAGCATGTCTTTATTTGTTTCTAGCTTGCACGATTCAGTCACATCCACAAGATTCAGATTCTGATAAGTACCAGCCTTTTTCTGTTCCAGGTCTTACAGCTGTGGGCGGACTAGCAGGCTTCGCTGGAGGTTTGCTTGGCTTGGGCGGAGGGCTTGTGATGGTTCCTCTAATGGTTCGGGGGTTTTCGGTTCCGATTCGGCTGGCAATCAGATTCAGCACGGTGGCTGTTGCTTGTTCAACATCGGCGGCATCTCTTCAGTTTCTTCATGAAGGGAGGGGGCTGCCAACTTTGGGTCTCATTCTGGGTGGAGTTGCTGCGGTCGGTGCTCAGTGGAGCGCCTCGCGCCTCGATGACGTTAAGGCTGATCGGCTTGCCTGGATGCTGCGTGGTCTAGCCATTTTGTTGGCGTTTGATAGTGCTCGAAGAGCAATCCAGCTTGTGATTGAAAGTTGATTCAGTTCGCGGTCAGTGTGATCAAGGGCTGAATGCCTAACGCGATCATCAGGCTCACGAATAGCCCAACACCAGCTTTCCAGATGTCATCGCTCAAGATCTTCCCTAAGGGTCCTATGGCGTGATCAGAGCCTTCATTCGAGGATGATTGTTGCCTTAGGACAAGCGCGATTTCACGACCTCCCAATAATCCCAGAAACACCCAAGTTGTGCTTAAGGGAAAGGTGCTGAGACGCGCTTCGTAGAGCAAACAGATCCCAAACATCAGGTCGATGACGGTGGCTGCCCGTAGATCGGATGTGTTGGTTTTTGATCTTAAAACCCCCTGAATCGGTCCCCCTCCAATGGAGACCAGTGCGCATAACCCTGCACAGAGAACCATGATGCAAAGCAGCATTGGAACGAATCCGATGCTGCGAGGTAAAAAAATAAATATGTTCGCCAGATCTTGCACCATCCAAAGGCTCCAGAGAAAGCCTGTTGAGCACCACTGGAGGAAGTACCAGAGTTTGTTGACGTCTGAATCAGGATGATTCCTTTGCTCCAGCAAGCAATCGAGGAGCCACAGTCCGATCCCCCATGTGGCGAGTCCAAGGCAGAGGGCTAAGAGATACCCCGATACTGATCGCTCGAGAAGTGTGCTGACCTGTTCTGGAACAAAGGCTGAGAGCACAAGAAAGGAAGTGCTAACAGGAGCCCCCCAGGTTGTGAGGATGAGCAGTGCAACAGGTGGAATGATGTATGCCCAGGTCAAGTATTCAGGCTGCGGAAATGATTCGAGTCGTCCCCATGAGGGATCTCCACTGTTGATCAACCATCCCAACATCAGAACGACTGTTGTGATCGAGCAAAGAAAAACCATCTGCACCGCTTTTGGCGTGCATTTTTTATTGGATGTGAGGTAGCTCCCTAGGGTCTGAAGCGAATCATTTGCGGTCACCGAACAGGCGGCTAACAGAAAGCCGATCAACATCCATGGAGTGATCTCCATTAGCTCTGATCAAGGAGAGTCCAAAATGCTGCGTCTATCTCGTAGCCAACAGTTGCGGCCATTTGGAGCAGATTTCCTCGTTGAGACTGAGGCAGGTCTTTCCCTAGGTAATCGAGGAGCATCAACCTTTGGGTGATCCATAGTTCCAGGGCCTGAGGGACGAAGCGAATGCCTTCACTTGGGCTGAAATCGTGGGGCACCAACATGGCCACGTGTTGAACCAGGCTTCCTCCAGATCGTTCCAGTACCAAAGGGAGCCATGGATAAATGGCATCGGCTCTAAGGGCCCAAAGACGAGGCTCAGGGCATTCACTCAACTCTCTGGGATCATCTGCTTCCCGCGGCCAGTTGTACTGAAGCTCTAATCCCGCTCCATCATCGAGAAGATCCAAAAGGGACCGTCCCATCCAGGGGGTTAACGGCATTAGATCCAGGGATCTAATGGCATCAGGATTAATAACGACGGGTTCCGTTCGACTTCCGACATCCATAGGGGTGTGACAGGCCTTTGCGAATGATGGCTTGAAGAGGGGGTAAGGAGAAAGAATGGAGGGGCTTTATGGATCTGTCATGGTTAGTTCTATTACTCAAACTGAAATTTTCATCGCTTTGGTCGTGGCTGCCCATGCCGGTGTCCTGGCTGTTCGCCTGTGTGTGAGTTTGTATCGCGCTTGATTAGACGTTCGCTTTGAACGATGAGCTCTTGCAGTCTTTGTCCGCTGCGTTAGAAGCGGACATGGCAAAGGCAGCTTCAGCTCCCAAACGACATCGATCAAGGTCATCGCAACGCTCACCCGTGGAATCGGTCGATGCTGCAACTCGTGCTGCCCTGATTCAGAATCAGGGCGATCGAAGAGACCTTCTCTGCAGCAGTCTCGCTTTGGCGGTGAAAATCGGACTGATCAGCCTTGGTGGTGTCAGCCTTGTCAGACTTTCAATGGCTTATCAGGAGCGTTTGGACCGCCATGGAGAGCTAGCCGCTGTTGTGGATGTTGAGACCAACAAGCTTCATGGTCTACAAAAACGTTTTGATCGTTTGTTCACACTCGGGGGACGAGAGCGCTTGATGGATGAACAGGATCAATGGATCGCTCCTAACCGTCTTCGCATCATCTGGCGCTAACAATGCGGATCGGTGGCATTGATCGGCATCGACCTTTCAAAGGCCAGACTGGAATTTGATGAAGGCTGGCAAAGATGGGAACACCCGGAACCGCTCTCATTACCGGAACCACATCCGGCGTTGGTTTAAATGCTGCAAATGCCCTCGCCCGGCAAGGGTGGATTGTCGTTGCGGCCAATCGAAACCCTCAGCGAGCTGCTGGAGCTGCTGATGAGCTTGGTATTCCTCATGATCGAATCCATCACATTTTGATGGATCTAGGGGATCTCGATAGTGTTCGACATGCGGTGGAGACCCTCTCAATCGGGATTGATGCCCTCGTTTGCAATGCTGCGGTCTATGACCCCAGGTTGAAAGAGCCCAAGCGTTCTCCCCAGGGCTATGAACTGTCGATGGCGACCAATCATCTGGGACATTTCTTGCTGATCCAGCTTCTGCTTGATCGGATCAAAGCATCTACACATCCCTCGAAACGGATTGTGATTCTCGGCACTGTTACAGCCAACTCTAAGGAGCTTGGTGGCAAAATCCCAATCCCAGCACCAGCTGATCTTGGTGATCTCTCAGGTTTTGAAGCTGGCTTTATGGATCCGGTCGCCATGGCTAGCGGCCAGATGTTTAAGCCAGGAAAGGCTTACAAAGACAGCAAGCTTTGCAACATGATCACCACTCAGGAACTCCATCGTCGCCTCCACGACGACACCGGAATTATCTGCACCTCTCTCTATCCGGGTTGCGTTGCTGACACGCCGTTATTCCGAAACACTCCGAAGGCGTTTCAAATGATTTTCCCGTGGTTTCAGAAAAAAATTACTCGCGGTTATGTTTCCCAGGCTCTTGCAGGAGAACGGGTAGCGAAGGTGGTAGCCGATCCTGCATTTAACCAATCAGGCGTGCATTGGAGCTGGGGAAATCGTCAAAAGAAAGATGGCGAGCAATTCAGCCAGGAGCTTTCTGATAAGGCAACTAATCCAGAGGTCGCACGCCGGGTCTGGGAGCTTTCAATGAAACTCGTTGGATTCTGACTTAGTCAAAACCCAGAAGGTCAAAAATTTCTCTGTCTTTCAGAGAAACTGCTTCCAATGGTTCAACATTATTAAGCATATTACTGGCCAATCTTATGTATTCCTCTTGAACAGCTTTTACGCCTTCTTCGTTCTCATCCATTTCGAAAATGGTGCACTTCTTTAAGCGTGAGCGTCGAATAGCATCAACATCTTTGAAATGAGCCATGGTACGTAAGCCGGTACGGTTGTTGAACTTATCGATTTGATCGGTATCAACGGAACGATTGGCCACCACTCCACCAAGGCGCACTTTGTAATTTTTAGCTTTGGCTTGAATTGCTTGAACAATTCTATTCATCGCGAAGATGGAATCAAAATCATTGGCGGTCACGATGAGGCAATAATTCGCATGTTGGAGTGGTGCCGCGAAACCACCGCAGACAACATCACCGAGCACGTCAAAAATCACAACATCAGTGTCTTCAAGAAGGTGATGCTCTTTGAGCAGCTTCACTGTTTGGCCGGTCACGTATCCACCGCAACCCGTCCCAGCGGGCGGCCCTCCACTCTCAACACATTTGACCCCGTTATAACCCGTGAACATGAAGTCCTCGGGACGGAGCTCCTCGCTGTGAAAGTCCACCTCTTCGAGGATGTCAATCACCGTCGGCACCATCTTGTGGGTGAGTGTGAAAGTGCTGTCGTGCTTTGGATCACAACCAATCTGGAGGACTCGTTTGCCCAGTTTGGAAAACGCTGCAGAAAGATTGGAGGAGGTTGTGGATTTGCCGATGCCACCCTTGCCGTAGACGGCGATGACAAGAGCACCTTCTTCAATTTTTGTCCCTGGGTCCTGATGGACCTGAACACTGCCGTCACCATCCGTTGGACGGGTGAGAGTTGTGGTCATGCAGAGACCTGCTTCGTGGGTGTTGTTTTCATTTAACTTCAGCAAGCTTGAACAGTCAGCTTTCAATTCGTGATCGAAACATCAGGAGAGAAGGTGCTGAAATCCTGATGAAGATTGAGCGTATTGGCATAAAAATCATAGGCAATTTGAGTACATTCACTCAACCGATCATGTCTGGTTGCGTGTAAAAAAATTGGGTTTGGTGGTTAGGCGCTGAAGTGGGCCTTCGCGTCGTAGAGGGTTTCACTGTCGATTTGCGTACGTCCTGTGGATTTGGCAAAAGTTTCAGTGTTACGGCGCACTTTTCCACGAACGAAAAAGGGGATTTTCTTTAGCTCAGCTTCACCATCAGCAGTCCAGATCAGGTCGCCCTGAATCGTGCTAGCTGCAGGTTCAGTCTCCGCACCAGCACCTCCTGAATGGCCGAGGTGGCTCTGATGTCCATCCACGAACTCAAAGTCGTGCCGGAACATGCCAATTAAGTGTTCCTCTAGGCCCATCATCAGTGGGTGCACCCAGCTATCAAAGATCACATTCGCGCCTTCCCATCCCATTTGCGGACTGTTGCGTGCAGGCACGTCTTGCACGTGCATGGGCGTGCTGATCACCGCACAGGGAACTCCCAAACGTTTGGCGCTATGGCGCTCCATTTGGGTGCCAAGAACGAGTTCCGGTGCTGCTGCCGCCATTGCGGCCTCCACAGCGAGATAGTCATCACTGATCAGGGCCTCGATCCCCATGGCTTTTGCGGCTGCGCGCACTGGTCGAGCCATTTCTCTGCTGTAAGTCCCTAAGCCAACGACTTCAAAGCCGAGCTCCTCTCTACAAATGCGTGCCGCTGCCAACGCATGAGTGCCATCTCCAAAGATGAACACCCGTTTACCAGTGAGGTAGGTGGAATCAACGGATTCGGAGTACCAAGGCAGTCTTGAACGACGAATTCCCTCTTGGGGAGAGGGAGGCGTCATGCCGAGCAAATTGTGGACTTCAACAAGGAAGTCATGTGTTGCACCGATGCCAATTGGCACTGTGCTGGTGAATGGAATCCCGAAACTGCGTTCGAGCCACGCGCAAGTTGATTCTGCGATCTCTGGGTAGAGGCAAACATTCAGGTCTGCTTGAGGAAGGCGATGTACATCAGCCACTGTTGCTCCCAATGGAGCGATCACTCCCACATCAATGCCATGGATGCTGAGGAGCCTCTGCACTTCGAGGACATCATCTCGACAACGGAAGCCCAGCAACGAAGGTCCCAGCAGATTCACCCGAGGACGACGCCCCTCTTTTTGCCAAGCTTTTGGGTCATGCAATAGCTCAGCAGGAGCTTGCTCTTTCAGCAGACTGCGAACCAATTGGTACAAGGTTTCGGCAGCACCCCAATTCTCTTTTTTGCTGTAAGCCGGGAGCTCTAAGTTCACGATCGGCAGGTTCAATCCCATGCCAGCTGCTAATGCACCAGGTTGATCCTGGATTAATTCAGCTGTGCAGCTTTCACCAACCAAAAGCGCATCCGGTTGAAAACGTTCAACTGCTTCTCTGACGTGTCGTTTTACCAGTTCGGCGGTGTCACCTCCGAGATCTCTGGCTTGAAACGTGGTGTATGTGACTGGTGGCCTTTGATCCCGACGCTCAATCATTGTGAAAAGGAGATCGGCATACGTATCGCCTTGGGGCGCGTGCAACACGTAATGCACTCCTTTCATTGATGCAGCAATGCGCATGGCGCCCACATGAGGTGGTCCTTCGTATGTCCAGAGGGTGAGTTGCATGGCTTTAAGCGTGAACAGGATCAGAGTTGTTGGGAACGTTGCATGGCGGGTTTAATGCTTGGCGGATGAGCTCTCGACGTTTCAGAGGGCGTGAGAAAAGTTCCGCCAATTCACCAGCCTGATCGATGCCGTGTATCGGGCTGAAAACCAATTCAATCGACCACTTCGTTGCGATGCCCTCTGCCTCAAGTGGATTGGCGAGACCCATCCCACAGACCACGAGATCGGGTTGACTGGCACGGACGCGATCAAGTTGTTTCTCTACGTGCTGCCCCTCCATGACGGACGTGCCATCAGGCAACAGCGCTAGTTCTTCTGCCATTTGCTCGCGATTTAAGTAGGGAGTTCCCACCTCAATCAGTTCCATTCCGCACTCCCTTTGCAAGAAGCGTGCGAGGGGAAGTTCAAGTTGAGACTCAGGCAGGAGAAAAATTCGTTTGCCCTCGAGGATTTCTCGATGAGGAGTGAGTGCATTTCGGGCACGAGACACCAGCGGATCAAGTACGGAAGCGACCTGATCAGGGTTGATTTGGAAGTCCTTAGCGGCGGCTTCCATCCAGCTACGGCTTCCCTCTGCACCCAAAGGGAAAGGAGCGGTCAGGACCCGAGCACCGCGATCTCGAAGCAATCTTGCTGTTGTGGTGAGGTACGGCTGTGTCAACAAAACTGTCGTGCCCGGCCCAACAGCAGGTAGTTCGGTTGATTGGCGTGGCGGCAAGCTGCTAACGGAATCGATGCCAATTCGACCGAAGAGGTGGATGAGGCGATCTTCAACGGCATCAGCCAGAGTCCCAACCAACAACAGTCCTCGTTGATCTGTATGGGGTAAGAGAGGAATTAAGGCTGCGAGTGCTCCATCCTCTCCTTGCGTAAAGGTGGTTTCAATTCCGCTCCCTGAATAATTCACCACTTGCACTCGACCTTTCAATTCATCGTTAAGCCTTTCTGCAGCTCGCTCTAAGTCGAGTTTGATCACTTCACTCGGGCATGAACCAACTAGAAAAAGAGTTCGGATTTCAGGTCTTCGCTCTAGAAGTTCACGTGCAACGCGATCAAGCTCATCTTGAGCATCAGCAAGGCCTGCCAGGTCTCTTTCACTCAAAATCGCTGTGCCGAAGCGGGGCTCAGCAAAAATCATGACTCCAGCAGCGCTCTGAATTAAATGGGCGCAGGTGCGTGAGCCCACCACCAAAAAAAAGGCATCAGGCATCCTGCGGTGCAGCCAGACGATCGAGGTCAGACCACAGAACACTTCCCTTGGTCCCGTTTCCTTGAGCAAATTCACGCTCATCGCTGTAAAGGCACGTTCCTATCAATCACCATGACGCCTGAATCACGTACTGCTCAGACTTATCAAAATTCTTCCGGATCAGTGTTGATTTCCAATTGGGTCACAACGGCCCGCCATGACTAAATTTGTCCAGAAAGAACATTCTGAAACGATGATGTCTCTACGAACCTTGCCGGCTGCTTTGGTCTTGGGGTTGGCGATGACCGCTTGTCAACCAGCTGAGAAAAAGGCAGAAAATGATCAAGCCAAGGTTGTCTCAGACGTAGCTGTCGTTTGTTCAGCGAGTGCTGATGTCGAAACGGCCTTGAAGAATGTGGATGAACTGACTCCTGCTTCGACAGTTGCAGACGCTGAGACGGCAGGGAACTCTCTCAAAGAGGCGCTGTCGAAACTTGATCGAGCTGAGAAGCAACTGATTAAGTCTGAAGTCAAAGAATATCGTGATCAGGTTGCTATCTATAAAGATTTTATAGCGCAGGTAAGAAAGAACAAAACGATGACCTTGGAAGAGGCATCTCAGCAAATTAAAACGATGGCTCGGCCCCTAGTGGCGGCCCAGAAACAACTTCTGGAAGAAACAGTCTGTGTTGATATTGATTCAACGACTGATCCAAAAGAAGTGTCTCAGAGCAGTTCTTAGCTGGAGTCTGCCTCCACAGAGACATCGCTTAACTAATGAAAATTCAAAGGCGACGGCGGAAGCGGTCGTCACTGAAGCTATTTGTTTGTTGTGAGGAATCAGCATCAATATTTGTTAGACGCCAGACGTTTCTGCTCATCCGATTGGCACGAAGGCCGCCTCTTTCAACCTCTTCTGACCCAGGTCGGATTCCGAGCAATTGGGTGACCTCAGCCGTGCTTAACGGTGCTCCTGTCTTAATCGCTAAAGCTGTGAGTTCGAGTCGTTGGCGTAGCTCAACAAGATTGGCAGCACCGCCATCCTCGGCATCACTCCAGATCCACCGCCCAGGACCGTCATGATTGAGCTTTTGCATTAAGCCCATTCCAATCATCCCTAAAGCCTGTTCGGCGCTGAGCTCTGAACTTAAGGCGGATGTTTCAGGGGTATGGGTTTGGTTGGCTGCCATGCTGCACTCCCGATTTGCGCGGACGGTATCGGTTCATTTGGCTGATGCAAGTCGAGATAGGAATTTTGTGAGCAACCTTCCGGTAATATCCCCGCCATGACCCGATTCGCCAGCTTCGATGCCCGGGAGCGGCGAGTAGGCGGAAGCGCTCTCGTCACTGGAACAGAGGTTCACTCCTCCGCGAGCGGAGCCAGCTGTGTTGTCACTACAGACAGCGAATCCCCACGACTTTTACGCCAAAACAGTCATGTGCAGTCCATTGAACTGCGCACATATGTTTTTCTTGATTCGCTTCAACCACAACTCGCCACCTATATGGGCACGGTGAGTCAGGGCTTTTTGCCTATTCCTGGTGATGCCTGTCTTTGGATGGAGGTCTCACCTGGGATGGCAGTGCATCGAGTGACCGATATTGCACTGAAAGCAAGCAACGTTCGTTTAGGCCAGATGGTGGTTGAGCGTGCCTTTGGCTCTATGGCTCTTTATCACCGCGATCAGAGCACCGTGATTCACTCCGGTGATGTTGTTCTTGAGGCAATTGGTAGCTCGATTGATCGGCGAAACCCTGCTGATGTCAGTTGGACTGAAGTCATTAGGGCAATCACCCCTGATCATGCCGTTCTTATCAATCGATTGAATCGCAGGGGCTCGATGATCGAAGCAGGGATGAGCATGTTCATTCTCGAGACGGAACCAGCTGGTTATGTCTTGATTGCTGCGAATGAAGCTGAAAAGGCCTCAAACATCACTCTTGTGGATGTGAAGGCTGTCGGCGCGTTTGGACGAATGACTTTGGCGGGTCGAGAAGGCGATGTTGAAGAAGCTGCTGCCGCTGCGATGCGTGCGATCGAATCGATTAATCGCAACTGTTCATCGCGGTGATGATGATTTGGGTGTCTTAGAGGATTCCAAGCTGTTGACGTAGTTGAGGTGCCATAGCCCTTGCTGCTTTTCCGCGACTCCCAAGCCTGCTGAGTTGGGCTTGTGTCATTTCGCCGTAGCTGCAACGGGTTTCTCGAAGCCAGAACAGGGACTCCAGGCCTCCGTTTGGGTATGCAGGACCTTTGAGAAGTTCACCCCAACAAATGCCCTCTGCGCTTCCAACGGAAGCCCCATCTGGAGAGCAGAGGACCATGGCGCTACGAAAAAGAGCACTGCGGTAAGGCTGATCAGCCATGGATCGCAATAACTTGGAGATTTTCTCGTCGTCTGTGGGCGCGAGGCGTGCTGTGTAGAGGCCAGGAGCCCCGTTGAGGGCGTCAACCTCTAGTCCTGAATCATCAGCCAAAGCCCAGGTCCCTGTGAGCTGTGCTGCTGCAGAGGCCTTGAGGAGAGCATTTTCGAGATAAGACGTACCAGTCTCTTCAACGTCAAGATCTGAAGGTTGGCGCACCACGATGAGTGGGAGAGGCCCAAGCATTCCCTCAATTTCCGCAACCTTGTGTGGATTGCCACTGGCGATCGTCAGTTTGAGCACTGAAGGGGATCGAGTGAGATCCATTGTGTGGGGTAAGGGTAAAAATATCGATCAGATTCAAAAATGAAGCTCAGCTGGGTTGAACATTCCACTCCGCTTGCGCGAAAAACTTTGCTTCAGGGGGAAAGATATGGGGTTTGGCGACCCTTGCCTACCGCTTGTGTTGGTGTGCTCACCCGAACCAGCACAGGGCTTCAGATCAGTCCGGGGAAGGGTGATCAGCATTGCTTATCAAGTTCAGTATGGACATTGATCTGCAAAAACCCCCGAAACGCTTGACGAGCTGCCTCTCGGCAGAGCAATGTCATCGGCGAACATTCCACCCCCTTTATCGGTAGGCAATGGCTAACGAAACCATGGGTATCGCTCTCGGCATGATCGAGACACGCGGCCTGGTCCCAGCGATCGAAGCAGCTGACGCCATGACCAAGGCTGCTGAAGTGCGCCTGATTGGTCGTGAGTTCGTCGGCGGTGGCTACGTCACAGTTTTGGTACGTGGCGAAACAGGTGCCGTTAACGCGGCAGTGCGTGCAGGTGCAGATGCTTGCGAGCGTGTCGGCGACGGCCTCGTTGCGGCTCACATCATTGCTCGCCCTCATCGCGAAGTTGAGCCAGCACTCGGCAACGGCAACTTCCTCGGACAAAAGGATTGAGATCAGTCGCTAATCCCCTGACGGGGTCGCGCATCTCATTTCTCTTCCCGAACTAACGGAATTAATCCATGAGCAAGAAGTACGACGCTGGGGTCAAGGAGTACAGAGACACTTACTGGACTCCTGATTACGTTCCCCTAGATACAGACCTGCTGGCCTGCTTTAAGTGCACTGGTCAAGAAGGTGTTCCCAAAGAAGAAGTAGCCGCTGCTGTGGCTGCTGAATCTTCAACAGGTACCTGGTCAACTGTGTGGTCTGAGCTCCTCACCGATCTCGACTTTTACAAAGGCCGTTGTTACCGGATCGAAGACGTCCCTGGTGACAAGGAGGCGTTCTATGCCTTCATCGCTTACCCCCTCGATCTGTTCGAAGAGGGTTCCATTACCAACGTTCTGACCTCGCTGGTCGGCAACGTGTTTGGATTTAAAGCATTGCGCCACTTGCGTCTGGAAGACATTCGCTTCCCGATCGCCTTCATCAAGTGCTGCGCCGGACCGCCAAACGGCATCGCCGTTGAGCGTGATCGGATGAACAAGTATGGCCGCCCACTACTGGGTTGCACCATCAAGCCAAAGCTTGGTTTGAGCGGTAAGAACTATGGCCGGGTTGTCTATGAGTGCCTTCGCGGCGGTCTGGACTTCACGAAAGACGACGAGAACATCAACTCTCAGCCTTTCCAGCGCTGGCAGAACCGCTTCGAATTCGTTGCTGAAGCTATCAAGATTGCTGAACAGGAAACGGGCGAGCGGAAGGGTCACTACCTCAACGTGACTGCTAACACTCCCGAAGAGATGTATGAGCGTGCTGAGTTCGCTAAGGAACTCAATCAGCCCATCATCATGCACGACTTCATTACCGGTGGCTTCACAGCCAACACCGGTTTGTCGAAGTGGTGCCGCAAGAACGGCATGTTGCTGCACATTCACCGTGCCATGCACGCTGTGATTGATCGTCACCCCAAGCACGGCATTCACTTCCGCGTACTTGCCAAGTGTCTGCGTTTGTCAGGTGGTGACCAGCTTCACACCGGCACTGTGGTCGGCAAACTGGAAGGTGATCGTCAGACCACCCTCGGCTATATCGACCAACTACGCGAATCCTTCGTTCCTGAAGATCGCAGCCGTGGCAACTTCTTCGATCAGGACTGGGGTTCCATGCCTGGTGTGTTTGCCGTTGCTTCCGGCGGCATCCACGTTTGGCACATGCCCGCACTGGTTGCCATCTTCGGAGATGATTCAGTTCTCCAGTTCGGTGGTGGTACCCACGGTCACCCCTGGGGCTCCGCAGCTGGCGCTGCAGCTAACCGTGTGGCCCTCGAGGCCTGCGTCAAGGCACGCAACGCCGGTCGTGAGATCGAGAAAGAAAGCCGCGACATCCTCATGGAAGCCGGTAAGCACAGCCCTGAGCTGGCGATCGCTCTCGAGACCTGGAAGGAGATCAAATTTGAGTTCGACACCGTCGACAAACTCGACGTTCAGTGATCGGTGAACGGGGTGAATTTTCACCCCCCTACCGAACCTCAATACGACTCCGGCTGGAAAACTTTGATCCAGCCAAAACATTTTTTTAAAGCGTGATCCCCATGCCTTTTCAGAGCACCGTGGGTGACTACCAAACAGTCGCCACCCTGGAGACATTCGGCTTTCTTCCGCCGATGACCCAGGACGAGATCTATGACCAGATCGCTTACATCATTGCCCAAGGTTGGAGCCCGCTCATTGAGCACGTCCACCCTTCCAATTCCATGGCCTCTTATTGGTCTTATTGGAAGCTCCCGTTCTTCGGTGAGAAGGATCTGAACGTTGTCGTAAGTGAACTCGAGGCTTGCCATCGCGCATACCCCGATCATCACGTTCGTATGGTCGGCTACGACGCATACACCCAGGGCCAAGGTGCTTGTTTCGTTGTTTTCGAAGGACGCTGATCTTTCGGCTTCATGATTCCGAGCCCTGAATTGATCAGGGCTCAAATTTTTCTGAAGGGACTTGTTCCCTTCAACTCACGTCGACATTCTCGGGCGGACATGGCAAGACTCTCTAGTCGCGAACTCGCACTTGAGCGCCGTAAGGCTCTCACCACTGCTGGTAAAAAAGCATCCGTTGCTGTTTCAGCAGGTGCAAATCGAGTTAGGACGGCCGACGATGCCCGCAAAACTCGCACCGATTCAGATCCAGTCGCGTCAGTCTCTAGACACGCTGCTACTCCGATTTCTGTAGAGCGACCAAGCAATCCATCCTTAGCAGCCCCAACGTCCTCTCATCGTTCTCGTGTGAAACCTGTCAGTCAACCGAGTCGTGAACTTGTGCTGGCACGTCGAGAAGCACTCTCACGTCGTGGTAAGTCAGCAGACACCACAAGAGATCGGAATCGGGCTGAGATTGCCCGTAAAGCTGCAGCAACGACTTCTTCAACTGGGTCCTCTTCAACAAAGAAAGAGTGTGGTTGTGGTGGTGAAGCTGCCGTTGAAAAAGCCACTGGTGCGAGTCGTCGGTCTGTCTCTATCGATCTTTCAACCAAAACTTCCTCCCGCCGCACAACTTCTCCAAAGCGTCGTGCAATCGATAATCCCAGTCGTGCACTTGTTTTAGCCCGTCGTGAGGCCATGTCTAAGCATGGGAAAACAGCTGGTAAACAACCGACGAGTGCCGCTGCAGTTGCCCGTCAGGCAAATCCTGACCTCACCAGTCGAGAGCTAGCTCAGCAAGTGCGTGAGCTTCGTGCAAAGTCGGGAGCCCGCAGTAAGCAGAGCGCTGGTGTGACGCGACCAACTGGTCCTAACAAGAATGGATCTAAGCAAGTCGCTGCGGCAGATGCCCACTGGAAGGTTGGTGAATCAGAGACGACTGGTGGTCAGACAGTGACTGGAACTCAGGCCAATCGCTCCACTAAGACCACAGGCAACGAAGCCAGCACTTGCCGATCTATTACCGGTACTGAATATCTCGGTGCAGAAGTCTTCCAAACGTTCTGTCAGAACGCTCCTGTTTCAACTACGCCAGCCAAAGTTCGAGTGTCTGCCACTTCGCATGGCAACCGCGTAACTGGAAATGAAGTTGGGCGCTCTGAGAAGGTCACTGGAGATGAGCCCGGTACCTGTAAAAGCGTGACAGGCACTGAATATATCTCAGCAAATCAGAGCGCTGCCTACTGCGGTGGAACGAACCCCTCCCCTCGTAAAGTTGGTCACAGCCTTACGCAACAGGGACGTCCTGTGAGTGGTGTGATGGTGGGCAGATCTTCCAGCGTGACCGGCGACGAAGCTGGTGCGAATCGTTCCCTCACGGGTGATCAATACTTAGGGTCAGATCCACTCCCTGAGGGGCGTCCAGCAGCCAAGGTTGGTTTGTCTGGAACTCTCTCTGGAACAGGTGTTACCGGCACGATGGTTGGCCGTTCCTCAAATGTCACGGGCGATGAATTTGGATCTTGCCATCGTGTAACCGGTGATCAGTACATCAGTTCAGAACAAGTCAATTCGTTTTGTGGAGCGAAGCCAGATCCAGAAGCGGCCAAGGTTGGATTCAGTATCACCAACCGCAACCAGGTGGTCAGTGGCACGCGTACTGGGCGCTCCGAGAAGGTCACCGGTGACGAGCCAGGAAGTTGTAAGGCAGTGACGGGAACTCCTTACGCAGGTCTTGAACAGGCTGGCCAGTATTGCGGTAATTCAGCAGTCCAAGCGATTCGTGAGCGGACACCTGTGCGCCCCGGTACTCCTGCAGCTCCAATGACAGGCCTACAGCCAGGTATTGGTGGAGTGATGACAGGTGGTGAACGAGGAGCTTGTGAAGTTGTGACCGGCACTCCTTACATCGGTGCCGATCAGCTTTCAGCCGCCTGTGGGGCAGAAGCACCCGCTGGAACAGACAGTCATGGTCAATCCCCAGAAGGGTCCAGTTGGACTCGATTCAGTGTGGTCTCCCCAGCGCGAGCTGTTCAGCAACAACGGGATTCCGGCAAAGGGGTCACTGGTACGTCCTACGAAGACAGCAGCCGAATTACGGGCCCTTTTGATTTGGCCGGTGGGAAAATCACCGGCACGGAGCAATTCCGATTTGATAATCGCGAATTTCAGGAGCGTCACAGCCAACGTCAAGTCCAACGTCAATTTCAACCCACCACACCTGAGGTTGAAGCCGCTGCTCAAGAACCTGCTTCCCGGGTCACAGGAGAAGGCTCTTCTACCAAAGTCACTGGTGATGACTGGGATCGTGGCAAACACGTAACGGGTACGGAAGGCGTCTCAGCTCGTCGCCGTAATCCAAGCCGCTCCGGCGCGAGGGAAGCAATGCCCCCATTTGAACGAAAGCGAAACGATCAGTCCGAGTGGCCGGAAAGTCGTGTCACTGGTTCCAGTGGCAACACTGGAAAAGGTTCACTGATCACCGTCTCTGGCGGAGCACGGGGCTGATCAACTGATGGTTTGGTCTAAGCCTTCTAGCGGCAGGCGACCTCTGTTTCCCACCGCTCCAACTCGACGTCAGATGCAACGGGAGAAATCCGAAGCCACGTTGTCCTCCCAAGCTGATAAGGGGCCAGTGTCGGCTCGCTCCGCTTCCCTAGAGAGGAGACGCGCTCTCACCACATCGGGTAAAGCAGCTGTTTTGGTGCAGGGCACCACTGGCGCTGGACGAGTGAGAACAAGTCAAGACAGCAGACGTTTAATTCCCCAACAACCTGGTTGGGTGCGTCGAGATCAGAGCCAAACAGTTGAGCTGTCTGGACACTTGAATCGCTCTACACCTTTCTCTTCCAATCGTTCAGTAGCCAATGGCAACCATCCTCTTACGGATCAGGTCGCTAACGATCACCTAGGTGCTTACGAATTAGAAGTCAAGGGGCGCTTCGAAAGAATCGTTCCGCTACTTCAGAAAGTCTCAGCTCTCCAACATCAATCGGATTTCATCGATCAGGCACAGCTTTTGGCTCGCCGTGAACTCGGATTTGACTTGCCCTCCCACATTCTTGAGACCGCCTGGGTACGTCCTTTGGACATGAGAGCGCTTTATGCCTGGTGCGTTTTCGAATCGCATCGTGTATTCAGTGATTCTTTCTTTCAGAACGACCCTCTCGCTTCATCTTCAGGGAGTGAGGCAGCAAGGTCTTTTGATCAATTTCTCCTTGATTGTGGTTTTCATCTGCTTGACGTGACACCTTGCTCGGATGGCCGGCTGGCTCATTCCATTGCTTATGCCTTGCGCATTCCGTTTAGTTCAGTTCGCCGTCGCTCCCATGCTGGAGCCATGTTTGATGTTGAAAACACGGTCAATCGATGGGTCAAGACTGAGCACCGCCGTTATCGCGAATCAACCCCCAACGCAGCTAGCGATGACACGAGCTACCTCAAGGTAGTGACATATCACTTCAGCTCATTGGATCCAAATCATCAGGGCTGCGCTGCGCATGGAAGCGACGATAATTTGGCAGCTTCCGCTGGATATCAACGTCTCCTTGATTTTCGTCAGGCCGTTGAAAACAGCTTTTGCTGCGGAGCTTCCGTTGATTTGTTGCTGATTGGACTTGATACCGATTCAGACGCGATTCGTGTTCATCCACCGACCAACGACAGCTCCACTCAATTGGATCGTTGGGTTTCGGCTCAAGATCTTTACGACGCAACCTTGTTGATGCCTCCTGATCAAGCGTTGGCTCAAATTGCCGAAGCTGTTGAAACAGGAGCTTCTGGAACGATGAGTTCAGGAATGATTTCATTCCTCACTCGTTTGATTTCAAATAATATTTCTCAGATTGATTATGTTCGTCAACTTCATGGTGGACCTTATCCCGATGCAGGCCACGCTGAACGTTTTATTGGTGTTGGGATTGGTTTTAAGGAAGTGCATCTACGGAATCTGACTTATTTTGCTCACCTCGACACTGTTGAAGAGGGTGCACCAGATTTAGATGTTGGTGTAAAAATATTCAAGGGTTTAAATGTTTCACGTGATCTTCCTATCCCTGTCGTGATTCGTTTTGATTACTCCGGTGCTGTTCCTGGTGCGCGAGAACGCGCGATTTCTGATTGTCAGAGAGTTAATTTGGCGATTTCCAATCGCTATTCAAAACTTGTACGCGATGGATTACTTCACACATGTTTGACGATTCGAGACCGAAGTCAAACGTCACCCGCAGAAGTTGTGGGGTCCACTCTCGATCCTGATCTTCAGGAGGCTCACTGATTATGTTAATTGTTAAAGTCATTAAACCACTAGTATCTACTAACCGCATTCCTGATTTCGAACATAAACATCTACAGGTTGTTTTGGACGGCAGTACTCAAAAAGTTGCTGTTGATGCTGTTGGCGCTAAACCTGGAGATTGGGTGATTTGTGTAAGCAGTTCTGCAGCTAGGGAAGCTGCAGGAAGTAAGTCTTACCCAAGTGACCTAACAATTGTTGGGATTATTGATCATTGGGACCCTGATCCACCTAAAACGTCTCCGCCTGCATTTAAGGAGTCGAAGAATTAATGGAAATCATGCAGGTGATGGGCACATTGGTCTGTACCTGTCGCGTTGCAGGTTTGGATCACATGCACATGCGCATTCTCAAAAACAACAAAGGAAAGAAGCTCGTTGCCGTCGACCCGGTTGGAGCTCGTGAGGGCAATTGGGTTTTCACGGCTAGTGGTTCAGCTGCAAGACATGCCTGTCCGGATAACACCGTTCTGACCGACCTCACTATTGGTGGAATCATCGATCACTGGATGCCTGATGGATAACTGATTCACGCTCTGCTACTCCGATCCTCACTCCCCTTAATCCAATGGCCACTCCTACTCCTCGCCGACGCTCCAGTGCAGACGCTGCTGCAGCGACCTCCGCAAGCAAAGCTGTGCCATCTTCCTCTTCAGCATCAAAGGCAACTGTTGATGTGAAGCCTCTTGCAAGCAACGCGGCCTCCTCAAAAAGTGCTTCCTCTCGAACTACGTCTCGAGGCACTTCTTCAGGAGGCAATAGCGGAAGTGGCTCAGCTCTCAATCCTTCGTCTACCTCATCTCAGAGACCTTTTTTCGGAATTGCTCTTGGCATGATCGAGACGCGAGGAATGGTTCCTGCGATTGAGGCTGCGGATGCAATGACGAAAGCTGCCGAAGTTCAACTCATTAGCCGTGAATACGTGGGTGGTGGTTATGTCACCGTGATGGTTCGTGGAGAAACTGGAGCGGTTAACGCTGCGGTGCGTGCTGGGGCCGACGCTTGTGAACGTGTTGGTGACGGCCTTGTTGCAGCTCACATCATTGCTCGTCCTCACGATGAGGTTGAGCCAGCTCTCTCCTGTACAAATGTGACGCGTCGGATGTGATGGTTACGACAACGGTCCCTTACCTCGTCTAGATTCCCGCCCCAAGTTCACTTTCAACGGCGCAAACGCCCCGTTTCCTTTGACCTCAGCTGCAACGCTGCCTCTGCAAACAGCCTGGTTGATCCCGCTCTATGGGTTCTCCGGGATGTTGATCTCTTTGCCTTGGGCCCTGGGGGCATTCAAGCGTGATGCTCATCGCCCAGCGGCTTATCTGAATATTCTGCTCACGCTGATTGCGTTCATTCACGGAAGCCTTGTGCTTCGTGATGTCATGACAGGTGGCCCAACGGTTCTGACTTTTCCGTGGCTTAGTGTCGCTGATCTGAATTTAGACATCAGTTTCAGCCTTTCATTGACCAATGTGTCTGCCCTTGAATTGATCACAGGTCTGAGTTTGTTTTCTCAGGTTTATTCCCTGGGGTATCTCGATAAAGAGTGGGCTCTAGCCCGCTTCTTTGCATTGCTTGGCTTCTTTGAAGGAGCGATGTCTGGAGTTGTTCTAAGTGACTCCTTGTTTCAGAGCTATTTCTTGCTGGAAATGCTTACGCTCTCCACCTACCTGTTGGTGGGGTTTTGGTATTCCCAGCCACTCGTGGTGACAGCGGCAAGAGATGCCTTCCTCACAAAGCGTGTTGGTGATGTGATGTTGCTGATGGGGATGGTGGCTCTAGCCACTTGGTCCGGTGTGATCAGTTTTGATGACCTTTATGCATGGTCAGCTTCCGAGACGATCAGTCCCCTTGCTGCCACATTGCTGGGTCTCGGACTGATTGCTGGACCAACAGGTAAGTGTGCCCAATTTCCTATGCACCTTTGGCTGGATGAAGCCATGGAAGGTCCGAACCCGGCATCGATTCTTCGTAATTCAGTGGTTGTGACCTGCGGAGCCATTGTTCTACTCAAGGTGATGCCATTGCTCCAGCATGCACCTGTCACTCTCATTGTTCTCCAAGTGATCGGATCGATCAGTGCGATTGGAGGCTCCTTGGTGTCTATCGCCCAGGTAGACATCAAGCGCACACTCTCCTATTCAACAACTGCCTACTTGGGGCTCGTTTTCATTGCAATCTCATTGCAAGTTCCTGTCTTGGCTCTGCTTCTCCTGTTTGCACATGCCGTCTCGAAGGCTCTGCTTTCGATGAGCGTAGGTGGCGTGATTGCTTCAACCAATTGTCAGGACATTACTGAGCTTGGCGGTCTTGGCGGAAGAATGCCGGCTACAACTGGTTCGTTCCTAGTTGGGAGTGCAGGCCTCGTAGGTCTTCTACCACTTGGCGGATTTCTTTGTTTAGCTCAGGCAGTTGAGCTGATAGGTGCTCGCTCAGTGATCTTCGTACCTGTCTTTCTTCTGACAAACGCCCTTACAGCGCTGAATCTCACAAGGGTTTATCGCCAAGTGTTTCTTGGCCGCTCATTAACTAAAACTCGGAGGGCTGCCGAGGTGAATTGGCAGATGGCATTTCCAATGGTGGCTCTATCAGTCATCGTTGTGCTGACTCCTTTCTTGCTGATTCGTCTGGAATCCTTAGATGGCTTGCTCGCTTTCCCTCTTTGGGCGGCGGGTCTTGTGGTTGGCAGTGGTGTGATTGGATTGTTAGTTGGTTCTTTGATTCCACTGAATAAAGCATGGTCAAGATCATTAAATCCAGTATTACGTTGGTTCCAGGATCTTCTTGAAAATGATTTCTATACCGAGCGATTTTACAGGCTGACGATTGTTAACGTAGTGGCCTTGTTTTCAAGACTTGCGTATAGCTTCGATCGTAATATTGTAGATGGTGTACTCCATGGACTTGCACGGTTATCACTTCAGAGTGCTGAAGGTCTTAAGTTGAGTATTAGTGGTCAAAGCCAAAGTTATTTGTTGACAGTGATTGCTGCCATTGTGTTGCTTTTGTCATCGCTGAGTTGGTGGTTGAACTGAAGTAATGATGATTCTTACTCTCCTACTTTTAATCCCATTCCTTGGAACTCTGCTTCTTTCGCTATGGCCACCTGGATCCAGTTCAGCTCAACTAAGGCGTCTTACACTTTTTATTCTTTCTGCTCAATGCATTGCAAGTTTTGCGGTGCTTTTTTGGTTTGATCCTGGAAATCCCGGCTTGCAGCTTCAGGAGCGTCTGTCTTGGCTCCCCAGCGTAGGACTTGATTACTCTTTAGCAGTTGATGGAATTTCTCTCCCTCTAGTTTTGATGAATGCTGTGCTTTGTCTTGTTGCAGCATTGGCATCACGAAGAATCGAGAACCGTCCCAGAATTTATTTTGCGCTTCTACTAATTATTAGTGGTGCTGTTAATGGAGCTTTTTTATCTCAAAATTTGCTTCTATTTTTCCTCTTTTATGAACTTGAACTCATTCCACTTTGGCTGCTGATTGCTGTTTGGGGAGGTGCTAATCGCGCCTATGCCTCTACTAAATTCCTCATTGTTACTGCAGTATCTGGAATTTTAATTTTGGCTGCATTTCTAGGCATTTCCCTTGTCACTGGAAGCGTCGATTTTGGCATTCGTCCAATCTTGTCAGGAGAGATGGGTCTCACCTCTCAGTTATTGCTAATGGGTGCATTGCTTATTGGTTTCGGGATCAAGATCCCTCTTTTTCCTTTCCACACTTGGCTCCCTGATGCTCATACCGAAGCATCGACTCCTGTTTCAGTCCTCCTTGCGGGAGTTCTTCTCAAGCTTGGAACGTATGGATTGCTGCGCTTCTGTCTTGGCCTTTTCCCAGAAGCATGGGAATTGGCAGCTCCATGGTTAGCTCTATGGGCTGCAGTTTCCGTGCTCTATGGCTCTTTGGCCGCCATTGCTCAGTCGGATATGAAGCGGATGGTGGCTTACAGCTCCGTAGGTCATATGGGATACGTGCTTTTAGCTGCAGCTGCAGCAACGCCCTTGGGTTTGATCGGTGCGCTGTTCCAAATGGTGAGTCACGGTTTGATTTCAGCAGTTCTTTTTCTTGCTGTAGGTGTTGTTTACGAACGAACTGGTACAAGAGATCTGAATGTTCTTCGTGGACTTCTTAACCCTCAGCGCGGGTTGCCCTTAACGGGCACACTGATGATTGTTGGGGTAATGGCTAGTGCAGGTATCCCTGGCATGGCAGGCTTTATCTCGGAGTTCCTTGTGTTTAGAGGAAGCCTCCAACCATTTCCACTAGCCACCTTGCTTTGCATGGTGGGGTCAGGTTTAACGGCGGTGTATTTCTTGTTACTGGTTAACAGAGCATTTTTTGGACGCCTGGCTATTGCTGCAGGCAGTGTTGCGAACCCAAATATTCTCTCGACGGTGGCACTGCAGGAGCAACTTCCCGCAATTGCCCTCTCCTTCGTTGTGCTTCTTCTTGGTCTTGCTCCAGACCTCCTAGTCGGGATGAGTCAGGCGGCTACAACAAGTCTTAGTGACTTAGCCCTCTTACAAACAACAGGTGGATTGTCATGACTGCCATCAAAATGACAGCAGCTCCCACTCTCCCGGATCGCGATGAGCTGATTCACCGTCTCCTCTCTGATCAGCCTTTATTGGCGGACACTCCTGACCATCTTCTTCAGATAGTCAATGTTCTCGATAGCTACGGGGTTGTGCTCGATGCTTACAGTCGCAATTTGGTGAATCAAGGGGAAACACAACTTCTGAATCCATTCCCAGTGATGCGATTCTTTCACGAGGGTTTTAGTTTCCAGCGGTTATGGCAGCATTTACGTGGTGATCGCATCAATTTCGAGTATGCCGAATATTGCCAAAAAGCAATGTTTTGGCATGGCACTGGAGGAATGGATGCCTATTTCGATTCTCAGCCTTTCCTAGATACCTGTCAACGCATCATTGCGTTGCGTAGTCGTCGTGATCCATTGTTGGCATTAGTTCATCGAATTTACCCAGGATTCGCTCCCGAGGCAATTCGTTCAATGGCCACTATCTATGCTCTTGGCCTTTTTTGGAGGGTGATGAGTGATCTTTTTCTTGATCTCTCACGACGATACCGCAGTGGTGAAATCGTCACCGTTAATGATGCTGTTCACCACATCAGGGATGGTCTTGTGAGTGCAGCAGGTGACCCAATCTCCTACAAAGTTACGGTTGGTGATGAAGAGGTATGGATTCTGCCGCCTGAAGCTGGACTCACCTTTCTTGTTGATGTTGCTGTTCCATACGTTGAAGCAGTATTTTTTAGAGGAATGCCCTTCTTGGGAACGGTGTCTTATAACGCTCAGGCGAGACAGATTTCGGCTGATATTAGTGATTTTAAGTATGGGGCTTTGTACGCTGATCCTATTCCCAGTATGGGAGCAGGTATCCCTCCCAGCTTGTGCATGCAAGACATGTTTAGAAATCTCCCAGAGGAGCTAAGCACTTGGTACGAGTCGCATGGAAGAGGCCTGAATGATGTTCATGTTCAAATCTGTATAAGTTTCCAAAAATCAATGTTTTGTGTTACAAATGGCGCAATTTCAGGCACCATGCCGCATTCATTAGATACAACAGATTTTGATCAACAACAGGCAAATCGCGCTTATGCTTTAACATGGGCAGAGAGATTAATGGGATGTCAGAGAGGAGCACTCTTATAATTGTTTTTATCATTCTAATGAGTGGAAAATTTTAAATTAGAAAGAATTGTTTTTCTTATGCATTTGCATGTCGAGAATCTTGATGTACCAAATGCTGCGGAATGAGACTACCATTTGCCAAAGTAAAATTTAGATATATCCGATGATCAATTAGGTTTAAATCTAGAGAATGAATTGTCAAAAACATTCTGGAGATCTTTCCAAAATTAAAAATTTCCACTCAGGCATTAGAAAGTAAGAGTGATCTAAGCTCTTTCGAAGATCACTCGCAATGGGATAAAATAAAATATGCCGGATTGAGCAGAATTTCCCCAAAAAATATAATAAAAGAACTATAGTGAGTTATTAGAATGGTAAATCAATATAAAAACATCAAGGACTTATCGATGAATTCATTATTCCTAATAAATATTATTACTAAGCGATGAAAATTAAACTACAAAATTCAATGGTAATTATGAAGTCAATGGTACTTGAGAATTCATTTTTTCTCTGGATTTAATGACAAAGCACTTAATATCCCTTCCGATTGAACGCGGCGTCGTACTTAGATGCTCGCCAATTTTTTTGTAAGTCCACCCTTGTTGTCTTAGTGCGATTGCTAGCCGGAGGCGCTTCGATCGCCATCCATGAGCAGCACCTAGAAAACGAGAAAATCTTTCTTCTGACATATAAAAAATATCAATATAATTACAATATCAATGCTAAGAGTAAGCCATAAGCAAAATGATGCTGTTAGCTCTATCGGAATGATCGACATGTATGCTTTCAAGGACAGAAAAAGAATATCCAATCATCTTCTGACTTGTTGCCATTGTTTAGCCTCTAGTGCTAAATGATACTGTTCCAGCAGCTGAATGTTTCGAATGGCTGATTAGATCGAATAAAGTTATGTCGTTACAATCACTGTAATGACATTTTTTAGTGTTCAGCTGATTACACCTCAAGGGCCAGCGAAATTTGATTGCCCAGATGATGAGTATATTTTGGATGCCGCAGAGCAGGCTGGTATTGATATGTCATATTCATGCCGAGCTGGTGCTTGTAGCTCATGCGTAGGCCGACTTATCGAGGGCACATTAGATCAAACCGATCAAAGCTTTTTAGATGAAGAGCAAATAAAAGATAGGTATGTTCTTCTATGTGTTGCCTATGCAACATCCGATCTTATCGTAAAGACAGATTGTGAGGAAGAGCTTTGGTGAGTATAGATTTCAGGCGAAAGTTTGAAATTAAGTTTTGATAGTGTGGTTCACGATCGTCTCTTTAATTGCATCTATCTACGCGTTTGCTGTTTGATTTCTTCTTTGAGATCATATCGACTTTGCGCTTAGATATTTTATTTCCGATTAATTTAAAGCGCATAGCCTTGATCATGCCTCATTCATTAAAAGTTACTTGAATGGAACGGATTATAGACTCGCCTATAGTGAGGTAAATCACCTTTGATTTTGAAATCTTTTAGACAAGCAGATTGTCAATTGTATTTATTGTGCGATCTTCCTGTTGTGATTAAAAGAGAGATCCAGTCCTTTTAGTCAAGCATTTGGTGTTGACTTCGTATTTAAATGTAGTAGATAAGATGCTTAAGTCTTTTGTCTTGCTGCTAGATTATTGGTTTATAATATTATATTAGTCAGCGCTTTTGCCTTTTACTCGTGAAGATTGAATCTAGTTCTTGTTGTTACAATAACTGTTTCCATCTTCCATTGGCTACAAAAACTGCCTTTGCTAATTATTTAGTCACGTCTGAAGACGTGACTTCGTGTGAAGCTGTCGTTTTCTTTTGAGATTAACCCCTTTTGGAAATCCTCCATCTTGTAGTCATTTCATGTAGTGATTGATACTCTTTCTTGGCTCATAGAATGCTTTCTGTGAAATGCTGCGCCTAGAGAAAACATTTAATGCTTGGCCTAACTCGAGCCCTTCCTAGATTTGTTTCCTGCTAAAAGGAAGATGCTTCACACTAGCTTTTTGTCGACCAGATCAAAAAGTTTTGCACCCTTTTGGGAGAGGTCCATCCAATTCAGGCCAGGAATTTAGCTGGATCAATCAAGTGAATATTCTTACAGATCTTTTATTCCAAATCACCTTTCATTCATGAAGATTTCTGCAATCGTTTCAATTTATTTGGATGCGATGACCTCTTTGGTCATTCATAGTTCGGCATTGAATGCGCTTGATTTCTTGAAGGGAAATGCTGATAGTGCAGAATATCGGCTAATCGCTTCATTGGAATTAAAAATAAAACAAGGAATTATTAAGGTCATTCCAGGTATGAATATTGATCATACGTCTAGTCCGGCTGTAACATATTGACCCTTTGGCTGTGCTCCTTTGGGCTCTGGCTGGCCTCTTCTGTAGCACCATTATAGAAGCATATCTTCAGCATGTCATCGATTCTTTGGCTTGATCTGCAGCCTTCGCTTTTTTGTTTTAATAAAAGACTTGCATGTGTTCTAAGCCAATCAAGGCATGTTCGTCGCTGGTCTTTCCAGCATGATCTTGATGAGATATGTTCTTTATCTACTATTTTCAACCTTTTACAAGAAACATTAGATGAACTCGATCAGCCACCCCATGTGATTGCCCATGGGGTGAGTGGTACAGTTGCAGCGTTATTTTCGAAACAATTTCCTAGATTATTTAAATCATTAACCTTACTGTCCGTTGATTCTATCTCAGCTAATCAATGGTCAAGTCACTACCTTGAAATGAGGCGTCAATTTCCATGCTCAAGATCTCGGATCCTTTCTCATATCATCCCACTATTGTTTGAAAAAGATTTTGGAGATGCCAATCTAGTTCTTCCTGGTTTGTTTGCTAAGTGTCTTGATTCAGATTATATATCTGGATCTATTGCATCTCATTCTTCACTTTCTAATCTTTCTACGATCGATATTCCTTTATCAATTATTAACGGTTCTCATGATTTTGTTATTGATCAAAATTCATTTCAGCGTTGGAAGCCTCATCTGAAAAATGGTGATCGCTTTTTTTCATTGCCAGGAGGACGTCATTTTTCACAATTTTCTCAACCTAAATTGTTTGGAACAATGATTAACTCATTCTTAGAGATGATTCCTGACTCGTTTGCTCCAGCCTTCCCCCATCAATTTAATTCTACATTCACCAGTAAAATCTCATTATGACTGAATATATTGATGCAGACGTCCTCATTATTGGAGGTGGTCCTGCAGGATGTTCTTGTGCGCTCTACACGTCTAGATCGTCTTTAAAGACATATATTTTAGATAAAAACTCATCAGTGGGTGCTTTAGCAATTACTCACAAAATAGCTAATTATCCTGGTGTTTCTAATGAAATATCTGGATCTGATTTGCTAGATATGATGAGAGATCAAGCCATTTCTTATGGTACTAATTATGTGCGCGCTCAAGTATTTAGTCTGGATCTGTCTGGCGAATATAAACTTGCCTACACTCCAGAAGGAGTTTTTCGATCTCGTACGATTGTTTTAGCAACGGGTGCAATGGGAAGAACGTCTACACTTCAAGGAGAGAAAGAATTTTTAGGTAGGGGTGTTAGTTACTGTGCAACATGTGATGCAGCCTTCTATCGCAACGAGGATGTACTTGTCTATGGTTCAAATCAAGAGGCAGTTGATGAAGCTCTTGTCCTTTCTAAATTTGCAAAAACTGTCCACTGGATTACTAGTGCTAAACCAAGTCGATCTACAAATCGAGTTGAGGTATTAACGGACCTTCCTAATGTCAAACAATGGACACGTACTAAACTACTTTCCATTCATGGAGCTGAAAATGGGATTAATTCAACAAAACTTCAATCAACTAAGGACAAAACTACATTTTCTTTAGATGTTTCTGGTGTATTTTTATATTCTACTGGGACATTACCAATAACTGACTTTCTCCACGGGCTTATTCCCCTTCGTAATGATGGGGGAGTTGAAGTTGACGACAACATGATGACGAATGTTGCTGGAGTATGGGCTATCGGAGATATTCGTAATACCCCTTTTAAGCAGGCTGTTGTTGCTTGTTCAGATGGTTGTATTGCAGCTATGTCAATAGATAAATATTTAAATTCTAGAACTGATTTCCGTGTGGATTGGGTTCACAAGTGATAAAAAAAGCGCCCGAAAGGGCGCTTTTTAAAAGGTTTTATGCTTCTGCTCCTATCTGTTTAACCCAATTACTCAATCTCTCATCAGTTAGATCGGATTCATTGTCTTCATCAATTGCTAAGCCACAGAATTTTCCATCAATTACACTTTTCGATTCTTCAAAAGTATACCCATCTGTAGGAACTTTTCCAATGATTTTTGCACCTGCCTGTAGGAATGCTGTATACAATTCCTCCATAGCATCGCAAAAATAGTCAGAATAGGATGATGAATCACCTAACCCTACAATTGCTACAGGCTTTCCACTAAAGTCCATACTTGGGATTTCTTCAGCATAAGTATCCCAAGCTGTTCCAGATCGCCCTTCGTCTGCTCCTGTATTCCATGTAGGGACGCAGCAAATTAATGCTTCAGCTGCTGCCAACTCTGCAGCTGAGCCGATGTTATCAACATCTTTGGTCTCAGTACCGGGCATTAATTCTTTGAGTTTGTCAGCAACATCTTCAGTTTTTCCTGTTGAAGTTGCGAAAAAGATTGTGTAGGCCATGCGTTAAGCAAATACTTTTCTATTTTCGTCCACAAGCATCTTCAGGTTTGTGCATCTGTGCCATTGCTAATGTTTATTTTTGTGCTTTGGATGTTTCATTGATTTCTGATTTGTTGATCATTTGATCCTCTGTAAGAATTTATTTGCATTAAGCGATCGTACTCTCCAAGTGCTTGGTCTAGGCCGAACTGCCCAACGCGCTTAAGCCAGAGTTCTCTTTTGAATTTACTGGATTCTATAGTTTCAATAAATGATTCAAGTAAGCCGTTGTGATTTTTTTTCATTAGAAGAGTTCGTGTGTGCTTGTGTCTGTTCAGGTTGTGCGTTTTTGGCACCCACCTCTATTCCGTAGTTCATTTTCTGCTGATCTAATAGTGTTGTAAGCAGCAATTGTTGTTGCTCTTATCTCAGCAAGAAATACCAGGCATGATTTGCAGTTTCCTTCATCTGCTATATCCATTAGATCAGCAAGAGCTGTGCTCGCTTGACTGATCTCTGATTTGGCTGAATCCAGCCTTCCTATTACATCTCTGATTGTTTGACTTGCATCATTCTTCCTATGACTACTCTCTAAGGCCCTACGAAATGCTTCAAGATTTTCCATTTTGAATTTCTTTTTTTAACTTTAGGCGCTCTTTCGTGCATTTCTGTTTTCTTAGATAATGCATTCCGTATCAAAATTGTCTTTACCGCGTATCTGTTTTTGTGAGAGCTCTGCTAGTTATTAGTCTCTTCAGCCTGTCTAAAATGTAACTCTTGTTTATATAAGTATGCTTTTCTTGTTGTTTTCTTTTTCGTGTTTTAGTTGATTGTGTTTAGCGTCATTGATCATCTGATCCATCTTTTTGGTGAATTCATCGATTTTGGGCTTTGTTTAATGAATTGGTCCTGACGACCCATGGATTTGTTCGTTGTGATTTTGCTTTTTATGGATTACTGGAATCGAAACGTTTGCAGATTGTTTTGCGGCGCGTGTTCAACTAGGTTTGAAGATGAGGATGGGATTGCTTTATGGACCAGTGGCATGAGCGCAAGAGGCCAGTCTGTCTTGAGCGTCGTTTTGAGTTTGATACCTACAGCGAAACGCGTGACTTTCTAGATCGCCTTGGTGACTACAGTGAGGTCACACAAAGATTCCCTGACATCAGTTTTGGGCGTACTTATGTGAATATCACTCTTCGGCCTGAAACCGAAGGCACCGAATGCCAGCTGAGTGTTGAGGATCGTCGCTTTGCTGCTGAGATCGATGCCCTCATCAATTGATCTTGCCGCCGCTTACGCAAGCTCAGGTGTTGAGGAGGTGCTTCAACAACTTGATCAGGATTTGATTGGCCTTAGGCCTGTCAAAACTCGCATTCGTGAAATTGCGGCTTTGCTTCTGGTTGATCGTGCACGTGAACAGATGGATTTACAAAGTACGGCTCCTGGTTTGCATATGTCTTTTACTGGGCGACCAGGGACTGGCAAGACTACCGTTGCTATCAGAATTTCTGAGATTCTTCATCGCCTTGGCTACCTAAGGAAAGGACATGTCGTTACTGTTACGCGCGATGATCTTGTTGGCCAATATGTTGGACATACAGCTCCAAAGACTAAGGAGATGATTAAGCGATCACTAGGTGGTGTCCTGTTTATAGATGAAGCTTATTACCTCTACAAATCTGATAACGAACGTGATTATGGTTCTGAAGCGATTGAAATTCTTTTGCAAGATATGGAGAAGCAACGAAGTGACTTTGTTGTTATTTTTGCTGGTTATAAGGATCGAATGGAAACATTTTACCAATCCAATCCAGGCCTTTCATCGCGCGTCGCGCACCATATTGATTTTCCTGATTACAGCGAGGAGGAGCTCATGGCGATTGCTCAGCTTTTTCTCGGTCAGCAGCAATATCATTTCAGCGAATCAGCGCATGCTGCGTTTGGTCGCTACATCAATAGACGACGTCAATTGCCTTTCTTTGCGAATGCCCGTTCGATCCGCAATGCGCTTGATCGATTGAGGCTTCGCCAAGCCAATCGATTGTTTTCACGTATGGATCAACCTTTAGGACGTAATGATCTAACGACCATCGAGGAGGAGGATGTGCTGGCAAGTCGAGTGTTTCAGGGTGAAATTGAGGGGCGTGATCCTTCACAACCTCTTACGACCATTTCGGACTTTCCTTAGAACTTTTCAGTGTTTGGGTTGATCGAGGTCTCTGCGTATTAGAGCCAATAGATACGAAGGGGCTTTGTAACGGCCTGGAAGGCAGCGATTCAGTGTTACCAGATGTCCCCAGCACACCGTTTTTTCAATGTCTTTAAGGCTTCTTCCTTCCTTAAGGAGTCTGCGTAGAGCTTTGCAGTACAGGGGGTAGCCCGCTTCGAGTTCACCAATGGTCAGCTTGGCTTGGGCCATAGGATCACTCAGCGTCGTCTCAATTTAAGAAACCGCCGCCCCCCTTTTTCTCAGCGTGACCCTTTGAGTCTTCAACTCAGTAGGGCAATGCAGTCCAGTTCTACTTTTGAGCCTTTTGGTAGAGCCGACACTTCAACGCAGGCTCTGGCAGGGCTGACTCCTTGCCCGAACACCTCTGCATAAATTGAATTCACGATCTGAAAATCATTGAGGTCAATGAGGTAGATGGTGGTGCGCACAACCCTTGAGGTGTCAGTGCCTGCCTCCAGAAGCACAGCCTTAATGTTTCGAAGTACTTGACGAATCTCAGCTTCAATATTCCCTTGTCCCACCATTTCTCCAGTGGCTGGATCAAGGGGGATTTGACCAGAGCAGTACAGCCAGCCTCCTGCGCTCACTGCTTGGTTGTAAGGGCCAACAGGTTCGGGAGCTGCTTTGGTTGTGATGGCCTTAAGTGGTGAGGATCCCATGGTCAAGGTCACAATGAGTGTGAAGTTTCAGTTCCATGTTGATGGAGTCTTGGCCGGTTGAGATTGAAGGCCTTTGGCATCGCTATGGCCGAGAGGATGAATCGTGGACTTTGAAGGACATCAATCTTCAGTTGAATGCTGGAGAGTTGGTTGGCCTGTTGGGCCCCTCTGGTTGCGGAAAAACCACGCTTCTGCGTTTAATTGCTGGCTTTGAACGTCCCAGCCGTGGCTTGATTCGCTTGCATGGAAATGATGTTGCCACGCTTAGCCAGAACATTGCCCCAGAGCGCAGAGGTGTTGGGATGGTGTTCCAGGACTACGCCTTATTTCCCCATCTCAACGCATGGGAGAACACTTGTTTTGGGTTGCGTCGTGGTCAGGACACGAG
This sequence comes from Synechococcus sp. AG-679-C18, assembly GCA_003210755.1. Classification (GTDB taxonomy): domain Bacteria; phylum Cyanobacteriota; class Cyanobacteriia; order PCC-6307; family Cyanobiaceae; genus Synechococcus_C. Next base: position 66,117 of record QCUL01000006.1, read on the forward strand.
TAGAGCCTCATGGTTGCTGGATTTATTAGGACTAACCGCTTTAACTGGGCGTTACCCGCATGAATTGTCGGGGGGGCAGCGTCAGCGTCTTGCTCTCGCACGGGCTCTTGCGCCTTCTCCTTCGGTGTTGCTGCTGGATGAACCCTTTTCCAATCTTGACGTTGAAGTGCGTTTGCGCCTGCGCAGCGAACTACCTGCAGTACTCAATGCCTGCGGAGCAAGCGGTTTGCTGGTGACACATGACCCTGAGGAGGCACTCGCTATCTGCGGGCGTGTGGCCATCCTTCGCGAAGGTCAACTTCACCAGTGCGCTACTCCCCGTGAGCTTGTCGACTCACCAGCAACACCTTTTGTTGGCCAGTTCGTTCTTCAGCGCAATGTTCTCCCCGTATTGAAGGGTGGACCGAATGCATCTTTAAGTTGTTTGCTGGGAGATCTAGAGATTCCAGACAGTCAGCATTCAGTTGCGCTGCCTGATGACGCTACGGTTTTAGTGGATCCTTCGTATATCGATTTAAATCCCGATAGTGCAGGAAATGCCCAAGTGATGGGGCGAGAGTTTCTCGGTCGTAAATGGCTTTATCGAATTCGAATTGGAGATCAGCAGTTGCGTTTGATCAGGCCTCTCGATGAAGACCATCAAATGGGAATGCGTTGCAGGCTTTCTCTACAACAAGGCAGCACTGTCTTGCTTCACCCCAACTGTCTTTCCCTTCAGGTGGCGGATTGACTGATCAGCCTCGCCAGTTGTCCTTGTGCTGACGAAGCCGTTCAAGTTGCTCTGAGTTGACTGCTCTTAGAAATAAATTTGAGCGCCACTCCTCGCCAATGCTGCTTGGCAGAGTTATGGCTCCAGATTGTCGTTTCGCCTGAACTTCCTTTAATCGTTGCGTGATGAATGCGTCATCAGGAACTTGTTGTGCTGCCCAGCGAAGATTTCCTTCTGTGTATTCATGAGCGCAATAGACCAGCGTTTCCGCCGGAAGGGATCCCAGTTTTTGCAATGCGCGATGCATCTCGACAGGTGTGCCTTCGAACAGACGTCCACACCCGCCACTGAACAGGGTGTCGCCGCAGAACAAGACACTTGTTGGCTTGTTCGATCCAATCCCTTTGGGCAGCCAGTAAGCGATGTGAGCTCGCGTATGGGCGCGAACGTCCAGAACCCTGACGGGCTTGCCAAGCAGCTGGAATTCGACGCCATCACGTACTGAAAGGGTCTGAAAGGGGATGCGTTCCTGGTCGTCCGCAGCTGCTATCACCGCTGCGGACGACCAGTGCTGAAGAAGTCCAGGAGTGCCTCCAATGTGGTCGGAGTGGTGATGGGTCTGAAGTACAGCTGCCAACTGCAGTCCACGCTTGTTCAGCCAGTCGACAACTGGTTCCGTTAACGCCGGATCAACGACGACGGCTTGATTGCCAGAGACCCAAACCCAGACGATGTTGTCGTCTAGGACTGCAACTGGGTAGATGCCGTCAATCGTGGAGGCCATCGCCATCGTTAAAGTTCTGCTCAACGCTTGATTCCATGATCACTGTTGCCTTAGCAAAGGGAGCCCTGCTTAAAGATTCAGTTGCCCGCTTTGAGGCGGCCGGTCTCAATTTTTCTGCAGTTCTCGACCCCGACAACAGGCAGCTGATGGTTCCTTCGGAATGCGGTCGAGCTAGAGCATTGCTTGTGAGGAACGGAGATGTTCCGGTGTACGTCGCTTACGGGCAAGCACAGTTAGGAGTGGTGGGCTACGACGTTCTGCGGGAGCACCAGATGCCTGTTGCGCAGTTAGTGGATTTGGGCTTTGGAGGTTGCCGCATGGCAGTGGCAGTAAAAGCCAGCAGCGGCTATCAAAGGCCAATCGACTTACCTCCTCATTGCCGAATAGCGAGCAAATTCACCCGATGTGCTCGCGACTACTTCGATGCCATCGATTTACCTGTGGAACTTGTACATCTCACCGGTTCCGTTGAGCTTGGACCCATCACTGGCATCGCCGAAGCAATTGTTGATCTCGTCGCCACAGGTAGGACCCTCCGCGATAACGGTCTAGTTGCGATCGAAGATTTGTTTCACACCACTGCTCGTCTGGTGGGACATCCGCTTTCATTGCGACTGGATCAGGGCGATCTGCGCCAGATCGTTGAAGCCATGAGATCCACAACGCCTGCTCCCAAGGTGGCCAGGTAATGGCTGGTTCAGATTTTCAGCGGGTTCGTCGGCTTGGTCGCTATTTGGGTCGTGATCGACGACGACTCACCCTCACTTTGGTTTTGCTCATACCGGTGGCTTTTGCCGGAGCAATCCAACCGCTGTTAGTTGGGCAAGCGATTGCTGTTCTCCGGCGTGTATCTGGAGCCGCAAATGAATCGGTCATTCCCCTGTTTCAGGGTCTTGAAAGCACGATTGCGATCCGATTGATCATTCTGATTCTACTTTGCTCCGTATTGGTTCGTTTAGCTCTGCAAGGGATCCAATCGTTCAATATTCAGGCTGTAGGGCAGCGGCTCACCGCACGCATCCGCAAAGATCTATTTGCTCATGCAATGAGTTTGTCGCTTCGGTTCCATGACCGCATGCCAGTTGGCAAACTTCTTACGCGACTTACAAGTGATGTGGACGCGTTGGGCGAAGTGTTTGGTAGCGGAGCCGTTGGTGTTCTGGGTGATCTCGTCAGCCTCTTGGTGATTGCTGTTTCCATGCTGTTGATCGAATGGCGTCTGGGTTTGTTGTTATTAGTTATTCAAGTTCCAGTCACCCTTGTAATTGTCTGGCTGCAAAGTCGTTATCGAAAAGCCAACTATCGAGTTAGAGAAGAGCTTTCGCAGCTGAATGCTGATTTTCAGGAAAATCTTCAGGGTCTTGAAGTTGTTCAGATGTTTCGCCGCGAGTCTGTAAACGGTGATCGATTTCAGAGAACTGGTCTGGCTTATCGAAATGCAGTGAACGGCACAATCTTTTATGACAGCAGCATCTCTGCGTTTTTGGAATGGGTCGCGTTAGGGGCAGTAGCAGTTGTTCTTGCCCTTGGAGGGTGGATGGTGACGGCAGGTGCCATGGGCCTTGGCACGCTCACAACCTTCATCCTTTATTCACAGCGGTTATTTGACCCTCTGCGACAAATGGCTGAGAGGTTCACCCAGATTCAAGGAGGGCTTACAGCAGTGGAGAGAATTGGGGAGCTGCTTGAAGAACCTCTCGAGATTCTCGATCTTGGTGCTTCCATTGGTTCCAAGCCCCTCCAAAAAGTGACTTCCCCAGAGCTTGGTGAAGTGATTTTTGAAGGTGTGGACTTTGCCTATCGGCAAGATGAGCCGATTCTTAGCGACCTCAGTTTCCGAATCGCACCAGGGGAGCATGTAGCGCTCGTAGGACCTACTGGATCCGGAAAGACCACTGTTATTCGGCTTCTTTGTCGGTTGTATGAACCACAGCGAGGACGAATCTTGCTTGATGGCCAAGACGTAAGAACCTTGCCTTTGCAGGAGCTGCGACGTCAGCTGGGAGTGGTGCTTCAGGACACTTTTTTATTTAGTGGAACTGTTGCAGACAATTTGCGTTTGGATCGACAGCTGGAGGATCAGAAATTGCGAGAAGTCTGCCGTGATCTTGGATTGGATCCTCTCCTAAGCCGATTGCCGGAAGGCTTGGAAACAGAGCTAAGGGAGCGAGGCGGAAACCTCAGCTCAGGGGAAAGACAATTACTTGCTGTTGCCAGGGTGGCGATTCGTAACCCAACGGTTCTGGTGATGGATGAAGCGACAGCCTTTATGGATCCATCCACCGAAGCTACATTGCAACGTGATTTGGATCGCCTACTCAATCGCCGCACTGCAGTTGTAATCGCGCACCGGTTAGCCACTGTCGAGGCGGCGGATCGAATTTTGGTTCTCCGCCGAGGCTGTTTAATTGAGCAGGGCACTCATCTTCAGTTAAGAGCCAAAGGAGGTTTGTATGCCGAGCTCGCCGATCTTCAGGAACGAGGACTTGCCAAATTGTGATCGCACAGCCATTGATGGATAGTTTGCGCCAGTAGGTCAGGGTGAGTCTGCATTGCGAGATGTCCACATTGTTTAAGTTCTCTGAGGCAATGTTTGCTGCTGTAAGCGGCTAAATGTTTTACGTATCCAGGCTCCATCACACGGTCTTGTTCGCCACTGATCCAAAGGCTTTCGACTTCTAAGCCTGCGACCAAATTGGGAATTTGTTTTACAGCTCCTCGATTTGTGCTGTTGACCAGAAGCCCCAATGCTGCTCTTTGTTCAGCTTGGAAAGGTCCCAGCCTGCCGACTGGCCCAGGAAGTTGTGAAGGACGAAGTTTCAAGATCAACTGTCCTCCCAGTCGGAGGCGCCCAAAGGGTCTGGGTTGATAGATCCCACCACCTGCGGCCAACATCACAAGACCTTTGATTGGATGATCCGACTGCCTTCGTAGACAAGATTCAGCTTGAAGAGCAATGCTTCCTCCCAGAGAGTGTCCCATCAACACAACTCCGCGACCATTGGCTTTAGTAAGGATTTCATGAGCGAGCCATGCTCCATATGCCCTCAAGGTGGGGCGGAGCTTGCAAGGACGACTCTGAATCCCAAATCCTGGCAAGTCAGGGCACCAAAGAGGGATTGAAGTTTCTAATTTCGTCCAACTCTTTTCAAACGGTTCCCAGACCTTTCGGCTGAGCATCCAACCATGCACAGCGATCAATAGCAGATCAGCGGTCATCGGTGCGTCAGGATCAATGCATCGTTGCAGGTCAGGGTGACCAGTACTTCTTCACTCACCCCAGAGATTCTGATTCATTCCTATGGGAAGGAGGCTCGCATTTGTGAATCTCCCAATACCAACCTCAGCTTGGTTTTTAGCCAGTCACGTCCGATGGACCTTGTGGAATTGGAACAGCTGTTAGAAGCTGTTGGGTGGAGTCGCCGGCCCGTTCGGCGCGTTCGTAAAGCATTAGACAACAGTTTGCTACGGGTGGGTTTGTGGCGTCACGATCCCCGCATCCCTCGATTGGTGGGCTTTGCACGCTGCACAGGTGATGGTGTTCTTGAAGCCACAATCTGGGATGTGGCCGTTCATCCTCTTTATCAAGGTGCCGGACTTGGTCGGCAGTTGATGGATTACATCCTCGAGTCACTGAGGGACATGGGAACGGAGCGAGCCACTCTCTTTGCTGATCCGGGTGTGCTTCCCTTCTATGACCGCCTTGGTTGGGAGTTGGAGCCAAATGGCCATCGTTGTGGCTTCTGGTATGCCAACTGACTTGTGTCCAGAGGCTTGCCGTAGTACTCAGCTGCTAATCGTGCTGGTGATTCCCCCCGCTGCCATCGATAGCGCAACCAGGTATTCACTAAGCCACGGCGAAGAACACCATCCCGTTGCCAGCGACGGCCATCCGTGATGATCGATTGATCAAGGGGACGCAACCTTGTCAGCTGGCTGAGACGTTCCACTAGATCTAGGTCTTCCATCAGTGGCAGGGGTTCGTAGCCACCGCTCCGCTCATAAAGCGTTCTATGCAGAAGCAGCCCTTGATCCCCGTAAGGACGTTGGCACCAGCGGCTGCGAACAGCAACGACCTTTTCCATCAGTCGGCGGGCAGGCGTACTCGGGTCGATGCGCAAGTCAAAAAACCATGCGAACCGCTGCGCATCAGCTTGGCTGATGCGATCCTGCACGATGCTTCTCCAGTTGTTTGGCAAGCGACTGTCGGCATGAAGAAAGAAAAGCCAATCACAGTTGGTTTGCTGGAGTGCGTGATGGGCTCCTGCGGCGAGCTGTCTTCCTCTGCTAGGGGGATGTTCGGGGATGAAGTGGCTTCCAGCTAAAGCAGCGATGAGTTGGCTGCCATCGCTGCTGCCACCATCGATAATTGTGATCTCTATGGACTGTTGCCAGCGTTGGAGATCGGCGAGGAGAAGCGGAAGACGAGCGGCTTCATTCAGGCATGGAATGACCACGCTGAGGGCGGTTGTTTCAGCGTTCATCCCTGCCATGGACTGAGATCAGAAAGAAAATCGATGTCATTTTTCATGCTGAGTTGATAAGGCATGAGCCCAAGCTCCCTGGCGCGATCACAGGTGAGGTCAAACACCTTGTTGCTTCCCCATGGCATGGCAAAGAAGAAATTGTTCAGCTGTTGAAAAGTCACGACAGGGCTCAGCCCGAGCAACCAGTAACCACCATCTTCTGAGGGACCAATGACCAAGGGTTGGTGTTGCAACGTCAGGATTGCCTTGCGCAGATCTCTTGGGCATAGATCTGCAAGATCCGTTCCGATCAGAATTACGGACTTGTTTTTCTGGCTGAAACGAGCATGGTGAATCTGGCGATGCATGCGTGCACCGAGATTTCCTTTCCCCTGATCAACGAGTGTGCAAGGGGGTAAAGAGGACAGATAGCGGCGAGTTGACTGAAGGCTGATGCCGCTCATCGCTACTTGCAAATCCACCTCACCCTGCTCAGCAAGTGCCCCTGCGACAGCAAAGGTATGAGCGCTTAAACGCTGCTGAATGCGGGAGGCCCTCTCGTTCCCGATATCGGTGGCGAGGCGACGTTTGCAGCGACCGCTGGCGGGCCAGCGAGCCATCACAACGAGCGTTGGGATGGGTGAATCACTCATCCTTGGCGTGGCAGCTCCTCGGGAATCACTTCAAGTGTTTGTTGCTCCCCGTCGCGTTCGATCACCAGCGGCATGGCTTGACCGACTTGTCCTCGATCAACGGCCAGTTGCACTTGTGAGGGGTCTTTGACCGCGGAGCCATTCACATCTCGAATCAGGTCACAAGGCTCAATACCGGCTTTGTCCGCTGGGCTGTCATCCACCACTTCAATCACCAGCACGCCATTGAGCTCGGGAACAGTGCAAAGGTTGCTGGTGGCATTGATTTCCTGCGCCAATTGGGGGGTCAGGCTCTGTAGTCGCACACCGATGAAGGGGTGAGAAGCCTGCCCTGTGCTGATGATCTGCTGGGCAATGCGTTTGGCCAAGTTGATCGGAATGGCGAAACTCAGCCCCGCTCCAGGAGCCTGGCGGATTGCTGTATTGATGCCGATCACTTGACCGGCTGCGTTGATCAAGGGGCCGCCGCTGTTGCCTGGATTCACAGCGGCGTCGGTTTGGATGTAGGGAACACGTTGACCTTCTCCTACGGCATTGGTCCGGTCAACGGCGCTGATTATCCCAGCTGTGACTGTGTTGTTAAGACCCAGTGGATTGCCGATCGCAATGGCCCATTCGCCTGGTTTGAGCTCATTGGAGTTTCCAAGGGGGGCGACAGGCAATTTTTCAGCCACAACCCGAACCACGGCAACATCAGTTAGCGGGTCTCCTCCAAGAACGCGTCCACTGAAGCTGCGTCCATCAGGCAGGGTCACTGCCACCTTGTCAGCACCTTCCACGACGTGAGCATTCGTAAAGATCAGGCCGTCAGAGCGTGTGATGAATCCTGAACCTTGACCAGCTTGCTTCTGAGTAGAAGGCCCGCCTCCGAACAGGTTGCCAAGCGGATTGGTCACTCGCTTGACCGTGTCAATACGCACAACTGAGGGTCCAACCCTCTCTACGGCTTGAACAATGACGTTGCGACCAGGCTGTAAAGGGGCTGAGCGAGGACCATCACTCACTTCGGGCAGGGTTGTTGTTGGAGCCTTCACTTCAGGCTGCAATCCAAGGCGCTGGCGCAAGGAGGAGCCGCAACCTCCCATGGTCAGGCTCACTAAACCGATCCCGATCCAGGGCAGGGATCGTGCCAGGGTGCGGGAGACGGCAGCTGCCATGAACAGAAACTTGTTTGAACTGATCTCATTAAAGACCGGCTGTGCGGCAAGAGGCGCGTAGATTCGGCGTTCGGAAGAGGAGGGATGCGGTGCTGACGGGTAGTGAGCTGTGGAATAAGGTGCAGCACGCCCTTCAGAGCAATCTCAGTAAACCCACGTTTGAAACGTGGATTCGGCCAGCACGCTGCAGTTCTTTCCAGAATCGGACGCTCACATTGCAAGCTCCGAATAGTTTTGCAAGCAATTGGTTGCGTAAGAATTACGTCACCACAATTTCCGAGGTGGCAGAGAAAATAACGGGTCATGCGATCGACGTGATCGTTCTTGCTCAAGAGGAAGAGGATGCGTTTTCTGGACCTGCTCCCGAGGCACGAGTGTCGCCTTCCGGCCAGCAGATCCCACCTAACGCTTCTTCAGCCGTAACCGCTGCGCCGAGCAGCTCTCCACGACGCCTTCCTGGTTTGAACATGCGTTACGTGTTCAACCGTTTTGTCGTTGGCCCGAACAGCAGGATGGCTCATGCAGCATCTCTGGCGGTGGCCGAAGCCCCAGGCCGTGAGTTCAACCCGTTGTTCATCTGTGGAGGGGTAGGTCTTGGTAAGACCCACCTCATGCAGGCGATCGGTCACTACCGCCTAGAGATTGATCCGGAAGCGCGAGTTTTTTATGTGTCCACTGAAACGTTTACTAATGATCTGATCACAGCGATTCGTAAGGACGGTATGCAAACTTTCCGAGATCGCTACAGAGCTGCAGATCTAATTCTCATCGATGACATTCAATTTATCGAAGGCAAGGAATACACCCAGGAAGAGTTCTTTCATACGTTTAACGCTTTGCATGATGCAGGCCGACAAATTGTGATTGCGAGTGATAGGCCACCCAGTCAGATCCCAAGGCTTCAGGAGCGTTTAATCTCTCGATTCTCGATGGGATTAATTGCGGATATTCAGGCTCCTGATCTGGAAACCCGAATGGCGATTCTCCAGAAAAAAGCTGAGCAAGAGCGAGTAGCTCTTCCTCGTGACTTAATCCAATACATCTCTGGCCGCTTTACATCCAATATTCGAGAGCTTGAGGGGGCGCTTACAAGGGCTGTTGCGTTCTCCTCGATCACAGGCATGCCCATGACGGTTGAATCGGTGGCGCCGATGCTTGACCCTAGCGGTCAGGGGGTCGATGTCACTCCGCAGCAAGTCATTGACAAGGTGTCTGAAGTGTTCGATGTAACGGCGGATGACATGCGAAGCAGCAGTCGTCGCCGAGCAGTTAGTCAGGCTCGTCAAGTGGGGATGTTTCTGATGCGGCAAGGTACAGATCTGAGTTTGCCAAGGATTGGCGATACCTTTGGCGGTAAGGATCACACCACCGTGATGTATGCCATCGAACAAGTTGAGAAGAAGCTGGCAACGGATCCTCAACTAGCGAGTCAGGTGCAGCGGGTTAAGGATCTTTTGCAAATTGATTCTCGACGTCGCCGTTAGTGGTCGCCGCCTTTCCAACCTGCTAGGTGGGACGCAGCTGAGGAGCGGGCAAGTCTGCGGGCTGAAGCTAGTGCTGGATCCAGATGCTTTGAGCTAAATGGAGGCATCGGTCGAGTTCGTAACCAATGTCCCCAACGAAATTCGTGATAAGGAATGAGTGGCTGAGGTTTGATCGCGCCTTCTTGTTTCAGCTTCCATACCAAACTCCGGTAAGGATCATCCTGGAGGCCAAGCAATGTGTAGGGGAGGTTGCTGGCCGGCCAAGGACCATTCCCTCTGCCGTCCTGGAGATACAACCAACCTTGTTTTTGGAGGGATTGGAGCGCTTCCTCCCTAGTTTCGCTGTTGAGATCGTCGATCACGTAGCCGTATGTGGTGACAGCTGGATCGATCTCGAGCAAAGCACGAAGGCGATGATGTCGATCAACCATCCAAAGTTTTCCAAGACGATTTCGAACTAGAGGAACTGGCTTTCGGCTTAGATAACGACGTCGTTCATCTGGACTCTCTTCACGAAAATCCCGCTGACGATTCCACACTTCGGCCATCCCCACACACATCTGCGTAGGTTGAAGGTCGGCGACGGCCACTTCAAAAAGCTTGACCCCTTTGGTGTGATCTGGGATGGGGGAGTATTCGGGGAAATGCAGAGGGCAGATCTCAACGCTGCATGAGCTCCACTATGGCGAGGTTCTGTTGTGCGTCGACTCATCAAACTTTTTTACTTTGATTCACTTGAAGAATCAGCGTGGACAAAGATTGAACCGTCTTGACACTGGGCGTTGTGCCTCGTCGCGACCTTTGATCCCATGATTTTTATGGACATTCAATAGTCAAAATCATGAGGGCGAAGCATGTTTGGCGCATCAAGCCACTGCCCACTGCCGAATGCTGTGGGCAAAATGTAGGGAACAAGATGTAAGGAAACAGTGGGCTCTATGGAACAAAACTTCGACCTGGTCGTTCTTGGTGCTGGTTCTGGAGGTTTAGCTGCTGCCAAACGTGCTGCTAGCTACGGGGCCAAGGTGGCGATTGTTGAGGGGGATCGAGTTGGCGGTACTTGCGTCATTCGTGGTTGTGTCCCGAAAAAGCTGCTTGTGTATGGATCCCTCGTCTCAGAACAGCTGGAGGCGGCTTCGAGCTATGGAGTGACTGTTGAGCGAGCCACTTTTGATACATCGGTGCTCTTAAACAACGTTCGTGAAGAGGTCAATCGCCTCAATGCACGTCACATCGAGTTTTTGGCCAAAAACGGCGTAGAGCTGATCACGGGATGGGGCCGTTTTATTGATCCTCATCGCATTGGTGTGTCTTCAGTGCGCGAGGGCGAGGTCGAGCAAGTACTGCAAGCTAAAAAGGTGATGATTGCTGTGGGTGGGCGCCCCATTCGTCCGGACCTTCCAGGGGCTGAGCTGGCTTGGGTCAGTGACGATATGTTTTTGCAGGAGCGTTTTCCTGATCAGGTTGTCGTGGTTGGAGCCGGATTCATCGCTTGCGAATTTGCTGGCATCTTGCGAGGCCTTGGTGTTGGGGTGACCCAGTTGGTCCGTCGTGAAGGGCTTCTGAGGGGATTTGATACCGAGCTTTCAGCTGCGGTAGCGGAGGGTATGAAGGAGAAAGGTATTGATCTGCGCTTTAAGGAAAGCCCTGTCGCGATTGAGGGTCGACCTAGTGATCTGACTGTTGTGACAAAAAGCGGCGAGCGCCTGCCATGTGGCGGAGTCCTTTTGGCGACTGGTCGTCAACCCTTTTTGGCCGGCCTTGGTCTTGATGCTGCTGGTGTGTTGGTAGATGGTCGTCGCATCCCGGTTGATGCAAATCAAGCCACTAACCTTTCGCATGTTTTTGCTGTTGGAGATGTAACGGAGCGGATTTGCCTAACTCCTGTGGCGGTGGATGAAGGGCGTGCTTTTGCCGACAGTGTTTTTGGAGGTGTTCCGAGACAGGTGAATCACTCTTTGGTGGCAAGTGCTGTGTTCAGTCAGCCGGAACTAGCCACAGTTGGGTTGTCTGAGGAAGACGCGATCGCCAAGTTGGGTGCTGATCAAGTTGTTGTGCATCGGGCACGTTTTCGTGCCATGTCTCAGGCCTTACCTAAACATGGTCCGCGCTGTTTGTTGAAGCTGGTGGTAGAGGCCAGCAGTAAGAAAGTGCTCGGTTGTCACATGATTGGAGAGCATGCGGCAGAAATCATTCAAATGGCAGCTATTGCCGTAGGGATGGGTGCGACTAAAGCTGATTTCGATCGCACGATGGCATTGCATCCAACAGTTTCAGAGGAATTCGTGACGATGGCCTGAGTTCTTCTTAGGTCTGTTGGGTTAGGACATGCGCTGACAAAGGGTGTCAGCGAGCCGGAGGGCTAAGGCGATGGTCGTTAGGCCTGGCCCAACACTTGGGCAACTTGGGAAAACACTGGTGTCGGCGATATAGAGATTGTCCAGTTCATGGCATTTTCCTGTTTCATCCACCACTGAGGAGGCTGGATCGGTTCCCATGCAACAGGTTCCACATGCATATCCCACAACACTTAGGGGAGTCTCCCCACGAGGGTGAGTTGGTGCAGTACTGACCACCCGGGTTAGTGGGTCTGCTTCGATGGCCTTGAGAGTGTCAATCCAGCGGTAGACGAGTCGATCATGGGCCTCGCGATTGTTGTGGATGTAGTTGATGCGGATCTGATCGTTGTTCAACCAAACCTTGTTGTGTGTGTCTGGAAGGACTTCGGTCATGGCCCACCAAGCCACCGATCGAGATGCCAGTCTCTCCAGGCCAAAATCAGGAATCATTTTCGTAACAAGGGACAGCACCGGTGGCGACTCGGCAAAAAGGGCATCCTGTAGGACGCCTCCCGCAGCTTGGATGTGGCCAAGAGGGAACGAGACGTTTTTGTCTCCCCAGTAGTAATCATTAATTCCAATCGATCTTGCATAGCGTCCGTCGTTGCGTTCAGTCGCGCGCTGCAGGATTGAAGTGAGTTGGAGATTCATCAGGTTGCGACCAACCTGATTTGATCCGTTGCTGAGCCCCAGAGGGTGATGGGTGGAATTGGATCTCAGCAGAATTGCCGGAGAGTTGATAGCTCCGGCTGCAAGCACAATGAGATCCCCTGAAAACAGCCAAGTTTCTCCTTCAACATCCGCTTCAACACCTTTCACAGAGTTGCCGAGTGGATTGACATGCAATCGCTTCACGGTTGATTGCGTCTTGATTTCGAGATTGGAGTGATCTGCATTGTCGAGGCCATAGAGCTGTGAGTCACCACTTGGGTCTTCCTTGCTGCTGGACCAGCTAATTGGCAAGTCATACGGCTGACATCCTTGTCGTTTAAGAGCCTCCCGGAGTGGTTCAAGAAACGGGATCAGTGGTTTGGGTTCATGCTCGAAAGGAGTAGAGCGGGTTGGTTCAGTTGGGTCGATGCCTGAAAACCCATGAACCCTGTAAAGCTTTTCGGCTGCGTTGTAATAGGGATCTAGCTGGTCATATGTAATGGGCCAAGAAGGTGAAATGCCCTCCTGAAGAGGTAATTCAGTGAAATCTTTTTCGCGCATTCGCTCCAGCACTGCGCCCCAGATTTTGGTGTTGCCTCCGAGGGCGTAGGTGGTTTGCGGCGCAAATGGATCTCCATCGGGTCCAAACCAGCGCTCATCCTTTGGGTGATAACGATCCTTGCGGAATAAGTCCACGTCCGCAACATTTTGATCTTCCATGGCCATGGCCCCTCCTCGTTCGAGCATCAGCACGGAATGACCTTGACGACTCAGGGCACCAGCGAGAGTTCCCCCACCAGCACCACTGCCGATGATGATGACGTCGTAATGCCTGTCGTCGATGATCATGGTTTGAAGACTGTGAGCAGATCAAAAAAATTAGATTGATTAGGTAGTGCGTTGCCAAACATATATTAAGAGGTAAAGGATAATCCAAATAACATCTACGAAATGCCAAAAAAGGCTTACAGATGTAACACCCATGTCGCCTTTCGCGTAATTATTTGGCTTGAAGGATCGAGCTAGCATTAATCCCATTAGTAGAATACCAGTGATGACATGCAAGCCATGGAATCCTGTTAGTAAATAAAATGTTCCACCAAAGACTCCGCTACTAATGCTGAATTGGAGTTCAGACCATTCGACATATTGGCCATAGACGAAATAGCTTCCCATAGCCATCGTTAAAAGCCAAAAAGCTCTAAATCCCCATAGGTTTTCACGATGTAAATAACGCTCAGCGAAATAGGCCACAAAGCTTGAACTTACTAAAATGACAGTATTGATTAATGGCATTCGTGTTTCTAGGCCATCTACACCTTCTGGCAACCATTCTGGTGCTGTGATCTTAAGAAGAGCAAAGCCTGTAAAGAAGGCTAGAAAAATAATACTTTCTGAACACAGAAAAATGATAAATCCTGTGAGATTATGGCCATCATGCTTGATATGACCTGGTTGGTGATTGAGGGGTAAGTCTGGGTTAGTAAGAGTCATTTTCTTAAGCCTCCATGGAACGACGAACGTAAAATTCTTGATCTTCAACTAGGGGTTTTCCTAGTCCGTATCCGTAAGGCTCATTGATAACAGTTGGGACATCGTCCTCGAAATTTTCAGCTGGAGGTGGTGATGGTAATAACCATTCCAGGCCTATGGCATTCCATGGATTTGCAGGAGCTTTTGGTCCGCGAGCCCAGGAACTCACAATGTTGAGAATGAAAGGAATGGATGCTACGCCCAACATGAAAGCTCCAATACTGGCAATTACATTCCAGATCGCGAATTCAGGGTCATAGGAGGCTACTCTCCTGGGCATTCCCAACAATCCTGCCCAGTGGAGTGGTAGCCAGTTCAAAGTAGCGCCAATGAATGTGAGCACAAAATGAACTTTTCCAAGACCCTCGTAGTACATGCGACCAGTGAACTTAGGGAACCAGTGATAAATTCCAGCGAAAATCCCAAAGCCAATTGTATTGAAAATAATGTAGTGAAAATGAGCAACTACAAAGTAAGTATTACCCACGTGAATATCAATTGGAGCTGTTCCTAGCATAACTCCAGTAATTCCTCCGAAGATGAAGTTGACAAGCCCACCAAGGACGAAAAGCATTGGAGTGCTAAGTCTAATTTTTCCTCCCCAAAGAGTTCCAAGCCATGCAAAGACCTTTACCCCGGTAGGAACAGCGATAAGCATGGTTGTCACCATGAAAAGATTTCTCATCCACTGTGGAGTTCCTGAATAGAACATGTGGTGGACCCAAACAATAAGCCCTAGAAAGGTGATAATAAAAGAGGCAAGAGCAACAAATTTATATCCAAATAGCGGTTTGCGTGAATATACTGTGATGAGCTCTGAGAAAATTCCAAAGACAGGTAGTACCATCACATAAACAGCTGGATGTGAATAGAACCAGAAAAAATGTTGATAGAGCACCGGGTCTCCGCCACCTTCTGGGCGGAAGAAACTTGTTCCAAAACTGAGATCAAATAACAGCATGATGGCACCACCTGTTAAAGCGGGAAGGCCAATAAGTTGAAGAGTTTGTGCAGCCCATGCGGTCCAAATGAATACAGGCATCCTGAAATAGCTCATGCCAGGTGCACGCATCCGAATAATCGTGGTGACGAAATTAATCGCCCCCATGATTGACGAAACACCGGATAATGCGACTGCAAGAATCCACAAAAATTGACCGTTAATAAAATGGCCTAAAGGATTCTGAATGCTGACTGGTGGATAAGACCACCATCCAGAGGACGCAGGACCACCCGGTACAAAAAAGCTTGCTAATAAAACAATGGCAAAGACAGGTACAAGCCAAAAAGCTGCCGCATTGATTTTTGGGAATGCCATGTCTGGAGCACCGATCATGGTTGGAATCAACAAATTGTTGAAGCCATTGAGAACGGGAAAAAGAAACAGGAACAGCATTACTGTTCCATGCATTGTGTAGAGCCCGTTGTAGACAGATGGATCGACTAAATCGGCGGGAGGGGTGATCAATTCTCCGCGCATTACCATGGCTAAAAGTCCTCCTACAAGCAGGAAGATCAGCGCCAGTCCCATGTATTGAATTCCGATGACCTTGGCATCGGTGTTAAAAGTGAAAAATCGCTTCCAATTGTCTGGTGCTCCAGGAACCGGGTGCTGAGTTTTAAGAATTCTTGGATCGTATTTGGTAGTGGTCATTGGGATCAGGCTTCGTGGGTTTCTTCAGGGTTGCCGGGATCGTTGACCATCGGTGGTGGCGCAGGTGGAACTGTTGCCCACCCTTTATTCCCTTTGGATAACCTCTTTTGATAGAAGACTGTTCCTGGGCTTAGGCCAGGAACGAGGGGTTTCGAATTCGTTAATTCAAGCCAACTTTCAAAATTTTGTTCAGATTGAACAATCACGTGGGTTTGATTTTCAGAAAAGTACGCGCCACTGAAATGAGCGTCACGAAGTCGATAGCGCCCTTCTCTCGTTGGTGTGATGCTGTAAGAAATTACACTTCCAGGAATGATATCTTGTTTTAATCGGAATGCTGGAATATACAAACTGTGAATAACATCTTTTGAAGTTAGCAAAAAGTTTGCGCGTTGGTTGATGGGCAGATGTAATTCAGAACTTCGCACACCATTTGGATATACAAATTCCCAATTCCATTGCCTTGAAATGACCTCAATTGGTCCTATTTCACTGAGCTCATCAAGGGTGGCAACTGCCTGAGGGGACTGTTCATCTGCAACGTCATATTTGTTCTTTGGGCCCAACGTGTCTAATTTTCCATTGATATCAATGGAGTAAACCGCGAGAGCCATTACGATGATAAAAGGAATGATCGTCCAGATGATTTCGAGTTTTGTATTTCCTTCGATTGGAAGTCCATCACTCTCATCGTATTTATCTGCACGGTTAATAATGACCGACCACAGAATGAAACCGACGCAACCAATGAATAGAAATGCTCCCATCCCCACTTCTAAAGAGAACAGCCCATCGACATAGGGTGCTGCTGTCGATGCAGCTACCGGCAACCAAGACAGGGACCAGCGTGCAATCTGAATACTGACAATGAGATTCAGTCCAACAAGAGTGATCAAAATGATGATCAGCCTGAGTGGAAGACTTTTCTTCGGTTTGGGGGTTGTTGATGTCATGGCAACATTTGTCTCAAATCATTCCCTGAGGCAAGCAGCTGATCTGCTGTGATGTGAACACCGAATTCACTCGCAAGCCAAGCTCCAAGACTTCCATGCAACCCCATGATTAAGAGCACCATTGCTCCGCACCCGAGGTAAAGCCAACTCACTTGGCGACCAAAATCTTTACGCCAGAAGAAACGCATAAAGCCACGCCAGATTGTCATCGCAACAATGATGAGAAGTAGTGCAACACCTCCAAGCGCATGCCACAGCATCGTGTCGATTGCGTTCTGTCCAATCACGGTGCGAATTCCAGGCAGTGGAACGGCCAGGAGCATTTCGTAAAACCCGGCAGCGACCGTGAAAAAGGTGATCACGCTGCAGGCGAGTACGTTGTACCAGCCAACGTCATGAAAGCCGCTTCGTGTTGCTGGCAGTGCCAGAAAGCGGAAAACTCTTTTCTCCAATGGGTAAAAAGCACCTGCAAAATCGAAGGCAATTCCTATTGCAAAGAGGCCAATGGTGAAATGAACCAAATTGGGATGGATCGGAATTGCGTAAGGGAGATCGTTTGCACCAAGTTTGTCGGCTATTTCATTCAGCGGGGACGGAATGATGCCTGTAAAAATCATGACAAAGCTCCGCTGCGAACTGCTTCGACAACGGGCACCGTATGGAGTCCATAAACCCAAACAAGCTTGTCTCCTAAATAAACCTGACAGAACACAAGTACTGCCAATATTGAGTCAACAATAAGAAATCCTGAAGGTAAAACAGTTGGATCTTTTTGCCTCACCACATATCTCCAACCTGTGAGAAGGCCGAGTATTGCAGCTAGCGACCATCCAATGGTGCTGTGGTAGTTCAAAATGTCTCTTGAAGCTCCGTAGGGAGTGGCTAAGCCGGCTTCAATCTGGCCAAAGATGATCGCTACGAAAATAGCGACGGTCGCGACAACCAAATTCCAGAAGCTCACCTCAAACAAGTTGCGCCTGCGCGTAACCACTCCAATGAGGTCAAATACAACAGTGATCAGTGCCATCGAGATCACAAAATGAACCACGATGGGATGAATAACATCAATCCATGGGAGGTTTTTGTCGTTGAGCGGGGGAAGCAGCCCAATCATCGGCTAGCCGATCGACGCTTATCCAGCATGAACAGCTTTTGCTCAACAGTCATCCCTCCATGACGGAATGCAAGCTGAAGTGATTATTTAGGTTTGCGGGCCTTGACGTTTCAGTTGTCTCCAGTAACGAGCTGCTTGCACCACGATCAAAATGACAACAGCTGGTAGTACAACGCAAAGCATGATGAGGCGAAATTCATCTGACCAAGACGACAGTCCCGTGCGGGGAAGAACGTTGTCGGTGATGTACAAGACGTATAAGCCAACCAGTAAGCCACCCTCAAGTCGTGAAATTCTTCCCTTAGTCCAGAAGATTGGAAGGCAAGCCAAGCTTGTCAGAATCATGACAGGCATATCGTCATAAATTAAATCCGCACTGACATTCAGCCCTCGCGCTCCTGCGGCTAGTGCACCTCCTGCCAGGACGAGAAGAAGGTTCAGTAAGCAGCTGCCAACAACATTGCCGATGGCGAGATCTGTTCTTCCTCTGAAGGCAGCAACCAAAGACGTGATTAATTCAGGCATGGAGGTTCCAGCCGAAACAATGGTGAGCCCGATGACGGCCTCACTGACACCAAGACTCAAGGCCACAGCGCTGGCTCCCTTGACTAAGAGGTGGGCGCCGAAACCAAGAACAACAATGCCGACTAAAAGTCGCACCATTGCCTTCGGCCAACCCTGTTTGGCAGTTCCTAAGTCAATCTCTGGTTCGGCAGGCTCCATTTCCTCGGGCTCTTCCCGAGCGGTTCGGATTTCCCAAACAGTGTTGATAACAAGACCCAGCAAAAGAGCGACGCCTGATTGCCAGGTGACTCGGCCCGCTGATGCCATGCCCCAAGCCGCTGCGGATACGGCGAGCAGCAGTGGGACATCCCTCCGCACTAAACGGCTTTCAACTCTCAGTGGCAGAACGAGAGCACTGCAGCCAAGAACGACCAAAACATTGAAAATGTTGCTCCCAACCACATTGCTGACAGCTAAGGCGTCTGCCCCTTGAATCACAGACCCGATGCTGACAAAAAATTCAGGAGCACTCGTGCCAAGTGAAACCACAGTTAGGCCAATGACCAATTGAGGCACGCCCAGGATGACGGCGAGAATCACCGCACCCTGCACAAACAACTCCCCTCCGCCGAACAGGAGCCCGATTCCCACCAGCAGTTCGAGGGCAGAGATCAGAAAGTCAGGCATCGACTCCGTACTTGTTCAAAACTATTTTCCTTGTTGGCCTTAACGACCTAGCAGGGATAGAGACTTAGCATCATCCAACTTCAAACACGAGACTCTGTTGCTCCTGAATTACATCAGCACCCGCAACATCCGAGGTGATGCTTTTGGTGGGCTAACGGCAGCGGTGGTTGCTCTTCCGATGGCGTTGGCCTTTGGAGTTGCTTCTGGGGCTGGTGCTGCTGCAGGCCTTTGGGGGGCTGTGATTATTGGGCTGGTGGCGGCTCTTTTCGGAGGGACGGCAACCCTGATTTCCGAACCTACTGGTCCAATGACGGTGGTGTTCACTGCTGTGATCCTCAATTTCACCAGCCAAATCCCAGACCGCGGCACAGCGTTGGCTCTGGCTTTCATGGTTGTCATGCTGGCTGGTCTTTTTCAGATCCTGTTTGGTCTTTGTCGCTTGGGCAGATACATCACAATGATGCCCTACACCGTGATTTCAGGCTTTATGTCTGGCATCGGTGTGATTCTGGTAATTCTTCAATTGGCCCCATTTTTGGGTCAGAGCAGTCCAGCTGGTGGGGTGATTGGCACTCTTTCAAGTCTTCCTGAGTTGATTGAGGGTATTAGGCCGCTCGAGTTTGTACTGGCACTCATCACTCTGCTGATTCTCTGGTTCACGCCAGAAACTTGGAAGCGTTTTTGTCCTCCGCAGCTTCTCGCTCTTGTTGTGGGGACAGGTTTATCTCTCACACTTTTCTCAAATGTTGGGTTAAGCCGAATTCCAGAGTTCTCAGCTGACTTTCCAAGCTTTCAGCCACCTACATTTTCAGGAATAACACCAGATCTATTGCGGTTGATGGTGGTGAATGGAGCTGTATTAGGAATGCTCGGTTGTATCGATGCCTTGCTGACTTCTGTGGTGGCTGACAGCCTGACGCGTACGGAACACGACTCTAATAAAGAATTAATTGGGCAGGGACTTGGCAATTTGGTTTCTGGTTTGTTTGGTGGCTTGCCAGGCGCTGGAGCCACGATGGGGACTGTTGTCAATATTCAAGCGGGCGGACGCTCAGCTCTCTCTGGAATAGTGAGGGCGCTAATTCTAATGTTGGTCATTTTGGTAGCAGCACCTTTAGCTTCAAAGATTCCTTTGGCTGTGCTTGCAGGGATTGCACTGAAAGTTGGTTTTGATATTATCGATTGGAGCTTCCTTAGTCGTGCACATCATTTATCAATTAAGGCGGCCTGTATTACATATGGTGTTATTGGGCTAACGGTCCTTGTGGATTTAATCTGGGCTGTATTCATCGGAGTATTTGTGGCAAATGTTCTGACGATTGAACGGATGACGGCTCTTCAGTCGAAGGGAGTGAAGACAATAAGCACCACCGATGATGACGTAACCCTTCCATCAGAAGAGCAAGAATTGTTAGATCGTGCTCTAGGCCGCTTGCTTCTCTTTCAGCTCACCGGTCCGATGATTTTTGGAGTGGCAAAAACTATCAATCGAGAACACAATGCCATCGAGGAGTGTGAGGCTGTGGTGTTTGATCTCAGCGAAGTTTCTCACCTCGGAGTGACTGCATCACTTGCTCTTGAGAATGCGATTAAGGAAGCGATTGAAGTTGGGCGTTCGGTTTATTTAGTGGTGTTGCCAGGTGCGACCCGCAAGCGCTTAGAGAAACTCAAGCTGCTCGATCTCCTTCCAGACAGTCACGTGAGTGAAAAACGTTTTGAGGTGCTACTGCATGCAGTGAATCAGTTGCCTCAGCTACAGGAAGTCTCTGCATAGATGAAGCCTCTAGATCGTCTTGTTATTCGTCGACCGGATGACTGGCATGTCCATCTACGAGATGGCGCGATGTTAGAAGCAGTTCTTAGTGCAACGGCAAGGGTCTTTGCAAGAGCGGTTGTGATGCCAAATCTTCGCCCTCCAATCACCACTGTTGAAGCAGCTCGTGGATACCGCCAAAGGATCGAGTCCTTGCTTCCAGAAAACAACGGCTTTACACCGTTGATGACTGCTTATTTGACGGATGATTTGGATCCGGGCGAAGTTGAGCGAGGATTCTTTGAGGGTGTTTTTGCTGCAGCGAAGCTCTATCCCGCTAATGCGACGACCAATTCAGCTGCTGGTGTGAGTGATCTGGTACTGATAGCTCCTCTTTTAGAGCGAATGGAAGCAATCAAAATGCCTCTGCTCATCCATGGAGAGGTCACTGACCCGGATGTGGATGTTTTTGATCGGGAGGCTGTTTTTATTGAACGTCATCTCATTCCATTGCGTGAACGTCATCCTGAGTTGCGGATCGTCTTGGAGCACATCACAACAGAGGATGCAGTGGATTATGTGTCTGATTGCGATGAACTCTTGGCAGCGACAATCACCCCACATCACCTTCATCTCAATCGCAACTCGATGTTTGTTGGTGGATTGAAAAGCGATTTTTACTGTCTTCCTGTAGTGAAGAGAGAATGTCATCGTCGTGCTTTAGTCAAAGCGGCGACCAGTGGCCTGCCTTGCTTCTTTCTCGGAACAGATTCAGCACCTCACCCAAGATCAGGTAAGGAGTCTGCTTGTGGTTGTGCTGGGATTTTCAATGCCATGCATGCCATAGAGAGTTACGCAGCTGTTTTTGATCAGGAAGGTGCTTTGGATCGGTTGGAGGGCTTTGCCAGTGAATTTGGTCCTCGCTTTTACGGTTTGCCTTTAAATACAGAGAAAGTCACATTGCTGCGTCAGCCGCAAATCGTGCCTCATCTCCTGAATCTCCCTGAGGGGGGTATAGAAGGTCTGGATCCTGGAGAGGTGCCAGTGCATTTTCACTCTGGTGAAACCTTGGCCTGGAGTCTTGAGTCGGTTTGATAGAAATGAATAATGTGGTTTCCTTCAGTTTTGGTTATTGGTTTGCCAGCGCTGAAGTTGTGTGATCATCTTGGCCACGATTGCTGTCCATCCCGTTTGGTGACTTGCCCCCACTCCAGACCCATTGCAACCATGAAAGTATTCATTAAAAAGAAATAAATCGCGCCAGAGTGGATTCTTTTGAAAGAGATCTACTTCTCCATTAAAGGCTCTGCGCTGTCTTTCATCTCGCCTGAAGATGCCGACAATACGTTTCTCTAGTTCGAGTGAAATCTCCCAGAGAGTCATCTCTTGTCCCGAACCCGTCGGAAACTCTATTTTAAAATCTTCTCCAAAGTAGTGTCCAAATTTCTGAAGGGCTTCAATAAGCAGGAAATTAATCGGAATCCACACTGGACCACGCCAGTTTGAATTTCCGCCAAACATGGCAACTGGGCTGTCCGCTGGACTGTAACTAATGCTGGCAAAGTCATCCCCTTGTTGGTACGAATAAGGGTTCGACTCATGAATTTTGGACAGACTTCTGATTCCATAGGGAGATAGGAATTCGTCTTCATCAAAGACTCGCTTGAGAATACGTTTTAGCCTTGTTGGTGGAACGATTGAGAATAAAACACGATTGCGATGCCAAGAACCAAGATGGCTAATTGCATCGAAAGTGGATCCACGTTCTTCTCCAAGTTTCCTGAGGCTTTTGCGGATGTCAAGTGATGGAATTGTTTTAACACTGCTAGCGTCAAAACTTGTAACTGCTAAGAGAGGAATAAGTCCGCTGATTGAGCGCGTCCTTAGGTAATCAGTTGAGCCATCAGGCCGTTTTAGTACGTCGTAGTAAAATCCATCTCTTTCGTCCCAGTTTACATAGCCACGGCCTGACGAACTATTTAAAGCATAAGTTAATGAGCTGAAGTCTCGAGAAAATCGGCCGCAAAGCTCGAGATATTCTTCACGATCTTCTTCAGCAAGAATGACTGTTGTTTGTAGTAAATTAAGACTAAGTAGTCCCATCCATGCTGTCCCATCCGATTGTTCAATGCGGCTTCCATCTTTTAGCGGATAGCGTCGATCGAAAATTGCGATATTGTCGAGTCCAAGGAATCCACCTTCGAAAAGATTGTCTCCATTTCGATCATTTCGATTCGTCCACCATCCGTACTCTAGTAATAATTCTCGAAGACTTGCCCTTAAGAAGGAATAATCTCCTTCTCCTTTACGGCGACGACTGATTTGAAAAATGCGAAGAGCTGCCCAGGCACCAATTGGAGGATTTGCATCTGAAAGTGCCCATTCATATGCTGGTGATTGTCCATTGATGGCAGTGTAATTTGCTTGCCTAAGCATTCGGCATTGTCGCTTTGCTTCACCAGGATCGAATTCAGCAAAGGCAACGGAGTGAAACATCAGATCCCATTGGCAGAAGTACGGGTACTCCCAGCAATCGGGCATTGAGATGATGTTTTGAGCGCGCAATGTTCTCCAGTAAGCAGTCTCGGTTTGCCATCGCTGTTCTGGTGGACGCGCTGTGTTGCTGTCTCCTCTTAACCAACGTGCCACGTACCAGTTGTAAAACTTTCGGCACCAGAACAATCCAGCTCCTGCAGCGGCATGAATGGCCCGATCTTCATCGTTAAGCCCTGGTGCGATCCACTCCAAGTGCTCCTTCCACTCTTGGCGGCGCAATTCGATCAAGTTGGCGCAAACATTAGTTTCAAGCGGCGTTGTTCCGGTTGTCTTCTTGTGATCGTGTCGTCGAAGACGCAGATCAACGACCCAGCATTCTCCGGCTTTGAGGTTGCGATGTAGATGGAGTGCGGCTTTGCTGCCCCGTTGTTCTGGATTCACCGCATCGTTCTGGCCATGGATCAGGAACCGATGAAACGCATCTTTGACGTAGGGCTGGGTTAAAGGTTGGCCCCATAAAACCTCGCTGTTAGTTTCGTTGTTAGTGAAAAGCCAGGTCCCC
Source organism: Synechococcus sp. AG-679-C18 (assembly GCA_003210755.1). GTDB lineage: Bacteria > Cyanobacteriota > Cyanobacteriia > PCC-6307 > Cyanobiaceae > Synechococcus_C. The sequence goes on from QCUL01000006.1 coordinate 89,616, forward strand.
TTTTCGCTGCAGCTCAGTTCGTAGGCACCAAGACCGCTGATCGCTTCGCTCACTAACGTCTCGCCTTTCAGGCGAAGGTTTGGTCGCTTGTTTTGGCTGTCTCCCCAGGACCAGGTATTGCGATACCAAAGACTTGGTAAGAGATGAAGCTCAGCGGGCTCATCACTGTGATTGGTGATGGTGAAGCGAATCACGAGGTCTTCTGCCTCTGCTTTCACGTATTCGACTTCAAGATCGAAAAAGCGATTGTTAGCAAAAATTCCTGTGTCGACTAATTCAAATTCGCGCTCTTCTCTCGTACGACTTTGGTTCTCATCACGTAAACGCTGATAAGGGAACGCTTCTTGTGGGTAGCGATAGAGGGCTTTGGAGTAGCTGCCTGTTGGTGTTCCGGCTAAGTGGTACATCGTGTCTTTGATGTCTTCACCGTGATTTCCTTCGGGATTTCCAAGTCCGAATAAGCGTTCTTTAAGGATTAAATCTCGACCGTTCCAGAGCGCGGGAGCGAAACAGAGCATTCCCTGCATGTCGCACAACCCGAGCAAACCATCCTCTCCCCAGCGGTAAGCCCGAAGATGACTCTGATCGAAGGGGAAGGACTCCCAGGCATTCCCGTCAGCGGAGTAGTCCTCACGTACGGTCCCCCACTGCCTGTCGCTGAGGTATGTCCCCCAGAGGTCCCATTGGACTTGGCCGGAGTCTCGCTGCTCACAGCGGCTGATTTCGTTTGGGACTTCTCGCGTGGGCTGGGTCGGGATTGCTTCGATAGAACTGGCCATCACTCGACCGATGGTTCGAATTCTCAAGCTAGGAAGTGTGTTCGGGCTTGACCACACTTGGGCTAATGGGGGCGGGGGGACTTGAACCCCCACAGGCTTTTCAGCCCAAACGATTTTAAGTCGCGTGCGTCTACCGATTCCGCCACGCCCCCGCGTGCCATGAAAGCTCGCTTTGACATCTTAGATTCAGCTCAGTCAGGTCGTCTTCTGTGTCTATCGAGAATCTCCTGTCTTCGGTCTCCTTGGACATGTTGCTAATCCTTGGTGGTTACTTGGCTTTGGGCGGCTTCTATCTGGTGGTTATGCCACTTGCGCTCTTTTTCTGGATGAATCGGCGCTGGCACTTCATGGGGAAGATCGAGCGATTTGCTGTGTATGGGATGGTGTTTTTCTTTTTCCCAGGAATGATTTTGTTCGCACCATTCCTCAATCTCCGCCTCAGCGGACAAGGGGAGGTTTGATTTTTTGACGCGTGCTGGTGTTTTAAAACTTGGCTTCGGGCTCTTAATTGCCGGTGGTGCTGGATTTTGGCTGTTTAAAGCTGCTGGTTTTGAAGGGTTTTCGGCGGGTATCGCTGCTGAGGCCGTCTTAGTGGTTGTGGTTCTGGTTTGGACTGGTTCTTACCTCTTCAGGGTGGTGACGGGTCAAATGACATACATGCAACAGCGCCGCAACTACCGCAAGGAATACGACCAACTCACGACCGACCAACTTCAGGCTCGTTTTGATGCGTTGAGTCCTGATGAGCAGCAAGCCCTGCTTGTATCCCTCAATCTTGACGAGTACGAATCGGATCAGACCGCAGAACCTTAGTCTCCCCTTATCAGACCCTCTTCTTTCTGTGACGGATCAACTTTCCAGGATTGAAACGGTTTTCTCTCGTTTAGCACAAGCACAACGCATGGCATTGATGCCATTCCTGATGGCAGGGGATCCGAACTTGGCCTCGACTGCTGAGGTGCTTCTCAGCCTTCAAGCCAATGGTGCTGACATCGTTGAGCTTGGTATTCCTTACAGCGATCCATTGGCTGATGGGCCAGTGATTCAGGCTTCCGCGTTTAGAGCCCTTG
>QCUL01000007.1 GCA_003210755.1 Synechococcus sp. AG-679-C18
TTAAAATGAAATTTTCATTTATGAATTAGTATTTTTGTCTCAAAGGACTGCTTTAATGTTTTGTGTTTGAGAGTTTTCTGTGTTAAGTGTAAGGTTATAGTCAAGATTATTCTATTTTTTTGATTTCAGTTGAAGTATCGACTATCTCAAGATTGACAAATGATGATGGCTTTAAATGGTCTATTAAATATGTACGAGCGACGTCTGACTTAATCCAGGTATTCAATTCTTTCTTATTTTTGAGTTCTGGGACATTCAAATTTACCGTGATTTTTGCCCTTATTGTAATCTTCTGAAGAAATTCTGACATTTCTGGAATGATGGCTCTGGTAAATAATATCATTATTTTTTTCAATAGTTTTTTGTATCTGGTATTATAATTCAATGATCTATTAAAAGGTCTACAGTTCGAATTTGTATTTTAGATGTGCATACGGGATTAATAAGAGGATGTCGCCGAGACTCTGTTTAGTTTTCGTGTATTGCAAACGTGATTTCTATTTATGATAAAAAGTTGTAATTACTACAAATCGCTGGAAACTTAATTAAATCTAAATGTATATTTGTTGTTGATCATAGTGAGATTAAATAGAATAAAAAGTGATGTAAGTTCGTCTATGAAAAAAGCTGTTGCTTGGCGAGATCATTCTGGATTTTACCGTCCTGGTAAATCAAGTTTTAAATCGATTCAGACTCTATTTTCTGAATTTTTACGAGATCGCCATTCCCCAAGTTTGCTTCAAGAGTATTATAAAGAAGATGAAGTTTATGCAATTGATTTTAATTGGGGTGATTCTGTTCCTTTAGAAAGGGTAATTTCATCTACAAGTGATCTTACTAATCTGATTAGCAATCCGTTTTCATTTAATCAGTCGATATGTATATTAGAACCATCTGAACATGTTGGGCATAATACAATTGGTGAACCAGTTAGAGCTTCTATCAATGTAGCTTGGCTAGTACAAAATATTGCTGATTGCGATTCAATAGTTTTCCCTTTGTGGAAATCAGGACTAATGGATCGTAAACAACTTGCTTATGTTCTTTCTTCCTCTCTTGCCGTTGTATTTGAAGGTGGATTCCCAACAGTTAGAGACAGTACTTCCTTTGTTGATACAAAATGCTCGCATGCGGACCTACTTGACTTGAGCGAGGAACTTATTGTTTCTAGGCGTTTGAGAAGTGCTCCTGCTATATTTATTTGCCTAGGGCATCAACTTGCCGCTCAAGCACATATTCGACTTCTTAAAAAGGCAGTTAATGAGATTCTAAATTCGATTGATGTTATTTTGTTCAGCAAAACTAACTCACGAGAATCACTTAAACAAGTTTGTAAGAGAATAAAAGCAGTTGGTGAAAAATTAAGAGTGGTTAAAAATGGTAGAACAGTTGCAACTGGTTGGAATGATTTAGAATTTGCTGTCGGTATTAATGAAGTTCCTGAAGCTGGCCACTGTGAAATTATTCATTATGACAAATCTGATTTTCATCCTGATAAGGAGATGGCAGAGTTATTGACCGCTCAGGCTATAACAGCAGAAGAATACGATGGTGTTATTGAGGAGTCTATCTCACATGAGAAGGATCTAAATATTGTAATGTTCCATACCGATGAGGTCAATGAAGAGGCAATTCTCTTTGCAAATTGGGCGTATCGTAATCTCTATCAAGCACTTCTTCCTGCAAGAAAAGAACTTATCTTGTCGGATCTTTCTTGGTTATTTAATCTTCCAAGTAGTATTGAAATTTTGTGCTCAACTACTGCTGAAGGAAAATTATGCACGGAAGTAGCTGCAACTTGCATTAATTATCGTGATTACGATACCCGACAAACAAGGAGGTCGTTTACATGTCAATTTCATCCAGAATTAAGAGATGACCTTAGAGAATTTAGTAAAAGCGGGATTCCTGCCTTTTCTGATCTTAAACAGGATGATGGAATAAGGCTTTTGATTAGATTGTTACATGATAGTCTAATGGAATAGGTTATTTCGATTATCATTATAGATAGTCAAATTCATGTTACTAAATGCTTCATAGATGATTTAAGCATGTTTGCTATTGCAGATTGTGATTATTAGAGGTTAATAGTTAGTTCATGCATTACCATATAATTTAGATCTTTTGATGATACAATTGAGAAAATATTTGAGATGATGGAAAGTCCTGTTAACAATGATGACAGTCATCTGGAAAGAGAGGTCTTGCTGGCTTTGCTTACATTTGCTGTCAAGTTATCGCCAAGACTTATAAATAGTTATAGAGCTTTAATTGATGTTTATGATATGGTTGGTAGTTCGCAATTGGAAAGTGAGCATAACCATAGAACAGCGATTAAACAGAAGTTAATTCGAGAAGTATTGAGTAAAATTGATCAACAAGATACCAATGAGACTGAATATAAAAAACATGATTCAAAATGGAAAGAAGCCTTAAAGGGAATTGATTCTCAGAAAATTCGTCATGAATTTTTCAATTCACTTAACGATAAATAGTCGAGTAAGCATATTATATGTATATTCTTTTAATATGAGTTGTAATTATACACTTTATTGTAGAACTTCCTCTTCGTTTTTTATTCATGACGAATGCATGAATCTATTGTGTCATTGAGGTGATCATTCTATATCCATCCGAAGTAACATATAAACATACCCTTTCAAACTCTTGAGTTATTTTTAATTTTTATTAAACAATTATGAATGGAATTAATATTCTTTCCGCACTTGTTGGTTCAAGCTTAATTTTTTGGATTGTAATTGGATTGATTACACATGCAAAGTGGATTCAGGAACTTGTACAAACTGAGACAGAAAAGATTAATAAGCAAAACTTAGCAATTGAGCAATACGGTTATACTTCAATAAGTTCAACAAATAGAAAATTCTACGCAAAACGTGGATTTGTATTTGGTTATTGGGATAATGATATAAAATCTGTAAATAATATAGTATCAAGTCAGGACAGTCCTAAAATCTTTGACTTAGCAGGCATTAATTTAATTGTCTTTACATCTATTTTCTTTTTGATTGCTGTATCAAAAGGATTTTTCAATATTGTTGGTATTAATTAATTATTTTTTCTGATTTAAAGATTACTATTTTGATAGTGCCAGATTCATGATTTAATTTATGAATATGAAACTATGCATTTCGTTATTTTGCTTTTCTAATTACACCTTTTGATCTTATTTTCTCTATCTATATTACTTCTATTGCTTAATTATTAGTTTATTCAAAGTGTTCTTATGTTGATTATTGAATGATACAGCATGTTTCTTCCATTTTAATACCTACGTTTCTAGGGTAATAAGCAACTATTATTTTTATAATCTCATAGGTTTTCTGAAGTTTTAACCTTACCACTCAACTCCATATCTTTGTTTATTTGCTATTTTATTCTATGTGCTATTACATTTTTCTTCATTAGTTAATATCTAAAAAATAAATCGATTGTCATAATTTCATTTATACACGTTATTGTTGTGGAATTGTTCACTTGTTACATAATTAATTGATTCTGTACTGATCTTTTCAATCAATTTAGCTTGCTTTGAGCATAGTGATTTAAGTTACATCTTAAAGTTCACTAGTGATCTTATTGGTATATGGATTGGTATAGTTCTAGATATTGCTTTGAAGTTATTATTCACTTTTAATTTTGGAAATCTATTTTTAAAATCTCTCTTTGTAATTCGATGAAACCAAAAAGTAGAAGAATTCAATTTCAAGTTCTTGCTCTTGTCAGCCTATTATTTTTGCTTTTTGAGGGCCAATCTTTTCTAAGGCGTAAAAGTTTTGAGGCTGGTATCGATTGTGTAACAGAGGGACCCATTCAAAGATTAACAAATGGATCAGATCAATGTTATCAATTCTTTATGAATAAAATTAACTCTTTACAGGAACAAATAGATAATCAATCTAGATCAGTAGCTAATCAAACTAGTATTTTAAAATTACGAAAACAAAGGGAGCAATGGATTTTGCTTATGGATACTGGTGTATTTCGCTAAGTTTTTCACTATTCTTTCTTCTCTGTTACTAATTTATGATGATATTTTTATTTTTTATATATTGTATTTTATCTGTTAGTTGAATTAATTTTCTCCGATAAATTCCATATCTCAACAATAATGTTAATCATTGTACCTACTATTTTCTAGTTGTATGTACTTAATAATGCTAGACGATGATTTTTCATACGAATTTTTTCTTAAATTTGCTTTCAGTAAATTCTTTAGAAGTGATTTAAATGTACATAAGTGAAATTGTTTTTTCGCTAGTGGCCGTTTTTCTTAATTGCGTCCGAGGTGTTATCAAAGTAGGTTATGAAGACCAGTATATTGATGCGCTTGAAAATTGGCCATGTCCGAAAGGAATGATGCATCGTTATGTCGCAAAAACCGGTGACCGTGATGTCTGTTTTGTTGTTCTATGGGAAAGCGAAGAAATGCTTGTTGAGGCACGTCCTGAAATGCTTGAATACCTTAATAGCGTTAGGAAATATCTAGACGAAATTTCGATTGAGCTTTGAATAACTGATGCTGTTTCTGGCCCATTGTTATTATACTCAGCTGCTTTGATACTGTTTCTTTTATTTTACCTATTAAATTTTTTGTTGATTCTTACCTTCAGTTTTAATATTTTGTTTTTTCATTCGTTGACCATGATCACCTTGAGTTAATTTTTTGTTCTTTCATTTTTTAATTGAATAATATATTACTGGTTCAGGTATCAAAAGATTTAGATATTTGCTTTTGCCTGTAGTAAATTATTCTTATATTAAGTAAGATACTATCTTTAGGTTGGTTTATTGAATGCCAAGGAATGATTTCAATGATAGTAGCAATGATAAGTATCATAGTTCTACATCAGATTCACATGCTTCAGATGCAGATGTTACTTCTGCAAAACAATCTAATAGTGACAAGGTAGATTGGGGTGTTCGTCGTTTAACTACTGATAAAAATTGGAAGTTAGCAATGATTGTTTTTCTTGCACTTTTTTTATTTATTTCACTTCTTCCTAAAGACGTTGAACAACCAAATACAATCCCGAAGCCGGTGAAGGTAAATAGTAAAAATTTCTCTTGCCTGAATTTAAAGTTAAGTTGATCTTGAATCATTTATGGTTTGTTTTATATCAATTGGTAACATTTTTATTTTTCTATAGTTTTTACTTTTCTAATGATTTTTTGACTCTTGATTGTATTTTGATATATCCATTATGAGTGATATCACAGGCTTCCTTGTTTTGACCGAGCACGAATAAAAGTATAAATACCTAGTTACAGTCTTTTTCTTCATATGTCACTAACGCTTGTGATCAATTAACTTTCATACACTTTTATTCTATATAAAATTTACTCAATGATTTTCAACAATAAATGGATCTTCGTCTCGTCGAGTTACTTAGTAAGTGCAAGGAAGATGAGCTAGAAGCTATTGAAAGATGGTTCAATCATACTCAACCTTTGGCTCTTGAGATCGTTGGAAATATGAAGATAGCTCGTGGTGCTATCAAATCCGAAACTCGTACTTAATTTATTATATTTAATCAGTTAAAGTTATTATATAATTAAAATTACATTTTTTATTCATTTTTGTTATATTTAAACTGAATAAGTTTATTTTTTTATTATGTCTAGCGATTTATTGTTGATTGTTTTTTTTGTTCTTCTGCCTTGTGCATTGCTTAGTGCCGTTTTAGCTGCTTCAAAAAATCAACAATACTGGATATGGTTTTTTGCGGGTCTTTTTTTTGGACCATTTGCTCTTCTCGCTTCTTCTTATTCAAAAGACAAGAGTAAACCCTATTAAGCTTTCCTTACTTTCGAAAGTGTATGTTCTTTATTATTTTTTATCATTGCTTTCTTTTATATTTGTCTGTCTCAATTAGTTGACTTGGAATGCTGATTTGAAAATTAGTATTGATAACCATATTGTTCCTGCTCCAGTAAGCACAAGAGCTGTAATCCAAATTTTGAGTGATGTTCCTGTAGGTTTATCATAAATAAACTTTTCTATTGATGATTTTTTACTATACAGTAGATGATCAGAAATAGACATCATCAATTTATTTGACGTCAATTTTTTCTGCCAATCAAGACCATATCTTGGATATTGTTGATAAAGTGGTATCGTGCCAGATTCTTTTCCGGGTAATATTCGTGAATATTCGTTTGGTGGATTATCATATCCAAACTTCATCATATATTCCTCACTGTCTAGTACACAATCTATAAATGAGGCAAATCCTTTTTCGGCAATTAAAATCGAATAACTCAATCTTTCAGTGTCATTGTATATTTTCCTTCCTAATGCTCTAAATATCACTTGTTCTACTAAACGATAGTTATTATTACACTCTATATACCCTTTCCGAAATCGATCAGAAAGAAACAATCCCCGTATAAAATCACGAACTGTTATTGATTGGCTTTTGAATTGTGATTCCAGACATTTTTCGCGGTCACGATCTGTTAAGTGAAAAAATATTTGTCTATAGCATTTGTTTATTAATAAATCTCTTGCTACGCTTGAGTTATCTTCTTCTATTTTTGTAGTTAGAACATCAACTCTTGAATTTTGGCTTGATTTTTGGAAGGTTCTCAATGGAAGTGTCATATGTTCTACACAATATACTTAACTATAAGACTTTTCGATTCTGCGGTGTTGAATTATTGGCTACATGCTCATGTATAAATAATGCCTTTTTGTCGCTCAAGCTTTTAAAATGTTTTCTTCCTTTTTATCTTTTGGAGTTTTTTTACTCAATCCAGGAACTTGCTTGTTGATTTTATTTTTGGCTTTCCAAAACCTTTATAAGTCAATTCTTCCGTAATTAATATTGAATTTTTTGCTTTTCTATTCATTAATAAAAATAGTGATTGTTTATCATCCATGCAGCTGTTCAAACCAGAAACCTGCCAGTTGCCATGAGCTCCACAGGAAAATTCCAAGAAAAAGCCAGTTTACCCAAGCGGGACGATCGCGGTTTTCAAACAATGCATTATCCCAACACTTTGATTCTGCCAGAGAGTTATCGCTTGTTACGTTTTTATTACATTATTGTTTTTATTTATTGTTGCGTTGTGGCAGAGTACCATTCTGCATTTTGCAATGATACCTGTGATCCTGCAGCTCTCTTTAAGTCGTGCATCCCCTCTAGCTGACGGTAAACAGCTTTCAGTTGTCTTTGGATATGGTCTGTATGGGGCATTGAATACAACGTTAGGAGTACATTCTCAAGATGTAGTTTGGCGTCAATCAACAATCGGCAATCGGTGCTTCCTGGTTCGTAGCTCATCAAATTCTTACAGATGTTACTTGTCTAGTCCTTTTGGCTCCTAGAGCGCTGTACTGATTATTACCAATTTTAAAAAGGTCTATGGTTCTCTTGTTTTTCCGCTCAGTTCTATTAAGTTCCAAGGTCGTTCAATTCCATTTTCTACGGACCAAACACCTCTGCGCAAGTTTTTCGCTTGTTTTTCTAGTCTTTTATAGTCTAGGTTTTGGCAATCTCCTAAATATCCGTCATAGAAGAATACCTTTCCCCTCCTTATTAGTTTAGCCCCCAGATCTTCTTTTCCTTGAATGAGTCGGGCTACAATTCTTCCATAGACATCTCGGCTTCGTAGTTCCATTTCGACTTCCGAACCCTTTTTCAACTCTTTGCTTAGCATGTCCTTAGCTTGTTTGGCCCAGGGTTTTTGTTCTGATAAAGGAGCTTGAATGCAGGCCAGTCTTATCGCTCTTCCTTCACCTTTTAGTTCTACTAGCACTTCCTGTCCATTATTTACTTTTAGGATGGTAACTTTTTCAGTTGGATGATATTGATTTGCTTTTACTTTTAATTGTAAACTTAAGCTTACTAGAAGTCCAATAATTTTGAGATGATTTAAGTTTATTGTTTTTTTGTTTAACATGAATATTTTGGATACTGCAGTGTAAGTTATAAGATCATTTTAGCGATTTTCTATCTTCTTTGTTTGGTTCTTCGTCTGCAGATCAGCTTTTCACTTTTGATAGTGTTGTACCAGTACACTAGCTGCTTGCTTTCAAAGTATGGTGTCTGTCGCTGTTGACGCCTTGTAACTCTCTTCTTAGTTTTCTATGTATATGTCTCCATCAATTTGATGAAGTTTTGATTGCTTTAGTTCTGCGTCAGTGTTTTTTGTTTTCTTGGACTTTTTGTCTTAGCGGGTTTCCCTTCTTCTTTTCATCTATTTACTTTTTGAATTTTCCTACCAGTAAATTTATCGATTCTGGGTTTATATTTTTACTTTCACTATTAATAAAGGGTTAAATCTTTAGTATTTTCGTATGTAAGAAATTGTATATTGTTACTGCTCTTTGAGTCTGTCTACGTTTTTCAATCTTTCTTTATTCGTTTTTCCATTTATTAAGTATTTTACTACTTGTTTTTTCTTTTTTTATCATCATTTTACTCTTTATGCTTTTATCATATGGTGCGAGTCCATTAATCTCTATGTGGTTTTTTCATTTGTTAGATTGCATATCTTATCAAAATTGCTTAGGTTTTTATTATCTCTCATACTAATGTAATAATTTGATTTCTGTTGACTAACTTTACTATGCGTGATTTTTCCCAATCTGATCGCCTTTATTTTCCAGCTACAGCACGAAACTGTAGACCAATTAGTGATGCACTATCTTTAATTCTACCTAGAAAAGGTTCAGTTCTTGAAATAGCAAGCGGTAGTGGTGAACATATTGTTGCATTTCAGCGTTCATTTCCTGAACTGATTTGGCAAGCAAGTGATTTCAACCTTGATCATTGTAAGAGTATTAATGCATGGATTTGTTATGCAAATCTTTTTCCGCAAATGCCATATGCATTGCAGCTTAATGTTTTAGATGAGGAATGGGTTATGCCACCATTTGTTCAGTCTCAGTTGATGGTTATCTTGTCTATCAATTTAATTCATATTGCTCCTTGGAGTTGCTGTAAATCTCTTGTTTCTCATTCGGCCGAGTATCTCCCAGTTGGTGGTCGGTTGATTTTTTATGGGCCTTTCCGCATGCTTGGTCAACATGTCAGTGATAGCAATCTAATTTTTGATCAATCCTTACGCCAGCGTAATTCCTTGTGGGGAGTACGTGACCTTGAATCTGTAAAACAACTTTGCATGAATGTAGGTCTGGTTGAGATGAAGGTTATCAATTTACCTTCTAACAATTTTTTTGTTTCTTTTATTAAACGTTGAGTAATTATTTATGTATTCCTTCCTTATGTAATTTAGGTCTTTTGTTATGTTGATATTTATTTTACTATTATTTTTCACTTCATTTTTTTAAGTATAAAGTGCAGGATCTAGATTATCTTGTTTTGTATCTCTTGTTTTTTGAATTAATTTGTATTGCTTTCATGAATAATCCTAAACTTTCTATTTCTCTCTATTTTTTTGATTTTTATTCTGCATCTTATTCTTATCTCTTCATCTTAATTTCTATCACTTCTTTTCTTTTATTTATTTTGTCATTTGATGTTTATTGTCTGTTTGCTCGATTTTTTCTTTATTCTTCAATATTTCTTGGATCAGTCTTTAGTCCTAAATAAATACAACTTTTACTGATTCATTAATACTAGTATTTTTTATTATATTAGTTATAAATCATTAAAAAACCCTCTAATTCGAGGGATGGTGTAACTGGTGTAATCCCCATCACCCAGCCCAACTAACAGTAGTGCGAAATTACTTAATTTGGGCTTCTGTTCTCCACTGATCTCAAGCTTTGCTCCACAGATCCACCATCTAAGAGCTTTTTTCCCACAGCCTGGGGAAAAAGCATGCTGCTAGGTGTCGTTTGACTAATTTTGTGGAAAAACCCCATTTCTGTGTCATGCTTGTCATTCCCCATCACCTGCCCCGCCTAGTTTTTGCTAGGTGGGGATTTTTGTATGGATTTCGATTTTTTCTTTCTTGTGTAGATCTATTTTGTTTGCCTGGAACAGGTAGGCTCGTTCTGAGTCAATCTGGAATGTTGTTCAATAAAACTTTGTTTGATCACTATTTGTAGTATTTTTATTTTCTTCATTTGTATTATAAGGGTAATGACTTTTTCATTAGTATGTATATCATCTAATCTAATTAGGGTTTCATTGTCTAACTTTTATGAATACTTATTTGGGCTTCGTCTTTAATAAATTTATTTCTCATGAATATATAAGTTATTCCATGTCTTACCTTTTTTCAACTAATTCCTCGTGTTTTTGGTATTTATTAATAGTTTCATATATTATTTTGGAAACTTTTTTCGCTTGTTTTTTTAGGTTTAATTTGCGCAATGTTACTACCCTTTTCTTTTGATCTATTCATCTAATAATAATCTGAATATAATATTTTACATTATTTATCGCGTCATTGAATGAAATTTATATTTATTATTAGCTAAAATGATTAGGTACTTTTTACTTCCTATTATGTGTTATTTCTGAGTTTTCTTTGTCTTAGTGTTAATGAACATAGTGTTCTGCTGATTGTGTTTTGGTTTGCGATATGACTTTTGTTTTTTCTACATGATTGCTTCCCATAACATCAGAGTTTGCATTGATCCATATGATTCCTTGCTTTCTTACCAGGCAGATCAACTCGTCGTTGCGAAGAAGTCTGTATGTAGAGGGCTCTTGAGCACAGAGCTCCTTCGCGAGGTTGACTGCCGAATGTATATTCGTCTCGGATGTGCTCTGTTGCCATCCATCAGGCGTTAGACGCTCAATATTGATCATGAGTAAATCTACTTACTCATCAATCTTCCCGCAAATGGGCCTCTTTGTGCAAGCAAAGTGTGCACATCCAAACCGAATGCTCGATTTTTATTGTTTTCTGATCGATTCCTCCGATATTTTTACTGTTTTTGCAATTTCTAATTTTATTGTTATTTGACTATTTTTAGTTATGTTTTATTTTCATTGTTTTACATTTTAAATTCGTTTTCTTTTGGTTTTCTTGATCTATCCATCTGTCTTCTTTTATCCGAGATTAAAATTTATTGCGCATTTACCATTTTCTCTAGTTTGTTGTCAAAATTAAAGTAATAGTTGGAATTCCAATGGCACGCGTCAAAAAGCTTCAATCCAAAAGTCAGCAGTTGGAGAATCGCGTTCTCGTAGCTGGAGTCACTCTGTGTATTGCAGGCATAGTCGTTACTTGTTGGTCAGCACTGACTACTTCTGCGGTCGTACCATGGGGTATCTTTTAAATCGAAATTTTTGAATTGATTGTCATATCATCTATTTCTATTTAAAGATTTTTTTGTGGTTTTCTTGACCTGATTGTGTTTAGAAATTCTTCCCTAGTGCATTAATTTAGTAGTTCTTAGTCTATAATTTATAATTTGTTTGCATTTTGCTTTATTATTTGTTTCGTTTTGAGTGTTTACTATCCTCTATCTGCACTCTTTATCTCCTTTTTGACGGCGATGTGAGTTCCTGTATGCTATGTTCTTCTTTTCGGAATTAGCATATTCTTTTGCTATAATTTATCATTTAGAACTTTTATAGTTACTTATCTCTTTTAGTTGATTGCTTCGCATTGTTCTAAGGACACTTGTCACTTAATTTCCTATCTTTTGCGTTGTTTCAGCATTTTTTAACTTTTATTTGAACACCACTGTACTCTTTTATCCCTTTCTTTTTCGTTTTTCCAAAAAAAACCCAGCTTTTCGCTGGGTTGAATTTGTTTTTGGAGCGGAGAGGGCGGGATTCGAACCCGCGGATGCTTTCACATCGCTGGTTTTCAAGACCAGAGCCATCAACCACTCGACCACCTCTCCATCCGATTAATTTTATCATCTTGCCTTTGAGTGCTGATCTTGCTTTTTTTAGGTTTTATTCTGAATTCTTTTTATAATGTTTTAATGAATTTATAGGTTAACTTTGATGTTTGAATCTTTTACCCCTCCGAGCTTGTATTTTTTGGCACTTCGGATTAAGTTGAAATATACGCATAATGCGATTTATTGAGCCTGTTAATATTTTTTTTTGCATCAAGTTTATTAATCTATTCTTTAACAGTGTATTATTTGTTTGATTGCTGTTTTGGTCGAATTCGGTAGCTATATGAATTGTACTTTTTGCAATGATTTCATTTGTCGATATATTTTATTGGTAATGGTATTAGTTGTGCCTGCTCGGTTATTGAGAACTTATGATTTAGTTGTTCGGTTTTGCTAGTGGTAGTAAGCATTTATCTGAATCACATCCCGCTGGGCCGGCTTCAGTTAGTTCACCATTGTCGTAACGTTGGAGTGCATCAAAAAAGTCATTATTGATCCTCCGTTCATTGACTTCATTTTGTAATTTCAAATATGTTTTTGCATTGATAGGTTCAAATGGCAATCTTGGGAAAGTAGCATTTGCATCAAACCGGGCTAGTAAAGCGGCAGATATGTATCCTCCATTTTTTTCGATTGTTTGATGTATTGCATCTGTTAATGCTTCGATTTCATGTTCACGAAACTCGATAGTTGCTGAAGTGTTGTGCGCTGTATAATAAGTCTGTACCTGCATATAAAAATCAAATTGAGCCAAAGCTGAAAATGTATTGATATCTACAGTATCAGCGCCTGGTAAATTAGCCCAGCTAACTTCTGTTGGAATTTCTACTAACCATTCTGTACATCTTTCGTCAAAGGGATCGTTTAGTAATCGTCCTTCATTATCCTTATCCGATTGCGATGGCACAACAGTGTATCCATAATCCATACATGCCATGGCTACTGGATCATTTTTTCTGAAGGTAATTCTGCGGATAAAGCGTTGTGCTTTTGGTGGGTGCCATCCTGGTGCAGCTCCAGTCAATAGACTTTTTGTTCCTGCTGGTTGGACAGTCGTACACCGATTTGGTCGACGTAATTGATGCCGATCACAATATTCCCAAACTGTTCTGTTAACCACTATTTTCCATCTTTTCAAGTATTCTTCTTCTTTTTCTTTATAACCCAGGCCTTCCTCAGTTTCTGGTCTTCCTGCTTCCCACCACTTCAGCCACGGTGTACCAAATGCATGAACGAAGAAGTCAAATAATCCTGTAAAACTTACGCCTACAATTGGATCCCAGGCACGACTTTGTCTATATCTTTCAACTTCAAAGCGGTGGTTTAGTAAACATGCAACGGAGACCGCAGCTGCACGGAATGCATCATTTTGTGCTTGTTCATCACCTGGATCAATTTGGTTGAGATGTACTTCCGCTAGATTGCAATGGAAATCAGCACCAAGAATTTCTCCGCATGGATTAAGTCCATAACGATTTAGTCGATGTTCGATTTCTTCCTCAGACATTGGGCCATGGTTATGTTGTAGCCAACGACCCGCTTCATCACGTCCTTGTTCAGAATAGATGTCTATAAACTCATTTCTTAATTCTGGAGTTTTTAAAAGGTCTGCGCTCGAACGAGCAATGGCCTCGGGTGCGAATTGAATAGCACCTTCACCACTGTGAAATTGGCTCGTTACGGCTTCTAAAAGGATTTCCCTGGTAGGACGCGTGTGGTAAACACGCGTGTGATTGGCCATTCGTAAAGCATCACGTTCTGGATCAATCCTCCAATTTCCATCGGAATCTTGTTGCCAAAGATTTGCCTTTGCTCCTGCTGCTGATGTATCCCCAGATGCAAATTGCCGCATGCCTGCGCTACGTCTAATGTTTCCTGCCACGATTGTTACCGCAGCTTCATCAATCAGTAAGCAGCATTCAATGGAAGTTAGTTTTCTACCTACTGCTTTACTGAGTATTTTTGCGATACGACTGTATAGATCTTTTAGCTTTACAGGGTTGGCCATACCTCCAAATCCCTTTAAGGTTTCTCCAACGGGCCTTACATCAGAAAGATCGATCTCTACCTTTATTGTTTTTCCTTCAAAATTCGGATCACTACTTAGTTCCAATATTAATTGATAACTGTCGACCCAACCTCGTCTTGTGTCTCCAACTCTGATTGAAACCGTGTCTCCTGTAATGCTGTGTGTTGTACGTTCCTCTCTCTTTTGTGAATCCGTAATGCCTATTGCTGAAACACTAAGAACCTCTATTGGATTACGTATTTTTGGCAGTTGATCAATGAAGTGTGGCTCGATGATTGCGCCTGTGCCGCAGCCCATCATCGCCAGATCCATCATCAATCCGAAGGCTTCCCAATCGACCAGATTGGTTGAAGTGCAGTTGTAGGCGCCCGAATAGTTTTCTGGTTGTTCGATCCAGGGTGTTCCACCGATCCATTGCCAACGACCAGATGGCATGGCTTTTTTTTCATTCTGCATCTTTTCCAGTAGAGCCATCTCCTCTGTGTTCAGAGAACCCAACTTTTGCAGTCCTGATCGATTGCGTTCCCCTACTTCCAGCCAGCTCTCTCTTCCTTTTGGTAGTCGCCGACTGTATGTCCTGTAAAAGACTGGGTTTGCTGCAGGAGCATCTGCAGGAAAATCACCGTTGGTAGGTGAATTTCCTTTTTCCTGAGTACCCAGTTCCTTTGGTCGACTTGGTGTGAGTGTCACTTACAGGTTTTCGCTTGTCTTAACGAGATCCTAACGCCACCTGTGGAGTCTTCAAGTGCGCCTGGGCACCATCAGCAGTGTTTGCCGCATTTGCATTGTATTAATTGTTTCATTCTTTTCGTTTGTTTCACTGGTTTTTTTGATTTTTGGTTTGACTTTAGAGCGAATTTATTTCTCGTATTAATATAATTCTTCGCTTCATTGAGCTTTAAGTTGTGTTTTATTGGGGTTTGTTTGACCAACTGGTTTTGCTGTCTTTTGTCTGTTTTTATAGGATCTTGTAAATTTTAAATCAATTTATTGTTCTTTCGTATTTATTTTAGTTATTTATTGTTTGAGTTATTGTATTTTACTTTTCGGTATTGATTCTGATATTCTTCGGTTGACTTCCCATCTGTTCAACCTCTATGCAACGTGTTCCAGAGCCTGAGCTGATGCGATCAGTTCCTCAGGTAAATGCTTATTCTGATGCTAATTTTACGGAGGGTGATCAGTCTTTTGTTGATCATATTGTTGATTTTTTAAATCATTCAAATATTAGTTTATTGCCCGGAAGTTTGATTCTTGACCTTGGCTGTGGTCCAGGAAATATCAGTGAGCTACTTGCGAGTCGATGGCCGCAGTCCGATGTGATTGGAATTGATGGTTCTTCTGCAATGATCAACAAGGCAAACACGCGCCTCTTGACCCTTAAACCAGCCATCCAAAACTTGAGTTATATCATGGCCAATCTTAAAACTATTAATATTGATCTTATTGATAAAGATAAAGGTGCTTCTTTGATTGTTAGCAATAGTTTATTGCATCATCTTCATAATCCTCATGATCTTTGGTTAGCTGTTCAGAATCTTGCTATTCCGGGTTCTTTTATGTTTCATCGCGATCTACGCCGGCCCTTCGATGAGCTCGAGGTTGATGCTCTTTGCGAACGTTACGTAAAGAGTGCTCCACCTATTTTGAAGCGTGATTATCGAGCGTCGCTTTTCGCCTCCTTTCGTGTTGATGAGGTTCGTTTGCAGCTTCGTAAGTCTGGTTTGTCATCTCTCTCCGTGGTGGAGATTGGTGATCGTTATCTAGAGGTGCTTGGTCGTTGTCATTCGCGATAATGAGCCTGTTGAGCCCGTTGACTGTCAGGCTGGTCCTCTCCAGAGTGAGATTATGAGTACGCCATTAGAGACTCAATCCAGCAATTCCGACGATTGTCTCGGAGGAGAGCTTGATCTTGTCGGAGCAGTGGCTCGTCGTCGCAATTTTGCGATCATTTCTCACCCTGACGCTGGCAAAACAACTTTGACCGAGAAGCTTCTGCTTTATGGAGGTGCGATTCAGCAGGCAGGCGCAGTTAAAGCTCGTGGCGAACAGCGCAAAGTAACCTCCGATTGGATGGAGTTAGAAAAACAACGTGGAATTTCTATTACGTCGACAGTGCTTCAGTTTGATTACTCCGGCAGCACGATTAATTTGTTAGATACTCCTGGCCACCAGGATTTTTCTGAAGATACCTATCGAACATTAGCTGCAGCGGATAATGCGGTGATGCTTGAGGATGCTGCTAAAGGTTTAGAGCCACAAACTCGAAAATTGTTTGAGGTTTGTCGGATGAGAGAGATTCCGATCTTTACGTTCATCAACAAGATGGATCGCCCAGGTCGAGAACCTTTATCTCTTTTGGATGAAATTGAGTCTGAGCTTGGTTTAACTCCCTGGGCTGTGAATTGGCCTATTGGTAGTGGTGAATTCTTTCGTGGTGTTATTGATCGACGTACACGTCAAGTTGTTCTTTTTAGTCGAGCTCAGCGCGGTCGTCAGTCGAAGGAGAAGATACTCGACTTGAATGATCCTGATCTCAAGGATTTAGTGGAGCCTGATTTACTCGCTCAGGCATTAGAAGATCTTGAGCTTCTCGAAGCGGCTGGTGCTGAACTTGATCTTGAATTGGTTCACGCAGGAGAACTTACTCCTGTCTTTTTTGGCTCGGCTATGACTAACTTTGGTGTTCGCCCATTCCTTGACGCTTTTATGGATATGGCCCAAAAGCCAGTTGGTCGTCTTGGCACTGATGGCCTTGTTGATCCTTTGCGACCTGAATTCAGCGGCTTTGTATTCAAACTTCAAGCTAATATGGATCCACGCCATCGTGATCGTGTCGCATTTGTTCGTGTTTGCAGTGGACGCTTCGAAAAGGATATGTCTGTGCGTCTTGCCCGTACAGGGAGAACTATTCGTTTGTCACGACCTCAGAAACTATTTGGACAGGATAGAGCTGTTGTTGAAGATGCATACCCAGGTGATGTTATCGGTCTGAATAACCCTGGCATGTTTTCTATTGGTGACACTCTTTACGCAGGAGCAAAGGTGGAATACGAAGGTATTCCTTGTTTTAGTCCTGAGATATTCAGTTGGTTGCGCAATCCGAATCCTTCCGCCTTCAAAAATTTTCGCAAAGGTGTTAATGAGCTTCGTGAGGAAGGTGCTGTCCAAATTCTTTACGATATTGATGAAAGCAAGAGGGATCCGATTCTTGCCGCTGTAGGCCAGTTGCAATTAGAAGTGGTCCAGCATCGTCTTCAACACGAATATGGGGTAGACACTCGACTCGAGCCTCTTGGTTATCAGGTGGCACGTTGGGTGACTGGCGGTTGGTCTTCTCTAGATGATGTGGGTCGTATTTTCAATTGCAAAACTGTTCGTGACGCATGGAATCGACCTGTGTTGCTTTTTAAAAATGATTGGAATCTGAATCAACTTCTAGAAGAACATTCGCAACTTAATCTCAGTACTGTTGCCCCTGTTGTCAGCGGCGTTGAACCCATCAGCCTTTAACAGAGCTTTCGAGGCCTCTCAACTCGCAACATTGCTTCACACTCGTCAGACTGCAACACATGGATCTGTGTGTACGCAGTCACGTTTGGTTGTTACGGCCATGTTCGGATGGCGGAACTGACTACGTTTGTTTTCGTCCTCAGGATGATCGTGTTGAGGTTGTAGAGGGTTATCACCTTCCCCCTCAAATGCCCTTGATCAAGCGTCGACAATGGCTTGAATCGGCCGATGTCCCACGTTGTCGTCATCAATTAGAAAATGTTCAGGGGTTTAAACACGGTCATCCACTGTTTTGATTCACCTCATCTCTCCCGATCTTGCACATTGCTCGATACGCTCATTAAAGATTGAAGCGAACTAATGGCATCAGGGGTTGATCTCGGCTCCAATCCGGATTCCCAAGATCCTTACGAAAGGTTGGGGATATCAGCTGACGCTGGCTTTGAAGATGTTCAGCGGGCACGTGAATCGTCGCTGAAGGCTGCTGGTGACGACTCCCAGGCGAGAGCAGGCATCGAATCTGCTTATGACGCGGTTTTGATGGGGAGACTTCGTGAGCGCCAGTCCGGAAAAATCAGTTCGGCAGCTGTCAATGCCTCCCGAATCGAGAACCAAAAAGTTTCTACTCCTGCGTCAATTCAGAGCAACCCCCCCGCTCTTCTTACCAGAATTCGCAGCTTATCTCTGCCTAAACCTTCGTTAAATCCATCTGGCTTCTTGCCCAGTTTCAGCATGGTTCAGGGCCAGGGTTTAGTTGTGAGATTGGTTGCAGGTGGGTTAGGTCTCTTGTTGCTGCTCGCTGTTCCAACAGCTGCTGATCTGGTGCTTGCTCTCGCAACGATTGGGCTTGTTATTTCTCAGGTCAAGCGTGGACGTCGGCCTCTAGGTTCTCTTGGTTGGAGTTTGGCTCTTGTGGCATTAGGGCTGTTAGTTGGTGCCACCTTCAGTGCTTTGCTTTCTCCTCAAATCGCGCTTCCACTCAGTTCGGTTCAGCTGCAGGCTTTACCCGCCTATTTGGTTCTTCTCGCTGGATCACTGCTGTTGCTTTAAGGATTCATCAGAGAGCTTTAATAAGAGCCAATAATTCTGATTCGTTCAGCTTGTAGATCTCGTTGCAGAAATGACAAGTAAGTTCAGCGCCTTTGTCTTCAATTAACATATTATTGAGTTCTTCTTTTCCTAGCAACGAGAGTGCGTTTAAACTCCTCTGTCTGCTGCATGGACATGAGAATTGAATGGGTTGCATCGACTCCCCTGCGGGAATCATCTTTGGGTCTAGATCTGGAAAGACATCCTTAAGCAGATCCTCAAGGTGATTTCCGCAATCTCTCAGATGGTTGCCAAAATCATTAATTTCACGGCAACGTTCCTCTAGCAGAGCAATGAGAGCAGGTTCTTCTGCGGCTTTGGGTAATACCTGAACTAACAGTCCACCACTGCACTCCAGCCCATCACGATTAATTGTTTCCCCTACAAATACTGCTGATGGCGTTTGTTCTGAATGTAGCAAATATGAGGCAACATCTTCACCAATTCCACCGCGTACTAATTCGACAGTGCTACTGAAAGGTTCTCCTTTCCCTTCGTCTCTGACGACGTGTAAGTAACCAGTTCCCGCTGCAGTGTTGAAATCAAAGCTGTAGCGTCCGGCTTCATCCTCAATGGGGTCCAGTTCAAGTTCAGGATGACCTACATACCCACGCACCCGTCCGTCTCTTCCTGCATCGACAAACAGCCCGCCGATGGGTCCATCTGATCCAATTCGTAAATTCACCCGGCCGTGACTCACCTTCATAGAGCTGGCCAGCAATAGACCTGCACTCATGGCACGTCCCAGCATCACCGTTGTTAGGTAAGACAAGCCATGACGACGTCTTGCTTCGCGTGTGGCCTCTGTGGTGAGTACGGCTACAAGCCTGATGCCTCCGCCAGCTGCCGTGGCCCGGACAAGGCAGTCACCCATGGCTTTTTATCATCACAGCGGCAATGGTGACAGAGCGTGGAGACGGCCCTCTTTCAATTTCCAATGATTTCCGCGCCAGCCTTCAAAGAGATCCGGCTCATGAGTCACCACGATGAGGGGACGGTCGCGGGCGAGATTCAGAAGTAATTCGAGCACCTCAGTGCGCACCGACCAATCAAGTCCAGCTGTTGGTTCATCCAGAAGAAGAACTTCGGGGCGGCGCAGAAGCTGAACCGCCAGTGCCAACCGTCGTTGCTGCCCCCCACTTAAACGTTCCGGTGCCTGTCTCTTATCCACGCCACTAAGCCCTACGCGTCTCAAAACCTCGTTGCTCTGCTCGCTAGTGAGCCGTTTATGACCAAGCTTCAATTCCTGAGCGATATTCAACCCCAGAAAATGCCGTTCTGGAAACTGAAAAACCACTCCACATAGCCATCGCCGTTGTCGCCGAGTGAGTGTCTCATTGTTCCAGTGAATGGCCCCTTCCTTTGCTCCTGCCAAGCCACTAATCACTTCAAGCAAGCTCGTTTTCCCACTGCCGCTGTTTCCGGAGATCAGAACTGGTTGTCCTGATGTCACTTTCAGATTGATTCCATCAAGAACTACACGCTCTGAAGTCGCTGGCTGGAATCGGATGTTGTGCAGCTCCAACATGCGGCTCAAGTGATCTTGGGTAAGGCAGTTAGATCAACAGCATGATTGATTACGACCATGGCCGATCTTTTGTGAAGAAGCGATGATGCAGAAGTCTCCAACAGGTCATGCACGTTCGTTTTCGAGAGGTTGATCCCTTCAATTGCTGGGTATGGCTTCGCTTTAGTGAAATTCCAAGTCAAGGGGAGCGAAACTATGTGGATGGAATCTTTGACAGCTGGTATGTGATTGGGCGGCTGGGTGGTTTCAATGCGGAAAATCTCCAGGTGCATGAAGAGTCAGAAGATCTGAGTTGGATGAGTTACGACAACGATGATGCTGCCTCTGTCATGCCTGCTCTGATGCACAACATGGGTCAGCTCGAGTACCACGAGGACTGGGCTCGTTGTTGGTTGGATTTGGGGACAAGTGATGGAGTTGGCTTAGATGTCTTGATCAATGCTTTGAAACAACTCAATTCAGACGTTGTCAAGCTCGATGAATTGCTGATTGGTGGTGTGAATGAAGATTGGCCTGTCGAAGATCACCCTGACAGTGTGTTTCCCTCACTGTCCTGACTCTTTGTTAAATTTGAATGGTCCTATTCACCCCGCACATCTGTCCGTTTCGGGTGCTGGCTGTTGTGCTCTGAGCAATTGCTCATCTCACGCCATACCTGACAGGTGGAGGCGAACCCGAAACCCTTAACAAACATGGCTGTCGTCACTCTCGCCGAGATGATGGAAGCTGGTGCTCATTTTGGCCACCAGACCCGTCGTTGGAATCCCAAAATGTCGCGCTACATCTATTGCGCGCGTAATGGAGTTCACATTATTGATTTGGTGCAGACAGCTGTCTGCATGAATAACGCCTACAAGTGGGTGCGTTCAGCAGCTCGTAGCGGCAAGCGTTTCCTTTTTGTTGGCACTAAGAAGCAAGCTTCTGAAGTGGTGGCTCAAGAAGCTCTTCGTTGCGGCTCGTCCTACGTGAACCAACGTTGGCTGGGCGGAATGCTCACCAATTGGACCACGATGAAGGCCAGGATTGATCGTCTCAAAGATCTTGAGAGGATGGAGTCAAGTGGTGCCATCGCAATGCGCCCCAAGAAGGAAGGTGCGGTTCTGCGTCGTGAACTCGAGCGCCTTCAGAAGTACCTGGGTGGTCTTAAGAACATGCGTCGCATTCCTGACGTCGTAGTGCTTGTGGATCAACGCCGTGAAACCAACGCAGTGCTCGAGGCTCGCAAGCTCGACATCTCGCTTGTTTCGATGTTGGATACCAATTGCGACCCAGACTTGTGTGAGGTTCCCATTCCTTGCAACGATGACGCGGTCCGTTCGATTCAGTTGGTGTTGAGCCGTTTGGCTGATGCGATCAACGAAGGACGTCATGGCGGCCAGGATGGCCGTGGCGATGACGGACAGGGCTAATAGTTAGCCGTTCGATGCCTTAACGCCGCTGTGTTTTCACTTACCCCAGCGGCATTCCCATAGATCTCACCACTTAATTCTCATGGCGGCCGTTTCAGCCAAGCTTGTCAAAGAACTGCGCGACAAAACCGGCGCAGGAATGATGGATTGCAAGAAAGCTCTCGGAGAAACCGATGGCGATACGACAAAAGCCATCGAATGGCTTCGTCAAAAGGGCATTGCAAGCGCCGAGAAGAAATCAAGTCGAGCAGCAGCAGAAGGTGCAATTGGCAGCTACATCCACACAGGCGCTCGTGTCGGTGTGTTGCTGGAGCTCAACTGTGAAACTGATTTCGTTGCACGTGGCGAAATTTTTCAAGGTTTGCTTCGCGACGTATCGATGCAAGTTGCAGCCTGCCCCAATGTGGAATATGTAAGCACCGACGAAATTCCTCAAGATATTATTGATCGTGAAAAATCCATTGAGATGGGACGCGATGATCTTGATGGCAAGCCTGACCAAATGAAGGTCAAGATTGTCGAAGGTCGTATTGCCAAACGATTGAAGGAATTATCTTTGTTGGATCAACCTTTTATTCGAGACAGCTCAATGTCTGTCGCTGATTTGGTTAAAGAAGTTGCTGGAAAAATCGGCGAAAATGTCAAAGTTCGACGTTTTACTCGTTACACCCTCGGTGAAGGCATTGAAATTGAGCAAGTGGACTTTGCTACGGAAGTTGCTTCCATGACTAACGGCTGATTTTGACGACTGAGACGCAATCCACGAGCGGTTATGACCCCAACGAACAGTTAAGTCGGCTTCAACAACAAAGCCGACGTCTTGTTCCCTTGCTGTATCGAGAGCAAGCGCTCTATCTACAAACCCTGCGTGGATTGTTGCTTCCTAGTGTTCGCAATGCCATTGGAAATCTTCTATGTGAACGCGGTGAGCGTCTATCAAAAATAACAACAAAGCAGCAAACTGAACTTCAGCAAAAATTGGACGGACTTGTTCGACGTTGCATCAGTTTACTCACTGTTGAGCAGCTCATGGATCTTGCTAATCGTCTTAAGAAGGAGGTCTTTGAGTTTCGCCAGCAGGCCAATCTCGAAGTCAGTCAGTCTCTTCAGAGTGATATTGGAAGTGAAACTAACTCAATCAATCGAGGTGGTATTGAGTTAAGCCTCACCCCTCCTATTGAGCACCCAGATCTTTTGGAAGGGTTACTACCGCATCGAGATAATAGTGCTGAGGTTGTTGAATCTTCCACCGAGCAGGTGGATGAACAGCAGCGATCCGTCCAGGATCCGATTGACGCAGAGTCCGGCGCGGAGGCTGTGACGACTGACTTTGAGCTCTTGCGTTCACTCTTTCTTATGGCTGGGGAAGCAATGCATCAGGGAGATCCAGGAGTGGAGCCACCAAGTCATGAATCCGAATCATCTGGGTTGAGTTCATCAATTGGTCCTTCGAATCAGCGCAATGAGGAATTGCTTCCTTCAATGCCTGTGGAGTTGGTGAACTGGCTTGAAGGGCAGGATGCAGCTCTTGATCGCAAGCTTCGAGATTTATCCCATGCTTTGAACGTTGAATTATTGAGGGGTGGGCTGATCAGTAGCCTTCTTCCCACGTCTCTTCTTGATGCTGCGATCTCTGGACAATTGCAGGCTCTTCCCTCAGCTTCTAATCTTCTGCGACTCAAACTACCGTTGCCTATCCCATCCCAGGATCAACCGTTGGAAATTCTCAGCGTGTTGATAAGGCCGGCAGATCTTGAGTACGACAATGGTTCCCTGCGCCAGAGCAGATACCGCTTACGTCAACATCGCAGTAATTTGCTAACAATGGTCGCTCAACAGAGGCATTGGCAGAGTCGTGTCACTAGTCAGGAGGTTCAGAGTCAGTGGTGGCCCAATCCGCCGACGAAACGTCAGGACTGAATCCTTCGCTTGAGCGGCACTCTTTGGAGTGTTTTTCGGCTTGGCTTCGACCGCTGCAGCAGTCCCTCTCGTTAGAGGCTGAACGAGGATTTCTTGATCTTCAGGGCCGAAATGAACGCTTCCATACCTTTTTGAGTCGTCAATTATCGACTCCACCATCTGTACCTTTTCCAAAGGATAGTTTGGTTCGTTTGCAATCTTTAGCGAGCGAATTTTCCTCCTATCCCGAGCTTGGTGATGCTGGACGCCGCCGCCTTGTTACCGGAACACGTCAGTGGCTCCATGAATTGCGCACTCGACTCGAACCATCTACTCCGATGGCACCTCCACGTTTAAGGGTGTCTTCGACAGTTCAAGCTACAGGTCGATCTGGATCTAGACCAATCATTTTGGATTTGGAGTCACCATTAGCTCAAGTCCATGGCATTGGTCCGAAGCTGGCAGAACGTTTGGCAACTCTTGGTCTTCTTCTCGTTCGTGATCTGATTCAGCACTATCCGCGCGACTACGTCGACTACTCAGCCTTACGCAGAATTGAAGCGTTGGAAGCAGGTGAGACCGCCACCATTGTTGCCACCGTGCGTCGATCGAATGGATTTACCAGTCCACGTAACCCCAATCTTTCGATTATTGAGTTGCAGCTGCAAGACCCCACCGGTCGCATCAAGGTGACGCGCTTTTTGGCAGGAAAACGGTTTAGCAATCCTTCGTACCTCCATGGTCAGACCCGTCAGTATCCAGTCGGTGCCACCGTGGCCGTGAGTGGTTTGGTCAAAAGCGGGCCCTATGGCATCAGCTTTCAAGATCCCTTGATTGAGGTGATGGAGAGCGCAATATCACCGTTGCGTTCTCGTCAAATCGGCAGGTTGTTGCCTGTGTATCCCCTCACGGAAGGGCTCACTGCAGATCGTTTTCGAAGCTTGGTTGAAGCGGTTTTGCCTGTTGTTCGTCTTGGGTCTGATCCGCTGCCTGCTCCGCGCCGGGAAGCTCGTGGCTTGTTGGCTCGCGATCAAGCGTTGGTTGCGATCCATCGGCCGGAAACCAGCGAGCAACTGCAGCAAGCGCGTCATCGCTTGGTATTTGACGAATTCCTGCTGCTCCAGCTCAGTTTGTTGCAACGCAGAGCTGCCTTACGTCAGCGTTCGGCACCATTGCTCTATCCAGGATTGGATCGAGAGGGATTAGTGGGACGCTTTCTGTCTCTTTTGCCTTTTGATCTGACGAGAGCTCAGAAGCGTGTTCTTTCGGAGATTGAAAACGATCTTGAGCGTCCTGAGCCGATGGCACGTCTCGTTCAAGGTGATGTAGGTAGTGGTAAAACCGTAGTGGCTATCGCTGCACTACTCCGAGCGGTGGAGGCGGGGTGGCAAGGAGCAATGATGGCGCCAACAGAAGTTTTGGCTGCGCAGCATTACCGCAGCCTTTGTAGCTGGTTGCCTCCCTTGCATGTATCGGTGGAGCTGCTTACCGGCTCAACTCCTCGCCGCCGCCGCCGACAGATTTTGAGTGATTTGTCTGGAGGTACTTTGCGCATTCTTGTGGGTACCCATGCCCTCTTGGAAGATCCTGTGTCTTTCGACCGTTTGGGATTGGTGGTTGTGGATGAGCAACACCGTTTTGGTGTGCGTCAGCGCAACCGCCTTCTGGACAAGGGGTTGCAACCTCATTTGCTCACGATGACGGCCACTCCGATTCCGCGAACACTGGCCTTATCGCTCCATGGTGATTTGGACGTGAGCCAAATCGATGAGTTACCTCCAGGCCGCACCCCAATTCGTACTCGAGTTGTGAAGAGCTCTGATCGTGAGGAAGCCTATGAGTTGATCCGAGAGCAGGTCCTTCAAGGTCAACGTGTTTATGTAGTCCTTCCTCTAGTAGAGGAATCAGAAAAAGTCGATCTTCGTTCAGCCGTTGATGTGCATCGCCACCTGTCGCAAGTGGTGTTTTCTGAGTTCAATGTTGGTCTTTTGCATGGACGCTTAGCTAGCGCTGAAAAGCAAACGGTCATTGCTGATTTTGCTGATGGAGCCACTCAAATTTTGGTCTCTACCACGGTTGTTGAGGTGGGAGTGGATGTTCCCGAAGCGAGTGTGATGGTGATCGATCATGCTGATCGGTTTGGTTTGGCTCAGTTACACCAACTACGGGGTCGGGTTGGACGTGGAGCGGCTGCTTCTTACTGTTTGCTCGTTAATGACAGCAGAAATCCATTGGCACGCCAACGTCTTGAAGTTCTAGTTCGTTCCAATGATGGATTCGAGATTGCCGAGATGGATCTCCGTTTTCGAGGTCCAGGTCAGGTGCTGGGGACTCGTCAATCAGGTTTGCCTGATTTAGCGCTAGCTAGCTTGGCTGATGACGGATCTGTCCTGGAGGAAGCCCGTGATGAGGCAGCGAGCATCCTGAAGGAGGATCCAGAACTGAAGTCTCACCACCAAATTCGTCTCTTACTCGAACAGCAACGAAAACGGGCTGCAGCAGCTGTACAACTCAATTAATCAGCTACCGGATTAATCCTCGTGATGACATGTCTTCATCTGATTTCTTCTTGAGAGGTGCGTTCTAACCAAGAAAATGGCAATCTTCTGACACTGTTCTTGTGATTCAAAATCCATGCAGCGTCCATGGCACTCCGTCTCGATTGACGATTGCGGTGAGTCTTTGCGGCCGCTGAGGTCTTTCGTGACCTGCATGGAGCCTCATCCCTATGTGGCATTAGGGGCGCCTTATGGAAACGGAGCAGACCCCTTTTGTCTTCGACAAGGTGTGAGGAGCCGTCTGCTGGCTGCTCAAGTTCATCTCAACAGTTTGACGACGTTGGATGGACGCGAACCACTTCGGTTGGGGATTTTTGATGCTTGGCGTCCATTGTCAGTTCAAGCCTTCATGGTGAATTACGCCATTGAGCAGGAGTGTGCTCGCCAAGGGGTTAATCCAAATGACTCTGATGAAATGGATCGTTTGCAAAATGTTCGTGCTCAGGTGTCCCGTTTTTGGGCTCCACCGAGCCCTGCTTTATCCACTCCGCCGCCCCATAGCACCGGCGCAGCTGTTGATCTCACACTCATTGATGCCATGGGATCTAGTTTGGACATGGGTGGCGAAATCGATGCCATTGGACCTGAGTCTCTACCTCTTCACCATGTTGAGGCAGCAAAAGAGAATCCTGATGGGCAAAGTGCTCTGTTTCATAGCAGACGTTGCTTGCTGCATCGGGTGATGCAGCAAGCAGGATTTGTACGTCATCCCAATGAATGGTGGCACTTCAGTTTTGGTGATCAACTTTGGGCTTGGACCGTTCAAGCTAATCAAGCTATGTATGGACGTGATCAGAGCTTATTTAGCCTTGAGCTTTGAGCATCTCTTGGACAGTTGCATCACCAAGTTTGGAAATATGCTCACCAAAGCCACGCCTCCCGCCAGCATCTTTCCAGCTCAGAAGCAATGGTTCGATTGTGGATTCCAGCTCTTCGAGTGGCATTTTTTGTAGAAACGGACGTGCCAATGTCTGAAGGTTGGCACTGCCACCTAACCAGAGCTGATACTGATTGACTCCACTGCCGACTAAGGCAAGTTCGGCCATGTAAGGACGAGCACAACCGTTAGGGCAGCCAGTCATACGAATCAGAATTGATTTGTTGATTTTTAAGCTATGCAACTGGGAATTAAGTCGTTCAAGAATATCGGGAAGGATTCGTTCTGATTCGGTAATAGCCAATCCGCATGTGGGAAGAGCTGGACATGCTATTGCATGCCGTACGAGGGGGGATATGTCAGCCGGAAGCTCAAATCCTAGATCTGTTAGATCACTTTTAATGGAGGCTTTTTGGTTCGAGCCGATATTGCATAAAAGCAAGTCTTGATTGGGTGTCAGCCTGACTTCTAATTGATACCTTTCTATGATTTGACGAAGTCCCTTTTTTGTATTTCCTTCAAGTCGACCACACATAAATGGAAGACCAACAAACCACAAGCCTGGTTTTTGTCGATGCCATCCTAAATAATCCATAAGTTTTGGTTTGACTTCATTTTGAATAGCATTAAGTTCTCCTTTGAAATAATCTTTCAATAAAGTCTCTTTAAACCAATTTATTCCGCGCTTGTAGAGTAAATATTTCATGCGGGCATGCTTCCTAATTTCGCGATCACCATGATCTCTCTGCAAAGCCATGATTGACTGCAGTAGGTCGAGAATATCTTCAGCTTTGATGAAACCTAAAGGATCTGCTATTCGTGCAAAAGTATCTTCTTGATTGTGCGTTCTTCCCATACCACCTCCTACATACACGTTGCAACCACGCATGCTCCCATTTGAATTTGTGAATAAAACAAGCCCTATGTCTTGTGTTAAAAGGTCTACAGAATTGTCTCCAGGTACGGTAACTGCAACCTTAAATTTTCTAGGAAGATAAGTGTCACCGTAAACAGGTTCATCTTTGCTGCCGGAAAAAATTCCTTCATCGATCTGCCTCTTGCGGGCTTGTTTAACCGGATTAGTGGGTTTAAATCGATAGCTGTGATCGCCATCGACCCACATGTCTAAATAGGAAGCTTCTGCTGCTTTTGGACTGAGCAAATCAGCAATATCATCAGCGAGTTTTCTGGCAGCTGGGTATCCATTGTTTTCGAATGGTGCTGCGGGTGCCATAACATTCCTATTGATATCGCCACAGGCTGCTAATGTTGAACCTAAGTGTTTGATAATCGAACCAATAACAGTTTTAAGGTCTGCTTTTGGGATTCCATGCATCTGAAATGCTTGGCGAGTTGTTATCCGTAAAGTTCCATTTCCATACTCATTGGAAAGATCATCCAATGCTGAAAACAGTTGTGCAGGAACTCTTCCGCCAGGATTTCTTAAGCGGAGCATCATTTGCCAGCATTTTATTTTATCAGTTTTTCT
Organism: Synechococcus sp. AG-679-C18; assembly: GCA_003210755.1. Classification (GTDB taxonomy): domain Bacteria; phylum Cyanobacteriota; class Cyanobacteriia; order PCC-6307; family Cyanobiaceae; genus Synechococcus_C. The sequence goes on from QCUL01000007.1 coordinate 28,192, forward strand.
TAACTCACGATGATTTTGTTGGTAGCTTCCATGAAACTTGAGTAATTGAACTGCGTCTTCACTAAAGCGAATTTCTTCATTTTCAAGCTCAGTTATTAAAGGTTCTCGAAGATGCCCGCTGTAAAGTTTTCTCTTTTCAGCTTTAGATAAAGCGGTGTCAATCGATTCAGTTGGTATTGAAGGGCCATCTAGCATCCGATCGCACACTGCCTCTTTCGTCCCTGAGGTTGTTGTCAAACCTTCGATCACGAGTTCAAGGGATAGGTCTTTTGAAACTAGCGAAGCGGCTTCCAATACAGTCAATACAGTCAATACCTACATAGTTAACCGGCGTGTCCTCAACCTTCCTTCTTGAAATCGGTACTGAGGAACTGCCGGCATCGTTTGTTCGCTCGGCGTTGACGCAGCTTCAGCAAACGGTGGAGTTAGATCTGGCTGAACTCCGCTTGGGACATGGCCAGGTCACGGTCACTGGTACGCCGAGACGTTTGGTAGTGCTTGTGGAGTCTCTGATCGATCGTCAGCCTGATCTGGAGGAAGAGCGCAAAGGTCCTCCTGTCAAGCAGGCGATAGTGAATGGTCAACCTGGTCCTGCTGCTATTGGTTTTGCTAAGCGCTGTGGTGTGGATCCTGCAGAGCTCAGATCCCGTGATACAGCGAAGGGATTATGTCTGTATGCCCTCGTGCGTACATCTGGAGAAGACACAACAGCATTGCTGAAGAAACGAATTCCTGCCTGGATTGATGGCCTCCAAGGCAAGAGGTTCATGCGCTGGGGTGAGGGTGAGCGGCGTTTTAGCCGGCCTGTTCGATGGTTGGTGTCGCTGTACGGATCAGAGCTAATACCTGTAGCCCTTCCTGAGACCCAACCTCCTGTTCACAGCGACCGCTTCAGTCGACCTCATCGTCTCTTTGAGACCTCATTAGAGATTCAGCATGCCGATACTTATTTCGAGTCCCAGGCAAGGGCTGGGGTCATGGTGGATCGACCTCAGAGAGAGCGGCTCATTCGATCTGTATTGGCAGAGGAGGCAGCGTCTTGTTCGGCCACAATCGATTGTCCCGAAGGTCTTTTCCAAGAATTGGTAGATCTTGTCGAGTCACCGAGAGTCTTGAGTGGGGAGATTGCTGACTGCTATCTGGATCTGCCACCAGAAGTGATCGTTACTGTCATGCAGTCTCATCAACGCTACGTTCCTCTCAAGAAAAACAAGGCTCATCAAGATCCTCTAGCACTACAAGCACGTAATGTTTTGTTGTCTAAGTTTTTACTTGTCAGCAATGGTCTTGCCAGTGCTGATTTAGACATTGTGCGTGGTAATGAAAGAGTTCTCAGTGCTCGTCTCGCTGATGCTGAATTTTTTCTTACTGTTGATCGGAAAAGTTCGAGCGAACAGCGACGTGAATCCCTCGATCGAGTGACCTTCGCGAAGGGTCTTGGAAGCCTGCGAGATCGATCTGATCGGATTACTTGGCTAATGCACTATCTGATCAAATCGTTGACCATTTCTTCAGATATTTCAACTCATGCCTTGAGAGCAGCTCATTTCTGTAAGCATGATTTGGTGAGTCAAATGGTGGGCGAATTTCCTGAACTACAGGGATTGATTGGTGGCAAATACTTGTTGGAGGAGGGGGAAGATCGTCAAGCTGCACTCGCAGTGGCTGAGCATTATCAGCCGCGTGGAGCTGGGGATAATCTTCCGTCCAGTGATGCTGGTGCTCTTCTTGCCCTTGCCGAGCGTCTGGAATTGCTTCTGAGCATCTTTGCGAAGGGTGATCGTCCGAGTGGTTCATCTGATCCCTATGCCCTTCGTAGGGCAGGCAATGGCATTGTCCAAATCCTTTGGGATCGTGGCTGGCGGCTTTCTCTGCAAACACTGCTGTCTGATGCTGCGATTCATTGGTCTGCACTTTTTCCTTCCTTTGCAATGAAACCAGGCCAGTTAGTCGCGGACCTATCGCTTTTGTTGCGCCAACGAATGATCAGTCAATTTGAAGATGATGGCTTCCCTGTTGATTTGGTTCAAGCTGTTGCCGGTGAATCAGTAAGTGATGAACGACTTCTCAGCGATCCAGTTGATGGACGTGAGCGTTTGCAGCTCCTTCATCAGCTGCGTCTAGACCGTCGATTAGAGGGAGTTCAGGCTGTTGTACAACGTGCAGCGAAGCTTGCAGAGAAGGGTGATTTAGGAAATGATCAGCTCACAACTTTGGGGGTCGTTCAGAGCGACTTGTTCGAATCTCCAAGCGAATATTCTCTCTTGGAATCACTCGAACTGCTTTCTCCTCTTTCTCAATCGCGCAATTACGTTGAGTTGGCAGAAGGACTACAAGATGCAGCAAAATCGCTTGAGAACTTTTTTGACGGGTCCCAAAGCGTAATGGTGATGGTGGAGGATGTAGAAGTTCGACGTAACCGCCTGAACCTGCTTTGCATCTTGAGAAATCAGGCATCAGTTCTGGCGCAATTTGATTGCATCCAGTCTTGATGCCTAGGGTCGGGTCATCAGTTCGCAGTGACCTTGGATCGTTCTTCTTCGATTTCAGCTTCTCCTTGCTGACTGGCTTGCCCGGAGGATTGAGCTTTGATCGCTTGGGCGGCTTCATCCGCGAGGAAATCTCCATCAGAGCGCCCTACAGCTGAAGGAACGCAGTCGTAGGTCGAGGGAGCCAAAGCTTGCCCTCGGAGAAGGCTTCCAAGGGTTCGCGCGGTGAGTTTCACCTGCTGCCAGGGATTCATCATCACGACCTTTTTGTACAGATAGCTGTCAAAAGTCAGCTTCTGGACGTCATGGTCATCGCACATTTCGACGAATGCTTCACGGGCAGCATCGTTGCGATAAAAAATCCGTTGAAGGATATCGAGAACGACGTACGTTGCTCCATACTTGCGATCCCAGCGTTTCAAATAAGTATTTTTGATCTCTTTTTCTGTAGGGACCTGAGTACCGTTTTTTGATATTTCAACGATTGCTTCGCCACACATGCGTCCACTCTTTGCCGCGAAGTAGATGCCTTCTCCAGAACTCTTAGTGACGTAGCCAGCAGCATCTCCAACTAATGCCATGCGACCCACCACTCTGCGAGGACGAGGATGTTCTGGTATCGGGTGGGCTTCAACCTTGATGACTTCGCCTTTGAACAAGCGCTTGCGAGCTCGTTCGCGAATACCTTTTTGAAGACCTTTGATTAAGGATTGATTTTGTTGCATGGTGCCTGTCCCTACGGCGACGTGGTCGTACTTAGGGAACACCCAGGCATAGAAGTCGGGTGAGACATCAGTTCCTACGTACATCTCGGCGAGATTTTCGTAGTAAGCCATTTCTTCTGCTGGCAGTTTGATGCGTTCTTGGAACGCGATCGCCACCTTGTATCCACCTGCGTCCATAGCCTTCGCGACGCGGGAGTTCGCTCCATCGGCACCGATGACAAGGTCAACATCCAGGCTCTTCATCTCGCCGGTAGGACCACCTGAGCTGTAATCCGCGTAATGAACTCTGTAAGGCCCCTGGCGCTTGTTTCCGGTGTCGATCTTTTGCACCAACCCATTGATAAGAGTGGTGCCTAAATCGGCAGCTCGATTGCGCAGGAACGAGTCGAAGACTTCTCGCCGACACATTCCGATGTAGGCGTTGTCGTCGTAACCGAGTGGATCCAATTTGATGTCCACCTCCCTATTGGACGGTGAAATCATTCTCATGTTCCGAACTTTGCGGTCGATGATCGAATCAGGTAGATCGAATTCTTCAACCATGCAAAGTGGAATCGCTCCCCCGCAAGGCTTGGCATTATCGAGTTTTCGCTCGAATAACCAAGTCTTGATGCCGGCCCGCGCAAGCACTTCTGCAGCACAGGATCCGCTCGGTCCGCCACCGACCACGGCAACTCTCAGCATCTCAGCAAACTCCGCCGGATCAATATTTTCAAACTAATCACGCATTCCGAGAAGTGGTACTGGGGTCTGGCGGACCCCCTTACGATTGAAACAACACTGCATGAATCCTCTGGGAAGGGTTGTCTCCACGCGTCGCAGCACCAGGGATGACATTCCTGTCGCTCGCCGGTCGAAACCTGCTCCTCGGCGGAGAGGTAGCGGTTTTGGGCTCTTTTTGGCTTGTCTTTCGTTGGGACTCGGGATACCGGCTGCTGTTTGGTTGGGGCCGGATTTATTGGCAAGTCGATCAACGGAACCAGGTGAAACGGTTGCAGGGATTGAGACCGCGCCAGATCGAGACGGTCGCCTACTTGGACACTTTCCCTATGACGAAGCGATTTCAAGTCAACTTGTGCCAGTCGAAGCAGGAATTGAGCTCCATCAGGACGCTGCTCTTGCTTTTGATTCGATGCGACGTGCTGCCGCCTCTGATGGCATTGATTTAAGGCTCCTGAGTGGCTATCGCTCTCATAATTTGCAGGAGGGAATTTTCTTTGATGTGAAATCAGAAAGAAATCAGACCGCCGCAGAACGAGCAAAAGTGTCTGCACCGCCTGGTTATTCCGAGCACAGCACGGGGTATGCCGTCGACCTTGGGGATGGCAGCCGCCCAGATACCAATCTTTCGGTTTCTTTTGAGGCAACTCCTGCATTTCGCTGGCTTCAGGACTATGCCGCGAGCTATCACTTCACTCTTTCATTCCCTGAGATCAATCCGCAGGGTGTGAGTTACGAACCATGGCATTGGCGTTTTGAAGGTTCAGCCGAGGCTCTTCGTCAGTTTGAACCTGCTCGACAACTAGCCCTTGGGCGGTGAATGCAATATGTCAACCAATCTCAATTTATTCCTCTTTGCTATTGTATTTGTTTGTTATTCTCAAAACTATTTCTAAGCTTTTAAGCTTGTTTTTAGTTTTTATGGTTGTTCTTATTGGTGAGTTAGATAGGGTCTTGATGTGTATTTATTGAAGATTTGTGGATCGAGTATCTTTCTTTTCAGTGGTCAATTAGTTCGAATTGTGGGTTTTGTGAATGCCGAGGCGAATAGCTTTGATTGGTTCTTAAAAGTATCCGAGTAAGATAAGCTATGCTTTCTTGATTTGTTGGGTAAGTGCTACATCGGAACCAATCCAAAGTAAATTTTTTAGTGATAGTGTGTTTTTGAGAAGGGTTTTGGTCAGCTTGCTTATCGCTCTAAACTCAAAAGATGTGGTCAAATTTCTAAGATTTTAGCAGAGTTTGGGCACGTTTTGATTTAAATTTTAGTTGAAGGTTTGGGCGGATCTAGTTCTCGTTAGCAAAGCGCATTGAGATGGAGCTGCATCTCCATACGCCATGCATCTGGATCCTTTTAAGGACGTTTCTTGGTAAATGGTCGATAAGATTGAATCTATCGCTTGACGTGCTTTAGGTAGATACAAATTCTTGCGAGCGAATTTTTGGACTGAAGATCCAATGGCTTTTGTGCAAATAATCTGCTCCGTGCCGATGCATCTAGAGCACACATTTTGAACTGAGTTTGAAAGAGAGACTATTGATCTGCAAATGAGTAGAACGTGTGTCAGCTCGAGTATTGGTTGCGGAGATCAAGTCACGCAAATCTCACGTTGAGATAACATGACTTAGCTGCGCCCGCGGGCGTTCCAAGTCTCCCTTTATAACGATACTGACCTCATGAGCGCCCCGAACAAGGCGATCCGCAATATAGCGATCATCGCCCACGTGGATCACGGTAAAACCACTCTTGTGGACGCCCTGCTTAGTCAGTCAGGAATTTTTCGAGATAATGAGGCCGTTCCAACCTGTGTACTCGACTCCAACGACTTGGAGCGAGAACGCGGAATAACGATTCTTTCAAAAAATACTGCGGTCACTTACAACGAAACGCGAATCAATATCGTTGACACGCCTGGACACGCCGATTTTGGTGGGGAAGTTGAGCGTGTTCTTGGCATGGTTGATGGTTGTCTTTTAATTGTTGACGCCAATGAAGGGCCTATGCCTCAAACCCGTTTTGTTCTCAAAAAAGCTCTTGAGCAGGGTCTTCGTCCGATCGTATTTGTGAATAAGATTGACCGCGCTCGTGTTGATCCAGAGACGGCAGTTAATAAGGTTCTTGATCTATTTTTAGAACTCGGTGCTGATGATGATCAATGCGATTTTCCTTACTTATTTGGTAGCGGTTTAGGAGGCTTCGCGAAGCCTGATATGAAAACGGAGAGCGACAATATGCGTCCTCTGTTTGATGCCATTCTGCGCCATGTTCCGCCACCTGTAGGAGATCCTGAAAAACCCCTTCAACTTCAGATTACAACGCTCGACTACTCAGATTTTCTTGGTCGCATTATTATAGGAAGAGTTCATAATGGAGTTATTAGACAAGGGCAAAATGCTGCATTAATTAAAGATACTGGGAATGTAAAAAAGGGCCGAATTAGTAAACTTCTCGGTTTTGAAGGCCTTCAACGAATCGATATCAAAGAAGCTTCTGCTGGTGACCTTGTAGCGGTAGCTGGTTTTGATGATGTGAATATCGGGGAAACAATTGCCTGCCCAGACGAACCCAAAGCATTACCGCTTATCAAGGTTGATGAGCCCACCTTGCAGATGACATTTGTGGTAAACGACTCTCCGTTTGCTGGTAAGGAGGGCAAATTTGTTACGAGTCGACAGCTCCGAGATCGCTTGCAGCGTGAACTTCTAACAAATGTCGCGCTCCGCGTAGAAGATACCGATTCACCTGATCGTTTTTCTGTTAGTGGCCGAGGCGAGCTACATCTGGGCATCTTGATTGAAACAATGCGACGCGAGGGTTACGAATTTCAAGTGTCTCAGCCCCAGGTAATTTTTCGAACCATCGATGGTACGCCTTGTGAACCAGTGGAAACGCTAGTCATGGATGTGCCAGAAGCAGCTGTTGGTAGTTGCATTGAAAAGTTGGGAACCCGTAAAGGTGAAATGCAAAATATGGAAACAGGTGCTGACAGCCGCACTCAGCTTGAATTTGTTGTGCCATCACGTGGTCTTATTGGATTCCGTGGTGAATTTATTCGATCCACACGTGGTGAAGGAATTATGAGCCATTCTTTCTTTGAGTACCGTCCCATGCTGGGTGATTTCGATACCAGGAGAAATGGTGTTTTAATTGCTTTTGAAGAAGGCACGGCAACTTTTTATGCTCTAAAAGGAGCTGAAGACCGTGGTCAGTTCTTTATTACTCCAGGTACAAAAGTATATAAAGGAATGATTATTGGGGAAAATACACGTCAGCAAGATATGGAAATTAATATTTGCAAGGCAAAGCAAGTTACTAATATCCGTTCTGCTGGAGCTGATGTATTGGATACACTTCAGTCTCCGATACAGATGACACTAGAACGTGCACTGGAGTACATCGGACCTGATGAAATGCTTGAAGTGACACCTGAATCTATTCGATTGCGCAAATTACCAGCTAAAAAGATGGCAAAACGGTGAGTGTACAAATTGATCCTCGTTTTCCTAATGCTGTAGAGCTTTTTAATGAAGGTTCCTGGTATGAAGCCCACGATGCCTTCGAAGAGCTTTGGCATGAAACGGCTGGTCCGGAACGGAGACTCTTGCAAGGAATCCTGCAAATCGCCGTAGCTCATGTTCATCTTGATCGAGGAAATCGGCGAGGAGCCACCATTTTGCTAGGTGAAGGGGTTGGTCGCCTCTCCTCAGCTTCAGCAGGAGATCTTGGTCTTGATCTCCCCACAGCTCGCAATCAGGCACGCCTAAGGCTGGAAGCACTTCAACAGGACGAAGACCCTGACCTACTTCCAGTTCCTGAATTGCGTGACCACATTTGAATCTCTGGGTACATTGGCTTTGCTGACGAGTGTGATTTGCTGCTCTCACGTTTTCTGCTCCTAACGATGACAAATTGGTTAATCAAGCTTCTTCCTCTTACAGTTTTATTTGCTATAGGCACCATTGTTCCTCCTTCAAATGCACAGATTCAAGGTAATGACGATAGGTTGATTACGATCGAATCTGACACTCAAAGTGCGGACAACATAACGGGTGTGGTCACTGCGTTAGGAAATGTTCGCATCGTTTATCCAAGTCGTGGAATGGTTGCCACTTCTCGTCAGGCCCAGTATTTCAGCAAGGAAGCATTGCTTATTTTAAGTGGCGACGTAGATGTAGTACAAGAGGATGGTAATACAATCAGCGCGGAAAGTATTACGTACAACTTGGATGATGAACGTGCCGAGGCCAATCCCTCTTCGGGTCAGCAAGTTCAGTCAACTCTTCTTTTGAACCAGAACTCTTCCCCGCAAACTCCATTAACGCCATGAGTTTGAGTCTTGATGAGGTGTCTCTAACCCTTGGAGGTAGGACCTTGGTTCGCCAACTTTCACTCACCTTGATGCCCGGTGAAGTGATTGGCTTGCTGGGACCGAATGGGGCTGGCAAGACGACCAGTTTTAATTTAGTGATTGGATTATTACGGCCTGATATCGGTCAGGTACTTCTTGATGGTCACCCCGTAGCTGATCTATCGATGCCACAGAGAGCTCGTCTTGGAATCGGTTATTTGCCGCAGGAGCCAAGTGTGTTTAGGCAGCTGACAGTTCGTCAAAATCTTGAATTGGTGTTGGCACAAAGTGGCTTATCGAAAGCGGATAGCCGTGATCGCTTGCATCAATTAATTGAGGATTTTCATCTAACTCCGTTCATTAATCGTTCTGGCTTCCAGTTATCAGGTGGTGAGCGCAGACGATGTGAGGTGGCTCGTGCACTAGCTGTCGGTCTAGAGGGTCCGCGCTATTTGCTTCTCGATGAACCTTTCGCAGGCGTTGACCCTTTGGCGGTGGCTGACCTACAGCAACTGATCCATGGTTTACGTAAACGAGGAATGGGTATTCTCATTACGGATCACAATGTTCGTGAAACACTTGCGATCACTGACAGGGCTTACATTTTGACAGATGGCAGCATTCTTGCTTCTGGGCGATCTGATGAGGTCGCACATGACCCGCTCGTTAGACGTCACTACCTCGGAGAGGGCTTTCAGCTTTGAAAAGTGAAAAGTTACTCGCAGTTCAAGATCGATTCCGGAATATTTTGCAACGTATTCCACTTATCGACCGTTGGTTGTTGGGTGAACTGATAGGACCTCTGTTGTTTGCACTCACAGCATTCACTGTTGTGTCTCTTTCTGTCGGAGTGATGTTCGACCTAGTTAGGAAGATTGTTGAGTCAAATCTTCCTTGGACGATAGCGGTTCAGGTTCTAATGCTTCGGTTGCCAAGTTTTTTAGTTATTTCCTTCCCGATGGCCACCTTAATGGCATCGCTTCTTGCTTACAGCCGTCTTTCTGCTAATAGTGAACTTACGGCTCTACGTAGCGTAGGAGTAACAGCTAGTCGGATGATTGCTCCAGCAATTGCTTTGGCTCTATTGATGACATGTCTTTCATTTCTTTTCAATGATGTGATCGTTCCACGTACGAATCGTTCGGCAGAATTTACGCTTCAACGTGCGCTTGGAAAGGCAATAGCAGCTGAGAAGGGAGATAACATTGTGTATTCACGATTTGGCCGAGTTGTTAGTCCTGATGGTGATGTAGGTAATGGATTAACTCAATTATTTTATGCACGTGAATTTCAAGATGGCACGATGATCGATGTTACTGTTTTAGATTTTTCTAGGTTTGGCTTCACCCAGATGCTTGTTGCCGATAAAGCTAATTGGAACGAAAAACAGGCAAAATGGGAATTCAAAGAAGGAAAAATTCTTACACTTTCTCCTTCTGGAAGCACAACATCGGCTGATTTTGATCGCTACCTTTATCCGCTTAGTCCAGCTCCACTTCGTATCGCTAGATTACCCAAAGATGCTAATAATATGACAGTATCTGAAGCAATTGAAGCCGAGAGACTTCTTTCAGACGCTGGAGATCGGAAGGAAGCTCGAAGACTCAGAGTTCGTATCCAAGAAAAATTTACAGTTCCAATGGCTTGTCTTGTCTTCGGATTGATAGGTTCAAGCTTAGGAGCGAAACCTAACAGTCGCACTAGTCGCAGTCAGGGTTTTGGTATAAGCGTGGTATTGATTTTCGTCTACTACGTGTTGAGTTTCAGCTTTAGCTCTTTGGGTGTCAAGGGAACGTTGGCCCCCTTGATTGCTGCCTGGGCACCAGTGTTGATATCCCTCACTGGAGGCGGATTTTTGTTGCGTCAAGCAAGTCGGTAAGCAAACGCGTCAGAATCAAGATGTTGGATGATGAAATTGCTCATGCTGTTGGCTGGGATGGATCCTGTTCTCGGGCTCGGATTGCTGGCGTTTGTATTGCTGTTGTTGACTCTGCCTTTGGCTTTCTGGAAAGTCAGCTCGGAGAAAACTTCAGGCATGGTGACGCTCTTCATCGCAGCAGCGAATCTTGCTCTGACAGCTCAGCTCGTCCTTCGTTGGTGGCAGTCGGGTCATTTCCCAATTAGCAACCTTTATGAATCGCTTTGTTTTCTTGCCTGGGCTTGCACGCTTACGCAGCTGCTGGTTGAGCGATCCTGGCCTACACCGATCGTTGCAGCATCAGCCACTCCCATGGGGTTGGGTTGTATTGCTTTTGCTAGTTTTGCCCTTCCAGATCAGCTGCAGTTAGCCTCCCCCCTCGTTCCAGCCCTACGGTCCAGCTGGCTTGTTATGCATGTAAGCGTGATTATGGTGAGTTATGCAGCTTTGCTTGTTGGTTCACTGTTGTCAGTGGCTGTTTTGGTCTCTGATAGGGGTCATGCTTTAGAGCTACGCAGCAGCTCTATCGGAAGTGGTGGTTATCGACGAGCGGCGCTGGTCACGACAGGCGGGAGCGTCAGTAATACTGAGTTTCAGTTGTCTTCAGTTCAATTCAGTCGAAATGAACTACTTGATAGTCTAAGTTACCGAACAATCACTGTAGGTTTTTTACTTCTTACTGTTGGAATTATAAGCGGTGCTGTCTGGGCTAATGAAGCTTGGGGAAGCTATTGGAGTTGGGACCCCAAGGAAACTTGGGCATTGATTTGTTGGTTGGTTTATGCAGCATATTTACATACTCGACTGAGTCGAGGCTGGCAGGGCAGACGCCCTGCTCTCGTTGCGAGTGTAGGTCTCATTGTGATAGGTGTTTGTTATATCGGAGTCAATTTGCTTGGAATTGGTCTTCATAGTTATGGCTGGTTTTTTGGATAGTCGATTTAATCGAAACGACTTGATTCTAGGAATACTTTTAAAGAGATTCCAGACGATCGTTCAAATTATAATTTTTAGTTCTAATACTATAAAGATAGGCATCGTTTATTTGTTAGTTATAAAATATGTTATTAATATTAGATGCCTCATGATCATGCCTCTTATTGATTCAAAGCAATTGAAATGAAGTTGTCAAGTTTGTTATTTACTACTATTCCACCTTTTTTTAAGGACTGGAGAAATCAAGTTTGGCAATTAATATTTAGTTTTTCTCTCGTTGTTGTCGTAATTCTACCTTTCATTCTCAATGTTCAACTTTATAATGATGATTGGGGAAGGGCTGATGGTGGAGCATTTCGTTGGGAAACTGATGGACGTATTGTGGCTACATTTTTGTATAGAGTTGCTCATTTAGGCGGTTCTCGAACAGTTTATGAACATCCTTTGGGTTCCTTAATTTGTATTCCATTAATGTTACTGGGAGGTGTTTTGACTGCATTACTCTTTCAGCGGAGATCATTGATTTGGATTGGAGTATTTTCGGTTTTTCTATTTGGACAACCGTATTTTTTGGAAAATCTTTCCTACTCTTTCGATTCCCCGTTGATGGTTTTGTCTGTAGTTATGGGATTGACAGCTGCTTGGTTATGCACAAGTAGTATGAACGAGTATGGAATGATCATTGCCGGTAGTTTGTTATCTCTTTCTTTATTAATTTATCAACCTGCTAATAATGCATTCTGGATACCAATTTGTATGATTGTTATTTATTCATTCGGCAACTCAGGCCCTAATTCGAGATCTTATCTAGGTTTAAATATTTCTATAAAACAGTTGTTGTTTAGAGCTTTAGCAATAGAAATAAGTTCTTTAATGATGTATAAATTTATATTTACTCCAATATTTGTTCTGAGTGATTATGCCCAGCACATTCAAAGATTACCTGCTTCCGGTGAGATCTTTTCTGTAGTCTTAAGAAATTTCATATTATTTTGTAGTCATATAGCTAGTAATTCTTTCGAGTCATCGCTTGGTATAATGTTGATTATATATATTATTGTCTCAATTATTTTTATTTCTTTTAAACGCTTAAATCTATATAGCCTTATGCAATCGATTCTATTCTTGTTTGTTTTAGCATTATCACAAGGTTTAGTTTTAACAGTTGTTGTAAGTGCTCTTTCACCTCGAACATATATAGGAATCGGTGTTTTTCTTGCATCTTTGGCACCTATGGCATGGGATACTATTCATCACTCTATGTGCTTGTCATCTATTACTATTTGGCTTCGAAGGATATATCTAGGTATCTTGACTGCAACACTATGTGGTTTGATCAGTTGTTCATTTGCATACGGAAGTGCGTACCGATCTCAAAATGAATTGAATGCTTTCTATAGGCAGACAATTGCTAATGAAATCTTAGCTAGCAATTTAGTAATTCATCAAGATATAACCAAAATGGCAATCCTTGGCCAGTCTCCATTATCACCAATATTAAGTACTACTATAAAAAGCTATCCATTTTTTTCGGACTTAATTAATTCTTTTGGTGGTGATTCTAGAGGTATTCGTCTTTTTAAATATTATGGTTTAAAACTTAATCGTATAGCACAATCTGAGTTAATTAACGATGGTTTTACTGAGACTTCATCTAGTTTAGTTATTAAAAGACCTAATTATACTATTTATAACTTTAAGAATGCAATTATCGTTTCATTCTCAAAAATTCCTTAATTCATTTAATTATCCTTTCTAATCATATGTCCTATCTTTTGCTTTCAATGTTTTTGAATTATGATCATTTTTACTTTTAAGAATCAAGATCAAATGAGTAATGCTTTTAAAGAACATTTAATATAGTGGTTTCAAGTGTTCAAAATTGATTGCATTAATGCAGAGCTTATCTACAAATAGTAATTCATTCGGCTCGGCTTTTATAATTAAAAGCTATATTAGCTTTTAATTTATTTAAAAAATAAGTATTATTTTGTGTATATTATGTTGATTGAACGGATTTGTTATTTATACTTTGTGAGAATGATATAGTTTATTGTGAAACTCGGAAATCTCATATAATTTTCAGCCATTATAATGAATTATTTAATAAAAATTTGTTGTTTGTATTATTAAAAATATTAGTTCTAAAAGATTTTGATGTAAGTTATTGACTTTTTGGCTTGACATTAATTTCAAATTTTTCTATAGCTTTAATTATGTTCGAATGTAAAATGATTCTGTTCTCTGTTTTAGCCTTTTTTTAAAAGTAGAGTTATGTGAATAATTAGGTTCTCAGATCAATTTTTGTCTCAATGATTGAATAGTTTAACTTTGATCAACAGATAATATGCTTTATTCCTTTCGGTTTATTCCATTATAAATTTATAATTAATCTGATGACTTTTTTGAGAATGTTATAAATTAATCAGTATTGTGTTATGAATTATTTTAAAATGTATCATTAATTTATGGCACTTTTATGGATAAACTCTAATATATATGCTTTTTGTCTTTTGATAATATCTGTATATGCGTTGGCTTAGGTCTTTCAAATTGTTGTTAATGTAGATTACTCAATTATTCATAAATCATTTGTACAATTGTTTGGATTTTATTCTCTAGCATGTGATTAATACGGCATAATGGGTCTATAGATAGATATGAATTTTATAAAGGGCATCGAATTAGCTGTTTCATTTCTTTTTCTAACTGGTGTCACTAGTTGCGAATACAGAGCCTCTTCAATGGAGCAGGCTCAATTAGCTTGCGATCAGTGGGAAAAGTTAGGAATAAAGGCTTCAGGAACCGTTACGATTCAGCCAGAGCAAACGCAAAAGATGGAACGTGCTTGGGATATTGATACTCAATATAACTCGGCTTATGCAGAGAATTGGTTGTTTGTCGAGGAGAAGAGACGAGAGTGGATGTCTAAACCCCAAACTCATGAGTTCACCTCATTGCATTCGAGAGAATGTGTGTTGGATAAAAAAACTCAGTATGTCTTAGGAAAAGAGAATAAAGAAATAGCAAGTGGCAACTTCAAGTGGATGGATAATGAGGGTGAATGGGAAATCGTTAAGCGTTTTCCCTATAATGCCCTTTAAACTGTCTAATTTTATTTTTTTGCAAGAAATTTTTTTAATGATATTAATGTTTAACTTAGGCGTTCTTAAATTGGAAGTCAAAAATTTCTAAAATCCTGAAAAGTTTATTCTGAACTGGTATTCGTGATTTCACAAAAATAACAACAATCAGCATAATTTTTGGTTTCTTGTTTAAATGATTGAAATGAATTACTTCTGATTTAATAATCATTATTAAGCTTATAGATGCTCAGTCTTAAAACAGGCCCTAGTGATTTTGATGGTATTGATAATTTTGAATCAGGATAAAAACTTGATGACCATTCGTAAATACCTTGTCTTGGGTTATTGCTTGGAATTACAACGCTTGCAGTTTGGCCAGGTTTAATTGATGGAGTAAAGATAATCCTAATAGATTTTTGTTTATCATCTATCTTTATTTTTGCTAGTCCAGTTTTTCCCTTTTTACGTAAATTATAAGGGCCTTCATAGACTGATGTTTTTGATGTTTGCCAATCCCAGGTTTGTGTTCCACTAATTTGTAACAGTGAGATCTGTTTCAAATTTGCTCCTGCATCTCTCGGTAATTCAAATGAAATAACAGGGTATGATCGTTGATATGCATTTTTATATGCACTATTAATGGATATATTAGTAGGAGGATTAGTAAAAAATTCTTGCCCATTTAACTCTACTGCAATTGATGCAGAGGGTTGTATCGCTAAAACGAGAAGTGTATATAGTGAATTTTTTGTCATTGATATTATGATCTCCTAATTAGTATGTAAATTGGGCTGTTTATTCTAACCTCTTGATTTCTATGCTTTCGTTTGTTTTTGTTTTTTGTATCATTTTTTACATGCTTCTCAATGGATCTTGTAGGGTAACCTGTGCTGAATACTATTCTTTTAGTGGAGATTGCTTTTTCGATAACTAATTTCATTTGTCGTTTGCCTGTTACTTTTTTAGTCATTTATTTATTAACGAAATTATCTCATAGAATTCTTATTCCCTTAACATTAAGTTATCAGCGTCTTTGATTCGATTGAACTATTGATATTCTATTCTATTTCTTATGAAAAGGTCAATAGTCTCAATTATCACACCTATACAGTTTGTCGAAGCGTAATTTTAAGTCAGCTCGGTTTGGATATCTGAGCAATTTCTCTACTGCAAAGAGTCGTTCCCTGGGCAGTAGGGAAATTCAGTCATAATGAGCTGTGTTGACTCTTGAATGAGTTTTCAATAGCTCATTTTTTATCCCCTTTTTTGTCCTTTATCTTGATTAATTAAGTATTGTTGATTTTAATTTATTTGTAAATCTTACTGATTTCCAACCCTTTCTTCCACTTCTACGAACTTGCTTCATATTTATTTTTTATTAACTATTATTTTTTTGTGATGATCGAGAGTAGGCCTTACTATCAATTATCAAATTCAATATAGGTAAATATTTGTTGATAGCTCTTTTATCTTGTCAAGCTATCAGGGATTGTGTATAATATTGCTTATAACGTAATCAATGTTTATGGTGCCAGGTGAGAAAGATTTTTTACATTATTCAAGAAAAGAAATGGTTGATGCGCTCTCTTCCAAATGGAGTTCTATCCGTTCTGAATCTAAAATTGATAGGCATTTATCTGTTGAGCAGTTTAGAGACCTTGCCCGTACAGAAACGGATGATGAGCTTTTGTTTGATTGTTATAATTCTGCTAATAATGAAGGTATCTCTTTAAGCGAATTTATGGATCGTTACGTTTAATTTTTGTACTCGATTCTTCTATCATTATTATTTAAGTCAATTCATAGTTTTATAGAATATGTTTGTCAATCATTTGCCAAGCCGTCCAATCCGTAAAGGACATGAGATATCTCCCCAACGTCTACCCAACGAATTTGTTCATCATCCACATCAATGACTTGGATGATTTTGTTTCCACTTGCGTCTCTAGCTTCTTGATCGCATGACATGATTTGTCCCATCCACCAACCTTGATCACGCTTGAGATCAACCTGATTTTCTCCTTTGATAATGATGTAATCACCTGGCTTTACACCTAGAAATGCTGGGTATGCAACCTGACCAAATGGAAATGGTGTTCGTCCCCTTCCTTGGTTATTCATAATTTCCTCCTAATCTTCCTCTGCTCTAACCCAGGCTCGCTGAAAAAGCTAGTTTTGATAGCGAAATATGAAGCAAATCTAAAGAGCCGGTTTGTTTCCGGCATTTGTTTGGACTCCAGCATTTTGTTCATTATATATATTGTTTGATATTTTCTCTTTTAAAAATATTAACCGAATTCTACCTTGTATTTTAATCTCTACTATTTATATTTCATTTGTCTGGGGCTCCTCGAACTTATAGCAAACCTTTGAATATCACGTATGCTTTTTAGCTGATGCAACGTTTACTCTTTTCATAATTCTATGTATAGCTTGTATCGGATGCGGACTTGCATTTTTCTATTTATCTTCTAGTTTTATTTGCTTATATTTTGCATTGTCTAATTATAATTTTTGTTTGATCTAGCCTTGTTGTGAGGTTTTCTTCTGTTTTATGATAGTTTGTCGCGTTGCATTGGTTGATTTAATTGATTTTTGATTAGTTGGTTGAACTTGATTAATTGTTCGTCGCTAAGTTTCTGTCTTGACGTCTCGTCAAATTTTTTTTGGAGGAACTCTTTTGCGTCCTCTTTTTTCCATCCTAACTTTTGGATTATAGTATCTCCTTCAAGAATTAAATTGCCTCTTTTGTGTGGAATAGGAGCTATATCTGCATTGACTCCTTTGTGTGGAATAGGAGCTATATCTGCATTGACTCCTTTTTCGAATTTTGTGAGTTGACTTAGAAAGGAAACGATATCACTATATTTTGTCAGCTTGTGCCGACTTCCGTGACCATAGGCTCTTTCAAGAAAAATCTGCTCTTTGTCTCGGTTCCAGCCGATACGCTTAAGTTGCATGTCGATGGCTGTTAGTTCTTCGCTCCAATCTTCCGGGTCTGTTGGCGCCTCATTCGTTTCTTGGTTTGCTTTCGTTGCTTCCTTTTCTTGGATTTGGTGTGTTGTTTGTGGATTTCTTTCGCTTAGATTTCGTTTCTTGCTTAATTCTTGAGCTGTTAACCTGCTCGCTTCTTTTTTTTCAGGTTGGTTCTTGCTCTCAGTTTCTCTCGTTTTAGTTTCGTGGCTTTGTTCGTAGCCCTTGATTCGTTCTATCAACCGTTGTCGAGCGCTGTCTTCAGCTTGCTCTGCACTGGCTGCCTCTCCTAGGCTGCTGCCTAGAGACAGTTCACCATCAAAGCCCGTCACTCGGACGATGCATCGTGTGGAATCGATGAAGCAAATTTTGACCTTTGTCCTCATGCCTCTGAAGAGCGGAAATCATTTCTAAACTGTACAAATGGATTCTGCTGCCCTTCACTCATTCATCCCTCTTTTTGATGGGGCTGATCGATGGGCTGAGCTCTTACCTCTTCTTCCAGTGCTTGTGGCCTTGGAAATTTTGCTCTCTGCTGACAATGCTATTGCTTTAGCAGCTGTTGTCCGTAAGCAAAACGATCCAATTAAGGAAAGAAAAGCCTTAAATCTAGGGATTTCAATTGCATTTTTCTTGCGTGTTGGTCTGATTTTAATGGCTAAGTGGGTTTTAGAGTTTCGTCCATTACAGCTTTTGGCGGGTTTATACTTATTATGGTTATTTATTTCACATGTTTGGTTTCATGGGAGCAATACTTCTACCGATTATAATGATATTGATTCTAACTCGAAAATTTCTTTTGCCGGAACAATTTTAACCTTAGCGTTAACTGATTTTGCTTTTTCTCTTGATAGTGTAGCAGCTGCAATAGCCATTAGTGATCAACTTTTACTTGTTGTTATTGGTGCTTTGATCGGCGTAGTGGCGTTGCGATTTACATCTGGATTGTTTATTCGCTGGCTCCAAATTTTCCCACGTTTAGAGTCTGCTGGTTTTACAGCTGTTGGATTAGTCGGTTTCAAGCTCATTGTCACTCTAGTGATTACTGATTTACATCCATCTGAATGGTGGACGTTGTTGGCAGTTGCTTTGCTGATTGCTTGGGGCTTTTCAGAGAGGCTACCAATTTTAGTAAAGAAACTTGAATCAGATGCTTGTTGAATTACGTCATATTGTTGATCAACATTTGATTGATCGATATGAATGGGATGATTCTCCATCTCCTGGGGTTTGGTTTGTTCACGATACACAAAGTTATTTAGTGATGCAACGACGCCATCGCTATAAACTTATTAATGGGCAGTATGTATTGTCTTTGACAATACTTTTAGTTAAGCAACAACGCCAACCTACTGATGCAACCTATGTAGGTCATGGATGGGTGATTGGAGATCCTGAGTGTCGTTTTAATGCTCTGAGTCCTTTGCTTCGTTGTGCTGTTCTTCCTGAAGGGCCTTGTGATTTTTGTATGCATCGCGATCATCGCATATGAGTTGTCTTAACTTTTAATTGTTGATTGTTATTTGGTGTAGTTTTCTTTTGTTTGATCCGTAACTCTATCTTTAACTGTTTTTGAATTAATTTTTTGCTAATTAATTCTTTCCGTTTGGTTTTGTGCTTTTCTGTCTCATTATTGTTACCCGCTAATCATTGATTTTTTGCTTTTGTTTCTGCTGAGCCTTCTAAAAGTTAAATTGTTTTGTAGTCTTAGGTTTGTTTTTTATTTAACTCCCTGTTTTGAGTTCGAGCTATTGGAGGACTTGCTCAATTTTACTTCAGGCTCAAAACTTTCAATATTGATTTCTATTTTTAATCTCGTACTTGTCTTGTATCGTGGTGATAAGTTTATGTATGCTTTTTGTCTCTTTTCTAATGTCTGATGATTTTTTCTATTTTTTATCGATCTTTTGAAATTCGTCATTTGCTGTTGACTGGTTTTCTGATGCAGAGTTTTGATTGATGTTGAAGTTATTTTTTCAATTCATTTGCATTAAGACATCATTATCAATGAGTGTCTTGATCAAATTTGAAGTCAAGTGAGTTGTTTTTTCGATTTTCTGATGGTGCGGATCTAGGGTGAGCAATTCGCCCTTCTAGCTATTTCCCCTTCCTCTCTTGCCATGGAGTCCTCCGCGCCTGGTTTTGATTCCCTTGGTCTGAGCCAGCCTCTGCTAAAGGCTTTGTGTGAGAAGGGTTATATCTCTCCTTCTCCGATTCAGTCTCAGGCCATTCCCGCTGTGATAGCAGGGCGAGATGTTATGGCTGCAGCACAAACGGGTACTGGAAAAACTGCTGGCTTCACACTACCAATGTTGGAGCGTCTTACCCATGGAGCTCGGCCTGGTCGTGCCCAAATTCGTGCCTTGGTGCTGACTCCTACCCGCGAACTTGCGGCTCAGGTTTTGGATAGCGTTCGTGATTACAGCCGCCATCTTTCTATTACCAGTGATGTGGTTTTTGGTGGTGTCAAGATCAACCCTCAAATCCAGCGTTTGCAAAAGGGTGTTGATGTTTTGGTTGCAACTCCTGGCAGGTTGTTGGATCTGTTCCAGCAGGGTGCTCTTCGTTTCGATCGTGTTGAATTTCTAGTTCTTGATGAAGCTGATCGGATGCTTGATATGGGCTTCATCCATGACATTCGGCGAGTCATTTCTCGATTGCCTGATCGCCGTCAAACATTGATGTTTTCAGCTACTTTTAGTCCACCTATTCGTAAATTAGCTACTGGATTGCTTGATCATCCTGTTCAAATACAAGTTGCACCTGCTAATCAAACAGTTCGCTCTGTCGATCAAGTTGTACACCCCTGTGATATGGCTCGTAAAACCGATTTGTTGACTCACCTGATTCGTAGCTCTGATTTGAAACAGGTGTTGGTTTTTTCGCGTACTAAACATGGAGCCAATCGAGTTGTCGAACGGCTTTGTCAGCAAGGGCTTTTGGCTTCTGCTATCCATGGCAATAAAAGTCAGGGTGCTCGGACTCGAGCACTGCAGGGTTTTAAGGATGGTTCTGTACGGGTTCTAGTCGCTACTGATATTGCAGCTCGAGGCATTGACATTCAGCAGCTCCCTCATGTCGTGAATCTTGATTTGCCAAATGTTCCAGAGGACTATGTTCATCGGATTGGTCGCACTGGGAGAGCAGGCGAAACAGGTCATGCCATTTCCCTCGTTGCTGCAGAGGAGACATTGTTGTTGAAGGCCATTGAACGTTTGACTGGTGAGTCCCTTCGCCGGGAGAATGTGCCTGGGTTTGAACCCAGTATTCTTAATGCTCCTCCACTTGATCTGAGTGGAGGACGTGGACGTCGTCGTCCAGGTCAATCTCCAAAAGGATCATCCCGCCGCCGCCAAGATTCTCGCAGCACTAGAACGTATCGTCGTTAGCTCTTGGATGCATTGGGTCGATGAACCGATCTGATATCGATGTCTGCAATTGTTGTTTGAGTGCGTCTCCATTGCATCGACTCTTTCCTTCAAGCTGAGCCTCTCGAATCACGATCGGACAACCTGACGTGCTGACTACGATTCCTACACCTTTCACGCAAGCGAGGATTGTTCCTGGAATATGAGCGCCAGTGGGCCATTGTCCAAGTAGTGGTTGGACTTCAGTCGAAATCTGCTCTCTGAGTCGTTCGATCAGTGGTTCGCAGTTCAGTATTTTGACTCGTTTATTGTTCCAATATGTGTATGTATTTGGATATAATGCCATCACCCTACGATGAATTGAAAGTGCTGATTCTGACCAGTAAATTCTGTAATCCTCTTTGGTTAGCATTCTTGCGTAACACATTGTTCCGGATCGATTGCTTTGTTCAATAACATTTAATCTGTTGTGGCGCTCTTTTTCTGGACCACGGCCTCCTGATTCAATTAAAGGGATAGCTTCCAGCATGAGTTCTGCAGTGAGAGAGCTCATGCGCTCGGCCAATGTGTGAGCGTTGTCCAATAAATCAATTGAGAGGTTCCGTTCTATCAGAATCGGTCCAGTGTCGAGTCCCTCTTCCATGGCCATCACCCCGACGCCAGTCTCGGTATCACCTTCTAACAAAGCCCATTGAATTGGCCCCGCTCCGCGCCAGCGTGGAAGAAGTGATCCATGACCATTCCAGCACCCAAACGGTGGTTGGTTCAGAACACTTTTTGGCAAGATTTGTCCATAAGCAACAACTACAGATAGGTCTGCCCCAAGATTGGCAAGTTGTTGTAGACAGCGTTCATCTTTTCTGATTCTCTCCGGAGTAAAAACGTTTAGGTGGAGTTCCAGTGCTTTTGTTTTGATGGGTGATGGGATCAATGTTTTACCTCGACCACGCCTTTTATCTGGTTGTGTAACGACTCCCACTACCGAATGCCCCGCTTGATGCAGTGCCTCGAGTGTCGGCACTGCATAACGGGGAGTACCCCAGAACAAAACATTCATTTCTGTTGGCTCAGGCTTCTCCGGTGATTGCTAAACCATCGATCCACACATGGGGTGAAACACCTTGATGTGTCACGACAGTGTCATGTTCTAAATGAACGATGCCGTTCAGTACATCTCGAATGTCTCCAGCGATTGTGGCTGCTTCAACAGAAATCCTTTCACCATTTTTAACTAACCAGCCATCAAAAGGAAGGGAAAAGGCTCCTTGGCTTGCTTTTACTCCAGCATGGAGTGCATTCAAACTCTCAATTAAGACAAAGGTATTTTGCTCGTGGCGATGGTCTAGATGGTCTGCCGAAGAGCTCATTCCGTTACTGTGGCTTACTTCAAACCAATCAGGGCCAACAGACACTTTGGCTCCAAGCCCAGCGTGTCCGGTTGGCTTTACCCCAAACTGCCGAGCCGTGGCCTCTGAGTGAAGAAGATTTTCCAGCTTGCCGTTACCGATCAAACAAAGACGTTTGGTTGGAGTACCTTCCCCATCAAAGGAAGCAGCTCCAACATGTGCTGGATGCAGGCCATTGTCATGAAGGTTAAAAAATGGAACAGCTATTTGTTGGCCAAGAGAATCTTTATTATTCAGGCTGACGCCATCAAGAATCGATCTTGCATTCATCATGCTGCTGAAGGCGCCTAGCAGATCAAGAAATGCTTCCGGGGTAAAACACACCAAGTAGCGACCAGTATCGATTGGTTGATAATTGAGGTGACTAATTGTGCGATCAGCTGCTTCATTAATACAACCTGTTAAATCAAGGTCAGAACTTCCAAGGGCAACTCGAACGGCTCCACCGCTTCTTGGTTTTCTACCTTTTTCTTCAGCTCGTGCATAGAGGTACAAACTTGCCTGTGTTCGCTGCATGTGACGCAAAGCACCATCACTATTAAGGTAAATTCGTTCGCTACTTCCTTCGCTTAGACCGTTGTAAGGAACAGTTTCAATCGCAGAGTGCTTTGCAAGTAGTTCGCATTCCACCTCTTTGAGTGTGCATAGCAAGGTTTGTATGCTTTGTGCTGCTTTGAGTGGACGATCGAGCTCTGGGATCGGAGCTGTTGCCAAGGGTGAAAATCCTGGAATATCTCCTGCATTTCCAAAAAAACTGGCTTGATAAGCTCCGCTTAAGGCTTTTTCAAGGCCATCAGGCGAGAGATCAGAGGTGCTGGTCACACCAACTAAGCCCTTTTCATTCCACACGCGCAAAGTGATTGAACTGCGCTGTGCGGCTTTCATCTGTTTAGCTTCTCCTCGATCCACTTGAACGGATGCATTCATTCCTCGACTGGCTCCTAGATCCCACTGATGAATTCCTTCCCGAGTTGCAAGGGTATGGAGCTGATCACGTAGATCTTTCACATTGAGAGGTGCGTTGGTCATGGTCAGCGGCCTCCAACAGTGATCGAATCAACCTTGATGTGGGGTTGCCCCACCGTGACAAAAATGCTTCCGCTCACCGACCCGCAGTATCCAGCGGCTAGATCGAGATCATTTGCACACATTGAAATCCTTGGCATGACTTCTTTGGCTTCACCAATCAGTGTTGCTCCTTTAACAGCTCTGCCAAGTTGACCGTTTTCAATGATGTATCCCTCTTCCACAGAAAAATTAAATTGCCCCGTAGGCCCCACACTTCCACCACCCATGGACTTGCAATACAAGCCACTGTCGACGGATTCAATCAGATCATCTGTGCTGTGAGGGCCTGCTGCGATGTAGGTGTTACGCATGCGGCTCGCTGCTGCAAAGCCATGATTTTGTCTTCTGCCACTTCCGGTGCGTGCATGTCCGGTGCGCAATTCACCAGCCCGATCACTCAAAAATCTCTTCAATACACCTTGTTCAATTAAGACAGTGCTTTGCGACTCCATTCCTTCATCATCCATGGAGAGAGATCCGAAGGCTCCATTGCTAAGTCCTTCATCGATAGCGGTCACAGCTGGATTGGCAATCGTTTCCCCAACTTGATCAGCAAAAGGTGTCGTGCCACGTTCAACTTGTGTGGTTTCGAGAAGATGACCACATGCTTCATGGAAAATCACCCCCCCAAAACGATTAGCTAGTACCACCGGCATTTGACCTCCATCTACATAATCGGCACGAAGCATGGAGGCTGCGCTGTTACACACTTCATTGGCAGCTGCATCCACATCCCATTCACGTAAGTCATCGGGTCGGTCGCTTGATCCAAAACGACGAGCAATGCTGGCGCGATGCTCACCATCTGCAGCTAAGACGCTGAGTCCACTGGATTGATGCAAGCGAATGTCTCGGGAGAATGTACCGTCACTGGCGGCAACGAGAACCTCCTGCCAATCACGAGAAAAGCTTCCTCGACGAACCTCGAGATGGCGTCCGAACTGATCTAGTCGAGCTGTTCCCTCAAGAAGACGTTGGGTGATTTCACTAAGGTCAGGAGAATTAGTCAGCCAAGAGTCTTTGTCAGCACCAAAATCTTTGAGTTGATGTAGGCCCTGAAAGCCACTGTCAGGCAGTAACGCATTGTGCTCTAACTCGAGCATTGCCAAAGCTTGATCAAGGGCTTGAGTAAGACCAGAAGCGCTTAGATCGTTCGTGCTGACAAAACCGTCTCGATGTCCGAGGAATACTCGAATCCCTGCTCCCATCCCGAATGAAGGCGAAACGCTAGTGATACGTTCCTGTTCGGCCAGAACACCAAGATGATCTGTGCGTTCTAAAAAAACTTCTACTAGGTCAGCACCCGCTCTGACTCCTGTCTGGAGTAATGATTCCAGGCGTTCTTTCCAGGGTGTATGACTCGGATCCAGGCTGAATGTCAGGCCTAGAGCGGGATGGGTGTCGACCAAGCCCCTCATTTGCATCAGACCCAATTATGGAGAACCGCGGAGGAAAACGGAGGCGAACACCCTGTTCGGTGATCCGCTTTCAGCGAACAGTTGGGTGAAACTGTTCGCTGCGAATTGGTGCCATAAAGAAAAGAGATGCCATTTGTGCTCCATTTGCGACCCAATGGGGGAGTTTACGTAGAATTTTTAAAGGCACAGGTGCTTCAGTTGCATCTACTGCGCTGAGCGCAGCATTGTTGTCAACTAAACGTTCAAGGCCGTTGTAAAAGCGTGGATTTTTAACATCGAGCACGACAGGAAAAACCCGCGCAGTGGTCTCATTGGTTTTATCGATAACTAATCGGTCATACTCTCGAGCATCCAGACCTAAGGATTCGTAAAACTCTTTACGAGCTACGTCTCGCACATACATAGTGGCGAATACTGCAAGCAGAAAAAATCGGCACCAGAGGCGCGCGCGAAATCCTTTAACTGTGTCTGGTTGAGCTTTCATTAATGCATCAAAGAAATCACCATGGCGATTTTCGTCTTGACACCAATTTTCAAAGAAATTAAAAATTGGAAAAATTTTGGAGTCGGGATTTTGCTCCAAATGACGAAAGATCGTGATGTATCGCCAATAACCAATTTTTTCAGATAAATAAGTGGCATAAAATATAAATTTTGGCTTGAAAAATGTATAGCTTTTGCTGGCAGTTAAGAAGCCAAGGTCAAGTTGCAATCCAAAATCACTCATGGACTTATTGAGGAAGCCTGCATGCCTAGCTTCGTCGCGAGCCATATGTGAGAAACATTCAGCCAGTAGGGGGTTTTTAGCCTTAATCCGACGACTGAGCTCTTTATAAAGTAGAAATCCAGAAAATTCAGAAGTGCAACTTTGCTCTAGAAATTCAACAAATACTTTGCGAGTGACTGGATCTAGTTTGTCTGCAGCACCATCAAATTCGCCATTACGCACAAAATGATGGCGATTGTAATCTTTGCGGAACTCTTCGCAGATGGCCTCGAGCTCTGCCTCGTTCGGTCGCAGGTCCATGGCGGCCATGGCCTCGAAATCAGTTGTGTAAAAACGTGGAGTCAGGATGGTGTCCTTCTCCGGTTCTTTCGCTGATACGTTTGATCCTTGTGCGTCTTTAGCTTCAGTTATCGCTGTTGGAGGCACCATCGCTTGCGTCAGTCACTAACAGTCATCGTAGATCGCCCGGGTGAACGCGCAGACGACTGTTACGGCCTTGCTACTAATTCCCACCCAACCATTTTTGCCCGTTAAGACGCTGAAGCAAACGAGATTGAAGCAAAGCAAGATTGATTCGCTTCTCATCAATCAAAAATGACTCCAACATGCTTGGTTCAGTTCCTGACTCCGCAAGTGCGATCGTTTTCCCAGACTTGATCGAATCAGATTCGAAACAGACCCAGAAACGGCGGCCCCCAGGCAATTCTCCAGTCACCATCCAACATTGTCCTCCGACAACAGGGCGTTCCCCTTCGATCAAATTGATCGATGCAGTGATTTGATGGTTTGAGCTCAGTGCATTGCTGAGGGAGGGAATCAAATCGTCTTGAATGAACTCCACAAAAGGTTTGTCCTCCGGTTTTGGCTTCGGAGCGGGCTTTGCAGCTGGTTTATCTGCAGCTTTTGGGGTTGCGGGAGTTTCGCTCACCGGAGTTTGGTTACTGGGCGGACTGTAGACAGTCTCGTGCGGTCTCTACCAATCATCCCCAATCTGATAACCCCAGTCGTCGTCTTCAGCAAACGTTTGCTTAGATTGTTTTTCTCTGTCTTGCGGTTGATTCGTTTCCTTCACTTTGCTTGTTGTCGTATTGGCTTGAGTGCCTCGATGGACCACTCTGAAGGGCACCGAAACGGTTGGAGCAGGATCACGTACGTCACGTTCGGGCCAGGGCATGGGTTGAGTCTTTCTTGCGCTTCGGGGCTCTTCAGAAGAAATCGGCTCCTCTCTTTCTGCTCCTGCTAACGGACGTCGGACGTCTCGCCGAAGAGGGGGTTGCGAGTTGACCATGGCTAATCCACCCACTGCGCTCACCCCTGATCCCACCACCGCTGCTACAGCAATCCAGGCTCCAATGGGTAGGTTGGGCGTTTTCCACGTGAGCACTCGCAATGATGTGGCTTGTCCGGGATTGAGTGTTGCAATCAACAAGGCCAACACCACCGGACTCAGGCAGGGGATCAGAAGCAAACGTTGAAACGTTGTCATTGCTGGCGACCTTGCCATCGCTTTAGTGGACTCAAATCTTCGCCAAAAGAATCGAACAGCCTTACCACCAAAAAATCAATCATTTCATTGAGACTTTCAGGGTGGGTATACCAAGCAGGGATGGGAGGGGCGATCCTTGCTCCAGCTTCAGCAAGAGAAGTCAGGTTACGAAGATGAATCAGGCTCCACGGCATTTCTCTTGGAGCAAGCACCAGCGGTCTTCCTTCCTTGAGATGAACATCTGCACAACGTTCAAGTAAATCGCTTGCTATTCCTGCAGCAATTCTCCCCACAGTGCCCATCGAGCAGGGAACAATCACCATGCCTCTGGTGATTACACTTCCACTGGCGATTGTCGCTGCTTGATCTCCCCAACGATGGCAAGTTAATGATCCAGTTTTGACATCTAACCGGTTTCTCCAAAATTGTTCTTGAAGATCCGGATCAACAGGTACTTGGATAGATTGCTCCGCAGACCACACTTCATGAGCTCCACGACTCATGATTAGATGTACATTTCGTTCCTGTCGAAGTAAAAGCTGCAGAGCTCGTTCGGCAAGAGGTTGAGCAGATGCACCACTCACTCCAATGACATATGGATAATCTGATTGATGAGAAGCGGACAAATCCTTAACCCTCACTGACAGCCACAGGCATGGGGGAATGAGTCTCGGCAGAAGCAGTGACTACATCTAGATCGATCTGATTACGCAACACATCAACTTTTGTCACGCAAACTGTGACTGGATCACCAAGTTTGTAAACCCGACGATTCCGACGACCCACAAGTCGATTTTGACGTGAGCGATATTCGTACCAATCGTCATTTAAAGAACTGACATGTACGAGGCCCTCAACCATAGAAGGTGCAATTTCTACGAAGAATCCATAGCTTTGGACACCGCTAATAACACCTTGCTGCTCATGATCGAGCATGGGTTGTGCACTCCGTGCTTGTGCCATGGCAATCACATCCCTGCACAACTCTGCTTTCTGGCGACGTCTGGCATTGAGTCTCTGAAGATGACGTTCTTGAAGGAGCTCGTTTAATCTCTGATTGAGTGATCCACTAAAGAGAGGCCACGTAATTCTTGAGACAGCTCCTTTCTTGCCAACGTTGACTGTTTCTTTCTGCCGCACACTGGGACGATCTTTGCCGTCATTTAAAAGTTGACATAATACTTGCTGATTCAATATGTCTGCGTAATGCAGGGTGGGACAGCACCATGGAGCTAACATCTGATTAGCTTCATTTTTGACTTCTGAAGTGTCGTTTTCTGGGTCAATATCTAGTTGGATTTTTTCTATTTCAGATGCTGATTCTTCGTATTTATTAGTAAGAGGTAGTTGTTTTGAACTATTCTTTAAAAGCTTCAAATGTGTTTCCGGAAGTGTTTGTCTTAGCTGCATGTTGAGAACCCGTCTAGACGGATTTCCAATCAAAGCTTGGGACAGGACTGAAGCAGATGTTGTTCCCTCCTCATCAAGAGAAAGAGGCACATCTAAAGCAATTGCAGCTTTGGCAACGTCGTTCAATGTTCCGCTCTCAGGATCATTGGCGTGTAGGACAAAGGCTGGAAGATTGAAATCCAAGCAATGCTGAGTCCATGTTGCGTGAGCTGCTCGCAAGAAAACAGACAAGATTGAAAAGGGGTCTTCCTCTCTCAGAGGTTCTATCCACTGACGATTGCCTCCACAAGGTTCAGTGGTGCGTAAGTCTCCTAAAGAATCTAAGTCTGGTTCCAGAAGATCCAATTCGGTTTGCCCACGTCTTAGCTCTGCTGCATGAAGTGCTTTGGCACAGAACAAAAGAGTCTCGAGCTGTCCAATTTGATCTTTGATTGGTTTGAGAGCTGTTGGGATTGCTCGCGAGCGTGGTTTTCGTCCTGCTAACGCAGACAACATCTCACAATTCACTTCCCCAACAGGACAAATCTGAGTCAAACAGAATTCCCAATCGAGAACTTCGCCTTCAGAATCAATATCGATACAAACACTGACAGCCGATTGTGATTCTTTAACTTTGAATGCTGTCGCTTTAGAAAGGTTTGGACTGAGGAGTGGGATCCACTTATTGCCAAGACAAAGAGCTTCGCTTTGTTCGCACAACCATTGATCAAGACTATTTCCTGGATTAATCCTTTCAGCGACAGCGGGCGAATGAATCCACAGCCTGGTTCCGCCTGCAAATGGCATGACGTGGGCTGCTGGAAGTTGCGGAGCGTCATCAATTAACCAGTTACTCAATAGTAAAGAGGGCTGGTCAGTGAGATCTTTGCGTCTTTTATCTGAGGGTGCTTTGAGAGTTGTTCTTGGAGCACTAGTTCTGTTGTGCAAATGGGCTTTAGTCAGTAAAAGATCACGATCAGCATCAACTCCACCATTCAGGGGAAGTGAACGTGCAACGTGAGCTCGAGCTGGATGCTGAGCGATTGGGAATCGATCCAGCTGCACTTCCACAACTGATGTGGAAGGTTCCTCTTGTTGATATTGGATGTCACTCTCGGGTAATTCGATGGAAGCGAGTAATCGATCATCCAGGGGAATAGCAAGAAGCTTCTCCTCCTGCTGTTGGACATGAGCTAGAAGACTGGTTGTCGCTCTTTGCAGAATGCACTGCACACCTCCTTCTGGAGAGCGACGACGTCCCGCATCCCGAATGATTCGCACGAGTACGCGGTCACCATTCCAAGCATGATTGAGCTGATGGTCGCGAATGTAGATGTCTTCACCGCCATCATCTCGAATGGCGAAACAGAAACCCTTGCTGCTGCACCGCAAACGTGCCTCGATCATCCCGATGTCATCACCTCTGGAAATGGATCCTTCCTCGGTAAGACTTAGAACTCCAAGGCGATCGAGACCTTTCAGAGCAATATCCAGAGACTGTTTGTCAGCTCGGTTGCTTAAGCGGAGAATTTTTTCAAGCTTGCTGACCTCAAGGGAATCGTCAAAAGGGACCTGGTCAAGAAGGTCGGCGACCGTGAATTTCATCGGAACGTGAAAGAAACCGGCCTTCAGGACCGGGAGTTGAGTCAAAACAGTTGCACTCGAAGAGTTGGTAGTGCAGAAAGTTATTAACGATTTAATCCTAATCGCAAGGCAGTATTGAATCCATGTCTATTCCTCAGTTTGCGTTGATCCCAACCCGGCTTGCAGCATCGGCATCAACAACCGCACCCCGATGATTAAAAATCCAGTGGACGCCACGAGTTGCAACCACTCAGCTGGAATCACCGCAGATAAGGATCCACCTGCAATAGCCCCAATCAAGCTGGCGAGAACTAAAGCGCTGGAAGATCCCAAAAACACAGCCAATGGACGATCTGATGTGCCACTGATTGCCACAGTCGCTAACTGGGTTTTATCTCCGAGCTCCGCTAAGAATACGGTTACAAAGGTGGAAAAGAGGAGAGTGAAATCCATAACAAATTCAAAATGACTGGGTTTCAAGCAGAGACTTCAAAGCCTGACTTCCCAGCCATACTCCCAGTCCTACCATTAAGAGTCCTGCCATTTGTTCCAGCCGTTCAGGGGGAAGAATGGTGGAAAGCCAGCGTCCAACAAGAACACCAACAAGGCTTGAGCAGATCAAAGCCATGGCGGCGCCGGTGAACACCAACCATGGTTCACCTGATTGTGCTGAAAGAAGGAGAGTTGCTAATTGCGTTTTGTCTCCCAATTCAGCCAAAAACACAGTTGTAAATGTGCTGAGCAGAACAGCGTTGAATCCAAGCTTGCTGTCACTGCCGGCTTCAGTCATCAGAATCCTGGGTTGTACGAATCAATCGCTCGAACTTACGCATTTCTAGGCTCCTTCCGCCATGGACCGATCGAATTTGCTGTCGACAGCATCCAATAGCGAAGGCATCTGCTTCTTCCGTTGATATGTCGAATAAATCTGGAAGAGCGCTCACTCGGCAGAAATCGGGCCGATTCTCATAAATCATGCACCGACGCCCTCCTTGATCAAAGTGCCGACACCATCCATCTTTTCCAACCATTTCAAGGTAAAGATTTTGCTGATCAGGCCTAAGGGCCGCTAATGCTTCCTGTCGTTCATCAGGTGCAAGCCTGCAGCAAGCGCCGCATTGATTCAGGCAGGACCAGTGGAGTTGGTGGCGGCTCATGGGTTTAATTCACGAAGCGCTGTGACAAGGAGTCACAGTGATGACTCTCTCTGCAGGCAATGAGGTTGAAGGCCTCGTAACCTTTAGGAGGTTTCATACTCATCAACTGTTTTCGTTCCATGGGAATTGATATCCATCTGATCGCGAATTTTGGGGCTCTTGCTCTGATTACGCTTGCTGGTCCTGCGGTGATCTTCATTCTCTTCTATCGGCGCGGGGCTCTTTGAAGGTTTGCGAGTCCGTGATAAACCGGTGTTCTGCAGACCAGTCGACCGGTGTAAGCGGCAATTACGGCCGTAAGGCAGGCGCCTGCAAATAATTCTTGATCGCCTACAAGGCGCCAGGAAAAAATAATTGAAACAAGCGGAAGCTGTGTTGCGCCGGAAAGTCCTGCTGCTAAACCAAGACCGACTCCAATTTGGGTGCTGAACCCGATCACGGCGCAAACGGTGTAGCCGAGGACGGCACCAAAGGTCAGAGATGGGTCGATAAGGCCTCCAGGAACGCCTGGCGCAAGTGCAAGCATTGGTCCGATCACGCGAACAACTGTGATCCAAATACTTAAGAGACCAGAATTCCATTCACTGTGTTCAGAGCCAAGTTCTGGCAGCCCTTGGTCGAGCAGCTGTTTGACAAGAGCTTCTCCATCTGCAGTACTAGTACCCCAGCTCAGTAAAGCAAGCAGACTTAATCCCCCGCCGAGAAAAAGCCCAGTGCGCAGGGGTCGCTGGCGAACGATGGGTGCCAAATAAGATGTGGCCCAGACCAATCCCCGGTTGAAAAATCCACCCACTACTCCTGCTGCAATCCCAATAGGTATTGCAAGCAAAAGTTGCTCTCTCTCCGGGGCAAACACATTGATCAGGCCTAAACCGAAGATTGGTTGACCGCCGAGGTTTGAAAAGCCAGCTGCTGCAACGCAGACAACCAAGGCTGGCCAGATTGTGACGATCGAGTATTCAGCTGTGAGCTCTTCAAGCATGAACACAACCCCAAGAAGAGGAGTGTTAAATCCCCCTGCTAGACCGGCTCCGCCTCCGATAGCGACCATTTGTCGTTCTGTCAAAGATGGCATCCAATTAGGCCAACGTTTTTGAGAGGCTCGCGCCACTGCAGCGCCAAATTCAACAACTGGGCCCTCGCGTCCCAGTGGAAACATCGCAGATGTTGCGATCGACCAAAGTAACCCTCGCTGAACCGTGCTGGTGGTATTCATCGCTTGTGGCATCAACGATGGATCTTCAAGAGCGTTCATCGTTGAGGGAATCCCTGATCCAGAGCCAGCACGCCAAGGCCCTCGTTGAAGCAGTAGGAGGACTGGCATTATCACCAATGGGGCGAGGGCTATAAGGACACCAATCAATGTCCAATTGGCTTGTCCCCTGGTTGGTAAAAAGCCAAAAAGCCATTCCTGAATTCGGTCTACGAGATTCAGAGGTAGACAGGCCAGGCCAATAAGTACTCCAACAACTAGCAAGCCAATGAAGTGGCGTGCTAGTCGCGTTAGTTCGTTGAACTTAGATGTGGCCTTAGTTCTCAGCGCGATTTTGCTGTAATTCTCTGAGGTCATGGAATGAGGCCGAGACCAATGCAAGCCTCTCGAATCAGGTCAGCAACGTAGGGGTGTCTTGCTCTGTTGTCTTCACTTTCGAATACCCCCTGGCTGTTAACACTGATCGATAGCTTTTCCCCAGATGGATTCAGGATCTCCAACTCACTTTCTCCTTGCCTTCGACATCGATAGACACCGTTGCTGCGACGAAGATCCATGGATGCATGGTGTTCACGAAGAGCCTGAATTTCAAGTTGGAGTTTTGCCTCACCCTGCCAACGATTGAGGTTGACTTTGAAAGCAACATCGAGTGTCTTCGGGAGAGGCTGGCTCTGTTGCCACCGCCAAGCAATCGCCTCCCGCTGACACTCTCCTTGCGCAAGGGTGAGTTTTAGATGACCGCCGCGCAGTAGTCGTTGTGATGTCACTTCGCAGGCTCTCGACCAAAAGAGTGGGGCTGGATGGCCAATTCCAAATGGCTCCAAGGAAAGCAACGCCGACCACAGTTCGTGATTAATTGACGAAAAGGATAAAAGTGCTTCTGGTTCAACCAGAATCCCCTCCCCACGTTCCTGAACCCATTTTAGTGCCAATGCATTGAGTGCTTTATGTAAGTCGTGCACATGATCTGCCCTCACAGTGAACCCCCCAGCTGCGGGGTGGCCGCCATACCTCTCGAGAAGGGATGAGCAGTCGTCAAGAGCCCTGTCCACAGCAAATCCTCCTGGTGCCCGCATTGATGCCCGCATCATTCCGTCTCCGTCTGCTGCTAACAAGGCAGTCGGGCGTTGAAATCGTTCCATAAGTCGTGCAGCGACGATGCCAATGACACCGTGGTGCCAATGTCCTTGAGCCAGCAGAAGAAACGGTGGCAATGGAGCACGATCAGACTCTAATAAGGCCAAGGCTTCGGCTTCAATGGCATCACAAAGTTCTCGCCGCTGTCGGTTCAGACTGTCGCAGCGACGGCCAAGCTCAATAGCGTTGTTTGGATCAGTAGCGGTTAATAAATCAACCACCAGTTGTGGATCGCCGATTCTTCCTACGGCATTAATTCTTGGGGCCAATTGAAAACCAATGTCATCGGCTCTAAGGGGTCGATCACCGAGTCCAGCGAGCTGCTGGAGGGCACGCACTCCAGGGCAGTTGCTTTCATGTAAGTAAAGCAGCCCTTCCCTTAATAGGGTTCTATTTGCTCCTGTGAGCGGCGCCATATCGGCCACAGTGCCAATGCAAAACAGATCTCTTGCACTCGTAATGGCAGTTGGTTGATCCATTTTTTCTGAGAGTTCGCGCGCCAGCACATAGGCGAGTCCAACTCCTGCAAGGCCCCGGTATGGAGATTGGTCTGGTGTTGTGGCCGGATGAATCAGAGCGAGAGCTTTCGGGCGTTTTTTTGGAAGTGTGTGGTGATCAGTAAGGACAACCTCCATCTCCAGATCCTCTGCTCTGCTCAGGGCTTCATGAGCCGCTACACCGTTATCGACGGTGACGATTAAACGGACTCCAAGGCCATGGAGTTCGTTCACCATGGAGCAGTTCAAGCCGTACCCATCAGCGATACGGCTAGGGATCGCTGCCTGTGGTTCTGCACCAAGCGTCCGCAAGGTTCTCAGCAACAATGCAGTGCTGGTCATGCCATCTGCGTCGTAATCGCCACAGATGGCAAGACGCTCACCTCTTACACAGGCCTGATGCAATCTTTGAACAGCTTTCTCTAACTCAGGAAAGTGATCATCTGGATTTGGTAAAGGTGGATCATGCAGCAGAGCATTCACCTGATCTGGTTGGGTGAGACCACGACGGAACAGCAGTACCCGAAGAGGTTCAGGCAGCGGAACCTCATCCAAGGCAGTGGAGTCAATCCCCCGAGGTAATTGCCATTGCTGAGAGGAAAAGGCAAATGGCAACTGGCACATGCTCGGTGAATCTTCATTTTGCTTTGTCCTTCAAGCTGTTGCTTGAATTGCATGAGCGGCATGCCTGCTTTGAAAGCCGTGTTCTGGGATGTGGATGGCACCCTTGCAGACACCGAAATGGAAGGACATCGACCAGCCTTTAATCTCGCTTTTGCCGAGCAGGGTCTTAGTTGGACGTGGGATCCTGAGACGTACATGCGCTTGCTGAGCATTCCTGGCGGCAGTCTTCGAATGAAAACTTATGCACAGCAGCGTGGCGAATCATTGAGTGATGAGCAGTTGAACGAACTGCGCTCTTCAAAACAACGTCACTATCTTCAAAAAGTTGGTTCAGGAGGTGTTTGTCTAAGGCCAGGAGTTCTGAGACTTCTGAGAGAACTTCAGATTCGGACGATTGCTCAGTGGATTGTTACAAGTAGTGGAGCTTCTTCGGTGTCAGCGTTGTTGGAGAACATGTTTCCTAATGGAGATCATCCATTTTCTGGCGTTCTAAGTGCTGATGATGTGATACAGCATAAACCTTATCCAGAGCCTTATTTGCGTGCTCTTCAACTCAGCAATACCAGTCCAGATAATGCTTTGGTTTTGGAGGATTCAGCTGCAGGCCTTCAATCAGCAAGCAATGCTGGGCTGCGATGTCTCCTGACGCCGTCTGCATGGGATCGAAAGGTTCGTCATTATCAAAATGAGGCTGTAGCGGTGATGGATCATTTAGGTAGCTCCAACAATCCTTGCAAAATTATCAAAGGCCCCCCTTGTGTGGATGGCTTTGTCACGCTGGAGTACTTGGAGATGCTTCTCGTCTTACCTGAACGATGACGACACATCTCACCCGCTACGAACAAGTCCAACGCAAATTTGGTTTTCAGCTCACAAGAGCCTTGATGGGATCTTGGCGTCGGCGCAGTTTGGGTGTTCTTTCCTTACTTCTGGGGTTCATTCTTGGCAGTAACTTCACGATGTATTGGTATCAAGAAGTCGGCCAGCGCCCTGTGGTTGTGCTTTTCATGGTGGTGATTATTGAATTACTGGTGAGAGCAAGGACTTACGTGAGAAGCGAACCGTGGCCGCTTGGATGGCTGGCCATCGACAACATCCGCATTGGGGCGGTTTATGCCGTTGTCTTCGAGGCCTTTAAACTTGGATCTTGAAACCACGCCAATTGCACCAAAGGGTTTGTCCTCGCTGTTAGAGGCTTTTGGATGGACTGATCCGGATGGTTGGTGGACCCACTGGCAGCATCGAGGTGGGTTTGAGATTGGTCGAGGCGTCTGGCCTTCTGATATCCAAGATGAATGGTTATTTGGTGTTGCTCTGCCGTTGCTATCGCAAGTTGAAACCCTTCTGGAGATGGGTGATCGTCAGTTGCTTGGCCTGAGTGCTCTTCCTGGATGTGGGAAAACGACCCTTTGCGATTGGCTCATTCATGTCAGTGAAGATTTCGGCTGGTCAGTCGCTTTCCTTTCAATCGATGATTTCTATTGGCCTGGTCAGGAGCTAGAGCGACGCATGGCTGGAAACCCTTGGGGTGTGCCTCGTGCCTTACCAGGAAGTCATGATTTGAAGTTGATGGCTGACGCGCTCGATCAGTGGAAGTTGACGGGAGAACTATTTGCTCCTCGTTTCAATAAGTCCTTACGTCAAGGCCGTGGAGATCGCAGTGGTTGGGTTCGTTCTGAACCTGATCTCGTGATTTTGGAAGGGTGGTTTGTTGGAGTTGTTGTGCCCGACGGACAGCTATCTGTACAGAATTTTGATTCACTCCAGCTCACGAACGATGAACTGGCTTATCGGAAGGGACTCATTGAGATCTTGCCTAACTACGCCTCGATTTGGAATCGGGTGGACAAGCTTTGGCATCTAAGAGCAGAGGACGGCAGATCAAGCCGGCTTTGGAAGCGTCAGCAAATGGATACGCAGGAGCAGCAAACAGGAGTTCGTGTTCATCAAAGTGATCTCACTTCTTTCGTCCGAATGATTGAAACTGCAATTCCCTCTGACTGGTTGCAGAACCTCAATCAATCTGATGTCGTGATTGATCTCACAAATCACCGAAGTGTTCGTGAGATCAATTTGAAATGAATATCAGCTTTCGCTGTCATCAGCTTCATCAACTGGGTACACGAAGCCTTGAGCACGACCACTCAATACAGACTTGCCGATGGACATTGCCCGTTGAGCAGCGGTGGCTGCTTTTGCTTTCCAAACAGCGTGACGTTGATTGCGCTTGCTCTTAGAGGTTTTCTTCTTCGGTACAGCCATTGCAGCCGGATCTCTTCCAAACACCCATTTTCCACTTTCGAGAGTCCGCTCGTCAAATCGCTACTGTTAATAGATCGCAGGAACGGTGTGAGTTCAGGTCCGGAAGATCGGGAAATCATCCTCTCTCAGGCATCTGAGAGCGATTCAAAGGATATGCCCACCAGCCCTTTTGCACGGTTCAAATCAGATCCACCGCCGAGTTACAGCGAGTTATTGACTCAAATTTCTGCTGGAAAAGTCAAAGACTTGCAGTTGGTTCCCGGCCGTCGCGAGGTGATTGTTGAGTACGACGACGGTCGTAAGGCAACGGTTCCAACTTTGGCGAATGATCAGATGATTTTGCGAACGGCAGAATCTGCTGGCGTACCTCTGACGGTAAAAGATGTTCGTCAAGAACAAGCCTTGGCTGGTTTGGCAGGCAATCTTGCTCTGATCGCTTTAATCGTCATTGGGCTCTCCTTCCTTCTTCGCCGCTCTGCCCAGGTTGCAAATAAGGCCATGGGATTTGGACGAACCAAAGCTCGGATACGCCCTGAGGACGAAATTACAGTCCGGTTTGAGGATGTTGCAGGAATCAGCGAAGCAAAGGAAGAACTCCAAGAAGTTGTCACCTTTCTCAAACAGCCAGAGAGCTTCATTCGCCTCGGAGCTCGGATCCCTAGGGGTGTCCTTTTGGTTGGGCCGCCTGGAACTGGAAAAACACTTCTTGCCAAGGCCATTGCTGGGGAGGCAGGAGTGCCTTTCTTCTCAATTGCAGCTTCAGAGTTTGTTGAACTTTTTGTTGGCGTAGGTGCCAGTCGCGTCCGAGACTTATTTCGTAAGGCCAAAGAAAAATCTCCATGCATCATTTTCATCGATGAAATCGATGCGGTTGGTCGTCAACGGGGAGCAGGAATTGGTGGCGGTAATGATGAGCGCGAGCAGACCCTGAACCAACTGCTCACTGAAATGGATGGTTTTGCAGATAATTCTGGCGTGATCCTCCTCGCAGCTACAAATAGAGCTGACGTATTGGACACTGCCTTGATGCGTCCAGGTCGTTTCGACCGGCGTATTCATGTTGATCTCCCTGACCGTAAAGGTCGTGAAGCGATTCTC
Source organism: Synechococcus sp. AG-679-C18 (assembly GCA_003210755.1). Lineage (GTDB taxonomy): Bacteria > Cyanobacteriota > Cyanobacteriia > PCC-6307 > Cyanobiaceae > Synechococcus_C. The sequence goes on from QCUL01000007.1 coordinate 65,822, forward strand.
TCTGTACATGCCCGCAGTAGGCCTCTTTCAGATGACGTGTCTTTGGGCGATTGGGCACAACGGACACCAGGTTTTTCTGGTGCAGACCTGGCCAATCTCATCAATGAAGCGGCTATCCTCACAGCCCGAAACGAACGCTCTTTTGTGGGTAGTTCGGAAATAGAAGCAGCCCTGGAACGCATCACCATGGGTTTATCGGCGTCTCCACTCCAAGACAGCGCAAAAAAGCGTTTAATCGCCTATCACGAAATTGGTCATGCACTGGTTGCTGCCCATACTCCTCATGCCGATCCAGTCGACAAGGTCACATTGCTTCCACGTAGCGGCGGAGTTGGTGGTTTTACCCGTTTCTTTCCTGATGAGGAAGTGATTGATTCTGGTCTTGTCAGCAAGGCTTATCTGAGAGCCCGTCTTGTCATGGCTCTTGGTGGAAGGGCAGCCGAAATCGTGGTTTTTGGGCCAGGTGAGATCACACAAGGTGCGAGTGGAGACCTCCAACTGGTGTCTCAACTTGCAAGAGAAATGGTGACTCGCTTTGGTTTCTCTTCACTGGGCCCAGTTGCACTAGAAGGCGGAGATCAGGAAGTTTTTCTTGGTAGAGATCTAGTTCATACCCGTCCTTCTTACGCTGAAAGCACTGGTAAAGCGATTGATCTTTGCGTACGCCAATTGGCTACACAAGCTCTTCAAGAGGCCATCAGTTTGTTAGAACCGCGGAGAGAAGTGATGGATCTTCTTGTTGAAGCATTAATTGCTGAGGAGACGTTGACTAGTGAGCATTTTTATGATTTAGCCGGTCTAGGGGCTTCCTCTAAAAATTCATCGTCTTTGACAAAAGGGCCCGTTAAGACTTGATTCGCTCCAGTTTGTTATCGCAGACCATACGGTTCACTACCCGGTTCGGGGTCTTGTTGATTCCGTTGATCTGGATACTTTCAAGGTTACAGGTTGAGTGGTTTTGGTTTGCTCAATTTGAACTCGGTTCTGTTTACGGCAAACGCTTATTTCTTCAACTAGCGGGAGGACTTATTGCCCTTCTATTTGTAGGTTGTTGCGCACTTTGGCGTCAGTCTTGGCTTCTTCCTGACGCATCTGAAGAGAAGCCAAGGAGCCCAGTTCTGAATGGATATCGATATGGGTTTTGCCTACTGTTATGCCTTTTGGTATTGCTTTCAGTTTTAGCTGTTGATACGAGATTGGCTTGGCTGGCCTGGAACGATCCATTCTCACTTACTTATTGGTGGAGTCTTCCGTTTCAGACAGGTTGGCCCCTGCTGAGTGTCTCGATACTGGTGCTGACTCTTATTACTTTCGGCCTCACGCGCAGTCGTCGTTTGGGCCTTGCCCAACTTTATGGAAGTGTCTGTATTTGCTTGATCGTTGCGCGTAGCTGGGGACTCTGGAGTCTTGCTATTGCGATTCCTGATATGGGACGCACGGAACCGATGCTCGGATCCGATGTCAGCTTTGGTCTTGGTCGCTTTTCAGCGATCGCATTTGCCCTCGAATTGATTCTGTTACAGCTTCTCCTCACCTTAAGTACTGCGCTTTGGAGTCGATTAACACGCTCAAATTGTCTCTCTGATTGGGTTTTTCCCGGATTGAGTGTGCGACAGCGTCATGGTCTGAGGCCAGGCTTTGCTTCAGTTTTAGTTACCTGTTCAGGTCTGATGTGGCTTTCAAGGCACCAATTGCTTTGGACTCAAAACGGAATCGTGGCAGGTGCTGGTTGGCTTGATGTTCATTTGCTGCTTCCTCTGCGATCTCTCACCGCTCTTGCCCTTTTTGTGTTGGCGATTGTTATTTTGCCATCACCGTTTTCTAGTCTTCGGCGACGTCAATTACGATTAATCTTTTCCTTAATTGCATTTTTGTCTTTTGGATTAGAACTGTTTATGTTTCCTTTGATGAATTGGCTTGTGGTGCGTCCTCGGGAGTTACAGCTCGAGCGACCTTTCATTAGCCGAGCGATTGAAGCAACACGCCATGCATACCAATTGGATGGAATTACGACTAGAAGAATTAATCCTTCCCCTCGATTAAGCCCAATAGATCTAAAAGAAGGTGCCAGTACTTTACGAAATATTAGATTGTGGGATAGTCAACCTCTTCTTGCTACCAATCGACAGCTTCAGCAACTCAGGGTTTATTATCGCTTTAGCAATGCAGCTGTGGATCGCTATCAGTTGCGCTCAGATTTACTTGAACGCCAACAAGTTATTGTTGCGGCACGAGAATTAGACCAAACGACATTACCAAAGCGTTATCGCACCTGGCAAAATAGGCACTTCGTCTTTACTCACGGTTTTGGGTTTACTTTAAGTCCGGTAAATACAAGCGCTCCCGATGGACTTCCTGATTATTTTATTAGTGATTTAGGGCGTTCGACACGAATTGATGGTAATGAATCTCTTGGAATTAGCAGAGACGATGTTAAGAAAAAAGTACCCATCGGTAGAGCTGCTCTTTACTTTGGTGTTCTTCCATCACCTTATGCAGTAGCTCCAACTCAGATCGAAGAATTTAATTATCCTGAGGGTGATCAAAATACTTATAATTACTATTCTGGCCGAGCTGGAGTTCCTTTAAAGACATTATCGCAGCGAATCGCTGCAGCGGTATATATTCGTGATCCTAGATTGCTGAATACAGGGGTATTGAATAGTGATTCACGCTTGTTGCTTCGCAGGGATGTTAAAAAGCGAGTAAAAGCTCTAGCACCATTTCTGCAACTAAAGGGTGAACCTTATCTTGTTTCGGTTCCAATGCAGCCTGATAAAGACTTTTATCAGGAAGAGCAACATCAGTATTGGATTGTTGATGCATACACCAGCTCCAACACTTATCCCTATTCATCAACTCTCTCAAATGGGGAAGAATTGCGTTACGTTCGTAATTCCGTGAAAGCGATTGTAGATGCTTATAATGGAACTGTTCAACTTTATATAAGTGAAGCTAAAGATCCAATTATTCGTGGCTGGCAAACAATTTTTCCTGAATTATTCCAGCCTTTGGAAACTATGCCGGTCTCTTTGCGCCAGCATCTAATGGTGCCTAGCGCTTTGTTTGAATTGCAAGTGGAACAATTACTTCGTTATCATGTTACTGATCCAAGAATTTTTTATAGCGGAGATGATGTTTGGGAGGTACCTAAAGAGCTCTATGGAAAGACACAAATCCCTGTAGCTCCTTATCATATTACTGCGCAAGTAAAGCCAAGCTTTGACTCTGAATTTTTATTATTGCAACCGCTCACACCACTTGCACGTCCAAACCTCTCAGGTTGGTTAGCCGCCAGGAATGACGGTGAACACTATGGAGAATTAATACTGTTGCGGTTTCCTAGTGATGTTCCAATTTTTGGTCCTGAGCAGATTCAGGCCTTAATCAATCAAAATCCCTCTATTAGTCAACAGTTCGGCCTTTGGGATCGTGCTGGTTCTCAAGTTGTACAAGGCAATCTTTTAGTTGTACCTCTTGGTAATTCCCTACTGTATGTAGAGCCTATTTACCTTAGAGCTCGTCGTGGAGGGCTGCCGACTCTCACCCGCGTCGTTGTAAGCGATGGAAGTCGTGTTGCAATGGCAAAGGATTTACGTACTGGTCTTGATGCCCTTGTTCAAGGGAGTGCATCTAAAGATGTCGTTGTTCAGGAGCTTGATCAAGCTCCTAATGAAGCTCCGCAATAATACATTCGGTATTCATCCATGAATAACAGATAATATTGCCTGTACCTGAGAGGCTCATTCTATCTTTAAATTTTGGCTGAAGGGTTTTACAGAGCTTTCAGAATGGAAATTTAGAATTTAGGAATAAAAAAGCAGGGGAGTCAAGCCTGCTTCTATCTGATTGTGTGGAGCCTTATCAACATATTTTCATTTCAAAGAACAAATTTAGAGTTAGCTTATAAATATCTGAGAAAAAAATGAGAATGCAACTGTTTGGGTAGTGTTTAATATCAGTTGGTCAAAAAGAAGTTCAGCCACTATTATTCTTTATAACTTTCAAATCATCATGTCCTTCGCCATGGAAATAGAAAATCGAGCAATAGAAGGTGTCTTGTTTTAGGACATGATAGAGGCCCTAAAAGTTTTGTATTTTGAAGAATTTTTGATTTAAAATTTTTTTTGCCAACCATCGAAATGTCAATGAGTGAAACTTAATCTTTTTTGCTCCTTGTATGAAAAGAAGTATATTCTACTTTTAGGAACTATTCTAATTCGAACTACTTCAATCGGAACTCAGCGAATATTTATTAACATAATATCAATTTACAACTCCCCGGTCGATGGTTTTCTCTGAATTGAATATTTAAATTAATCTAGAGTGATTTTTTCTGCTGACTCAAAAAGTGTCTTTCCATTCGAATTTCGTACGGAAGTTTCACTGACGCTGATTGATCAAAACAGTTACCGAAGAATGGAATCGATAGCAATCTGTTTCTCAGATTCCATAAAGATAGAGTTAGAAGCTCAATTTTGAGCAATGTCGGAGACATTTAAAATTGTTTCGCACACAAGACATCTAACTAAGTTATCCCCTGTTCAAACTGGTAATTACAGGGGAACGATGACTTGTCTTTAGCCGATGGCAGCAAAAAACTCTTTGCTACCCTTGGGATCAGGTTTCATAGTTTTCTCTCCGGGTGTCCAGTTCGCTGGGCAAACTTCATCTGGATTGGACTGTACGTATTGAAATGCCTGAAGTACCCGCAGAGTTTCATCAACATTTCGCCCAACAGGCAGGTTGTTGATGGTGGAATGCATAATTACACCCTCGGGATCGATAATGAATAAGCCACGAAGTGCAACTCCTTCTCCTTCATCCAAGACGTTATAGGCAGTTGATATTTCTTTTTTCAGATCAGAAACTAATGGGTAATTGATATCACCAATCCCACCCTGATTACGCTCAGTTTGTATCCATGCCAAGTGGCTGAATTGACTATCTACTGAGATACCAAGTACTTCTGTGTTTTTGCTTGAAAAGTCTGGATAGCGATCGCTAAACGCAGTTATTTCTGTTGGGCAAACGAAAGTGAAATCCAGTGGATAGAAAAAGAGCACAACGTATTTGCCTCGATACTGAGACAAACTAATATCTTTGAATTCCTGATCTACTACAGCGGTAGCTGTGAAATCAGGGGCCTGTTGACCCACGCGCAGGCAACCGTTGTCGGTCATGATATGAGGGCGATGGTTATGTGACGGAAGTTAGAAACCAGACTCAATCCGAAGTTGGTTCAATGTCTAGTTACATCACTTAATTTATCATGTTAATGCCCCTCACTGATGAATCTCGAATTCCTAGGCTTGATTCACTGATAAAATTCTAAAATAAGCTTATGAATGTTCTACCAATGTCTTGGGATCAGGCTTTGTTGCGTAAATTCAGCAGTACAGGCCATTTTCGACTGTTGAATCAAGTTCGTAGTGAACTCAAAAGTCAGCCTCTTAATAGGGACGCCGAGACAGGGAAACTCCTGCTCCAAGCAAGGCCTCACCATGGACAGTCAGTACGGCAACAGCGACGACCAAATCCAGTTCCTGAAGATCAACCAATTTTATCTATAGAAGAAACAATCAAAGACACGCCAAAATCATTTCGCGAGCGTCTTAATGCAATTGACATGAGATGAAGAAGTCAATGTAAATGACAACAAAATAAATGTTCGAATGGCTCGGGGGAGACTTGAACTCCCGACCTTGGGGTTATGAATCCCACGCTCTAACCGGCTGAGCTACCGAGCCTTAACTCAATTATTTTAAACGATCACCAGAACAACTCAGGCGCGGCCACGAGCTGGAAGCTTTGCCATTGGATCTAAAGCGGATCCTCCTCGTTGTCGGATTTCAAAATGAAGATGAGGACCAGTACTTCGTCCAGTACTACCCATGAGTGAGATTTTTGTACCTTGGGGAATCAGCTGTCCCTTTCGAACTAATAACCGACTGTTGTGGGCGTAGCGAGTGGATGAACCATCGGAATGGGCTAATTCCACCAAGTAGCCGTATCCACTGCTCCAACCAGAAAATTTCACAACACCGTCTCTAGAGGCCACGATTGGGGTTCCAACGTTATTGGCAATATCAATTCCTTTATGCATCCGTCCCCAACGCCAACCAAAGCCTGAGGTAAACACACCCTTTGCAGGCCACATAAAATTTTGATTACCAATCGAATCAAGGTCAGCTCCAGGTAATTCGGGGAGTGATGGCCAACTAGCTCCTCCTGAACGGGTTGGACGGATCGCTAAGAGTGCTCGAGGAGAGGCTTTGGCAACGCGTACTTCACTTCCTACAACAAGTTTGGCCAGGTTTAATCCGGGGTTCAGGGTTTTGAGTTCGCTCAAACTGACGCCTTGATCGCGTGAAAAGCTATTCAGTGATTGATTCGGTTTGATACGAACAATCTCTTTTGGTAGCGCAGGAGGTTGGAGTGGAGCCGATTTGAGGATTTTTTTTGAATCCAGACGCCGAGAGCCTTTGAGCTTTTGCTCAGTTTCTGCGGGCAAGGCGATCCAGATTCCTGCCTGAAGCTGCTCTGAGGCAGATTGATCATTAAGAGCGGTTAAGTCCTTCGAGGAGAGGCCAAGGTCTGCAGCTATATCTTGAAGTGTGCTCTTAGAAGAAATCTTGACCCAAAATTGAGACTGGGTGGCTGGTGCAGACGCCAAGAGAAATGGCTCGTGTGCATGGTCTGAATCAGCAATACCTGGATGCTGAGAAAAAACAGATAAAGACGTTCCTGAGACGAGTGCCGTAACTAGAACGAGAAGTGGCTTCATCTGAATCAGCGATAGGGACTGCCCCTAGAGAAGCCGCCACAACTCAGGAACGGGCTGAAAGTAGCGGGTGTGGATCGTTAGCGCAAGTGCTTAGGTGTCAGCTTGGCAATCACCACAATTGAAGTTGAAATCCAGCGTGGTGGCTAACGATCGCGCATGCAACCGAAAGATTGAGACTTCTGACGCCTCCTTGGCCATCTGCTTCTGCGCTGAAGGGCATGGGAATGGTTGTGATCTGGGAACAGCGTTCACGAGTTTCTTCTGATAAACCTGTATCTTCCCGACCAAATAAAAGAACGTCACCAAATTTAAATTGCATGTTTTGCAAAGAGATGCCACCTCTTCGGCTGCAACCAATGACCCTTGAGGGCTCTGGAAGCGAAGCAAGGAATACATCGAAATTTCTGTGTATCCTGAGATCTACATAGGGCCAATAATCAAGACCTGCTCTGCGCAAATAACGATCCTCGAGGCTAAAACCCAGAGGTTCAATCAATTCAAGTGGTAAACCAAAAGCTGCACATGTTCGAGCAATATTTCCTGTATTAGGAGGAATTTGAGGCTCAAATAGTGCGACCCTTAATGGTTTGTGAATTAAAGATTGTCCCTCTTGATAATAGTTCATGGAACAAGAATTCCTAGTTGAGTGAGATTTAAAGCTCTTCCTTGAACAACCAACCAACTTTGGATTGCAAGCTTTTCAAGCTGTTGGGCAAGTAATCCTTGGCGATCTCTGAATAAACCACCAATTGCTGTAGCTGGAACGACTCCCCAACCTGTTTCTTCGACAACAATTACTGTTGGGCTGATTCGTGCTTCAAGGCTCCTGATCAATTCTTCTGACACCTTTTCCCAATCAGGATTATTGAGATTCAGTAGAGTTGCTGTGAAGCCACCAAGGGCATCGATTAATAAAGTCTGATTAATATCTTCACATTGAATCGATTCAGACAGTTTTTCTCCGGATTCGATCAACTGCCAGTGAGATGGCCGTCTTTCTCTATGGAGTCTTACTCGCTGTTCCCATGCTTGATCGTTTGTACGAATAGCTGATGTAGCAACGTATGTGACGTTTTTTTGGTTACGTACCAAATATTCCGCCCATCGACTTTTTCCTCCGCGGCTGGGTCCGTTGACAACGATGATTCCATTTGGAAGCAAAGGATGATTCACTGTATTCAAGTTCCTATCCGCCTCCGTTCATGCCTCGCAAAGTTGCTACAGATGAAGGACTGACTCGATTGAGATAGCGGAAGATCCAATACTTGAAGATGGTTGCCAAAATCACCGGAAAGGTTGCGATGAAGAGAAGAATAAAATTTTCCCGAGCTGGAAATCCGAAGTGATTGGCAATCCCGTCAAGAAGAACAGTCCACCCCTCTGGACTGTGAAATCCGACAAAAATATCTGTAAAGAGAATAATTGCAAATGCTTTGGCTGAATCACTCAATCCGTACACAGCCTCATCAAAAAATCCCCGCAGAACTCTCAGCTCTTCACGACTAAACAAACACACCATGACGAATGCAATTGTTGCTGAAATATCAGCAAGTACATTCTTAACAGCATGCGTGCTTTCTGAGTCAGCATCCTCCTTAAGTTCAGATGCTTTCTTTGTTAAAAGCTGTTGAAGCTCTTCTTGGCTTGGAATTGAGTCTCCTCGAAGTAGTGCGTCGAATTCGATCTCCGCCTTGAAGACTCTTAATTTTTCTACAGCCTGTTCTTCTAATTGGGGTTTTGGGTAACTTAGGAAAGGTAAATCTGGAGCAAAACGGTCAACTGCAGGCCCAATAATGTACGTACGGCTGACCTGTTGTACTAGTAATGGAACCAGAATCAGAAGCAAAAGTACTTTTAAGGAAATCAGGGTTGAATCTCTTCGTCGCCTGAAGCCTGCGACCAATGTCGCTTCGCCAGCGGGATTGAGTTGTCTACGAACTTTGTCGAAGACGCCAAGCAACGAACGGGGTAATGGATCAGGAGAGCGGCTCATACTTGGACCTGAGGCGGTCCTTTTTGGGCTGTATCGGCTGACAACACTTTCAATCAGTTGAAGCTGGCGAAGCTCTTGTGGATCCAGCTGAGCTCTCTGGAATTCAATCTGATCAAGTGATGAGCGGCATACACCGATGGCAATTCGGAACTTGCGGAGGACAGTGGCCTGTACTGAGCTGGGTACAGAAAGTTCAAGATCCGGTCGAATTGGCCGGTCTCCGTAATATTCCAGCTCAAGGCTTTGAATTAAGAGCGCTGCCTCATAGCCCCGCTCAAGATCTGAATTGACATCAAGAGCGCTGGCTTTCCCAAAAGCTCCAATCCAATTGCGTAATGCCATAGCTCTTAGCGGGAGAAGACCCACCAGGTGGCCATCGGGACAATTGTTCCAACAACCAACAGAACGATTACCCAGGTGAATGCATTGCTTTCGCGAGTTTCTTCCACGGTTGGAATATTGGTCGGAATGCTCGTGCGTTCAATTTCTATTGGTGGTCCAGGATCCTCCCCACCATTAAGCACCACTGCAATGCGTTCGATTCCATCGAGAGAAGCCTGACGAAAACGCTCTCCATCTCGCATTGGTTGGCTCATCGTGGTTCGTCCTGTGCTTCGAAGCAGAGAGTCTGGAAGTTGATCATTCAGCTCTTCAGATACGACAACGGCTGCTTGTTTGTTTTGTGTTTCCTCTAGAAAGAGGATGAGAGGAGGAGGATTCGCCATTCCATCGCCAGACCAACGCTTCACCAAGTCTTCCCCGAACCCAGTCAGGCTCAAGCCGTAATCAAGTCGCCGCAGGGTGATTATTTTTGCGTCAACTCGCAATGGTTCGAGTTGCTTTAGTCGACTTTCGATTTCGTTCCGCCCTGCACGACTGAGGACTTCAGCGGTATCGAGTACTGCTTCGTCAGGAGGCGCGGCTGGTAAGTCCTGAGGAGCTAACGCAAATCCCGTTGGCACGATTAGAAAAAGACAGATACTTGTGGTGACGAGCAGCTGCAAAAACTTCGAGAGGCTGAGCATCATGGTTCAGTCGATTGATGAGGTCTGTTGTTAAGAGGCGAGGCTGTCGCGATTCAAAGCCATAATTGCTTCCATTACGGTCTTCGCTTTGCCTTCAGGGAGTTCAACTTTTTGAATCAATGCGTCAAGGAACGTCTGTTCTTCAGATGAAATAGTCCGGTCAGCATGGACGAGCTGAACGGCTACTGCAAGAGCAGTTTCTTGCTGTAACTCAGAGAGATGAGGCAATGCATCTTGGACGAGTTGGTCTAAACCGCTCTCTCGCAAGCGTTTAAGCAACACATCAAACAACATTGCCATCTCGCTCTCGCTTCGTTCTTTGTAGGGCGTTCGATATTCAAGTTGTCGCCTTAACGCGTGTGCTTCTTCCTTGCCCAGCACACCATCACAAGCCACAGCTCCCAGCGCGATGGCCGCAAAGGCTTCGGATTCGGTCATGGTCGTTGGAGTTCTCTCTTCCATTTGAGCAAGAGTGAGCCAATCTGACTGCTAGTAAGTCGCAATTCATGTTGAGATCCGCTCAATGGTGCCTGCTTGCAGGGCTTCTCGTCTTAGGGCTTGCCATTCTTAATGCCAGTACAGCTGACACAATTACCCCAAGTCTGGAGCGAGCCGACGTTCTTGCTGGAATGGCAGGCGTTGGATTGATGCTGGTTTCAATCCTTTGGACCCGAGCTTCTCCGCGTAATCCAGAGACAGTTGATCTAGGGGGAGAGCAAGGTTTTGTGCTTTCCTCTGATTTAGCCGATACAGTTCGTGCCGAAATGGCGTGGGGTAGCCATCAGTTTCTTACGGCAACTTCTGCAGCCACGATCCTCGTATTTTGGAATGGTTCTGTTCTGTTGCGGCGTGGTCTTTTAGGTAGTGGCGATTTCGTGCCAGGGGATATTTGTCGACGATCACAGCGAAAGAAAGAGCTGGTTTCCCTGGTTAAAACAGCTCTCTACCCTGGTAAAGAGGAATTTGACCCTGTGTTACCAGGATTGCCTTCTGTAATGGTTCAGCCGTTAGGACAAGGCGGTTGGATTGTACTTGGTGGCTGGTCTGAACGCTGTTTCAGTCGTTCAGATGAACGCTGGCTGAGTGGTTGGGCTGAACGTCTCAAAACAACGCTAATTTCTGCAGATTCTGCTAATTAAATTTAGATATTACAATAGCAATCAGTGCTTAATAACTTTAGTTGCCTTCATAAGATGGGACGTCTAAAACAGCCTAGTTATGCATATTTATGCATTTGCCACACTGAACTCATAAACTTTAAAATCGACTGGCAGTCTATTTGTATATGTTGGCGTGAAATTATATTCGGTGACGAATCCATCGGCTGGAACGAAGCCACCTTGATGTCTGAGTGTCAAAGTAAATGATTTTTTGATTTGACGACTAACCAGCATTAGGCCATCCGACCCTGATACGTCTTGTTAGATGGCGGATATGACCTCCTTCGAGGGGGCGGAAGATGATCCCCCTGAGGGTGAATCGTGTTCAAGAACTCAAGTGTTATTGGTGGTAAAGCTCTTGGGACACTCTGACCAAGCGAGTCATATCATTTGAACACTGAGAAATCCCCGCAAAAGTGAATAACTGATTTTGTGGGAGTGCGTGCAACTGTCGTTCAACTGACAATTGCCGATTCCTCAGTCATTCTGAATTTGAAGACGAAGCTGGCGCTCGTCTCAAAAGTACGGTCAGCAGCGAACGACCGTTCTTTTTTCTGCCTGAGAAGCTTCACCTCGTTGAGTTTCGTAGGCAATGATCTTGTCAGATGAGGCACCCTTTTCGATCTCTGGATGGTCTGTGGAATAACGCTTGTACATCAGAGGAGTCTTTTACGATTAATTTTTGGATAAGCCGATATGAGTCAATGTCTAACGTGGCACTAAAAAGTTTTTGTCAAGCGTTTCTATTTATTTGGTTGCTTACATGTGGGATCGTCACCTTTCATGGTTTGAAGCTCTCCATTAGTGGTTCGCCTTTTGCCTTTGTATCAGTCATCCTTTGGGTGCTTATTTGTCTTGCGTGGCAAGCCTTTATGGTTGCACTGTTACGTAGAAGAGACCGTGCGCCTATTTGGGCATCCCTAACCATTGGATGTATTTATGCTCTTTTGAGTTGGCCTATAACTTGGTTGATGGGCTTAGCAAACTTCACGACTATAGGGTCAGTGCCTCTTGTTTTATTTGGGATAGTGGCTGGTTTGACCACAGGTGTTGCTAAAGCTTTTCTAGTTAAAACTTCATAGTAAGACTTGAATCGCTTGGAAAAGCAAAGAAGTCAACAATGAAGAGATTAATATTTCATTGCAGACCTCCTCTTATGTATATTATTTTTTCGATGGCTTCTTGCAAAGAAGCGATTTGCACTGCTTGGATCTAATGGGGCTTATGCAAAGAAAAGATGCTTAATTGATAGAGCTTTTAATGTGTCAACACGGAAGTTAAGACCTAAATCATTAGTGACTGATTATAAATATTATTCATGCAATGCCTTTGATTGATAAAGTCACTAGTATGAGCTCTGTCTGTTTCAAATATTGTAAACTGTGCCTTTAAATTGGAAATAAATTGTAATTAAATTTTTAGTTGGCTGCCTAAAAATTAACGAGGCCAATTGCTTATTTGCTGCTAGTTAAATACTAAAAAATGATTATAAAAAAGATATTGCTCTAAGTCTTGAAGTAATCCTTTGCTTTTAAATTAATCCATTTCTGTTTTCTCTCCTGTATTAGTGTCTTAACAGGCACATCTTTTTTCTCGTATTGTTTAAATTTATTTACAAATTGATTGAGCTCTAGTATCTTTTCATTAATATAATCAGAACACATTTTTCTATGTGAGGGTGATAGCGAAGGGTTTTGGCTTCCATTCTCTAAACAGTTAGCTCCGGCATTAAAGCCATCATTCTTAAGCCTCTCCCGTTAAACAGCAAGATAACTATTCCACCAATGCACCCATACCGATCATGATGTTGAGTCCTACTGGTCCTTTCATAATCCTCCTTATTTAGAAAACATAGATTAATTGAATGTTCTTGTTTGATATATCCCTTAAGCACTGATAATGGGATCAATGCAATACACAATCTATTCACTGATCGAGATCTAATTCATTCTTAGCAGAGATATTAAGGTTTAAGAGCCAATTTATTCTCATCAACAATACAAGTAGTACGAATGGCAGTATTTAAAATACTGAGTCGATTCAGTCTATTCCTTTATTGTGATGCTCATCATTGGATTGAGATTTAAAGTAAATCTTAATCTGAATTCTTATTCCTCTACGACTACGAAGGAAACAATATCACTTACGGTTTTGAATTAATACTTTATTATTAAAGCAGGCTATGGATAGATAGGAATTGGGTATTTGTTTAATACTTTAAAAGTTGCTTTAATGATTGGCTCTAGATGTTGTCGCAGAACATCCAAAAAGGCTTTCTCTATGACTGAGTTGATCTTATTTCGTTAATCTTTTATTATAATGCCGATCAAGTCTCATTCGCTTGTTGTAGAATGCAAAGCTTGAAATTTATTAGTTCAAGTGTAGCAAATAAAAAAACAAAATTTATTTTGAGCTGAGTTAGCCTTGCAAGTTATCCATGTATTGCTGCCAATTCTAGCTCCAATGCATTATAAAGTGCAGCAATTAATTTGTCGTTGTCATTTTTTTGTTGTTTCAATAATGAAACATAAGAAGCCCGCTGATAAAGTTGTAATAACTCAGCTACAAAGGTTCTTAGCGGGTTTCCAGTGGCACTAGATGATTTGATGGGCATTAGTCATTCTCAGCAGGTTTTCGTTACCAAACTTTAGGAACATTTTTTCTGCACTGCGTTTTTAAAAAGTCTGTACCGTCTGATTTGGATGCGTTCGTTCCCCTATGGCATTACATGGACTAATCAGACTGATCCGCTTTTTAGTCAACAGTGCATCCATCGTGGCCGGTAGTTGATAATCGAAGCTGTCAGAGCGAGATTGATTGGATTGACAAGTCGTCCAGAGCCAGGGTGTATGTGAGCATCATTTGCTGAAGAGCCTCGACGAATAGTTGCTCCTTGCCTGCGATTTGATCCTCTGAACCGCATCGCGCTTGTCTTGAGGCACACATCATTGCTATGAGTCACTTGCGCTAGATCGCATTCTCAGACCTTCATAGAGTCAATGAGTCAGGCTAGAGCCCTATTGTTTTATATTTTACTATTGGAATGGTTAAAACCTAGATTCAAGTGTGTCTGTTTACTTTTCTCAGCAGGTTGGTTGATTCTGAAGCAATTGGCTTGATTTCTAAATGTTCAACATTGATTTGCTGGGTTGACACGTTGCCGTGGCCTGTAGCCTGATTTATTCTCAGTAAATGTCAGCTTAAAATTCAATGAATCTTCAATTTTTATTTTTTAATGTTGAAATCCTAAGTATTATCTATGTTTATATAATGCTAATATTGTATGCTTTGATCGTCCGTAAGACAATTGAAGGAAAATCAGCATCCTTCGGTTTTAGAGACTTTAAAGTGCTTTTGCTAAGTAAAAAAATCATGTTGTCAACTCTAGTTTTCGCGATACTTCTTTCGCAAAATGTGTACAGTAGAAACTAAATTAAGTTTTGGTGATTTAAAAACATGCTTTTTGATTTAATTCTTCTATTGGTATGGGAGCAATCTGGGACGTTTCATAATCCTTTTTGCTGACGGATAATCCAGGCTGAAGCCGCTTGCTGTGATTTCCATGCCACAAGGAGCTCTTTAGCAATCGTCTGAAGCTTATCAACATCATTCAATTGATCGATGTCTCTTGAAAGCTTTTCGATCTCGAATTTTTGTCCGATGGTCAAAGCAATTGGATCCATGAGCCTTTTTGCATTGGCACGCCAAAGTTAACGAACGGTGCAAATCAATCGAGTAGTCTTTGCAACAGATTTGAAGGTTTGATGCTCAACTGAATACATATTGCCTGTTACGGAACATTGCTGAACCCTTCTAAAGCCTTTGAATCACTTACTTTTAGAGGGCAATAAACTCTCTGTACTCGATGATCTATTCCTGGGAGCAACATCAAAATCTTTCCAGGTTAGTATCGGATGCTGCAGACACTGACAAAGGAGTTGCTCTCGCCCTTATGGGTATTGGCTTGTTGATGTTGGCTAATGATCTTTTGTCTAAAGAGTCGGTCAATAATTCATTTCTCAAACATTGTGAATTCTGATTTCGTTCATGAAGCATTCTTTTACTACCTCTTTTAGGATTAATTGTAATTTTTTCTAAGTAGAATGAGTTTATTGTGAGATTTTTTGTGAAATTTCTGAGATTTTATTGTTTTGCCTAAATCTCTTTCAAGCCGTTATTGCTATCAATATATTTTTTATTATCAGTGAATGATTACTATTATAGCTGTCTATTAGTTGTTCGTTTTCTGTCATGTCTCAGAACTCCAACTGAGGTTTTGAACGCTCAGTTGGGTTAACGTCTCCCATTCCTTTCTTAATTGTGACCTCAGAGCGAACTTTATTATCAGGAGCTGAGAAAACCAGTGAACCCTTCTCTCCCACGTTTCCACTAAGTGTTTGTGCTTCTGTGATTTGATTATTGGCATCACGTTCTAATCGAACATCTCCAGTAGCTAAAACTGCGTTAGTTTTCCAGTTCCAACGACATTGTCTAGCTCTTAATTGCTCTCCAGGTTGTTCAATGATGCATCTCTCTCGAATGAGAACTGTAGTTTGATCTAACTCAGCAAAAAAACTGTCACCTATGATCTCTGTTTGATTGATCAATCCCTGAAATGGTTTTTGACTATTTAAGGTTTGCTTTTGGAAATTCCAAGTGGTGTCATCAGCACGCAAGAGACCCTTATTCTTGGGAATTTTTACTGTTACTGGCGATTTTACAGTAATGAGCCCATCTTTGGTGTTGCCAGTCAGGTTTCGTCCTTCAAGTTGTTCTAAAACTACTCCTTCTGGATCACGGTGTTGTCCCGTTATGGGACCTTCCGCTTGGAGTGATCCATCATCTAAATTCCAGATTGCCTTGCCAGTTTGCAAAGCTGTATCGGGGTTTATTTTTAAATCAACTTTTTTTTGCCAGCGATCAAGCTCAACAGGACCATTAAGAGTTAGATTATTCGTATCTTGTTGAAGTGTAGCGATATTGGCTGTAATTCTGGATTGTTCGTCAAAAGCCATAGGCTTTTGATCCATGACAAGCTGTGAAAATTCTGGTCTCCAGATTAATCTATGTCCTTTGATTAATATTTTTTGCCCATTAAGTTGTTGCAATTGAACATCACCTTCAAGAATAATCTGTTCACCATCGTTGATAACTACAGCAAAATCAGCTTTGATTTCAAAGGAAGGATTATTGTTATTATAAAGCTTTCCAATGGGATTTTTGGCTCTTACCATTCTTCGAGTTAATTCATAACGGGCTTCTGGGCTGGAGAGTATCCAGTCAACATTCCCATCTGGTTTTTTCTGTTCGAGCTCGAGCTTTCTAAATACGAAGGGTGGAGGCGCATCAGTTTCTGACTGATTCTCAGAGGATGAATTGCAGCCAAGCAGCAATAGGCTGATCATTACGGAACTGATCAATCCATGGCTTTTCCATTGCCTGCTTTTCTTCAGCCGCCGAACGCTCATCACAGTGCTTCTTCGAGCTCCAGTCTTTGCATCACTGGTTTTGGCAGGGGAAGTGGTTGGCCTGATTCGAGGCGACCCCATACCAGCTCCGTTGTCCAGTTTTCAACTGATGCGGGTTGATCAAGCTGGCTGAGAATTCGCTTACTCAGCTCAGGAACGATTGGTTTCAATAACAATCCCACGAGACGACAGCTCTCTAATACTCCGTAAAGATCGATCGCGACTTGACCTTCTTGTCCACCTTTTTTCATTTTGCTCCAAGGTGCTTGGTCGTTTAGATAGCCATTAGCTTGAATTGCAAGCTGAAGAATGGCTTCTGCGGCCTTCTGAAAGGCCATCTTTGGCATTGATTCACGTACAGTTTTAATTGTCAACTCAGCAGGCTCGCGCAGCTCATGATTATTACTGTCATCTGGATTAACGATTGGAGTTGATTCGTTGAACCACTTACGAGACATAGATGATGTACGGTTCAGAAGATTACCGATCGTATTTGCAAGATCATTGTTGACTAGATCAACAAATCTTTGCTGTTGGAAATCCCCATCATCACCAAATTGAATGTCTCGTAATAGGTACCAGCGAACCGCATCGGTACCGCAGCGGTTCAGAAGTACATCTGGATCAAGAACATTTCCAAGAGACTTTCCCATTTTTTGACCTTCTCTCGTTAAAAAACCGTGCCCGAATACTTTTCTCGGAGTAGGCAGACCGGCTGACATCAACATGGCAGGCCAATAAACAGCGTGGAATCGCAAAATGTCCTTACCAATCACATGCTCATTAACTGGCCAACCCACATTGATCAGACGATCCAGATCGATGCTGCCTCCATCATCTAAAAGGGCTGTTAGGTAACCCAAAAGGGCATCGAACCATACATAGAACGTATGACCTTTGTGCCCAGGTACGGGTAATCCCCACTCCACATTGACTCTTGAGATTGAAAAATCTCGCAACCCTCCAGCGACAAAATTTTGAATTTCTTTGCGTCGACTCGCCGGCGCAATGAAATCAGGTTGATTGATTAGATCTTCAATTCTATCTTGGAAGTTTGATAAACAAAAGAAGAGATTTTCTTCGTCTCTCCATTCGAGTGGTTTTTGGTGAATTGGACAAGATGGATTGACTGCTGTGGCGGGATCATCTTTGAACTCCTCACAGCCAACGCAGTACCAACCTGTTTGACGGCCACTTCGGATGTCGCCAGCCTCCTCACAACGTTGAAAAAATTGCCTAACAAGTGGTAAGTGACGAGTTGATGTGGTTCGTACAAATCGATCATTGCTGATATCCCAATTTTTCCAGGCCAGCTCGTAGCTGGCTGTGACGAGATCACAGTGATCGATCGGACTGATTCCTTGCTGGGAAGCTGTGCGTTGGATCTTTTGGCCGTGTTCATCCACCCCTGTTACAAAAACAACTTTGCGCCCTTCTAGCCTTTGAAAACGTGCGAGGGCATCACAAGCAACGGTGGTATAGGTACTTCCGAGGTGTGGTTTGTCGTTGACGTAGTAGAGAGGAGTTGTAAGGGTATAAATCATGGTCGACTCGGGGCTACCCCCTTCTGGTCTTGGATCCTAACGACCTCCCCCCTTTACGACTCCATACCGATGTTTAATGCTGCACTCGATGATGAAGCCAGGATTGTTTGGCTTGCAGCGCTTCATCAGCTTGCTTTAGCCGATGGAGACTTTGATGAATCCGAGTCGCAGATATTGGCTGATCGGCTGAATGATGACTCTTCACTACAGCCTTTTGATTGGAATTACTGCCAAGCACCTGATTTAGATGACATCAGTCGTCATTTCTCGACGAACCCCAAGATTGCTGAAGAATTTCTCCAATCAGCTGTCACTGTGGCTTTGGCTGATGGTTACCTACACCAAAGTGAACTTGATCTTCTCTTGACCTGGGCCAGAGCTCTTGTGGGCAAGAGTCCACTGATTAGCAGCTTGGTTTCCTGCCCTGATTACGAGGCTCGGCCTTGGAGACTGCTCGATTCCATCAAGCAATGGCTCGATGCTTTTGACCCGTCCGACGAAAGAATTTCGTCTCTTATTGTGCAACTCATCCCTTCCCAATGCCCTTTTGAACGAGACATTGTTTTGTTTGGCCGCAGGCTCGTTCATATCCCACCAATCTGCAAAGTCAACCCGTTATTTGAACAGCTTGTGGCCCTTCGATTTCGCTGTCTCAACCATCTCCCTTTGGAAGACCAAATGCGGATCAGCCTTCGTGATTCCATTCAAGAGTGATGACTGAAATTTCCCATAGCCCCGTTGTTGTTTGGGGTGGTGGGACGGGAGGGGTTGCAGCTGCTATCCAGGCAGCTCGAACCGGGGCCACCACGCTCCTTCTGACTCCAGGTTCCTGGTTAGGTGGGATGGTAAGCACTGCAGGAGTTTGTTGTCCTGATGGCAATGAACTAGCTGCTTGGCAAACAGGATTGTGGGGTGCTTTCCTCAGAGCTTTATATCAAGCTGAACCTGATGGCTTGGATCAGAACTGGGTGAGTTGTTTTGGATATCGTCCGATCACGGCTGAGTCAATTCTTCAAAACTGGGTCCATGCACTTCCGAAGAAGCTTCAGTGGTGGGCGGATTGTCAGCTTGTTGATGTGCGTTGCTCTGGATCAATCGTCGAGTCAGTGTTGATTGAACGATCAGGAGTTATTCATCGCATTGATTGTGATGTTGTGATCGATGGGAGTGATCGAGGCGATTTGCTGCCGATGATTGGATGTCCGTTTCGTTTGGGTTGGGAGCCACGCGAACAATGGCAGGAACCGAGCGCTCCTGATCAACAATTTTTAAGCAGTGATCCTTTTTTTAAACAATCTCCCATTCAATCTCCAACTTGGGTGGTGATGACCCAGCTCCAAAGTGACCAGTTACCAAATAATCAGGCCCTTCATTCATCTGAATTGAGTACTCCAATTTTGTGCGCTCCGTTTCAACACGCTTGTGAGCAATTCGGTTTGGAACGCACCATCACCTATGGCCGCTTGCCCGGTGGACTATCGATGCTGAATTGGCCGTTGCATGGAAATGACTGGCATTTCGGACTAGAGCGAGCTTTCAGTAGCGACCCCAATGCGGAGGCTGAACTGATGGCTGAAATGCAAGCTCATAGCCTTTGCTTTGCCAATGAGCTTCAGCGTTGTAGTGCTGGTTGGTTAACACAAGGAGAGGGATTTCCTCCTGATGCTGGAAGTCCAGCTCCCTGCTTGGCGGCTATGCCCTATTGGCGAGAGGGGCGGAGGATGGTCGGTCTCCAGACCGTGATCGAGCAGAACTTGCTCCCTGTAACAACAGGTCAATCGATTGCACCTCTTCCTCTGAATCAGGCTGGAGAGATTGAATCAATTGCCGTTGGTAATTACGCCAACGATCATCACTATCCAGGGGCTGATTGGCCACTTGCCCCCAAGAGCTGTCGTTGGGGTGGCCGATGGACGGGCACTCCCTTCTGTATCTCCTATCAAACGTTGGTGTGTGCGGATGTTGAAAACTTGCTTGCTGCAGATAAGTGCTTCAGCACGAGTCATATGGCCAATGGAGCCACAAGGCTGCAACCTTTGATTTTTAATGTGGGGCAGGCAGCAGGTGCAGCAGCGGCTTTGGCGATAAAGCTCCGTTGCCCACTCGCATCACTTCCCATACGTGCTCTGCAAGACGAATTAATTGATGAGCCGTCGGCACCCTCTGGAATCGTCCCGCTCTGGGATACTCCTTGGCATCATCCGCATTGGAAACAGCGGCAGCATGCTTGTCTTGAGAATCCAGCTTTATTAAGCGGCGATGGTTCTTGGCTAGGACAAGACGAGCACTTGTCTTGGGAAACTCCCAATCAACCTAATCAACATGTTTGGTCAGGGACAGTTCTTTTTGATGGCGATGGATACGAGTTTGAAGTGATGGGTGGCAGGCGTTGGCCCCTGATCACCTTGGAGCCAGAATTGCATGAGTGGCTTGCCGTTCAGGATCGGTCAAAAAAGATTGAGTTACATGCTGTCGCGAACCCTTGGGGGCCTTGGATACGCGGAATTCGTCTTGATGGCTCATTGAAGAGTTAGGCATTTATTGCCATGAGTCTGAGTTGGTCACGAAGAGAATCCGCGTGTTGCACTTTGATTAAAACGGCGTCACCTGGTTCAGCTTGTCTTGGACATTCCGCAGCAACATCCATCGCTAAGTCCTCAATCCTTACGAGTCCAAGCTGATCTTGGGGTCGCAACCAACGCAAAAACTGTGCATTCCATTGTGCGTCCTGATGCTGTTCAAACCAAACTTGTTGCCAGTGGCGTTGATCTTCTCTTGAAATACCAATGCCCTCTCGTACCGACGCATCAAAGTCGTTCAGAAGGATCTGGAGATCATCGCGATTGATGGGTTCTTGTTTGCTGAGTTGGGCTTCCAGCTGCCTTTGCACAACGAGATCGCCGTAACGGCGAATTGGGGATGTGGCTTGTGCGTAAGAGGCAAGTCCCAAACTGAAGTGTGCTGCGGGTTGCGTCCCCATCAGTCCGCGGCTGAGACAACGCTTGATGGCGGCAAATCGCACGGCTCCAGCTGGTAGCGCTTCCAATTCGGAGTTGGGGGGAAGTTCAGCTGGAAGCTGGCTCCGGAATGGCAGAGCAAGATCATGCAACTCTGCAAATCGAGCTACTACTGCACCTGCAAGGATCATGGCTTCGGCCACCATCTGCCTTGATCTCCCAGGTTCAGAGATCTCTAGAGAGGGTTGAGCGTCTCGACAGCGAATACGTCCTTCTGGAAGATCCATTAGCAGGGCTCCATTGCTGACTCGGTAGTCGCGTCGAAGGCTAAGGAGCGCATCCAATTCAGCTAAATCGGGATCTTCTGGAGGTGCTAACTCAATCAACTCATCGGCATCTTCATAGCTGAGTCTGTAGGTCGGTTGAACCCAGCTGCGTTCAATCCCGTGATCTCCGATTTCTCCTTCTTTGGTCAGTTCAACCCAGATGCTCCAGGCAGCGGTTCGCATGCGTGCTTTCAAGCTAAAAGGCCCCGTTGACAAAGATTCAGGAAACATCGGGAGATTGCCTTTCGCTAGATACAGGCTGCTACCGCGACGTCTGGCTTCCAGGTCAAGTGCTGAATCCACTTCGATCAGACGCCCAGGATCGGCAATGTGAATCCATAGTCTTTGAGTGCCATCCTCTCGACGTTCAAGCGCTAAGCCATCGTCAATATCTCGGGTCTCCTCATCGTCGATCGTGACGCAGCGCTGATGGCAGAGATCAACACGCGACGAATCACCAGGTCGTTCGCTTGCGTTTAGCTCAACCAAGCGTTGAGCTTCCTCTAGGAGGGCGGGGCTGAATCCTGATGACCAGGTAGTACCCGCTATTGAGACCAGTTGATGAGGATCCCAAAGGCCAAGGTCCACCAATAAAAGGCGAATATCAGCCCGGTCTTGCCCGAGGCGCAATCCGATCAAGCTTTGCTGAACTGCATTTTCAAGTTGTTCGAAATCGAGAGAACCTGAGACCAGGTCTTTCAGTTGCTCCAATCTGTCGCGCAAGGCTTCAGGGAGATTTTGTGAATCAACCTTCTGTCTTGCATTCAATAAATTTTTCCAACGTTGTTCTTTGAGCTGCTCAAGAGCAACTCGACGTTGCTGACGACGCAGAGGTTTCAGTTCTTCAGCTGAGCGCGCTTTGATCTGATTTTGCTTGTATCGGAACCACAGCTGAGGTCCCGTTAATGCCAACCATGCCAATGCCAGCTGGGCTGGACTGGTTCCCCCGCATACCAGATCACTAAAGAATTCAATCTCAACAGTTTCATCTGATTCCAAAAGCAAGACCCATGCTGCGACCCAGCTGCGACGATCGAGACAAGAGATGTTGACTTGTTCTGCTGTGAGCTGCCATGGCAAAGCCCCCAAACCGTTTGGAACCTCAGATCCAACAGGTAGGGGGCAAATGAGATCGAGTTGCCGCAGAGGCAAAACAACGGATTTACGGTCAAATCCGAGCTTTAGCCGAGCTTTGCTGCCTTGAAGTGATTCGACAACAGCTAGGTGAATACCCTTCGATTCTTGAACGCCAACGAGATCTCCGGGGTGGAGAGAAGATGAAGCCAGTGGATCAGCCTTCTGGATTGACGAACGGCAGCAAAGCAACAATGCGGGCGCGCTTGACCGCATTTGTAAGATCACGCTGCTGTCTTGCAGTGAGACCAGTCAAACGACGGGGAAGGATTTTGCCTCGCTCGGTGATGAACTTTTTGAGTAGATCCACATCTTTGTAATCAATGGGATCTCCAGGTTTGATCGGAGAAAGACGCTTCTTAAAGAAGGAACTAGACATTACTTAGGAAAACTGTTGAACGATGAATACCTTCAAGATCACTTGATCTCTTTATGGAGGGTCATCTTGTTGAGCTGAGGGCAGAATTTCATGATCTCCAGCCGTTCAGTGGTATTTCGTCGATTCTTCTCCGTTGTGTAGCGAGACACGCCAGGAGAACGTTTTTCGGAGGCGGAGGCGGACCGGCATTCAGTGCACTCAAGAGTGATCACGATCCGGACGCCCTTGTTTTTGGCCATAAGGACGTAGCGCCGCAGAAGCGATGCGAAGTAACAAAAAATGAGTTTACATCTTCGACTGTCACGATTCAGCTTTTGACGATTACGCGGTGCTTCGTAGGATCTGACTCTGATTGAATCGTCGACGTGCGGGTCTCGCTTTCCTGGTTGCAGGATCTCGTCCAAGTAAATGAAGCCGCTGA
>QCUL01000008.1 GCA_003210755.1 Synechococcus sp. AG-679-C18
CCCTGTCTCTGAGCTGATTCCATCGCCGCATCTGCTAATCCTGCATGACGACTTTGGGGACAGAAGAACTGATCATCTTGTGTTCCCATTAGAGGATGTCCGGGTACAAGACTTCTCATTGGAAACACTCCAAACAATTTACGATCAAACGAAACTTTGTTGACACCAGCGAGATAAGCAAGAGCGAATCCACCCCAGCAAAGCCCCAAGGTGCTCGCACAAGACTCGCGAGCTTCTTCGATGAGTTCAGCTAATTCCCGCCAGTACGTAACATCTTCAAAAGCCAAATGTTCTACGGGTGCCCCCGTAATGATTAGTCCATCCAGTGGACCCTGTCTTTGAGCTTCCTCCCAACTCATATAGAGCTGATTCAAATGAGCTCTATCCCAGCTTTTGTAAGCATGGGATTGGAGACGTATCCATATTGGTTCAATTTGAAGAACTGAAAGCCCCAGAGGATGAAGCAGGTTGAACTCATACTGCTTTCCTAGAGGCATGATGTTGAGGATTCCGATGCGCAAAGGCCGAATATCCTGACGTTCGGCTTGTTCTGGCTCGATCCAAGAGATTCGATTGCGCTCAACAGCAGTGATCTTGTGATAGTTCCTAGGAAGTATCAGCGCCATGAGCTCAGATCCATTCCAGTGTCTGAGTTTTGTCTGTCATGCAAGCAATGATTCACTCCCTGTTGTATTAAGGGGTACCTGACCCAAGGTAGCCACGGTCTACGTCCGTGGCTTCATGGATTTTCTTGGGATCGATTGGGTACTAAATGAATTGAGCAAACATTTGATCACTCCGGCCTGTTGCTGGGAGTGATCAACGATCTTTTAATCTTCCTTGATCTATCAGGTTGCCAGAGCCTGCTCAAAATCAGCCTTAATGTCGTCAATATGCTCGAGACCAACAGAGACTCGAACCATGGTGGGAGTCACGCCAGCTGAGGCCTGTTCATCAGGATTGAGTTGTTGATGAGTTGTTGATGCTGGATGTATGACTAATGTTTTGGAGTCACCAACGTTTGCTAGGTGACTTGCCAATTTGAGACTGTCGATGAAACGCACAGCATCGTCATAGCCACCCTTCAAAGAGAACATCAGCATGCAGCCCATTCCGCGATCGGTGAGGTACAGCTTTGCTCGCTGATGATAAGGATCGTTGGGTAACCCTGGATAGTTAACGGAAACAACGCTCGGATGCTCCTGTAGCCATGTTGCGAGTGACATCGCATTTTGCGTATGCCTCTCCACCCGCAAGCTCAGCGTCTCTAATCCTTGCAACAACAAAAAGCTATTAAAGGGGCTAATGGCTGGACCCCAATCTCGTAAACACTCCACTCTTGCTCGAAGTGCAAAGGCAATATTGCGTTCGTCTGGTAAGCCCAGCATTTTGCAGATGTCACTACCGAACCCGAAAGCATCCCAGTGAACAAGCCCGTGATATGCGGCACTCGGCTGGCTTATCAGTGGGAATTTGCCATTACCCCAGTTGAAAGTACCTGCATCAACAATGACACCGCCAAGACTT
Organism: Synechococcus sp. AG-679-C18; assembly: GCA_003210755.1. Classification (GTDB taxonomy): domain Bacteria; phylum Cyanobacteriota; class Cyanobacteriia; order PCC-6307; family Cyanobiaceae; genus Synechococcus_C. Next base: position 1,528 of record QCUL01000008.1, read on the forward strand.
GTGCCGTGTCCACCAATCCACTTGGTTGCGCTCTCAACAACAACATCAGCACCGTGATCAATAGGTCGTATCAGGGCGCCGGCTGCTCCGAGTGTGTTGTCAACAATAAGAGGAATCCCACGTTCTTTCGCGAGTGCTGAGAGCCCAGCGAAGTCAGGAATGTTGAAGCGGGGGTTTCCCATCGCCTCCACATAAATCGCCTTGGTGTTGTCATCGATCTGCTCAGCAAAGCTCGCGACATCGTCACCATCAGCAAATTTCACCTGAATCCCTAGGCGCGGAAATTGCACCTTGAATTGGTTGTAAGTGCCTCCATATAAAAAAGAAGTAGAAACAAAGTTATCTCCAGCCTGCATGCAGTTTGTGATCGCTAAAAACTGAGCCGACTGCCCAGAGGCAGTCGCTACTGCAGCAACGCCACCTTCAAGAGCTGCAACTCGTTTTTCAAAGACATCAGTTGTGGGATTCATCAAACGGGTATAGATGTTCCCGAACTCCTTCAATCCAAATAAATTGGCTCCATGTTCAGCGTTGTTGAACACGTAAGAGCTGGTTTGGTAGATCGGGACCGCACGAGAATTTGTCGTGGGGTCAGGAACCTGACCGGCATGCAACTGAAGTGTCTCGAAACGTTGTGATGTCAAGGCCGAATTACGGATAACTCCGTTCTAGCCTGCAACTCCGTCAACAGGGTTCCAATTGTCGTCAGGAACTGGTTTTTCAGTGTCGGCGAGTGATGGAAGCGTTTCGCGAAGAAGGGTCGTGAAACGACTGCGCACTTCAGCACGAAATGAACTGGCCGCTTCCATGTTGAGTACTGGATATGGCAGATCTCCATTTTGTTCACGAAGATGACGCCACTTGCTGTTCTCTTGAGCCTTCAGCGCTGTTAACGCTGCTTGGAAGTCATAGTTTTCTGTCTTTCCATCTGCAGCCGCGAGAGGTCCAGCCTGAGCTGCTAACTCTTCACGCACTGGATCAAAAGCTTTCGCTTTGATTGTGTCGGGAAGTCCCAGAACAGGCTGGTAGTAATCGAGTAAACGGCGTTCCTCCTCAAGCAAAATCGGCCAAGCGCCACGGGCCCCTTGGGGCAAGGAATAACTGGCTTCTGCAGCATCCATTCCCTCGAGGTGAAAACAGAGCCAGCGGTAATACGATTTCTCGCGTGTTGCCTTCTTCGCTGAGGCTTTTCCCGAGACAATGACAGGGAGAGCCGCTTCAGCCTTGCGAAGAAAGAGACGATCCTCACGTTCGAGATTCATCGCCCCCCAGCGCTGGCGATAGTCCCATAGCTCTGCGTAACGGGCCACTTCATCGGGGGACCAGCCAAGGGTTTTGAGCTCATCAGCTCGATGGGTCAGTTCCTTCGCCAAGAAGCTCAGCCTTCGTCTGATCGGAATCGTAGTGGCCAAAGACGATCACGCCAGGATTACGAATCAACCTGCAGGCCGGCTGTGTGGATTCACCTGTAAATATTGACGCACATCTGTAGGGCGTTGCTGGTTATAGCCCTCATGAAGCCATAGATCTCCAACGGATGAGGCGTAATGAATCTGCCAGTGATACAAACCGCGATAAGCGAGAGGGTCTCGTTTCAACAGATCCGCGTAATAAAGGACGGCCCTGCCGTAGTGGTCACTGTTGTTGTAGCCCCACAGCCCCTTCCTGATGTCTTGAAGACCACCACGCCTAACCAAATAGCGAGCTGCCGCATGAATTGCATCCCAGGGATCACGAATATCTCCGTCCAGGCCAATTCCAGGCTCTGTCCAAGTGGTTGGTAAAAATTGCATTGGTCCTTGAGCATTGGCGACAGAGATGCCATCAATGCGTCCCATTCCCGTTTCGACCAGATTCACTGCAGCAAGAACTTCCCAATCAATCCCTGTAGATGCTGAGGCACTTCGATAAGCCTCAAGTAACCGATCTGAAGCAGCCGGCGTTTGTATTCGCCATGCAGGAACTGTGGATGAAGCAGGGCCTCGATGCATCGCAAGGAAGGAGCGTCGAGCCGAGATGTGTTGATCAAACACCCAGCGCCAACGCTCATCAAGCTTGGATCTCACTTCATTGGAAAGAGTAGATCGATGAGACAGCTCCCTATAAATCACCTGTTGTTGATGAGCAAGAGAGGGAATGGCATCTGCAGGGACATCGGGATTGCGAATTGCAATTTCGATACCAACTAATAATTGAGCCAGCTCATCAGGATCTGCGGGAAAAAGTGGATAGTGGGCTCCAGATGGAGCAAGTGGGAGACCTGATTGGGTAGGGAGAACGGGAAGAGAGTGATCTGATTTGACTTGCTCAACTTCTGTGCGGCTCTGAATCTGAGTGGCCTGAAGAGCAGGCGAACGTCGACAACCCCAAGACAGAGGTATGACCAGTAACGGCAGACAGATCAGTAGGCGTCGGAATGAAGACATCATCTTTAGCGTTCCTGACCCATCAACAGATCTGAAAACTACGACGGTCATGAAAGTCTGCAACTTTTGCTGGATGAGAGAGCGCCCAATAACTGAGTCGACTGCTTTTTTCCTCCAAAACCATCGTTAAACCAAGCTCAGGCATGGCCTCAATTGGCCACCATGGGCGAAGATCTAACACCACGTCACAACGGCAATCTCTTCGAGTACGTCTCACGGTCACAAGTGGGGCAGCTGCCTCAACAGAAGGCTGACCGCCATTCCGATAACTGTTGAAGCAATATAAATTCCAGTCACCAAGTGGAGAGATGTTTAATTCCCAATACTTCTCGGAACCAGGCAAACCGATAAACGCTTCAAAGCAGCTGTGCATCCAGAGTTCATCGCTGCGTTGACCACTGATCTGAGGATGTTTGATCTCCGCTGAAGGCAGAACTAAGTCGAGTAAGTCTCCATCATGCTGAGCAGGTCGGAGGTTGTAACTGAGTTCAAGAATGCCTCCTTCTCGCCATACAAACTCAGCGCTAATTAAGAGATCAGGTGTGTCTTGCGGGTCGTGAGGAAGAAGTGGGCAAACTTGCCTGACCATGACTGGATGGCGTGACATTTCAGACTTCACCCGATAATTCGTGAATGACGAGTTGAAGTTCGTCCCATTGAGATTCGATTGAATGAGTCAGCGCAAATTGCACCAATGCCCTGTCCAAGTTCTGAGAAGGTCGTTCTGTTTTAAAATAGTGATCACCTTCTAAATAGTCGGTTAAAAAGCGCAATCCAAGCTCGAACGGAATCAGGCGAATGCAGTCTGGTAGGTAACGGAAATCTTGTTTGGTAAGAAACGATCGTCCCATTGTTAAGTAACCCTCAAGAATCGCCCGACAGAGGTCGAGATCGAATGTCACCGATTCAATTTCCAAGGTCTCCTCACCAAGGGAATTGCAGCAGGAACGCAAGCAATCTCCGATGTCGTAATGAACCAATCCCGGCTTGACCGTATCGAGATCAATCAATCCCACAGCAAGGCCACTGAACTGATCCAGCATCACATTATTAATTTTGGGATCACCATGAATTGGTCGTCTTTGTAGCTCTCCCCGTTCGCTGGCAGCCTCCAAAATATCCACATCTTTTCGACGACTTTCAATAAAGGCGATCGCTCCCTTAACGCGCGCGTCTTTCAATAAGTGATCACTTAAACGTTCAGCTTGCTGGTCGAGGACAGCGTCATATCGATCCAGATAAATCGGTGTGATGTGAAAACCCTCAACCGTGTCCTCTAGATCACTAACGGGCAAATCACTAATCAGGTGATGGAACATTCCCAATCCATATCCCACTTCTTGGGCATGCTCAGCATCACTAATCACGTCACTAGTGGTGGCCTCTCCGATAAATGAGATCGATCGCCAAAATTCTCCATTGCATTCCACCCAATGGTCTTTAGCATCTCGCGTTTGCAGAACCTTTGGAATCTCCCAACGTCGGCCCGCCAATTCAGGTGGATTAGAGGCAAGACGTTGTTGCACGTGCGTGCCAAGTGCAAGCAAATTACGCATCACCAGTTCGGGCTTTTCAAATACGTTTGTATTGAGACGCTGCATCACAAAGGCCTGACAGTCAGCATTCGCAGCCAAGGTGACTAGAAACGTGTCATTGACGTTTCCAGAGCCGAGCATCTCAATCGAAATGATTTGCTCAGGTGGGTGAAACAAACCTGCAATCGCGTCCAGCGATAGGTCAAGCCTGGAAATGGCATCTGCCATGACGTATCGCATGAGTCTCAGGTCGAAACAATGCCCGGTCTCTGCTGTTCTGCCACCAATAAGTGTGCAGAAAATAAGCCGGGAAGCGGCAGCATGGAGTTTGAATTACTGCTCAGCAACGGTGCCACGCTTCCTTCACACTGCCGACTGGCAAATCGGCAAGCCTTATCACTGGATCGAGGACTCTCAAAAGCGGGCACGTCTTCAGCAAGAACGGGTAAATGCTGTTTCACGCATCGCGTCGGCTGCAGAAGAACTCAATCTTGATGCAGTGATGGTGGCCGGAGACTTATTTGACTCCAGCACTGTTGCTCCAACAATTGTCATGGAAGTCATGGAAGCGATTGCTTCTATTCCCTGTCCTGTGATCGTCATTCCTGGAAATCATGACCATGGAGGTGCTGGTGGTATTTGGCAAAGGCGAGATGTGAAACGTCAGATGCAGGAGCGCTGCCCCAATCTGAAGCTCCTCCTACAGGCAGACCCTCAGGTCATTGGAGGGATGGTCCTCCTGCCATGCCCATTGCTGCGCCAAAGGGACAGTCGCAGTCCCGCCGATTGGTTGGAAGCACTGGATTGGTCGTCGTTGCCGCATGATCAGCCAAGGGTTGTGCTGGCTCATGGCTCTGTGCAGGGATTCGGTACCGAAGACCAAGTGAATCAATTGCATCCAACTCGATGGCCTAACGACCAGGTGGATTACATCGCCTTGGGGGATTGGCATGCCCTTACGCAGCTAAGCCCACATGCTTGGTACAGCGGCACCCCAGAACCAGATCGTTTCCCGACAAGTCACAAGGACCAACGCTCGCAAGCACTCCTCGTGGAGGTGGAGCGCCAACATCCCCCTGAAGTAACCCCAATCACAACAGGATTAATGCAATGGCACACGATTGCAGCAAAAGTCAGCAGTCAAACTGACCTTCAACGCTTGAAGCAAGAGATCGAATCTCTCGTTGAGCGAAGGGTTGGGAGAGATCTTTTGAGACTTGAATTAAGTGGTCAGCTGTCCTTTGTCGATTACAAAAATTTATTGGAACAAGTGCAAGTTCTCGATCAACAACTTCTCCACCTCAGAATCCGCGGAATGCCTCAGCACCGACCTGAGCCAGGCGAATTCGAAGCATTTTTGCAACGTGACGATGCACCCCTAATTCAGGGCATTACGAGACAGCTTGCTGATGAGCTCAAACACAACAACGGTTCAATCAGTGATCAAACCAACCTTGAGCGATCCATGCTCGAACAAGCCATGGTTGAACTACACAGAATTGTGCTTGAAGAGGCAACGGATCAGGAGGCTTCATGCGGCTGATTCGCTGCGAAGTCATCAGCGTGCGCCGGCATCGGGAGCTTGCACTGGAATTTGCTCCAGGGCTGACGGTGATTGGAGGAGCTAATGAAAGCGGAAAAAGTTCCCTGGTCGAGGCATTGCATCGAACCCTGTTTGTTCGTGCAGCATCAAGTGTTTCAGCGTCGCAAGATCTGCACTCCCAGATCCATGCTGGTCATCCCCAAATCAAGATTGAATTCGAAACCAGTGAACAACAGTGGACACTCCTTAAGTGTTTTAGCGGTCCCAGTGGCACCACTCAATTGAAAGCCAAAGGGCAGGTAGGCCTAATTGGATCAGCAGCTGAGGATCAATTAGCCAAAGTGCTTGGTATTGATGAGATTCTCACCAGCAGACAAGTCAAAAAATCTCTTCCTACTCGCTGGGCCCATCTATGGGTCAAACAAGGTGAATCTGGCCGCAATTTGTTAAGCCTCGGCCATGAACATTACGACCTCAACAACTTGATTGAGTGCCTGGAACAACAGGCAGAGAAATCACTGCAGTCACCCTTAGATCAGCGGGTACATACCCATCTCGAACGTTTGGTATCTGAAAGTTTAAGTACACGAGGCGTGCGTCAGCAAAGCCTCCTGTGGAAGCGACAAGAAGCTTTAAAAGTCGCAAAGCGCCATCATCTCGAGACTTTGCAGCAGCTTCAGGTCTTTGAGGTCTCCTGTGAGGAGCTGGATCACATTGAGCAGCAGCTGCAAATCCTCGAACTAGAGCTCTTACCCGAGCTCAGACAGCAACGCCAAATCTTGAGTGAGCTTCAAGAAGCACTTCGACAATTAAAACCACTCAGGCTCCAAAATCAACAACTTGAGCGAAGCTTGGCCTCTCGCCTCAAGCTCTGCACAGATAGCACTGCATGTGAAAAAAAACTGATCATTTTGGAGCAAGAACTCAAGGATCTCGACAAGATCTGCACTGCAGGAAATAACCACTTGAAGGATGCACAGATACAAATGGCAGAACTCGAACAGACGCGACAAGCTTTAGAAGAACGAGGCGTTTCTCTGAGACAGATGAAGGATCGTGACGCACTTCAGCGACGCGTTCAATTCTGTAATCGCCAAGATGAAGAGCGTCGACACTTGACCTCGCAACAACAACAATTAAGTACACAGTTAAAAGCCTTGGAAGGTATTAGCCCTGAAGAACTTCTGAAACTGACTAAAACGCAGGAAGAACTCCGTGCTGTGGTCATACGTATCGAAAGTATGGCTTCAAAAATCTTGGTGGAATCATCAGATCAGACCATTGCTATCGAAGGTTCATCTCTGCAGCAAGGAGAATCCTGCGAGCAGACGGGCGTCTTCCGAATTGATGTCGGAGACAATGTGCGCTTGCGGATCAGTCCTGGCGAAGGAACAGGACTTGCCTCCCTGGAAGAATCAAAAAAAGTTCTACAAATCGCTTTTAAAACTGGTTTAAAACTTGCGAACGCAGGCTCACTGGAAGAAGCTCAACAATGCAACGAACAACGCAATCACTTGCTACAGCAACAAGCACTTCTAAAAGCACAACTGAACCAGATTAATTCCTCACCTGATACCACCACGTCAACAATCGAGGATTTAAGATTTCAGCTGGATGAACTCAATCAAATTCTTAAATCGAAAAGTTCTATACAAGAATCTGATCTTGAGGAGGAGTTGAAAGAATGCCGAAATGACTATCGAGAACTTATAGAATATAAGAATATTTATCAAAAAAAAGTTCATCAGATAGAAGTTCAGCAAGATGCCCGGCAGAAGCAATGGCAGCAAAAATGCTTAGAAATAGAGAGACTCAATGCAGAACAACAGCAACGATTAAAGCAACGCGCATCACTTGAAGAGGAGGGAGGGTCGCAAGAGCAACTTACACAATTAATGCATGAGTCAAATCTGCAAAAAGAAAAATTGGAGAGATCTGTAAGTGCACTATTACTTCCAACTCCAACTCAATGGCATGCCGATCCGAGTGCGGCATTGGAAACACTTGATCGTCAGGAACGACAGCTAACGGAGCAACGTCATGACCTTGGAACACAGCGTGGAGCCCTACTAGAACGGTGCGAGTCTCTTGGACGGGCAGATCTTCACTCAGCAGTGGATGAGGCTTCTGTGAAACTCGCTTTAGCGGAGAAGGCAGAACAAGAAGAAGCCTTGCTCATCAGAGCGCGCAGCCATTTGCTTCAACGATTTCAAGAAGCACGCAGCGATCTGTCTCAGCGCTATTCCTCTCCCTTGAAACGCAACATTGATCAAATCCTAAAACCTCTATTGCAAAACTCGCAGGAAGGATGCTCTCTCAGATACGACACTCGAGAAGGACTGCAAGAGCTTTCTCTACAAAGAGATGGGACTCTCTTTAATTTTAATCAGCTTAGTGGCGGCATGAAAGAACAATTGAATGCTGCCGTTCGTATTGCAATTGCCGATACTCTCAAAGAACATCATGGGGGCTGTTTGCCATTGTTATTTGATGATGCTTTTACTAATACAGATACAGTGCGTCTTGATGGGGTTCTTAACATGCTTCAGCATGCGGTAAAAAGAGGCTTACAAGTAATTGTATTGAGCTGCGATTCAGATCCATATAAATCTGTTGCAGATAAAATAATTATGATTGACTAAAGCGCGTTTTCAATTACATTCATAGCCCTCAAATAAGCAGGAGGATTATCATCAATTTCCATGTCCTCTAGGCCTGAGTCTCCTCGAATTAAGCGGCGGGCATTATCAGCTATTACTGCATTAACCAAAAGATCCATCGCTTCAGGCAAATCAAGATTCTGAAGAGCCTCAGCGTAGCGACGACTGTGGGTGGGGCGAACAGATTCTTGGCAATATGTTGACAACTGTCGGCTATCCGTCATAACGGAAAAGGCAACATCCTTAGTGGCTTGTCGACCATATATTGCCATGTAAAGTAAATTTATCATGGACGCATCATGAACAGGAATTGAATACTTACGTGCAATTTGTGGCCAATATCGCAGAGACTTCAATCCTTCTAATCCCCCTTTTCGTAAGCCCGCTGCTTCACACCACCCCTCTAATTCCTCCATGCTGAGTGGACACCTCTTCTCAGCACGCATATGGTCAGAAAGCACTTGACCAACTTGAAAATTCCGAGTTGGTTTTCCTGATACTGGCATCATCATGCTGCCACGAACGTCAGCAACCATTGCTGTGAGTTGGGCAAATGTATGGTCCCGAACTTTTTCCATGTCCCCTTCGCGCACAAGAGCAGCTTCAATTCTCGGAACGCCGTAGCCAAGTTCTGTAAGTGAAAATGGCTGACGGTTGTACAGGCGTTGACGATCGCGGCGTGCCATCGAAACCGTGGCTGCTTGATCCAAGCATTGGTCGAGTAATAACGTCAGCAATGTGGGCAGTACCCCTGGATTCTCCTGGTGAAAGGAGTAACCAAAACCCGCAAAAACAGAAGCCATGTTTTTGGCAGCTTTGATATATTGACCTTCCACGTTGTGGACGCCCGGTGATACTTGAATGTTCGGCGAAAGTCGGTCGAGCAAACGTGCTCCGAGCAAGGCTGTGAGGGCGTTGGGGTGACAGAAATTAGCAGTAAAGCTGTCTAGAGGATTTCGCAAAGCTCCATGCCGATGAAAGCCTGAGAAAAAAGCTAAATTTGGCTCTTTCTCGCAGAGAACATAGGACTCATTAGCGATTTGATCATGACCAAAAGAGCCTGCTAAACAGGCAATTACCACTTGCTCTCTAGACAGTTCAGCTCGCAGCTTGCAAGCCTCGCGCAAGTCTTCCTCGACGTGATTGCTGTTAGCACTGAGAATCACAAGTTCGCACCTCAGGAGAAGGTCAGCGAGGGAATTGGTAACTCGCTTGCCACCTTGCTCATGGCTGGCCATTGCTTCAATCGTGGCGACATGAACTTCGTCCATGCCTTGAATCACATCCTCTGGAAATGCACCGAGCAAGTCACGATCCGGGCGAGGTGCCAGTAGAAGATGCCCCTCGCTGTTTTTCTGCATGGCGCAGTTGTACGCAAGGGAAGCTGGGTAGAGACCAACGCTATAGAGCCCTACCTTGCCTTTTTCCAGCTCCAAAATGCGCTTGTGAATGGCTTCCCGATCAAGAGAAGGCGAGAAAAATGAGTTGCTGCTCAGCACCGTCTCCATCAACCCATGGCTTTGCTCACAACAAGACTAAAGAAGGCCTTGCCGAGTTGATGGTTCCCCCTATCACGGAGAGGAGCGCCTGAGCTCTACCACCTCAGCGAAGTACCAAGAACGCAAGCGATTTTGACCTTGCAACTGCCTCAGGTGAATGAGCTGACACAACCAATCCTCCTGCCAAGCAATTACGCCAAAACCTGTGACAGGAAAACATTTCGATGATGCAATTCCCGCAGGAAGAATTGCTGTGCGCTTATGTACCTTAGACACTACAAATCAAACTGTAATAATCGCGCTAGGATATATAATAAAAACAAAAAAATTTACAGCCTTATAACATCACAAGAGACGTTGAAGCATTCTTAAAACATATCCTCTGTAGCACTAAATTCAGCTCTTTTTTCGACACCCCATCCATTGAGCGTCTACAACAACTCAGGATCAGCGACTCGCTATCTAATTAGCTTAAAAGGCGTGAAGCTTACCTAAGCCTGATGTATAAGCAATTCAAAATCATAATTTATTTGCAAAAAGATAAGCATTTTGAGTGATTACTACGCGTGAATCCAATACGCTCTTCTCCCTTATCCCTACAAGAAAAAGATGTAGAGCAGCTCGCCTCTCACGAAAGCGATTAACGGGCAATTACATGGCGATCAAATGTTGCGCAATTGCTTAGACAGGGCTAGAATATTTTTATCAACCTAATCTGAATTACTAATTAGAGCGTTGGCTTAATTTAATTTAAATCTAATCGCGTACCTCAAACATTTCAAGTCATAATCTTCTTTAAAAAATGCTATCAAAAAACAGTTTTCATAAGCAACTTTACAGAATCAACAACCTTTTCGTTTACAACTAAAGTTAGTACTCGTAAGCTCCAGCCAGTGCGGGTCTGCGCTCCATTATCCCGAACGAACATCGTTTGAAACTATGGCACCACTAAGCCTCGATGAACTCCGTGACGAAATGACGGAGGAAAAGAATTTACTGATTGTGCAAGACCTTGATGGGGTTTGCATGTCACTTGTTAAAGATCCGCTCACAAGGAGTCTTCGCGCTGACTATGTGCACGCAGTAGCAGCGATGCACAATCATTTCAGTGTGCTCACCAATGGGGAGCATGAGGGTCGCCGTGGGGTAAATCGACTAGTTGAGAAAGCTTTAGATAACGATCAATTGGCAAAACGCAAGGGACTCTATCTTCCAGGATTAGCCGCAGGAGGAGTCCAGTTTCAGGATCGTTTTGGAACGGTCTCTTATCCAGGTGTTAGTGAACAGGAAATGAACTTCTTGGAATCTGTTCCCCAACAAATGGAAAAACGATTGCGATTAAAGTTGAAAGAGATTATGCCTGAGATTCAAGGTCAGGTGCTTGATGAAGAATTGAAGCTTGCGATTCTTGATACCCAGGTCTCTCCAACTATTAATTTGAATAGCCTCTTCGACAGAATCAAGAATGATGTGGAGCGACAAAGACAGCTGCAGTTGATGTTGTCTGATTTGATGGAATCTCTAATGAATGCTGCTTCAATGGCGGGATTACCTACCTCATTTTTTCTGCATGTGGCTCCAAACCTTGGTCGCGATGCCTCTGGTCAGGAAAGAATTAAACCAGCATCGCCTGGCGATGTAGGGACTACAGACATCCAATTCATGCTGCGAGGATCGATCAAGGAAGTGGGATTATTAGTTCTGATTAATAGGCATATTGAACAAAGAACCGGGGCAGCACCTCTGGGTAAAACATTTAATGTACGAAATGCTCCTCAAGAACACCAAGCACTGCTTGATCTTTGTCATGAGCATATTGATGGCAAGGAAATGCCAATGCTGGTTGGTGTTGGTGACACTGTCACTTCGTCGTTATCTCCCCTTGGTGATGGTTGGTTAAGAGGCGGAAGTGACAGAGGATTTCTCACCCTCCTCCAAGAACTCAGTACTAGTTATGGCCGCCCTGGTCGTGTTGTACTCGTTGACAGCAGTCATGGAGAAGTTGATCGACCCAGCCTTATGCAAAACAACCTTGCTGGAATCAGCGATCCCGAGGATCCGCTTCGTTTTGATTGCCTTGTCAAAGGAGGTCCAAAAGAGTATGTCGACTGGTTTTTAACGCTGGCTACTTCAAGACAGGGCGTCGAATAAATCCATTTATAAAAGTACCTCTCTATTTTCGAACAATATTGCCCACTCTGAGTATGAGTGTTGACTTAAAGTGATCGCAACCAATATATCAATATTACACAGAATGATTTCAAATTTTTCTGAGCAAACAAATCAAGATTATTTGATGTAAAGTTTTTAACTACTCGAACATTTTGAATTGATCCTTGATTGTCGGCAATTGTACAATCTGCATCCTCCTATACCCCTCTTGCTTTCACACGCGGAACTTACGGCCAATGATCAAACTTCATTAACTTGCTTCTACAGTCCTAATGACATAATAAACAATCCAAGGTGAGTCGCAAGTTTCGATGATCAATGCACCCTAAAAAGTAGTAATGAATGAAGGGAATTCAAGAAACTCATTCAATTAGCCAATACGGCGCAGACCATTGGAAGCTAGTTGTTGCCGCCCAAGTAAACTTCTTAGCATTGACTGAATGGTACCCACAAATAAATGTTGATCAATTCAACAAAGCATACTTGACAAATAATTATATTACAGCAATCTACAGAATTGCCATTTTAAACATTTATCAATGTGTCGGCAGAGCGTAGAGAACACAATGCTTTAGCATTACGTCTTTTACAATTGATTTAAAGCATTAGATTTTTAAAAATACAACCTATTTCGAGAACACAATACTTTGCTTGAATCAGCCATTAAGCTCTTCCAATATGTTTTGACGTAGGCAATTATTAATTCATAAAGACGATTTAAAAGCTATAATTTCTAGAATCAACTCTTTGCAGAAAAGTGATTGCTATAGATTTAGAAACGAACATTCTTTCTTAAACAGAGTCCTCTGAGCAAGCCGTAATACTGACAAATCTCATCGTGGAACATTTTGCAAAATCTGACCCCTTTGACAGTGGATATTTGTCAGAATCTGAAGACGACGCATGCACGCTATCCAGACTACTAACAGGCATGAGCCCCAAAGGGCAAGCATCTTCCCGGCAATGAATCGCAAGGTACTGCAAACCCTTCAAGTCAATCTTGGCTATCGCTGTAATCAGAGCTGTAGTCATTGTCATGTCAATGCAGGGCCTTGGCGTAAGGAAATGATGGATGCGAATCAGATTGAATTGATTCCTAAAGTTCTTAAGGCATTAAAACTCTCCTGCCTTGATCTCACAGGTGGGGCCCCAGAATTGCATCCCCAGTTCAAATCACTAGTTCGTCAAGCACGAAAACTTGGGGTACAGGTGATTGATCGTTGCAATCTCACTATTCTCAATGAACCTGGATATGAAGGACTAGTTACATTTTTAGCCGATCAACGAGTGAAGATCGTAGCTTCTCTTCCATGTTTTGAAGAAGAGCGAGTAGACCGACAAAGAGGAAATGGTGTCTTTCAGCGCAGCATTGCGGCTATACAAGAACTCAATCAACTTGGTTATGCAATGCCTGGAAATGACCTTGAGCTGGATCTAGTTTTTAATCCATCAGGTGCTCAGTTACCTCCATCACAGAGTGAACTAGAAGTACTATATCGACAAAAATTAATTGAGATCTATGGTATTCATTTCAACAAGCTTTTAACGATCACTAATATGCCGATCCAAAGATTTGCCCAAACATTGAAAGCCTCAGGAGAACTGGAATCTTATAAATCTATTTTGCGCAATGCCCATCGAGAAGCAAATCTTAATTCGGTGATGTGTAAAAGCTTAATCAGCGTTAGTTGGACTGGTTCCTTGTTTGACTGCGACTTTAATCAACAATTAGATATTCCAGTCATGTCTGGTCCAAGCAATTTGCGTGAGCTACTGGATCAGAGCGATCCCCTAAACGGACAACCGATTGCTGTTGCATCTCACTGTTACGGATGCACCGCTGGTGGTGGCTCCAGCTGTAGTGGAGCCCTCAACTAAGTTGATCAATGTCCACCGACCTTGGTGCGAATAACATGACGCGTTCTCCGATACGACGTTCTTGCCCCTCCAGGGCATAGACACCTCCGGAAACAAAATCAGCAGTGCGCTGTGCAAGTTTTGTTTCCATGTTCGAAAGATTAAGCAGCACCGTACGTTGCTCACGTACAGCGACCACAGCGTCAAGTCCTTCCTCGAATACTCGAGGCGTAAGAACGAGAATCTCGTTAAATCCTGTAACCCCGGATTGCTCCATACCCACCAGAGTGGCGGCATCTTCTGCTCGCCACAAGAGAAGTAATAATTAATGCATGACAGAACAAGACACCAACACCATCGGTGGGCATTGCGGCACCAAGCCCAAGAAATTTGCAATCGGTATTGCCCCTCTCGGAACTGTGTCCATCGGTGTGGTGCCCATGGGGGTCATTTGCATTGGTGTGGTGCCCATGGGGGTTGTCTCGATTGGGGTTGTCGCCATGGGTGTGATCAATTTGTCGGTTGTGGGGATGGGGTTGTTGGCGGTCGGAGTTAACACAATGGGGATTTGGACGGCTGGACCCATGAGTATGGGGCTCGTGCAATTAGGAAAAGGGGATTCGGATCAGAAGTCCCATCACCATGGCCATGCAAGCCATTCTGTTGAGGGCAATGACCCTCGGTTCATGGCATATCCCACAAGGAAAGAAGCTGAGGCACAAGCACAAGCTCAAGGCTGTGAGGGAGCTCATGCGATGGGTGATTTCTGGATGCCCTGCGCGGAGCATTCAAATAACGATCAATAAGTGCTCAGCGACAATTAGGACAAATTGCTCGAACATTCAAACTCGATTCAATTAATTCAAACCCAAACCGCTTTGCAGCCTCAGCACCAGCCTCAAGCACTGGGTTGCTCTCGAATTCTTCAGTTCGACCGCAACGAACGCAAATCAAATGATGGTGATCGCCATGATCACCGCTTGACAATTCAAAACGACGTCCTCCGTCACTCAGTTCCAGCTCTTGAAGGAACCCCATGTCGACAAGGAGTCTTAACGTTCGGTAAATCGTCGCTAATGAGACTCTTGCTTTGGAATCGACCAGAAGCCGATGAACGTCTTCAGCGCTGAGGTGTGTACCTCCTCCTATTTGTTCAAAAAGATCAAGAATTAAGCGGCGCTGAGGGGTAAGTCGACGCCCATCCTGATGCAAACCGTGCTCTAGGGGACCTTCAACCGGAACTGGCGACGAAGCCATAGGCATCTACACCGGAACAACTCTTCTCAACAGTACCCATTAATGCGAGAGCCGAACATGGGATCGCGTAAACCAACAAGAGAGGACGAAATCCGAAGAGGACGTTTTGTTGGGGTGGAGGGCCGTTAAGGTTTAGTTCTGTTCGTATAGCACTGTGTCCAGCTCCTGGCGGGTCTTGATGCGTTTCGTGGCCAGTGGGTTGTTTTTGCTTGCCCATGGATTATTGGTGCTGGAATACGTGGCACTGGGAACCGCACTTCATGGAATTGCTGAGATCTTCCTGGCTCCTTGGGCTATCCGCCATCGAGCTTGGGATTTGATCGTGATTGGTGTTGTGTTCTGCGTGTTCGATCTTTGGGGAACGCTCAGATTGACTCACGCAATTGGTTAGAGAGTCGTTAATCAACCCACCAACGTTGAACTAACCCAGCCGCACTGGGCGATGGCGCGGGGATAGTCACGACAGAAAGTCGTTGCGCATCACGGAAGTAGTTGTAACGACAGAAGCCAACTCCAGTGCCAGAACAGGAGGAGAGAGAAGGCAAAGTGGATTGAGAGAAAACTTGCTCAAAGACTTGAGGGGCTTGATCGGGTTGCGGTAACCAGCCTGATGCCAACAACGTTGCGTCGGCTGCTTGGATGGACTGACCAATCTGCAACTGAACAGATGCAGAAGACATTGGCTCGGCAATGACCGCATGGCCACTAAGGATTGGCAACATGCAGAGTGCTAAGCGCATTCCTTTCATCGCTCTCAATAGCCAGGGCTGACTTCGGCATAGCCACAAAAACGTTCAAATGTCACCAACGAAATGAAACGAAGCGCTTTGAGGATTTAAAACTCGGTCATGAATTGAATTTGCTAGGTGCTTCGAGCAAAAAATCATCAAGTTTGAAGACAAACGGAATCTGATCAACTTCAGACTTTTGAGAAACCAATCGAGCTTCAAGACAAGCATCGACAACTTGGCTCATATTCAGAATAAAAACGTCTTGAAGTAACAATCAACACCAGCTGGAGAGAATGGCGCTATCAATGACAGTAAACCTAAGAAACCTAATGTCCGCTCAGGCAGTAATCGATCTTGCGAACGCTATTAAGGCTGATGCGAATTTGAAAGCAATCTGTGCATCAAATCGTTGTGCTGATGTTGATGATCAGTGTGCAGTTGCTAAGCAAAAAGGATTTGACGTACATCCTCATGACTTTGATGAATTTAGCAATGGTGATCTCGTGGAATCAAATGATGAAGATACATTCTTAAAACCTTCATGGTGGGATCGAATTTCACAATAATTTTTTCGTAATACTCAATTATATAAGAAGCAAAAAGCATCACCTTTCACAGGCAACACGCATAAAACCGCTTCTTCAACTTATTGCTTTTACTATGAACATTTTCATCAAAAGCGGCTGCACTATTAGGATTTTCTTTACTTACTATAAGTACTGCGAGTAAAATGAAAGCCATTATTTAAATTGTAGCAAATGCTTACTCTTTTATTCATTAAATCAAAGTAGCAACTCAATTCAACTCTTCATTCATACGTTAAGTTGTGAGATCAATGCAAAACAATGATGACAGGCGAATTCTCATCACCGGAGGAAGCTCTGGAATTGGATTAGAAGCGTGTAAATCTCTTGCTAAAGACGGTCATAGCCTTACACTTCTTTGCCGAACAAAAGGGCGTTGTGATCAAACGAAAGATATTCTCATTGGCTTAAGTGGCAACTCTAAAAAGATTCAGGTCTTAATTACAGATCATAAAGACTTGGACAATGTTGAGAATGGATGTAAACAACTTATAGAAGAGAATGAATATTTTGACACTATAGTTCTAAATGCAGGAATTCAGAATGTAGGAATTCGTCAACCTAGGTTTACAAAACAAGGAATCGAAGAAACGTTTTGTGTGAATCATCTTGCGCATCAACTAATTATTATGCGCCTTCTACCACTATTGCAAAAAAGTAATAGACCAAGATTAGTGATTACGAGCTCTGAAGTACATAATCCCAGTAGTGGAGGAGGGAGGGTTGGTCGACCTGCAGCACTCGGCAATTTAGAGGGCTTACGACGTAGCTCAAGTTTCAATATGATCAATGACCAGGATACCTTTGACGCCGACAAGGCTTATAAGGATAGCAAACTATGTAATATTCTAATGGCACAAAAAGTGGCTAGTAAACTTAAAAAAATAGAACAAGAATTTCCAGTAATTGCATGGAGTCCTGGACTTGTCATACCAAGATCTAGCGGTGGGTTTTTTCGTACAAGCCGAAAGCAAAATCCCCTAGGTTTGAGTTTGTTTTCATTCGTTGCGAGAGATTTACTTCGAATTACAGAATCACTGCCTAAAGCAGGTTCTCTTCTAGCAGAATTAATCAATGGTGCTCAATACGAGCAGAAAGGATTTTTTTATGTCAGCAATCAACTTATTCGGCCAGGTTTGCACCAGTTTCAACAGACAAACGTAAGTCATGATGCGGCTGATGATGAAATAAGCAATGATCTATGGGAACTAAGCGAAGCCTTAATAAATCAAGTGCTTAGCACGCAGAGCATATAAATTTTTAAGGTGTATTTTGCACTTATCTTGATTGTGGTTCCAACTTTCTTATTGTATCAAACTTTACAATAAGCTGGCAATGCTCAGATTACATGTCTAAATAAATTCACATTATTGAATGCTAATCAACTCGCTAAATACTGAGCTAGATTGAAAGAAATAATTGTTGATAAGTTCTAGAACACAATTGCTAGAAATTGGCACACTGATGCAAGCTAGCCGAAAGCCAAGATGCAAGCTTAAACTATTAAATATTGAAAGACCTTTTAGCCTGACAGCAGAAGCAATTTTTGTCAAAAAAATATGATTAGACTCTTATTAATCTTGATTCACGTTAGTCATTAGAAGAAGCTATAACTTTTTGTGATTGATGATTGAATGCGCCAAATTGGAGTGAGATCGCCTCCACGCGAACCATGCACGATTCTCGTAGCTCATTGTTGTTGCATAACGTTGGCTGTTGGGAAGGACTCTTTGTCCGGCTGGATGCATCTGGCAAAGAGCAAGACCGATTTACTACATCTTTGGAGGTCAAGGAGGTCGATGGTGTTATTAAAACGTGTTTGACATATGCACAGAGTGGACGTCAACAATCCATGAATTTTTCATCGATACCATCCTCAATGCAAGTTAACAAACATGGTCACTGGTCTACCGGTCCTGAATTCATTACACCTTGGAGCTGGGTTGCAGAATTTTGTCTTGTAAACCAATTTCAACGTCGTCGCATGATTGTTCGACATGGTGTAAACGGATTGGACCGTGTGATTTATGTCGTAGAAGCAAGGGCTGGACAAGAAATACCGCAATCAGTTCAGCCAATCTATTGTCAATCAAGATCATTTGGTTCCCTACTGATCTGGGAACCAGAACCAGGCGTTGAGCTTTACCTTGACCCAAGAGATCGACAACAGGGAGATATAACAGGGTGTGGTATTTGTTGGTCTGATCAGAACGGAATAATGCACAAAATCTTGAGACAGTACAACTCTGATGGTGTTCTTTGTCCTCTTTCAGAGAGCTGGGCACAATTCTCTTAGTGAGTCTTGCCACAAGCTTTTTATTGCTTATTACGTACTCGTAGAGTTGTGAGCCTTCAGTTCTTTAAGATGGTTGATTTTCTCTTTGGTTTAAAACATAAATTGTTTTCATATTGGCAAAATTGATTTGCCTTTTAATTATTAATTTTTATTTATACCTTTTCTTGTGATTGAGTTGTTGAGGCACTGAATCAGGATTGTGCCCAACGCCCTAAGGAACGATCCAAATTGCTGATGGATTCGATTGTTTCGTAAACCATTGCTTCCCAGTTTGACTCTGGTAAACCTGCGAAGAGCATTAAGTTGAGGGGATACTGATCAGAATCAGTACAACGTCGAAAATCGTCGCGAAAGAGAAAGACCGGTTTGTCCAGTGCATAGGCGGCTCCTAACTCCACCATCACCCCTTCATCTGGCGGAGTTCCGTTCACGATGGCAAAGATTCCATCTGCACAACGGACATCCTGCATGCATTGAGTGGCTACTCGATAGGCCCAACCTGGCTGATTTGTATCCACATTTCCATTGCGTTTAAAGGGCTCCCAGACGGTGAGGCCCAGTTGTTCGAGAGCTGAGACAAACTCTGGAATCAGAAGGCGTTTGCTTTGTGCAGAGAATCCGTAAGGTGATGCAAGGTAAATAGTTTTCGCAGTCATCACTTTGGTTTCAGTTTGTTGAAGATCTTGAAGCCTGGTAACGACGTTCATCCTCTTGCGCAAAATCTACATTCTCCCAAGGAAAAACAAGCCATTCGTCATTTGGCATCGTGATGACAGCTCCCCACCAGTCAGGGGAGCACTTGGTCACCCAAACTACAAATCTGGCGTCCATTTGATTACGTATAGCCTGCAAGGTTTTTCCCGTCTCATAGACGTCATCCACAACAAGACACCCAGGCTTGCAATCTTGAAGCAAGGGAAGTCCCAATTCATGACTTAATGCAACTCCTAAGCAGAGTCCTCCTCGTGGCACTCCGTACACACCAGTCAGTGAGTCAGAAACATAGCGAGAAGCGATGATTTTAACCGCTGAATCAAATTGTTGCCAGGTAAGATTCCTCATTAGAAAACTTAATCAATCATTAGTATTGATTTTTTTGCTGTGCATGCTGCCAATTTTTGTATAACGTATCAACAATAGTCGGTCTTATTCAACGGTGGGGATCGATGCCACAATTGCTTGTCATCATTCACCTCGCTTTTCAATAAGGCTGACACTGTTCACAAGATTAATTCAATAACACTTACTAATACTCGCCAATAACGATAAAATATGTAATTTTACACTTTTGCGGCTATAATATCAATAAACATCGTTTAAATTTTAAACAAAACTTGAAGGTGAAAAGTGTAGAACAACAGATCAACTAATAATTTTTAACTGGGATCCCAAGTCAAGCAAATATTCTTGACTTAATTTTAAATATTGGTTTGAAGTATTTTTGAAGAAGCTAGAACTCTTTTTGTCGGAAAATCAGACTAGCAATCATATTCAATCTCTGATCGTTGTTGATTTCTAATGATATCATTATCTCTCATTTGTGATTCGTCGTAATCAAGAACGTGGATAGGGCACGCGGAAGCATTGAACGGCTTGTGTTCTCCCTCAATAATGATGGTGCCAATTGGCTGAGCTGAAGCGATACTAATTTTCATCAGTGCTGCTATTTTTTCCTTTATAGCCATTTTTAAGAACTTAGCCAGCTTCTTGTGGTGTATTCAAGATGTAAGTGATAAAAGATTGGCATATGTCTTTTGATTTATGCTTGACCTTGTAAAACCTAAGATTGTTTCTGTGCATGTGAATTTGTATTTCACTTTTACAGAGATTTTTCAGCCAATGTTTGTCACTAAAACAATACTTCTAATGAAAAAGCTATTTTAAGAAAACCGTGCATTCTTGCTAGGCTTATAGGCATCAATATAGTGTTTTAAATACTTTTAGAACTATCATTCTTAATTTAAAACAATTTATTTTGTTTTATTTTTCTTTATTAATTCAAGGCTATCAACCTCCCATATTAGATTTCCGTTGGACAGCTGATAACCTTTTCCTTAATACTTTAAAATAGTTTTGCGTATTGTACTTTATTCATAGCGTTCCATAAAATCTTTGAGTGTATAATATTGGCTATCTGTGGATGTTTCCTTGATAAGCTCATCAAGGGTTTTTGCTTCCAAGCCTTTTTTATATTCATCGAACGATAGATCGATTCCAGGGATATAAGTATCTTTGAAAAGGTGATTATATTCATTACAAAGTGCATTGATGATTTGTTCTCGTTTGAATTTCATTGCTTGTGTCCTAGTGACTTAAATGAATTAAGGTTCTTGGTTGCAACGTTGATCATGAAGGTCGTTCCACTTAATTGGCTCTGACTTAACACGAATTAATTCTGTAATACACCTTAGCATTGACCTTAATTGAGCGCGCTTTGCCGGCCAATCACCAAAGCATTATTACTGAGCGCTGCTTATTGCAATATTTTATTTTTCTCAATGTCTAATGTAATTTTGTATTTGTGCTTGCACTTCATTAATACTTTGCACAACAAAGAGAATGGTCTTTGACCTTAAAATTCCTCAAACGAGACGTTTCATATATTTAAAGACTAAAAAGAATGTCGATGAATCAAGAGCTTAATGTGATTTTTTCATGATAGGTTGTCTATGTCAATGAACAGCACTGCTATTGGACGCATCCTGTGCTTTCATTAGGTCGCCTCTGCAAGCGGTTCTGGAATAGTATTTGTGGGTGCTTCAAATTGGCCCTCTAGTACATTTTCAAGGCGTAATTTCATAAATGTTATGAAGCTTGAGTCTGTTGAGATTACAGCTGCAGCAGGTTGTGGCAACCTGGCTTTAATTTCAGCAAATTCAGGTGCGTTTATAAACTTTGGATTTCGCACAAGCCAGAAATCAATCGCTTTTCCTTTCTCTCCGTAATATCGCCGTCTTTCCTTGAGTACTTCTTCCAGAGGCTCTTCTTCTATAAGAAAACGCGCACTTGCTGCTACAAAATAATGTGTGGTCATGAGTTGAGGCTTCCGAATAGTGAGTTACGTCTGGGATTTTGGATTAGATGCTTCATTTCTCTGACTGCCGACTGTAGTCCCACAGCCAGTGCTCGGGCAATGATTGTATGACCAATGTTGAGTTCTTCCATCCCATCAATCGCTGCAATGGGCTCTACATTCTGATAAGTCAAACCGTGGCCTGCATTCACCCTTAAACCCATTGATCGTGCTCGGTCTGTTGCTTCTGTGAGTTGAGCTAATGCTGTCGATTGATTTTTCCAATCGGCCATTGCATAACAACCGGTATGCAATTCAACCCATTGAGCACCGCATCGATGGCAAGCATCTAATTGGCCTTGCTCTGGATCTACGAACAAACTGACTGGAATATTGTTGCTCTGGAGCGTTTCGATCATTGATGACAAGTTTTTGCATTGCCTCATGACGTCTAATCCACCCTCTGTTGTCACTTCTTCCCGTCGTTCGGGTACCAACGTGACCATGTCTGGCTGTTCTCGTAAAGCGATCTCCACCATTTCAGGTGTTGCTGCCATTTCAAGATTTAACCGGGTTCGGACCGTCTGTCGCAGGAGTGTGAGGTCACGATCCTGAATATGGCGTCGATCTTCCCTGAGGTGAATGGTGATTCCATCAGCTCCGCCGAGTTCAGCTAAGAGGGCCAAGGGCACTGGATCAGGCTCCACTGTGTGCCTGGCTTGTCGGACAGTGGCGATGTGATCAATGTTGATCCCGAGACTGGCCACAACCCTTTTCCAAAAAATTGATTTTATGCACTCGTGGTCGAGGAGCGAGACGCAGCTCTAACTGCACAAGCTTTCGAAGGTAAGAGGCGTCAGCCGCTTACATTCTGCTGCTGTAAACAGCGGTACCAAGCCGTGCAAAGCGCTCTGACAACTAGGGGTGAGGTTTTGGGTTCAGCGATGAATCCATTCTGGTCAACGCTTGCGATGGTCTTTACGCAGGACTTGGCATTGCCCTTCTATTTCCGGGAGCGCATTGTTCTTGGAGCACATCATCTGCCTCAAGAAGGGCCTGTGCTCTTAGCACCTACGCACAGAGCTCGCTGGGATGCTCTGATCCTGCCGATGGCTACTGGTCGGCGTATCACAGGCCGCGATTGCCGGTTCATGGTGACGCGAAGTGAAATGACAGGCTTTCAGGGGTGGTTCCTTTATCGACTCGGATGTTTCCCCGTAGACCAGGGTCGTCCCACCCTGACTTCGCTTCGTTACGCAATCGACCTTTTAAGTGCAGGTCAGCAGGTTGTGGTTTTTCCTGAGGGGAAGATCAATCGCACTGATGATCCGATTCGCTTGCGTCCTGGACTTGTCCGTCTTGCGCAACTTGCCAAAACGAATGGAATCCCTGTGAGCGTTGTTCCTGTTGGAATTGCTTACGCGGAGGCCAGTCCTTCGGCTTTTGGGAGTGCTGCAATTTGTTTTGAGGCTCCTTTGCTTGCCGAAGGAAGTGGAAGGGATGAAGCGGCCCATATGAGTCAGCAATTAGCAGATCGGATGCATACGGCTGAACAAGCGGCCCGAGAGGCTGTAGGCCGACCCCTAAGAAGCCACTAAAGTCCGGCCAATGTTCTGATCAGTTCATGGGTTCCCGTCTCACCGTCACTGTTATGGCTTTATTGGCCGGACTTGCTGTCGCTCCTGTGCATGTTTTGGCTCAGTCTGCTGACGGAACTAATGCGTCAGCCAGCAAAGTTCTTGCATCAGGTGGCACTGGTTTTAATGTTGCTGCTGTCAGGAGCCTGCTCAATCGTGGCGACTCTGCGGTGGCGTCAGGAAATCTTGATCAAGCTAAGACTGATTACGACAATGCTCGAACTGCTGCCAAGCAACTTCTGGCTTTTTACCGAGATTTAAGTGGGGCTTTCAGAGGTCTGGATGCCCGAATACCAAGAGAGATGGATTCTAAGGGGCGTGAAGCTCTTTCCCTTTTGGCTCAAGCAAATTTGCGTTTGGCTGCTTTGTTTCGACGTCAGAATCAGCCAGAGGTTGCTGTTCCAGTCTTGGTTGAGGTGGTTCGTCTAATGACACCAGCTAGTACCGAAGGGCAAAAGGCTTATCAAAGTTTGGTTGAGCTTGGTTTTGTGGATACACCTTTTGCTGGAGCGAAATCCCCTAACTAAGTTGCACTGCGTTGAACTCATCAACGTCGTTGATCTGCCAGCATCAGAAAAGTTCAACTGCGCTTGCATGGTTCAGTCAGATGCGGTGAGTTCGGCAATTCGTCGAGCTCTTCCTGATGCACAGGTGTCAGTGGAAGACCTCACAGGAGGTGGTGATCACCTTCAAGTAACGGTGGTGTCCTCCAAATTCGAGGGGCTTACCCGAATCAAACAGCACCAAATGGTTTATGGCGCATTGCGTGAGGATCTTGCTAGCGAAGCTATTCACGCCTTAGCACTCATCACATCTACACCTGGCTAACGAATCAATCGTTCCGTTTCTTTCCCTAACGCCATTTTTGATCTATGGACCTTCAAACTAAAGAGCGCATTCAGACGCTGATCAAGTCCAGTCCTATTTTTGTGTTCATGAAAGGCACGAAACTAATGCCTCAATGCGGCTTCTCAAATAATGTTGTACAAATTCTCAATGCCCTCGGCATGAGTTTTGAAACCTTTGATGTTTTGTCTGACATGGAGATACGTCAAGGCATCAAGGATTACTCCGAATGGCCCACGATTCCTCAGGTTTATGTCAAAGGAGAATTCATGGGCGGCTCAGATATCCTGATCGAGATGTACAACAACGGAGAGCTAAAAGAGAAATTAGAGATCGAGCTCGCCAGTTGATTGAATAGTCACCAATCGCGATGGGGATGACTGTAAAGAGTGCTGACATCTCCATCTGGGCCAATAAAGCTAGAAGGGTCCATAATCCAGCGCTCGACCAGTTGCTCGAGTTTGGACATTTCTCTCGTTTCCAGAGCACTGCAGCGTCTTAATGCGTGAAGGTAGCCGTCGGCGTAAAGCCTTAATTCCGATGGACTGTGGTATCTGGTCGTTAGTTCCTGACATGCATCGCACAGCGACTGGAAGTGTCGAATGGCTTCCGGGTGCTGAAGGGATGTCATCTTTAATGTGCGCTGCAGCCTCTGCTACCTGCTAGCAGTGGAATGGTACTAGCGTAAGCGCGGTTTTCCCTGCTGTGTGACCTCCTCTTCTCGGGACCTTCTGGACAACAGTTCTGATTTGGTCTCCACCTCACAATTTGTTCCGTCTGCAGCTCAGCCCCGAGAACCGTTTCGGGTTTTGGTTGTTGAACCCCATCCCACGCTGAGAACCGTTTTGGTTCAGCGTTTGCGACAAGATGGGCACCTGACTGCGGCAGTTTCATCCCCTGCTGAAGCTCAAGAGCTTTGTCAGGACCAATCTCCGGATTTGTTGGTCTGCGCTGAGCTACTTGAGCAAAGTTCAGCTTTACGCCTAGCGCAGCAACTTCGATCTCCCGTCATCGTCTTAACGGCAAGAACTGGTGCTGAACCCGTCGTCGGCCTGCTGGATGATGGAGCTGACGATGTGCTTCGAAAGCCCTTTGGTCTGGAGGAGTTAGCAGCACGCTGCCGCACGTTGCTCAAACGTGGCCACAGCGGTTTGCAGGAGCGTGTCAGCGTTGGTCCCCTAGAAGTTCATTTACTTCTTAGACAAGTCACCTTGCGTGAAAAGCCAGTTGAGCTAAGTCCTAGAGAGTTCGCCCTTCTCTGCGCTCTGTTAATGCCTCCAGGAATGGTGCGCAGTCGCCAAGAATTACTGCGAATGGCATGGCCTCCCTTCAGCGGAGGTCCAAGATCGGTAGATACTCAAGTGCTGACTCTTCGGCGCAAACTTGAGCAGGCCGGATTGGGCGATGGAGGTGGCATTACGACTGTTCGGCAACAAGGATATCGATTCAGCTTGGAAAACATCCGGGAATAAAGATCAGTAACAGCAAAACTCCTCAAAAATATCGTCAAGATAAAGAAATAAAAACTAATACTGAATAACTTTTTCATGTTACAAGCGAATTGGTTGAAGCCTTGATCTAGAAATTTTATGGTTCATTTAGCTTTTGCTGTGCTATCGGCCTACACATTTTAGGTCTTAATTATTTTAGTAGTTATGAAATATTCTCAGGAGCAATAAATAAATGAAATATATCTATCTATACCATATCAAATTTTTTATTATCTTACTGGCATAAAAAAAGAACGCCCACCATCCAGTCGCCGTTCTTTTGTCTTTTGAAGCCTTGCTCCCCAGCAGAGGCTTCAGCTCAATATTGGCTACAAAGCAAGAAAATGTCAGTAGAGGGCAGTGGTTTTCTCTATAAAAGAGAAGTTGCCTAATCTTCCCCTTCGGACGAAACTCCAGCACAATCATCAAATTCATCTCAAGCAATATGAACAAGTGTCATTGCTTATGAGCTTATAAATTCAGTAAAACGTATCAATAACCTCCCCGTTTTTGCAAATAATCTACCCAAAAGTTGAGGTTATGAACAACTTTACTAAGCAGTTATTTTTGTTGAGAAATAAACTTACTACTTGCTCACTAGCAACTATTCAATCCATTTGTAATTCCTGTCTGCAGGATTTTTAAGAAATCGTCAAACACTATGTCTTCAGCAGGTTGCTGCAATGTTTTGCCACCTATCAAAATCAATTGACCAAATCAAAACAAGTCGTTAAGGGCCTGATGGACGCACAGACCGGTGTCGATTTCAACGGCTCTAATCAGCATTAGGTTGAGATTCGAGATTAAAAATGAACTTGAGTGCCGAGCCCACTATTTCTGTAGCCATAGACAGGTCGAGTGGCTGGATCAGCCCTATAGCTTCCATTGTTGTAAACCCTTCGATCATGCCGAAGATTACGGCGAAACACCCTTTGGTCATAACGTATCTGACGACGTAGGCGTTTTAGCTGATGTTGCCTGTTTTAGTGATATCCAAGGGGTAATGGAACTACATTGATTGATTAATTGGTATAAAATTTAGGAAAGCCAGGAAGCAATGATTGAGGAGTGTACTAGCACTAATACAAGTCTTCAGTATGACTTGAAAAATCCAATAAAAAGCTATTTTTTGCCAAAAAGATATAAGGAAATTTCGGGTATATCCTTTTTTTCTGACAAAAAATCCTTGGCTTTTGTTCAGGACGAGGCTGTCCAGATTTACAAATTTGATCTCTGTTCAAGTGAAATCACAGAGTATTCGAAGCTCGAGTCTGGAGATTTAGAAGATATTGAAATCATAGGAACTGCTGCCTATTTATTGAAAGCAGGAGATCATCCAAGCCTATACAAAAGTTGCCACTTTTCAAGCAAAAAACCTCATTACGAACGCTATAATTTAAATCTCCATAAATCCTATGATCCAGAAGGATTATGCTCTGATGTAGACCAGAGCAGATTGCTAATCGCTTGCAAGGGATCTCCTAATAAAAACGATCATGTGAGAGAAGTATTTACTTTTAATCTCCAATCTGGCTGTATGGATGATTTACCCTTACTATCTATTGATTGTCGTGATTTCTTAAATAGCTCCAAGGATAGATTTAATCCATCTGGAATTGCAATGCATCCTCAAACTAGCGATCTTTATGTTATCAGTACTAAGTCTGTCAAAATGATGGTCTGTTATGGGCTAGATGGTAACTTTAAGGGTGCTTGGAAATTTGACGAAGATCAATTCATTCAGCCTGAAGGGATTGCATTTACGAATTCTGGGGATTTAGTAATTTCAAGTGAAGGAAAAAAAGGTAATAAAGCAAGAATCTCTGTCATCTCTTATATTTAATATCTTCGTAGGGAACAAGGGCGTCTTCTTGTATTAGAAAAAAGTCTTTAACCACACACTTCACTATTGTCTAGTCAACCATAGCTAAAACCTCAATCAATCTTATAGCAACAATACAGAAAACCATCGGTAATTAAAATTATGTTTTTGAAGAAGGCGAAAAAGCTAGTATTTTATTTATCAGCGCGAGCAAAGTAACTTTGTTCGGAAAAATATTAATTATTAGCCTCACTTACTGGCAATTCTTGCTAACAAATTTGACGGCCGGCGCATAACCTAAATCAACCGCCTTTTCCCAATCAATACATGCACTTTTCATATCTCCAGAAATTTCCATAGAAATACCATGATTGAATTGAGCATTACCGTCCTTCGGATTAATTTCTATTGCCTTATTGAAATCAAGTATGGCGCCATTTACATCACCTGATCTTGCTTTAGCAATTCCACGACTGCCGTATGAATCAACCTTGTCTGCGTCTAATTCAATGGCTTTATCGTAATCACTGATAGATCCTTGAAAGTCTCCTGATTTTGCTTTAGCCAGTCCACGATAGTAGTAACTTTGAGGTTCTTCTGGATCAATCTCTATTGCTTTACTAAAATCTATAAGCGCTCCTTTATAATCTCCTACTCCAAGTTTATCTAAACCACTGCGATAATCATTTAATTCAGAGCTTGAGAATCCTGCGCACAAAAGCGCGAGCAGCGAAAGTACAAAGGCGATTGTAGTGGTGCGTATCGACATTCACTGTTCGTTCACTTCTACAGTTATCTTAGTCAAAATGCCATGTTTAGTAAAGAGTGCCAATCAAAGACTTTTCAGTATTTGTTATCTCTGTGAGTCCGATTTAAGTTCATGCTTCGCTTTTTGAAGGTATTCGTTTTGTAAGTTTGACAGTTATATCACATTGTGCGGTCATCTGGTTTGGAGCATCATAAAGACTGAAACGGCATTCAGCTCAGTTGCGGCTGCACTCGTGTGAATAGGATTGTCCTTACTTTTATTTTCGTTGTTTCGTACCGTCAAACCTTTTAGTCTTTTTGACTAGACTAAAAGACGGTAAACGAAATAAGTTTTCTTGCCCAAAACTATTTCAAAGAATTTTCTGGATAAAACATAGAAAATGTTAGATATTTTGAGTTCTACTAACTCAATCATTAAATAACTAGATTTTCAGAATTATTGTCAGGCATTATTATCGAATATATCGCTTATCATACTATTGAATCTTGATGTATTGATAGAATTTTCGTGCAGTTATAGAAATTGTTTTTGATCCATCTATCGGATCCATAGTAGCAATCATTCGGTTTTAACTTGCCTTTGATTTACTCTCACCAGTTGACTCTGATGTTGCCTCCATTTGGACCTTGGAATGTTACGCCCCCTTCTGGGCCTTGTGGCTGATACCTAGGCCCCCAATTGATTGGTCTACGACCTTGCCACCAATCTCCATTGCGCGCACAGACTCCACGACCCTCATAGTGATAACCAATAGCACACACTTGATGGTCTCTTCTGCCTTTGGGCTTGCAATACCCTGCTCCCATTAAGGAACCTGTTTGTATCCACCGCGCGTTGGGTCCGCAGTTTTGAGCTGCATGTGCTGGTGCTGTTCCAATTGCCATGACCTGCACGGCGGCAAAAAAACCTATTGCAACCGGATTAGGTCTCAACATGTTGTTTTTGCGCAAAGTACTGAACCCAAAATCTGACAACATTCACAACAGTTGTCAGATAAACTCAATAATTGCTTACAAAGTCTTCATAAGTCAAAAATTTTTATACAATTGCTTTTATCGCTAATACTATTGATGATTGACGATGCTTGTTTCTTTGATCGTTGGTAAATCTGTTAGCTCATTTTTTCCTACGTGAAACATGAAGCGATCATCGAGAACAATTCAAATCCAAAGCGAAACTCTAATTAGTCCATGCTTTTTATGCTTACCACTAAGACAGTAATTATTTCACTTATATCATAAATTTGCGTTGTGCAATATTTATAATTTTCAAGCCAATGATACCTATTGTAAGGAATAAAATCCGATAAATGACTGATCTTAATGTCATATTTATGGGCACTTTTAATCTTCAGGGAATACTGACCAGGCCCTGCTGAATAGCCAATGCAGCTGTGGTCTCACCGATGATCATGAGACCAGCTAATGCAGCTAAAAGTTGGTAAGTCCAGGGGGGAGTGAGCCTGCCAATGCCTTTTGTTTGTAAGGAGCTATGCGACTCAATCAGTATGAGAAATTGTTCAAAATGTTGAAGACGCTGTGGCAGTAGATAATGTTTTTGATCATATGTAGTGATATAGAAGACTTTTCCGCCTTGGCTTGTGCCTACGGGAACAAGCGCTTTCATCTCGCTCCAATTGAGGCTCCAGCCACGACGCAAAACCCAACTGCACCAGGCAGGGTGCCTAACTGTGATTCCAGCATTTGTAATGATGACTTGTTCGCTAAGCATTGCTAGCACGACGATTAACCCAAATGGGACAGCAGCCAACAGCCAAAGTCGCAAAGCATCAGGTGCCAGAACGGGCAAAGGCAGCACTAGTGCCACATAGACACCAACTAAAGTGCCACGGATGAGTTGAGAGAGCTGGAAACAGTGTTCGTGTCGGTTCATTGATTCTCGTGAGGGCTGGATAAGGATTCCATTCCGTTGATTAGTCAGTGGATTCTGCCAAACACAGCTTGCTCACGTCCTTTCCAAAATTTTTCAACACGCGTAAATTCAGAATTTATTTCCTTCAGGCTTTGGAAGAAATCTATTTGACTCATGCTGTTTCGTGGCGTTTTTAAGTTAGTCATTTTCAACATCTGCGATGTTCAGGGGTTGCTTAGAATCCCATACCGCTTCTCGTACCAGGCAGCTCTGCGGAGTTGAGCGGCGATGATTTCATGATGAACTGCATCAAGTTATTCACATGTTAGCCATGCATGAGGATTCATAGTGTGGTGCACACAAGGATCCAAACCATGCCTTTAAATAAATTAACTTAGACGCACTATTAGCGCTAAAACTTATTGAACTCTTAACGGAATGGATAAAATAAATATTTATTTAAATAGCTTATTCTGGGCAAACATCAAGTATTAAAAGTATTTTACTCTCAGTTCTTGACGCTAATGGGCTTGAATGAAGTTGTTGCCTTGTATGCGCAATTCTTGATCATAATTTCAAGCTATTTTGCTTTCAGTTGGATCTCTAAAGGAAGTTTTCATGCTGGCAGAGCCCAAGGATTGAGGCCAAGATCAGCTCCGATTCGATGGCTGCAGGCATAACCGCTAAAGGCCACAGCATTGAGACCCTGACCTGGGAAGCAGGAGTCACCTACGCAGTACAAATTTTTCAGCCCAGTGCGATTGAACGGCATTGGCAATAACCCTGGAAGTCTTTTCCCAGGAATTGGGCCATAGCTGCCACCCATCCGACCAAGGAAGCGTCGATGTGTACGAGGGGTACCGATTTCCTTGAATTCCACTGCTCTGCTTAAACCTGGAATGAGTGCTTCCAATCGTTCAATTAATCGATCAGCATCCTTGGTTTTCTTCATGGCATAGGCCTCGGGAGAGAGGCCTTTCCAGTTGCTCATGTCACTTTGAGTGAAGGTGTGCAAGATGTGACGACCTTCAGGGGCAAGTGAAGGATCCAATAGGGATGGCATTGAAACAAACACCACCCCCTGCTCTGCCTCCATCTCATCCCAGTTTTCAAGCAGGAGGTGATGACAGTGAAAGTCCTTTGGCACAACCGAGGCATTGATGCCGAGATGGAGGGAAAGAAATGATGAGGATGGCTTGTATCGATTGCGCCAGGTCGTTTCAGCTGTTGGCGTGTGCTCCATGTCCACAAGTGTTGAACTTGCCGAGCCTTCTCCGGCAAAGGTGTCCCAACGGGTGGCGTTACTAACGATCCGTTTAGCTCTTAATTCCTCACCATCTGCGAGCCGTACACCCACAGCTTGACCGTGTTCGATTAAGACATTAGTGACACGATTTTTGTAGCGAATTTCTCCCCCATTGGCTTCAAGGCCAGCCACCAATTTCTCTGCAATGACACCAACACCACCTTTTGGATAATTGATTCCACCGGCATGCCTATCGGAGAACACCATGCCAGCATTGATCATTGGTGTGCGTTCTGCTGGCATGACGGACCAGCAAAAACATTCCATATCGATAAGACGAAGAAGATTCACATCCTTAATATGCTTTTTGGCCACATCTCCAACATTGAAAGGTAGCCAGCGAGCTAGTCCTAGACAGGCGAGTGGAGCCCGGAAAAATACTTTTGCAAGATACGCGGGATCTTCCAATGAAAGTAATGGCATTGCATCTAGACATCGAAACACCTGCCAGCAGGTTTCATAAAAAGCACAAATCCCTTTGGTTTCGTGAGGGAAACGGGCACTCATTCGAGAAATGAAATCGTCGTAATCCCGATCAACAGCCATTGTGAGGCCGTCTGGAAGGTGATACTCAAGCTGTACAGCGTCTGGAACCGTCTCACAATGTTGACCCACATCAGCCAGCGCTCGTGTGAGCAGGTTGGTGTGTCCTTTTTCTCCAAAACCAAAAATCATTGAGGCGCCCACATCAAAGGTGTAGCCCTCTCTTCGAAAGCTGCCACCTGATCCACCTGGAATCAAATAACGCTCAAGAACTAGAGCTTTTGCCCCTTTGGCGGCCAATTGTGATGCCGTCACCAGGCCACCGATTCCGGAACCGATGACGATTACATCCCAGTCAGGCATTAGTACGTCGATTCATCCTTCAGAACTAAACACTAGGAGGCTCTGGCCGTCGTGAATGGAGGCGTGGCCGTAAGAATGACCTCTGATCTCACCGGCATGGCCAACAGTTCCCTGCTGCGTGCCTCGATTCGATCTCGAATCAGATCGATCGCAGCACCATCCATCGGTTGATTTGGGTTGAGATAAACCACCACAAAGGCTGTACGACCCACTTTCATCACGGTGATGTCAAGCACCCAGCAAGACAAGCCAGCCAACAGGTCGTCTAAGGCATAACGCGTGCTGACAACAATTTCTGATTCTGCTGATGCACCTGTTGTCTGCCCGAGCGCTTGCAAAAAGGTCTGCACTGGTTCTTTAAGAAGGATCAGACTGACTACCAGCACCAACAACGAATCAGTAATAGGGCTGAGTGCTGCAAAAGGCGTTCTCTTCAGTAATGGAGAGCTCAGCAAGGCAATACCAGTCAGCCCACTGATTAAGGCATCGATCCTGGCGGCCCTTGCCTCCATCAGAAGCAATTGAGATTGACGACCAGCGCGAATCCAATCATGGTGATGACGCAAAGCCAAACCCCAACAAATCGCCACCATCGACGTGGAATAAACCGCCACAGGTCCAAGGGTCACCGCAGGGATGGAATTTCCTCTGGCGTAATCAATCACTGTGCTGAAGCCAGTAATGGCGGCGAAGCTAAGCACGCCGATCAATACAAGCGAGCGAAATAGAACGTACAACGCTTCTTGACCGTCGTAGCCGTAGGGGTAAGCCCGGTTAGGAGGACGCACCAAATTGGTACTGATCCTGGAAGCGACAAGACCTGAGCCAACCATCACGGCGGAGTAGAGACCATCTAGGAGAAGGGCGTAAGACCCCGAAAGCACATGAACGCCAACTCCGGCAACAGCCATAAAGGCGCTGGCATAGACCCCAATGAGGAGTGAGCGCCGTTCGATGTGGTGGGAGTTAAGAAGAGCAAGTGACATGGGCCGCCTCACGCTTCTGTGTGGCGAGCCGAAGATCTGCCAATGCTCTATCGCGGTAGGCACCGTAACGCGTGCGCTTATCTCTGATCTTCTCCCCTAAGGCTGGCATTAATCCAAAATTGGGGGGCATCGGTTGAAATTTTGCTGACGGAGCCTCACTTATGAAATGGGTTAATGCTCCAATCATCGTGGTGTGTGGCAACTCGATCGGTTCTTGACCATGGACCAACCGTGCTGCATTGGTGCCAGCTAACCACCCCCCGGCAACTGCAGCTGCATACCCCTCAGTACCCGTGATTTGACCAGCGGCAAGGAGATGCTGGCGTCGACGAAACTGCAGAGTCGGCTTAAGAAGTTCTGGTGCCTCTAAGAATGTATTTCGATGCATCACGCCAAAACGAACAAAGTCGGCCTGCTTTAAACCTGGGATTAGACGCAACACGCGTTTCTGCTCTCCCCATTTGAGATTGGTCTGGAAGCCCACAAGATTCCAGAGGCGACCGTCTTTGTCTTCCTGTCGCAATTGCACTACGGCATAAGCCCGTTTGGCACGGCGGACATCGCGATCATTGACATCGCCCCAGCGCGGATCCCAGAGACCAATCGGCTTGAGAGGCCCGTAGCGCATCGTGTCCTCCCCACGCCTGGCTAACTCTTCTATCGGTAAACAGCCTTCAAAAAATGTGGCGTTGCTTTGATCGAAGTCTTTCAACTCGGCTTGTTCTGCCTCCAAAAGAGCAGCCCGAAACGCCAGAAATTGATCCCGATCCATCGGGCAATTGATGTAGTCGGCGTCGCCCTTGTCGTATCGACTTGCACGAAAGGCCTTAGTCATATCGATACTTTCACCTTCAACGATGGGACTCGCCGCATCGAAAAAATGGCAATCGTCTCGCCCAGTAAAGGCGCGTAAATCATCAGCCAGGGCTTCACTGGTGAGAGGACCCGTTGCAAGAACAGTGATCTGATCAGGAGCCGGCAAAGCCATCTGCTCTTCTCGCCTGATGGTCACTAAAGGATGGTTATCTAAAGCCGCAGTCAGTGCAGCGCTGTAGCGACCTCGATCAACAGCGAGTGCGCCTCCTGCAGGCACAGCATGAAGGTCGGCGGTCTGGATGACAACTGAACCAAGTTGTCTTAACTCCTCCTGAAGCAACCCTGCTGCACGGTCGCTACTGAGAGAACCAAAACTATTGCTACAAACAAGCTCTGCAAACTCGGAGCTGTGATGGGCGGGAGATCGCTTAAAAGGACGCATCTCCCAGAGTGTGACCGAAACCCCTGCCAATGCAATTTGCCAAGCCGCTTCGGTGCCAGCAAGGCCGGCTCCAATCACAACAACAGAAGATTTTTCGCTCAAGAATGATGAGGCCGAAATGCGACCTCAACCCTATCGATCAAAATCAAGCTCGGCTTCGTCTGATCATGAGCTGCAGTTGGCCAACGGCAGCACGCCCGATGTTGAACCCAGCCCAGGCAAGTGCCAGAAGGATCGGAGATGCCACGAGCACAAGCCGAAGGTCCATGAGTCGAAATGCAGAAGCCAATGAAGTTTAAGGACACTCAGGAGAAGCCGGTAATAACAGTGGGCAGTCCGTTTGGTTTTGCAGCAATTGAGACCATTCAGAAGCTAGCTGTGCGTAGTGCTCGGCATGTTTCCACTGATTCTCAACCTCATGCTGAGTGAGCTCCCTCTTGGCTCGAGCAGGAATCCCAGCAACAAGAGTTCTTGCTGGTACGTCGTTAGTCACCACTGCTCCAGCCGCTACGAGGGCTCCGCGACCAACGGTGACGCCATTCATCACAATGGCCCCGATCCCAACCAAACATCCAGCTTCAAGCGAAGCGCCATGAACAACGGCACGGTGGCCGATCGTGACATTTTCAGCGACGTGAACTGGACAACCTGGATCACTATGCAAAACAGCACCGTCCTGAACATTGCTGCGAGTACCGATATAAATCGATCCCATGTCTCCTCTTACCACTGCTGTTGGCCAGATGCTTGCGCCAGATTTCACAGTCACATCGGCCATCAAAATGGCACCAGGTGCAACCCAGGCGTCCTCAGCGATTTGGGGCCGAGCCCAAGGTTTGTTGAATGCAGTCTCAGTCATAAAGTGGAGAAGCCTTTAGTGAGTCTTCTGGATCGCTAAGTGATAACCTCCAAAGGTGCCTGATTGGCATGTTCATACAGGCGGGTCGCTAGCTCAGCGGTAGAGCACTCGGCTTTTAACCGATTGGTCCTGAGTTCGAATCTCAGGCGACCCATGTGTTTCAAGCTAACTCCCTTTTCTATTTTCTTAATGGTTTCGCTCATAGGAACCTCCCTCATGGAAACTTATGAAATATGTTGCCATTGTTGATGACGATTACAGACTTAGAGAATTA
The DNA here is from genome assembly GCA_003210755.1 of Synechococcus sp. AG-679-C18. GTDB lineage: Bacteria > Cyanobacteriota > Cyanobacteriia > PCC-6307 > Cyanobiaceae > Synechococcus_C. The sequence goes on from QCUL01000008.1 coordinate 37,066, forward strand.
ATCAGGCAGGAATTAATTGATGAAGGCGTAGAGCCTATTGTTTGCCCAAATGGTCAAGCCTTACTTGATCTATTAAATCAAAGAAGCGTTGATTTAATTCTTCTTGATCTAATGATGCCCACCATGGATGGGATGACTTGCCTCAAATATTTGCAAGACCGTTCAAATTTAGTTCCTGTTTTAGTTGTCACTGCTTCCAATGAGGACAGCAAACGCGCTGAAGCTAAAGCATTAGGGGCTTGTGAGTTTATTCTTAAACCCGATTTATTCGAACTCATTCCTGAGTTGCTTAAACGTTACCTCTGATGAGATTTTGCTTGTATTTTAAATTAAATTTTCGGAAATTGCAACGTTACAGAAAAACCTTGTTGTGATGAATTACTGGAATCGTGAATAGAATGACAAAGTGCAGTACCACCCAATCCTTCCATCAGACTTTTTACCAGAGTGAGACCAAGTCCAGCACCATCGGTATGTTTTAAGTCTCGATGCTCTTCAATGCGAGTAAATCGCTCAAACACGGCGATATGATTTTCTTCAGATTGAATACCAGGACCATTGTCGTTAAACTTCAGTTCAACGCTTGAAAACGTTTCTCTAAATGTAATTTCGATAGATGATTTGGTATTGGAGAAGCGAAGGCTATTGTCAAGAAGATTGTCAAGGATAATGCATAATGCTTCTTGATCGATTTGAACTTGACAAGAACCAGCTATATTTTCGCTATCGAGACGAAGAACCTTTTTAAATTCAAGATTCAAATTACAAGCCCATCTTTCGACAAATGTTTTAAGTTCGCCATTTTTCATATTCCATCTGCGCAGGTCAGTATCTAATTCAGAGAGAAGTAAAAGGTTGTCAACTAGGCTTCCCATTCGATTTGTTTCTGCAGTGGCATCGGAGAGAGATTGCTGCAACTGATCAGGAGGCTGAGCTTTACGCTTTATTCGGTGCAGATTGCCTTTGAGAATCGCAAGAGGTGTTCGCAGCTCATGGGCAAGGTTATTAATAAATTGACGTTGCGCAGCAAGTGCCTGTTCGAGGGGATCTTGATCACGAAAAATCAGCAAAATGAATCTCTGATTCATTTGGATGATTTGACGCCAGCTCACCATCCTCACAATAAGATCAGTTTTACCATCATTCGAATCATCATCAGCCTGGGTTCCAACCTGATAACAATTCAGCCCATCTTTTGTAAGCGCTTTCTGAAGTGGATGGCTTGGCTCAATTTCCATCAATTGGCTTCCATCAAGACGATGAAATCGAATCAAATCTGAATAGGGCCTTCCAACCATGGTCACCGTGATTCCCCTCCCCCACAAATCGGCTGCTTGTTGATTGGCCCAGCGAACCACCCTTGATTCGTCAATGATGAGCATCGCTTCACCTGTGGAATCAAACGCAACTCTCAATAATCCGAGAGACTGCCTTAACTGCTCGATTAGAAAACCTGAATCATCGGCAGGAAGGTTCTTTTCAACAGGCATGTGGGCCTTCCAGTGGCCTTAGCGTCGCAGCAAAGCTCCAACCACCTTCTATTGATTTTTCGGCAACGATGAAGTGTTCACTTCGGATTTCATCCCCGTTCACGCAAATCGTTGAGAGTTTTAGTGGGTGATTCACCAGTTTTGACGTTTCGGTCAGTTTGAAACGGGAGAAACCGGCATGATGTTGTTCACGGAACTCCGGTGGAAGGATTAACCCGATGGTCTCGCCGACCAAGCTGTCATCCCAACCATAAATCAATCTAAAACGATCGTTGAACTCAACGACTTGACCCTGCTCATCGGTGCGAACGAAGGGAAGATCATGTTTCTTCCTCAAAGCATCGACTGCGCCAGGTGTCCAGGAATCCGTCATACCCGGAAATGCTTTTTGTCAGTTTAGACACGCATCTTTTGATCTACACCCACCCTTTCCCGTAAAGTATGGGAGTATCTAGGTCTAGCGCAGCTTGGTAGCGAGCCTGCTTTGGGAGCGCAAATTGCGACAAGCCCAACCCCAGTTGCAGCAACACTTTTGGCCACAGGCCACTTCGCCGTGAGTGACGGCGAGTGACAACACAAATGCACTCGCTCCAGAATTGAGGCATGGCAACTTCATATGACCCACCTGCATGGGTGAAGACCAATTCAGATTCGTACAAACGTTGGCTCAACCGCAAAGCCAACTCATTGATGAAGCGCGACCGGAAGAGAGGGGGGACATATCGAGTGAAAGAAGCCATGAAAGCCATTCACAAAGCGATGCACCGGTCAGACGGAATTGACCCTTATGACGGGCAAGTAATGGATTCAGCGTTGCTTGGCGTTTACAACAACGCTCAGAGCAAAGAACGGGGAGCCGCTTACAGACGAGAGTTTTACCGATTGCCAACGGTTGACCATCGGAACGCCGAGCCAGTGTGTGATTTTCAGATCATTAGCTGGCAAACCAATGATGCAAAGGGCGACATGAATCCTGAGGAGTACGTCGCCCACTGCCTTGCTGTTGTGAAGCATCATCGCCTTATGAGCTGATAACTACCTCCCACGGGAGGGGCCTATGCCTGATCGAAGTGGTCAGACATGAGATTTGGATCTCTCATGGCAAGCGATGACATCACATGGTCATTGACCTTGCGCTGCTCAGACATGAAATCGCGAACCTCGGCCATGAAGGCCAGCTGGATTTCCCATCGATCATCGTTCTGCTGGCCGTTATGGAAATCCCAGGTCTGAGACTTGATGTTGCTTTCGAGGATTGCGTGCTGACCACCCAACACACAATCTCCCAGGTCTCTCAATTCCTTAGAAATTCCCTTCCTGTGACTTTGTTGCTGGTTGAGGGAGTTGGTGTGTAGACGGTTGCTGGCCTTCGCTGCTGCGTAGACCTTGTCCAAGTGATCCCTTAATTGGAAATCTTTTCGGGTGTCTATCTCCACTGACTCGGGCCTCCATTCATCGAGTTTGAGGTCAACTTTCTCGCTTTGGTTTTGGAGCTCCAGAAGAGCTTGTTCAATCTGAGTCATGGAAAAAGTGCGAACTTCAGGGGTTCTGACTTCCGGGCACAAGAAAGCAAGAGGAACAATTCCCTTCGATTTATGTGGCTCCGTTAGTGCGGAGTGGTGGGGTCAAACGGCTTGCAGCTCAGAGGCTTGTGCGTTGACCCATTAGTTGGAGGCGTCGCGCAAGCGGTGCGTGGCCTATGACCGGAGGCTAGCTGTGAGAAAGCCTGACAGGTAGCTCATGACACCATCCATGGTGAGCCGAGCCAATTCAGCTGGGCGGGGGAGGGAAGCGATGCCGTTGGTTGCAGCAGCCTGGATGGGGCTGAGCCAAAACATCGATCGAATCACCCAAATAGGGGATGCGTCACCTATGCCATTTGATGGAAGCTGATCGCATGAAAAAAATAACCGCTATCACTGCACTGGCTATTGCGATCGCTGGAGCGCCTGTAGCTGCAATGACAAGCCCTTATGCAGTAGCAGAAAGAATGTGCTCGATGGTGAATGGTGGTCTTTCGAGATCCCAAGCTTGGAACTACATCGTCGATGAATACACAAAAAGCTCAATGCAGAACTGGAGCCAGACATGGGGTCAACCCAGGATGGGAAGTTTCGGCGGTGGAGCGATTGGATATGGCTTGGCTAGCGGGATTCGCATAGGGATGGAACTTCGATCAATGCGAAGCGAAGTCTTTGGTTTGACAGCAAGCATGTGCGGAGGAGGTCCATCCCGCATTGAGACGGTGGCAGTCCCTGAGGAAGAACCTTCAAGCACAGCCACCTCGAATTCTCAGACAGCGAAACCAGCTGTTGAAAGTTGCACTGGACCCACTGTTCTGTGCTCGATGCCCTAGGGGGAGAGAAATAGGACTGAATTCAAGAGAACCCCTTGAGAAGGTGTCGGGCAAGTACAACGGCGTCGGCAACACGTAAGACCACTGGATCGCCAGGAGCTGCATCGGAAGGAATGGCATCGAGAGCATCACGTAGCCGTTCGATCGCTTTCAAGGTCATGGCACCTCGCATCTGAGGGTTCCCCTGAGCGAGATGGGATGCCTGTGCAATCTCATCATCTGATTCAACAAAATCAAGACCTACAACTGCATCCCAGAACGTATAAAAGTCATAGGCCAATTTTGCTCTACTGTTTAACATTTGCTGACGGACAATTTCCCTTTATTATATAAATACAGCACGGTTTAAAAATCCAACACGGCCTTTCAACCAACGTCAACATTCTGCAGAGGTGGGCACAGTACAATCAAGAGCTTCCATTGCCTGGAGATTGGGATGAATTCAAAAGCAAGTTCCCAAAACAATCGATTCGGATGGAAATCGAAGATCCTGAATTGACCTCACTGTTGAAAAACACTACACCGGCAAAACTCAGAGCAGAAGCAATCTCAGGTGACTTTTCAGCTGTTGCTCCAACCCAGCAGGAGTGAGAGGAAGAGGCACGACGAATTCGAGTGCAAGAAATCTCCGACCAAAAACATTTCGGCGGTGATGGGCGGCCGGCCAATGTGTCTCTTTGCCTGGAATTAGCGAAGCTGAATCCTGCCCTTTATCAGCAGCTCGAGGAGCAACACAATGCGAAGGGACCAACACCAGATCATGTGGCAATGCTCCGGGCACAGGCCACGGCTTATGCAGAACGTGCGCGACAAGAGAGCATGGTGAAAGCAATGGTTATGGGACAGAACGCTGCTGCTCGGATGCGGAGGTTTAAGTGATGGCCGTCACATATAAGGGCGACATTCTTAAGTTGCAGGGTTCGAAATGGGATCTACCCAGAGATCTTCCGATTGAGCAAGCCTGCAACTGGATCGAGGAGCAGTGGATTCGCGAAGAGATGGAGCGGGCTGCCACTGCGATCGAAGAGGACATGGAGAGCGAAGCTGCACTTGAAGCTGATGTCCCTCCACCTCCTGCGGCAAATGCCCACATCCCGACCAATCACCATTTTACGCAAGTAGCTTCGAGCTGCATTAGCGGGGAGCGGATCAGCACGCTTGCTTCGCAATTCGGGCGTATCGATAACAAGCAAGCCTGATCTTCTCGCCAGTGTTGCCACGGCAGGTATCTGAGTCATCACCTGGAGCGTTGCGCCGTGCGGCGATCAGCTGCAAAAAAGTTAAGGGACTTGAGTAAAAATCGCAGCGTTTAAATCTGCCGCGCGTCACACACGAATAAAAAATCATGAATTATTACTGATACATGCAGAAAAAGCATTACATTAAGCTTAAATATTGCGTAAAATGTATTATGATGTATCGTTCGATAACGGCACTTTTTATCGGCATAGGTCTCTCCATCGCTTCATCAAAAGCATCAAGCATTGAGTTCTCAGATTGTTTTTTCAATGAGGAAAAAATTCCATGCACATATAAATCTTCTGGCGATTTGTATGGGGGCAAATCTGTTCTCCGCATTCAATGGAAAGACGGCAAGAGCAATACTTACAGGAGCGTGCCATTCATGAAATCTGATAACCCTTCTACAGGAATACCTTGGAAATCAGGAAATGAGCCAATAAAGCTAGTGAAACTAAAGTTTGGCACTGTTTGGTTAACCTCACATCAAACATTTGAAGATGAGCAAGGTGGAAGATGGCTGTATGCCTGCATAGCAGGTAGACATACTCGAGGAATGGATAGCCTTTACAACCCTAGAAATGGGAATGCAATTCGATTCCAGAATTCCGAGTGTGTGCCAATGGGTTAGTAGTTACCTTCAAAGCCTTTCCGAACTAATCCTCATCAATTCGTGAGACTTTTAAATTATGCTCGCAATTGTCTTTCTCGCTCTTAGCCTATTGATTGCTCCGACCTCAGCGGAAGGTGTATCCAACAAATTTAATGCATGCTTCTTCAATAAACAAAAAATCCAATGCAACTTTAAGACAATCAAGCAAAAATCAACTAAGAAGATTTTGGCTTATAAAATTGCCTGGTCTGACGGCAGAGCAATACATACAGGATTGTGCCTGGGGGACAATCTAATATTGTATTTACAGGCTTTCCATCGCAAGATCAGACTGGGAGCCTATACGATCAGGATAAGCCAAGACTAATTGACGAGCAAGGTGGATTATGGTTAATGGCATGCTTCTGGGAAGAAGGTCCTAGCAACGAAGAAGGTCCTAGCAACTGGAAAGCTCTTTACAATCCAGAGAATGATAATGTCATTTTGTTCAATCAAATATCATCTGATTGCGAAGCGTTCGAGGGAGGTTTGGGCCAACTATTGAGTCATCAGAAAAGGCAAAATAGGATTGAAAAAATACTTAAACCTATATTTGCGGTGGTGTTTTGGTCTTAGTCCTGGCCGTGATGTCTCGTCTGCATTGATGCAATCAGATTGCAGCTATCAGCGTCATTAGCCTGTAGCGCCATCAGTAGCTCTTGAAGCAGAGCAAGAGTCATCTGAGTGTCGATGGTCATTGGTTAAAGGAAACTGCATAAAACATTCCCCCTTCAGAAGGCCCAATCATATAGGGCTGCAATGTCCCTAGCTGACACCCTTATTTTAGCGATCTCGTTTTATCTAATTTCTGCTAAATCGTGCCAGGAAGTCGGAGTTGATCGCTGCCGCTGAACGAGTATTGGCCGGAGTTGCTAGTTGATTGCAGGCATGATTACCAATTAAGCCCTGGCTATCTCTGCTCAACTGCGCTCAATCGTGCCAGGTATTGGAGGCTGATTTACGGGCTTATTATGGTGATCGAAGCAATAAAAAAACCCTGTCACTGCAGGGGCTTTGTGTGAGTAAGCTGTACAGTCAATCTTTAACAATGTTAAGCACATTGTCTAGTGTTTGAACCTTCGGGTAACAGGCACTGGTTAAAGATCCAGGTAACAGGCATCTGCCGTTGAGAATCCCCCCCCAGCCACTGCTTCCAGCTCTTCTTCTGATAGTTCGGATTGAGCCTTAGTTAGATCATTAGCAGAGATACTAAAACCTGCTTCCTTGGCAATGGCAGCAACAGCTTCAGCATCCGCAGCTGCTTTGAGCTTCTCCTAGCTGGTGTCAGCTTTGACCTTTTCTAGAAAGGCTTTGAGTTGCTCTTCTGACATCAGGTTACTTGTGCGGTGGATGTCCCAATTATCACCTCCTTAAGCGATTTCGTCACCGCCGCCTGCTCAGATCCCGCGGTTCAGGCTCAGGCTCACGCAGCAGCCGCTGGGTAATACAGCTGGGGCAGATGCTCATCACCGCGCAGTCGGGCTCACGGCAGACCTGCAGGAAACCGACCGAAATTTCTGAGCCGCCTTTAACGACCCAGCAGGGCCTAGAAAACCCCATGGCACCCCTTTGCTTCGTCTAGGGCTGTAGAGCAGCTTTTTCCTGGTCAGTTGCGATCTGTTTTGCCTCCCCGAATGTTGGACAAGATTTGCATCGTCAAATGCGATTCCCTTGCATTCATGATTTACCCTGGATTATCTGCTTGTGCAATGTAATATTCTAAATAGGCTGTAATGGCAATTATTTTGTGTTGCTTTTATGAGTATTCGCTTTATGCCAGACTGCTTGAATTGAGTGTCGTCACGGTTCTTCGCGGATACGCTAAATTCTGCCTATTGCAAGTACAATTTCAACAATGATGCGACCTTGGGATTAATTAAAAGCACAATCCTTGATCAGGTCTATTCTGATATGCGATTGATGTCTAATGAAAGAGCTCGAATCCACTGATTGGATACAGGCTTGGTTGGAGATGGCGGCCCCAAGCGAGCCGCAAAAGTTCCAGCGTCGGTTGGATTGGCAAGATCTCTCAGCAAAATCGTTTCAAAAGTTTCTGTGTACCGACCCATCTGAGGTGGAGTCGTCTCCAGCTCGTTGGCCCGAGGCATTAGCCAGTGCGCAGGTGCTGATCCAAGCAGAGTGGGATGAACCCTTGTTGCCCTATGGCAGCGATCCTTCGCTCCCATTTGTAGACCTTTGGTGGCCGCTTCGCTGCCAGAGGGCGGCTTGGTTGCGCGAGCAGCCGTTTTGGCTGGCCGCCTCCGTGCAAGTGTCAGTTGCTGATCAGTTGGCTGATGTTCTGCTGCAGCGTTTATGCAGCCTTACTGATCAGGTGCTGTGGGAGCTTTTTTGCGCCGGACGCTCTCCGGGTGTGATGTTGCTGTCCCATCTCGGAGCCTCTGGCGACGGCAGTGGACCTCCGCTGCGTGAGCATTACGAGACCTTCATTCGCCAACACCGACGCGATGGGCTGACCAGCTTGCTCAGCAAGTTCCCGGTGCTGCAGCGTTTGATCGGAACAGTGCTGGAGCTCTGGTCTGAGAACTGCTCAGAAATGCTTGAGCGCATCAATGCCGATCGCCCGGCGTTAGAGGCCCATTTCGGCATCCCGCGTAGCCATTGTCTGGTGGCTGTACAGCAGGGTTTGAGTGATCCCCATCGCGGGGGGAGAGCTGTGGCTGTTTTGGAGTTCTCAGCTTCAGCCACTCACGACTCCGATCGCTTGCGCGTGGTTTACAAACCCAAGGACATGGCTGTGGATGAGGCCTATCAGACCCTGCTGGCTGATCTCAATGCTCACAGTGAGCTGAAGCCATTGCGCTGCCTAACGGTGCATCTCTCTGATGGCTATGGATACATGGAATTTGTACCCCATCAGCTTTGTGCTGATCGGCAGGAGCTAGAGCGGTTTTATGACAACGCTGGGCGTTTGACAGCTGTTCTGCACCTGCTTGGTTGCACGGATTGCCATTACGAAAACCTGATTGCTTGTGCTGATCAGCTCCTACTGATCGACACCGAAACTCTCCTAGAGGCTGATCTCCCCGATCATGTCGATGATGCCAACAGCAAGAAGTCGGCGGTCAATGGGGCATCGCAACTGCAGCAGCGATGCCGAAGCTCAGTGCTTCGCTCAGGGCTTCTGCCGAATTGGATGTTTGTCGGTGTTGCAAAGCGGGCAGTGGACATCAGTGCCCTGGGAATTGAGCCTCCGGCTGCAGCTGAAGCCCAGGTACCTGGATGGCTCGGCCTGAACAGCGACGGGATGATGCCTGGTCGCGAACCACAAGCCGCCGGTATTCCAACCAGCCTTCCAGTCGGCATTGGTTCGCCCAACCCCCTGAACCAACATCTCGAGCAGTTTTGCTCGGGCTTCAGCCAGCAGATGCGTGAGCTTGAGCGACTGAAGTCGCGTTGGCTAGCAGCTGGCAGTGTGCTTGAGGCCTTCGCGGGGCTGACTCGGCGCATCGTGCTTCGCGCCACAAGGGTGTATTTCGCCATTCAGCGCCAGCAATTGCAGCCAGCCGCGTTGCGTTCAGCTTTTGCCCAAGCCATCAGGCTTGAGCAATTGGCTCGCAGCTTTCTGTTGGCTGAGAGCCGACCACTGCACTGGCCGGTGTTAGCGGCGGAACAGCAACAGATGCAACGTCTCGATATCCCGTTCTTTACCCATGCCATCGATGGCAATGCTCTTCATCTCGATGCTGAAGGCAGCCTGCTGCCGGGTTTCATTCAGACCAGTGGGCTTGAGGCCGCCCGTCAGCGGTTGGAGCAGCTCAATGACGATGAGTGTACTTTTCAGCTGCAACTCATCCGTGGTGCTTGCCAGGCGCGGCAGCTGCGAACGCAGGGGGCTCAGGCTGCTTTGGAATCTGATCGCCTTGAGCGGGCCGACATCTGTGATGGGCAAGAGGCCTCTACAGCAGTGGCGCGGCAACTACTCGATCTGGCGATCCGAGATCCCCAAGGTCAGGTGGAGTGGCTGGGAATGGATCTCGGTCCAGATGGAGAACGTTTTGCCTTCGGGCCGGTGGGTCTGTCGCTTTATGGGGGATCGATGGGGACGGCTTGCTTGCTGAACGAGCTCAGCGGTGTCTCTTCTGATCTACCGGAGGCCGAAGCCGTTCTGGGCAGCATCCTGGCCCCACTGGACGCCTTGACTGTTGACGACCACCAGGAGGCGGGATACCGCTGGTGGAGAGATCAGCCCCTTGGGATTTCCGGCTGCGGCGGCACTCTGCTCGGTTTGTTGGCCTTGGGTCGAGACAATATTTTTGATGCCTTGCTTGCTTCATTGCCAAACCGGGTGCTGGAGGCGGATCAGCAGCTTGATCTCATTGGCGGCTGCTGCGGCTTAATCGGCCCACTTCTGCAGCGCGGATCAGATCTGGCGCTGGCAATGGCCATCTGCGCAGGCGATCACTTGCTCGCCCAGCAGCAGCAGCAAGGTGGCTGGCCTGACAAGCAAAAATCCCCAGGCCCTTCCTTGCTCGGGTTTTCCCATGGCACAGCTGGCATGGCAGCTGCCCTGGCCCGCCTGCATGCGGCTAGCGGAGAGGCTCGCTTCCGTGATGCAGCGGCTGCTGCCCTGGCCTATGAGCGCAGTTATTTCAAGCCAGAGCAGGGCAATTGGCCTGATTTTCGTCAAGGCGCTGATACTGAGACGTTCATGGTCAGTTGGTGTCACGGTGCGCCTGGTATCGCGCTTGGCCGCGCCTGCCTTTGGGGCACAGAGCTTTGGGATGAGTCCTGCGCTGAGGAAATCGGGATTGCCCTGGCCACCACAGCAGCCATGTCGAGTCTTCTTCCTGATCACCTCTGCTGTGGATCCCTTGGTCTGATGCTGATCCTGCAGCAGGTCGCCACCGGGCCCTGGCCTTTAACCGCACAGCAGCGAGACAATGCATTGACGAAGGCAACTTCATACCGAAAGCAGGCTCTTGCGCGCTGCACTGGCGGAGAGGTGAGGCTGCGTTGCTTTGGCACGCAAGAAGGCGATCTGATGCTGCCGGGTTTCTTCACTGGTCTCAGCGGCATGGGCCTGGCGCTGTTGCCAACGCCGGCCTCTCAAGCGCTGGTGATGAACTTGCTGAGCGCAGGCCTGCTGGTTCCCCAGGGTTAGTGACTGGCCAGCATGCGTTGTATGTAGCCGTGGGATTGGAGTTGATCCCAGCTGCCAGATTCAGCGGGTTTGTGACGTTCGATCACCACTATCTGATCAGCTTGCTGGATCGTGGCCAGACGGTGTGCAATCGAAATCCGCGTGATCCCCAGCTCGTTGATTGTGCGGGTGATCGCTTGCTGTGAGGTGTTATCGAGGGCACTGGTCGCTTCATCCATGATCAAGACTTTTGGTTTTGTGACCAGGGCGCGGGCGATTGCGATGCGCTGCACCTGTCCACCTGAGACATTGCCGCCTGATTCGCTCAATAAGGTTTCCAGTTGCATCGGCATGGCCCGCACTTCATCGGCCACAGCGGCCTGCTCGAGGGCTTCCCAGATTTCTGCTTCACTGCGTTGAACCCCGCCACAGATCACGTCGTAGATCGAGCCGGCATTTAACCGGGCTGTCTGCATCACCACCCCGAGCTGGCGGCGGTAGGAGCGGATCGCCAGCTGGGAAAGAGGAATGCCATCCACCAGTAGTTCTCCGCCGGTTGGCGAGACAAAACCAAGCAGCATGCGCACCAGAGTGGTTTTGCCACAGCCACTGGGGCCTGTAATCGCCGTGTGTTGGCCTGCTGGGATGATGAAGGTGAGGTTCTGAAAGAGCGCGTCTGAGCTTCCCGGAAACTCATAGCTGATGCCGCGCAGCCTGAATTCTCCCTGCAATTGGTGGCGAATCGCATCGGCCTGGTAGCCGCCTTCTACGTCTGCGTACATCACCGGTTCTGCGCGTTGCCAGAGCACGACAGCCCTTCCTCCGGTGTTGGCGATCAGATTCACGGCTCCAGTTACGGCGCCATTGAAGCTGCCGAAGGCCGCGTTGAATGAGATGAAGGCCACCACCAGCTCGTTCATTTCCACAGGGCTTTGGCTGTTGAGGATGCGCTCAGCCACTACGGCGAAAAGGAAGAGACTGGCCAGCGGTGTAACCAGGGTTCCGTATTGCTCGATCGCATCGGAGAACACATTGCTGCGCATCTGCAAGACGGCGTAGCGATTGACATCCCGCAGCCAGCGCAGCAGCACGAAGGGTTCAGCCCCGGCGCTGCGGATTTGCGGCATGCCCATCACTGCTTGCAGCGAAAAATTGGTGATTTCGGCGCCGCTTTCCATCATTGGCATCTGCAATTGAATGCTGCGCCAGGTGATGTTTAGTAGGAAAATTACAGACAACAGCGTGAATCCAGAGGCCCAAAACGCCAGCTGGCGGTCGTAGGTGAACATCAACACGAAGTAGCTAATTGCAAACAGGCTGGAGAGCAGGGTGGAGAGCACGCCATTGCCTAGCAGCTGCCGCAGTTGGCTGATGGCGCTGACACGCGATGCCAGATCACCGGTCGTGAAGCGGTTGATGAAGCTGATTGGCAGGCGCATGAGCCTGTCCCACACCGCTGATTGCAGACGCACGTCTGCAACGCTCTCCAGCCGCAACATCATCAAGTTCTGGAGAAATTGGGTGGCGACCGAACCAATCACGATCAGCACCACCACCGTTAGGCCCTGCAGTAACAGCGCTTGGTCGTTGTGCGGAAGGATCCGGTTCACCAGCAGGTTGGTAAGCATCGGGATCGATAGGTTGAACAGCATCACCACCGCTGAGGTGATCAGCAGCGCCAGCAGGGCCCAAACTTCCGTGCCGAAGGCAAATCCCAGCAAGGTCAGAGGCCCCCGCACCTTGGCAGGTAATGGCAGGTAGAGCTCGAAGGCTCGATCAGCCAAGTCGATCGTTGCAGTGAGACGTTGATGGCTCCGGTCACTGGGGTCGTAGAGCCAGGGGTGGCGACCGCGTCGGTAGAGCGCCATCGGTTGATCGTTATCTGCCTTGAAAACGATCAACAGCGGCACTTCAACCCGCTCGAGATGGCGAGGTGCTTCCACCATCCGGTGGTGCAAATCGTTGTGGTTCAGCAACTCCTCGATCGATGCACCCGGAAGCGGTACCAGTGGGTGATCACGCCGGCCGAGTTGGGCTACGCAGAAGCCCAGCAGCTCAAGCTCCAGTTGTTGTTCGCGGACGGGCTGGTCTTGAAAGAGCAGCGACTGCTCAATCTGCTGCGCTTCCAGTAGAGCGTTCTGCGTGGTGTCCGGGGAGATCGGCGTGCTCATGCGTTCACCGCCCCCTGACGTTCACTGAGCACCAGCGACCGGAAAGCGCCATCGCAATCCAGTAGCTCTTGCGGAGCACCCTGCTCGACAACCGCACCATTGCTCATCACCAGCACTTGGTCGCTGCGCAGAGCCGCATCGAGGCGATGGGCCACACTCACCACCGTGAGGCCTCGGCGTTTAAGAGCATCGAGCACCCTTGACTGGGTTGCGTTGTCAAGCGCGCTAGTGGCTTCATCGAGGAGCAGAATTGATGGCTGCCGCAGCAGGGCGCGGCAGAGCTCCAGCCGCTGACGCTCGCCGCCGCTGAGGTCGCTGCCGTTGTCGTGAAGGCTGCGGGCAAACGACTCCGGATGGCTGTTGATCGTTTGCAAGATCTGGGCATCACTGGCTGCTGTCTCGAGCTCCTCAAGGCTGTAACCCGGGCGCCAGAGCGTGATGTTGTCGTGCACCGAGGCGTTGAAGATGAACACCTGCTGAGGCACGTAGGCCAGGCTGTCGCGCATGCGGCGATCGCCGTGGCGTTCCCAACTGACGCCATCAAAAAAGATCTTTCCGGCGCTGGGTTGATAGAGGCCGGCTAGCAGCCGGATGAGTGTGGTCTTGCCGGAGCCACTGCCACCAACGATGGCGAGCTGAGAACCGACAGGGATGCGAAGAGACAATGCATCAATGAATGGTGGTGAAACCGGCGTAAAGCCAAAACTCACCGAATCCAATTCGATCTTTCCCTCCAGATGCCTTGGCTTGGAGTCGGGAGCACTGGTGATGCTGAAACTGCGCACCAGCGGGTCATCGTCGTTCTTGCGTAGATCCTCAAGCCGACCGAGGCTCCCGATCAGATGCTGCAAGGTGGCGTTGAGCTGGGGAAGGGTGCTGATCGGCGCGGTGAGCTGACCCTGGAGGAACTGAAAGGCAATCAAGGTACCAAGCGACATCTGCCCGGCAATGATCAATAACCCCCCGATGGTGATGATCAGAGCATTGAGGAGAAACGTGCTGCCGCTTGCTGTGATGGTGGCTGTCGCCATCTGCGCGCCGAGCGCCTGGTTCTGAACAACCACATTGCCGAAACTGCCCTGCCATTGACTCAGGAAGTCGTATTCAAGCCCCGAGGCTTTGAGGGTTTCGATGTTGTTGATCCCCTGCAGCCCTTTGCCCTGCGCCTTGCCTTGTTCAATTGCCAACTTGCGGTTGGCGTCGTAGCGCTGGTCGGTTAGCCACCAGTTGAGCAGCAGATTGGCCCCCATCACAATCAGCACAAGAAAGGCGAGCGGGCTGGAGATCACCAACGCCACGATCAGCACCAACAGCCCCACCCAAAGGCTGAGCCCAAAACGCAGTATTTGGGCCACCACGACCTGGGTGGTTTCCATGCCCAAGAGCATGCGGCTGGCGATCTCTCCTTGAAAGCGTGCTTGGTGGAAGGCGAAGGTCACCTGGAAGAGCTTGCGGAACAGGTCTGCGGTGAGTCGTTTGGAGAGAAGCAGCTCCATCCGCCTCAACACCAGGAACTGAATGCTCAGAAGTGCCAGCCATCCCACGATGGTGAGCAGCAGTAGCCAAACAATTGGAATGCCGAAGTAAAGGCGTTGGTTCTGTAGAAAGTCGTCGATGAAGGTCGCCGTTAATCCGGCCACCAGCAGGGCGAGCACGGCTTGACCGCTACTGACCAGCAGTAATTGCAGCAGTGATGACTTGTAGGGCGCCAGGGTGGCGGGCAGGCTGAGTAGGGGCGACCGTTCCTTGCCACCAGGACGGAATCCCTCACCAGGCTCGAATTCGATCACGATGCCTGTGAAGCTGTCCAGGAACTCCTCCATCTGGACCCGGACGCGGCCTTGGGCTGGATCGCTCAGGTAGGCGTGATCATCAGCATCAAAGCCTTCCAGGACGAGAAAGTGGTTGAAGCCCCAAAAAAGGATGCAGGGGAAACGCCCCTCCTGTCGCAGCGATTCGCTGCTGCAGCGGTAGCCCCGAGCATTTAATCCATAGTTTCTGCCGGCCTGCAGCACCTGCTTGGCATTGGATCCATCACGATTAACGCCGCAGGCCTGGCGCAGTTCGCTCAGATCAACAACTTTGCCGAAGTAGGCCAGGATCGTGGCGAGTGAAGCAGCACCACATTCGGCAGCCTCGTACTGCAAGCGCGTCCGCGCTTTGACACGCTGTCGATGGAGCCGATTCATGGCGCGGTTGTTGCTGGTGCCTCGGCATCGGGCGGCTGAGGTGGGGACCAGCCCAAGAAACGACGCATGGCCGGCAGAACCAACTCGATAGGAGCCACCTTGCGCGTGGTGATCTCAACCTCGAGACGATCGCCAGGGGTCGGAGGGAATGGCAAGTCTCCGCGGGAGGTCCACTCATAACCCCCGGTGTTGCGGGCACCTTTCGCCTTGGCCTGCTTCAGCTTCAGCACCGCCAGGGTCGGTACTGGTTCCAGCTTCATAATCTCCTGGGCTAAGGACTCCACCCCGATCCTGGCGGTCACGTGATCTTGTGAGCTGGGGATCTTGGCCATTGACACCACTTCAGCGCGGATGCCGCCCACTTCAGAGCGCTTGTAACCAGATGGTGTGACGATGGCGGGCATTCCGGGAAACACCTGGGCCATTTCTTTGCTGCTGAGAAACAGGGGCACCAGAGAGATGTCGTTGAGAGCATCGGAACTGAGTTCAAGCACTGCTTGCCCTTGTCTCACGGTTTCACCATCATTGGGAATCACCTGGGAGAGATACATGTTTCGACTAGCAAAGATCATTTCCTTGTCGATCAATAAGGCCAGCTCATTGCGAAGACTCTGACTGGCCTTGTCCATTTCATTGCTGAGGCGAATCAGCTCGTTTTTGTTATTTAGAATTCTCGAACGAATGCTTTCAACATTCGCTTGCTCCTGCAGGATCGATGCTGTTGAGACAAAGCCTTGGACCTCCAGTTTCAGCATCTGTTGCAGGTAGTCCTGGCGACTGTTGAGTTCGCGCTGGAGAATCCTCTGTTTGTTGCTGATGTTCTGCTCCTTGGCCTTGTTGTCTCGCAGCGTATTTCGCAATTGGTCAAGCGAGCTTTGTAGACGCTCTTGATTGACTCCGGACTTAATCCAAAGCATCAAAGTGCCTGAGCGAATGCTCCGGCCGTAGAGCACATCTTTCATGTTCTCTGTAAAGCGTTCTGCGGTGGATTCCCCGGCCTCTTCGCTTCTGGCGATTTGGCTGGTCTTCATTACGCCTTCGCTGGCCTGGAGCACCGCTGTGGCGAGCCCTCGGACCTGTACGTCGCTGAGTCGATCTGGTCGCTGATGAAATGCCAGCGCGTAACGATGCCAGTCGACGGTTGGGCGGTTGAAAATCCAATGCGCGGTTCCACTGGTCTCACTGAGAGTCCGGTTGACCGTGCTCACAGGCAACAGCACTCCTGTCCCACGCACGCTGATGGGGATGCGAGCCAGAATGGTCCAAAAACCAACGCCCCCGGCAATCAACAATCCCAGCAGCATGGTGAGCCGCAGCGGCGGGGTGAGCAGGGTGATGGGTCCGTTTTGATCGCCGACCCGGCGCCGGTTCTTCAGGGCTCGTTGCGTGAACAGCTCTGTCATGGCGCAGCTCCACTAGATATGGGTGTAGCGGATTGCTGGTCGTTGCGCATTAGCTTGACGCGGTCTTGAAGTTCTTGTTGCGTCTCTGCTGGCCAGGTAGCTGAGTACCGATAAAGCTCGGAAATTGCGTTGTTGTATCCCAAAATGGCTTCTGATCGCTGGCGAGACGCACGAGAGAGTTGCTCAATGGTCTGAACGACGCTTGTGATGTCACCGATGCCAACTTCAAAACGGGCGCGCGAGGCCTCCTGGGCCAGCTGGGCGCTCTGATAAGCCTGCTCGGCACTCTCAACGGCAACCAGTGCTGTCTTCATCTGACCGTAACTAGAACGCACTTGCTTCACCACTTGAAATTCGGTGCTGGCTGCTTGAGCGCGCTGCTGGCGTGATTGGGCCCTTGCTACTTGTGAATTGGCCGCTTGCACACCGCCGTCAAAGATCGACCAATTAAACCCGATACCTACAGCTGCTGACCAATCCCTATTGCGTGCATAAGAGCGTCCAGGGTCCTCGGAAACGAGTACAGATTCGTAGCCATTCCAACCATAAAGATTGCCTGAAGCAATCAGGGAAAAGACAGGCAAGTAAGAACGGATCGCAGCCACAGCTGACCATTCAGCTGATTCTGCAGCGGCCAGGCTGCCGAGGATTTCTTCCCGTTGTTTCAGTGCAACTGAGATCGTGTCATCTAACGGCAGTGCCCACATCCCCTGTAGGCCAGCTCGATCAGCAGGAATCGCCAGTTGATCTCGAGGTAACGCAAGAGCCTGAGATAGATCTGCCGACTGGTTAATGTAATTTCTGGTGTAAAAAATTAGCTGATTGAGCTCAGAAAACAACTGAGAGCGCGTTTGCTCAAGCTCAAGGACAGTAACCATTCCTATATTTTTTTGTGCCTCGAGAATATCGAGCTGATTTTTATTGATATCGTAAATCTGCTGGAAACTATCGATTAATTGCTGGGTACTTTGAAGCGAGAAATAAGTCTTTTCAATATCAAGAATCAAGTTGCGAGCACTCACGTCAAAAAGAAATTTTTGCTGCGCAAGCGCACTCTCGGCAGCATTAATGTTGGGCTGACGAGTTGGATCAATGAAATTCCAACTTGCAACAACTCCCGGCTGGATGACTGTTTGCTCGGATTTGTATGCCTGTTTACGACTTTGCTCTAGCTCCTGCAACTGCTTGGATGAAGCACCATAATTATCGTTCACATAGGTGTTCCAACTAACGCCTACGAAAGGATTTCCATTTTGTAGCTGAAGGGTTGGATACCATTGCCGCTTGACAGCGATTAGTTCCCATTCAAATTGCTGAATTGTGCTGTAAATCCTAATTAGTTCGGGGTTATTTTGAAGGCCAGCAGCAACTGCAGCTGTCAAACTAATAGGGCGCGCTTTAGATTTGATTTGCTCTTGAAGTTTTTTTAGCTCAGAGACAATACGCCCAGACTGGACTTTTTTTGAGGACGTGATATTCGCTGTTTCGCGATCTGGCCATGATTTTAATTCATTTGCATGTGCATTTAGGGCCAGGGCGCTAAAAAGGTGCGACAGAATTAATACAAGCGTAAAAACGTAACGACAATCAAGTGTTTGAGGATTGCTTATCCCTGTAGCAAGAGTTTTGTCGAGATAAATGCTTTTGGTATTTATTTTAATTAAAACCCGCTTCTTTCTTGGCATCAGAAGATTAGCAAGTCTAGTCTTTAATTATTGTATCTGGAAATTTAGATGATTGCTCGGAATATATCCAGTTCTGTGTTTGTCTTTGATCGCCTGAGATTATGGGCCGGGTGGAGTCCGACAATGTGGATATTTATTATGGTCGATCGTGTCTGCATTGACTGTTGGCCCGCAAATCCAATCCATATTAATGCCAGCAACTACTACCCCTTTGGAATTATTTATGCCTCCGCCTACTACGCCCTCTAGTTCTCCATCAGAAAGCACTTCTGGCGGAGATTCAATATTCTGAATTTCATTGGCAGAGATCGTGAATCCAGCAGCTTTTGCGATCTCTGAGATGGCATCAGCATTCTCTGCTTTTTTGAGCTTTTCTTGGAGGCTGGCGTCAGCTTTGACTTTCTCCAGGAAGGCTTTGAGTTACTCTTCTGACATCAGGCGGCAGGCACGGTAAGCTGGCCTATTTTTACCTGCTTTAGAGGTTTCGTCACCGCTGCCTGTAAAATTCCTGCGGCTCAGGCTCGGTACCACGCGGCAGGCGATGGGTGATCCAGCTGAGGCAGCAGCGACAAAGAGCCGAACCAACTCAAGAAAGGCCCTGCCATTCCTGCAACCCCCAAGTGGAAGTTCAGCGGTTAATTCGTTCCAATAAGAAAGCCCCCGCCGAAATAGGGGGCTGGAGATTGTTTACGCCTAAAGTGCTGATATTGACTATTTTTTTATGCTGTCGCGCATAATCTTGTCCTGCAAATGGCCTCCAGAAAGCCCGTCAATAAGAAGAAGCGGAACTGAGGTGAAGTCGCTTGAAATATATGTGACTTCTGCCAGTGATGCCAAGATAGCATTTCCCCCAGTTACAGCCTCTAGTTGATCATCAGTTAGACCCTCTTTTGCTGCCAAATCACCAGCAGAAATAACGAAGCCGGCTTCTTTCGCGATCGAAACAACATCTTCAGAGGCTAGTTGACCATCCGGTATTACAGCTGCTTTGAGCTTCTCCTGAAGGCTGGAATCAACTTTGACCTTCTCTAGGAAGGCTTTGAGTTGCTCTTCTGACATCAGGTGCTCAGCGCGTAAGGCTTTTATAGCAAGGACGTGCCGCAGCTTCTATACCTCTTTTTAGTATCTGATTACGAGAGAAGCATTTCTGAAGAAATGGGGCAAATAGTCTTGCCGCCTCTCCTTAAGTAATTAATTGTTTCACCAAGGCTGATGACCTTGGTCCTTTGAATTTTGAACCATTCCTACTACATTATCAGTAATATTTTCCTTGAACCAAGCTCCAAGGTCTTGGCCACCACCACTTAAGCCAGCCAGCTCTTCTTCTGAAATCTCTGATTGAGCTTTCTTCAAGTCATCGGCAG
Organism: Synechococcus sp. AG-679-C18; assembly: GCA_003210755.1. Lineage (GTDB taxonomy): Bacteria > Cyanobacteriota > Cyanobacteriia > PCC-6307 > Cyanobiaceae > Synechococcus_C. The sequence continues at coordinate 56,716 of QCUL01000008.1, forward strand.
AAATCACAAAGCCCGCAGCTTTGGCAATCGCCACGGCAGCATCGGCATCCGCAGCTGATTTGAGCTTCTCCTGAAGGCTACTGTCGTCTTTGACCTTTTCTAGAAAGGCTTTGAGTTGCTCTTCTGACAGCAGGCCACAAACCAGCTGAACATCTCAACTATCGCAAGTCTTGGGCTTTTTGTCAGCGGCGGCGGAGCATGGATCAGGCGTCAGTCCGCGCATGATGCCGGGCTTTTTGGAGCCGTGCCCGCAATTGCAATGCTGGTCAATATCACACGTACTTAAGGCACCATCTGGCTTGGCCTTGCCTGAAAGTCAGAGAGTCTTTGTGGCCCAAGAATGTCTCCTGCCCGATGGCTAGCCCGCTCTGCAGAAGACCCGGAGGCAGATTAGATATAAAGACGCTATTGCTCTTGGGTTTCTGCTCAAGCGCTGCAGGTGGACGGTGGCTGAGGCTGCTTGGTAGGTCCGCTTAGTGTTCGACCTCAAGCAAAGCCTCGACATCAAAAAATACTGCATCTAAAATAGAGATATAAAACTGGGTTCTACAGATCTAAAATGACTTTATCCACGGTACTTGTTTATATTTCCATACCCTTTGTGCTAGTAACCCTGTACTTCGGTACAAGGAATGGTTTTTACAATACAGATAAGTATGACGGAGATGGAACCGCCCATAAAGTTCTGAAGTGACTCATAGAAAAGGAAAGCGATAATGACCCACGTCCTTCTGGCATTGATGGCAATCGGATGTTTACCAGTAATTGCAGAGGACAGGAGCGCATCGTGGCCTTTGGAGATAGAGGGGCCAGCCGTGCACAAGTGCCTGATAACAGAGGAAATATCCCCTTATCCAAGTACCTCATTTTGGGTGAGTGGATTAGGAGAGAATGACGCTGACGGGAATGAATCCCTCGATTCGGTAGAACCTCCTGCGAGTTTCGAATATGTAGAAGATCTGGATGAGTACGAAGAGGAGCACGTGCTTGCAGCGAGTAAAAAGAAAATCACTGTCGCGTATCACGAATACGGGGGTATTTGCACCTTCGAATAGGGAAGCATAAGATCAGATCTAAAAAGCTGAATACGTTGCAGGTCAGAAAAACGTTGTTGATGTAACCCCAATCCTTAACTGAATGACGCCAAGTCCACGAAATCAAAACAGATACCCGCGCATCAGATTCTGGTGTCGTGGATCAATTGCAATCAGCGCCAGAGATCGCATTGACCAAATTCTTGATCAAAGACCAGTAGATGCAAGGTCAATGGTCAAAGAGTGGGTCATCTAACTCCAAGTTCTGTGCCGAAGACCAGTGACTATCGACGGTTTAGAGGGACATCCGACATCTGCTCTTGAACCAACGCCAGGGAGTCGGAGTTGATTGCTGCAGCTGAATGAATATTGGCCGGAGTTGCTAGTTGATAGCAGTATTGATTACTAATTAAGGCTTGACTATCTCTGCTCAACTGCGCTCAATCGTGCCAGGTATTGGAGTCTGAATTTTTGGGGTTGTTGGCTTAGGAAATAAAAATACTTCGTCAATGTAGGGGGTGAATTTTCTTGGCCGTCCACTACCACGCTAAGTTTTTAGACATCTCTATGTGACATTGAGCTCATTTGCGAGGGCCTTGCTCACTCCCAATAACCTTCGCCAATGCTCTTTCAGCGAATTCTTCTGATTGAGCTTTCTTCAAATCGTAAGTAGAAATCAAAAAACCTACAATATTGACAATTTCGACAGCAGCATCAAAATAGGAGCTGCATTTAATTTCGTCTGAAGATTAGTATTGTCTTTGCTTTTTCGAGGAAGAATTTGAGTTGTTCTTCTGATATTGATAGAATCAAATTCTAATTCAAGGAACCAATAAATGGCTATATACATAGTCTGGCTATGCCAGCAACGTTGGTTGACAATGGTGTAAAACAATAAGCTATTATCTTCTGTGACCAACGCAATTAGGCATGTGATCTCCACCCATTGTGGGGTAAATGCCTCCAGACACGCCTTCCAGCTCTTTTTCTGAAAGATCTAATTGAGTGTTCTTCAAATCCTCAACAGAAAACATAAAACCTTCATCTTTAGCTATTGAAACTATTGCATGCTCGTCAGAGACTGCTTTGAGCTTCTCTTGAAGGCTCGAGTTGCATTTGACTTTTTCCAGGAAAGCTTTGAGCTGTTCTTCTGGCATGGGGATGGCAAGAAATCAATAGGCTAACTCTAGTCACATACAGCAGATTTGTCAGCCCTAATCCAGGCGCCATCCAGATTAGTCTTGTCGGGAATGCGGAATTGCTTGTCTCCCATTACATAAATATTAGCAAAAACTTCTAACTAAGAGCAGGATCGTTTAGCGGTCAATCCTTAACAACTTTCCTTGGCTGCGCTTAATAATGCAAAGCAATGAATATTTTCCAGCTAATATCTATGATTATTTTCATTAATAGTATGGATGATCTTTATTTGAGGGATCGTGCTTGGTAGCTTCTCCGGCCCATATGTTTCCGTGAACGCAGGCGCTATTTTGTTCGCACTTTCCGCCAGCTACGGCTTCTAGCTCCTCTTCAGACATCTCCGATTGAGTTTCGGACAGGTCGTTGCTAGTGATCGTGAAACCGGCCACTTTGGCAATTGCAATCACTGCTTCAACATCAGCAGCTGCTTTCAGCTTCTCCTGAAGGCTGGCGTCAGCTTTGACCTTCTCTAGGAAGGCTTTGAGTTGCTCTTCTGACATGGGTAAGAGGCCTGTTATGGAGTTATAGCAATGGCATCTCACAAAGTCTTTGATTGATAATAACTGCGCTCAAAAGGTTTCTGAGGAGGTGGGACGCAAATTGATAGAGCACTACTTTTATTAATCAATAACGGCTGCAAGCACCTTCGGCAATGGTAAAGAACTTTGGAAACACCGTGTTTGGTTCATCGACTTCGACCATCAACCGTATCTTGACCTTCTCTGACGGGAGATGATTGCCTGCCGCGTCAGTAATATCGGTGAAGCCTTTCGCTTCGCACCAATAGAACTGAGTCCCAGCCTCCTCAGCGTTTGCAGTTAATAGAGGACTCGTAAGAGCTATTGCCAGGAGAGAGAGGTAGATGTAATCGCGAAACGGAGCATTGAGTTGTAATCAGTCCGCGCATGATGCCGAGCTTTGCCTGGTGGCGCCCGGTGCTGCAGCAGCAATGTGGCTGTGATCACCTCGATCCTGCACAAATTTCCGAGGACTTATTACGTACCTGCACGGACGCTGAAAGACCCCCATGCCCCTTCCGTGCCTACTGAGCCAGCTGCATTGATGGTGCCAGCACCCTTTCAGAATTAATAGATGACTCGCCTTAATAAGGGGCAAAATTTCCTGATGATTGAGATTCAAATTTGTCCTGTACCTTTTTATTGCAAACTCGAGAAACTGTTTCTGCTCAAGCCAAGTGATTTGCACATAGCGTCATGATTTGCGATATGAATTTTCAGTAAATTAAATGCGTCTTTTACACAAATTTGACGTACAATTTAGTTCGTCGCCTGGCCGATGTGCCCAGCATTTATGCTTGTCAAAGATGGTGTATTTATTCGTTCATTGAAGTGGTTAGATTCAAGGAAAATTCCTATTTTTCCAAGAACGATCAGTCAGGATAGCCATGCCCTTTCTTTACTGAGAATATTCGATGAATTTAATCGTGAACCAAATGGTGTCCTCACTTCAGCGATTGGCATTGAAACGATATTAGATACTGAGATTATTACTTCATTTGATATGTCCTTCCCTGGTTCTTGCGCTCAGCTTGAACAGAATGATCACTTGTATTTGTCAGGGTTTGTCAGGAAATTATTCAAAATGCTTGACTCTAATGAATGGAAGTGTTTGCTCGCAGATAGTTATTTTTGGGAGTTTGATCGTGGAAGCAGTGATTTTGAGCTTGCTGGGATTTTTCAAAGGTTGCATCGAACGGTAGATTCTCGAGATTCATTTGAAATACTGCTAAGGCTGCTAATTGAGAGTGACTATTTTCAAATTGTTGATCCAAGTAAACATCCTTTGCTTCGTGGATTTTTGAGGCTGTCTGGTCTACCAATTCAAATTGGATTTATGTGCGGTAGAGGCAGTCTGATAAAACTGGTAGGAGCAATACGAAACATGGAAGAATTTTATTCATTCTTTAAAGCTAATTTCATTCTCTATGACGAAAGCATTCAGTACTGGCTTAGTAAATTTTCTGGATTTTGCTCACGCACTTTGTCTTGTGCAGATATCAATTATAGTTTAGATTATGATTTTGCCGATAATCGATTTCTACCGCGTATTTCTTTTGAGGTTACTCCTTGCTGGCGCAGCAAAGGGGCAGTCAGTGAAGTTCTGTATGCATTTGAAGAGCTTACCCTCTCTGATATTCAGCTTGGTCATTTGCGGAGCTACTGCAACTATCTTCCTCTAGGTTCTAAATTAGAATATATTGATCTTATTCCTCAGCTGGGAATCATTGATCATCATTCATTGCGATTTGTAGCCCTGCCAAGTCATTTCAAAATTTCATTTCTCTATGGCAATGCAAGTATTAAATCTTACACATGGCTTCAATCCTTGGAGTGATTGGTAGTAATTGAATACTGGTTTACAGAAAGGCACAGATTTGAATAATTCCTGTTTCGCTGAAGAGAGATCTAGTAAATCTGCGTAATCAATTTATTGTAGATAATTTTGCTTGAATAATTTAGCCTGTTAGGGCAATCAATTAAGATTTTTTATTGGTATATTTTAAGCCATCGCAAGTGTTGTAGCAGCTCCCTCCAGTCAAGCCGTCGAGCTCCTCGTCGCTGAGGTCGGTAAATTGGCTTAATTTGTCAGAGCTGAATTCATAACCATAGTCTTTGGCTATTGAGGTGATTTCATCAGGTGATTTCGCTCGTTTTAGTTTTTCTTGAAGGTTGTTATCGCCTTCAACCTTTTCCATGAACGCTTTGAGTTGCTCTTCTGACATCAGGCCACAAACCAGCTGAATATCTCAACTTTCGCAAGTCTTGGGCTTTTTGTCAGCGGCAGCAGGTGAAGTCCTGAAGTTCAGGCTCTCTGTCCACCTGCGAATCAGCGATAAGGACCTATCCGAGCGCAAGGTTGCCAAGCCTGGCCAGCCTGCACCAACAACGACTTGGCATCACTCGCGTCACAAGCCATCTCCAAATGCTTGGCCGTGATGCCATAAACATCCCCCCAAGTGGAAGCCTTGATTTGACCGGTCTGCTGAACCTTGTAGCGACCGAACTGCTCCCAAACATCCAGGAGCGGGAATTGAGAGTGGCCTATGGCCGGGGCGGGAATATCGGGGCCGGTCTGCTGTGCGACGGCTTCTTTGAGAGTGCGGCCTGTGGCGATGGCCTGTGAGATTGATTCGACGGATCGCTGAATCACACCCGCTTGGGCGGGCAGCCATTTCACTGGCAAGACGGTTGTGGCTCGGGATCCATCAGCGAAACGGACATCCAGCTTCGCTTTGCCTCGCTGCTCACAAACCCGATAGGCAGTACCCACCGTGGAGCGGAGTTGGTTCCTCAGACCGAGAACCCAATCAGGAGCGTGGCTACGACTGGGCATAGGCCTTGGAGTGAGGCGAGCGACAGGCGAGTGACAAACGAGTGACAACGCGCTGCTAAATGACACCATCTGACCACATTTGACGCAAACCCGAAACCCCTTGCAGTCACTGATTTCGGTGAGATTCCCTTCGTTGTCTACTATGTGGGGGTAACGGGGTGTAGCGCAGTTTGGTAGCGCGCCTGCTTTGGGAGCAGGATGTCGCAGGTTCGAATCCTGTCACCCCGATTCCGCCATAAGCACTGCACCACAAGCAGTTTGACCTAAGAAACCCCATCATCCCCACCCGGTTTGATGGGGTTTTTTGATGGTTCATATGGCCCTTTTGCGAGTGATTCTGCGAGTGCAATTGCTTGCGACTTCCTGCTTTAACTCGTAAGTTGCTTGGGTGAGCCAGCGCAGCTGTCACTGCCTGACTCGTGACCAACCCAACCTGAATTGGATCGATGGCTTCATCATCTCGTAATTGGGCAGCAGACCTAAGGGCTGCCATCAAACAACAGTTCCGGCTTGGTGGTTTCACCGTTCGAGAAATGAACGGAAAGGTGATGCTCCAAAAGCGTTGGTCTGATGGAACGCGCCAGGCTGCCGTGCTGCCCATTGATTGGCGCCCTGGCATCACGCTCAATGTGCTCGCCGTAATTGAAGCGGTGAATGATCACATCCAAACCGGTATGGGCCTCAAAGAAGCAGTCCATTTGCAATGGCCTGTAGATGAAGACAACAACAATGGTCCGGTGAGGATTAGTCGCAGTGGCACTAATTGGCCAGAAATTGTTGAACGTTTCCGCATCCATAAATTGCAATCCGGCCAAGTCAAAGATGACTGCTGGAAGCAGAACTATTCCTATGTGATGCGTCGTTTACTTGCAGCCCTGGCTGATTCCTCATCTCCAACAAATGGGAAAGCGGTTTTATTGGCTCTTGCAACCGGCAAACCGGGCAGCAGAGGCAGGGTTGTGCAGATCGAACGTGCTGCCCAATTCCTGCGGTTCGCCGTTCGTGAGGTTGGTGTCGATCAACGTTGGGCACCACCCGAAGGTGAGGATCTAGTCGATCTAAAAGGACGCAAAGCACCAAACGAGAAGTCCACTTCACCCCAAGCAGGGCAAGCAGTCCCACTTATGGATGAGGCGTTTCTCACTCTTTTGAGTGAAATACCCGACCCAAGGTGGCGATTGGCCGTTGGTCTTTGTGGTGTCTTTGGTTTGCGGCCTATTGAATTGCAGTACTGCCGCCCTGAAGGTGACGGGCTTCGCGTGGATTATCAGAAACGGACTGCTCGGGGAACTTCACCCAAACGAACAGTGGAAGCCCTGGATCCGATCGGACGTTCTGGCCTCGGGAAACAGTTGCTGCTCGAACTCTCCAGCGGTTTGGTCGAACTTCCCCCAATGGGTGGAAGGGATGCCCTGGCTGCAACTTCAATGAACACGTACCTGCGTCGCCGCAAGTACTGGGAAGAGCTGCGGCAAGAGGCGATCGCTTCCGGCGCAGGGCGTCTCAGCGGTTATTCGTTCCGCCACGGTTATGCCTACCGCTCGGCCATGGCCTACGACATTCCGATCAGGGCAGCAGCTGCATTGATGGGTCACAGCGTCCAAGTCCACATGCAGCATTACGGCAAATGGGTGGATGACGCAGCGGTCAAAGGTGCCGTCGCTGCTGCCCGTGATCGTGTAGCCCTGGCTTCCTGATTAGTACATCTGGAAGCTGGTGATTCCGAGGCTGTAGGGCAGCAAGCCTTTAGCAATGCCCAGGCACATGTAGCCAAGTGCATCACTCATATGTCCATGGTCACTTTTCGGGTCTGCAACGGCTTTGCCCAGGGCGTATTCCAGGGAGGCCAATGAACGAATCAATCGCTTGCCGCTGGGGTCGATCTTCAAGCGGCGGCGATTTTGTGCATCACGAATAAACAACCGAACCGCTGCGTACTTGTCGCGAATCGCCCAGGGTGCTCGGGGACTTTTTACTTTGAATCCGTGTTGGCGCAGGATCGCGTGATCACTCAGGCCCATCGAGCTGGTTTGGCTCCTGCTGCCCGTTGGATCGGGGAAGCAGATGATCTCTTGGCGTGGGTAAGCCCTGCGCACAGCTTCTGCGAGTTGGCGGGTATCAGCATCGATAAGCACCACCTCTTTCAAGATGCGCAGTGATTCGCCCTGCAGTTGGCCAATGCAGGCACACATCGGATTGCGGTTGAAATCACAACCCATCAGCAGCTGCTCATTGGGGTCATAGGTCTGGGCAGCAACGTTGGTGGAGCGACTGAAATCGGGATAGATCGCACCCAGCAGTGATTCGATCGAGGCTTCGAATTCCTGGCGAAAAAGCGAGGGATCCATTGTGGATTTGGCCTCTTCCACAAACTCAGGGCTGATCCACCCACCGTCGGTGCTGCGGAAGCTCCATCGCTCCCAACCTGGAGTGGATTTAGCCCGTTCCCACAACTCAGCACTGAAGTTTCCGCCACCGGCAGGGGTGGAGCAGAACAACACTCGACCGTTGGTGGTGCCGAGCATTGGAAGCAAACTCGCCTCCCACATCGATTGAAGATCACTCACATAAGAGAACTCATCGAGCAGCAAAAGGTGGGCTTTTTGGCCCCGCAGTGAGTCCGCAAAATCTGCACCAGCCAGGGTGATTCGGCTGCTGTTTCTGAACTCCAGCGTGAGGGTTGATTCCATCGCCCTGTCGGTCCAACTGGTCGGAACCATTCGCTTTAGATCATTCCAGGCAATGTCTTTGGCCATCTTTCGTGATGGCGCGAGGTAGAAGATTTGGCTGCCGGGTTGCTCTAGTGCTGTGCTCAATGCTTCGGTGAGCATCAACCGGGTTTTGCCGAATCTGCGGCCACTGAACAAAACTCGCACTCGGGCTTTGGATCGATGCACCAGGGCAGCAGCGGGCTTGAGTTCGAGTTGAGCTACCGGCACTCGTATTCTTCACTTAATGCTTTCATTCTGTCGGTTGACGCCAGAATGGATTCAGCTTCTTTCAGCCCTGTGACTCCCGAAAACAACAACGAAAATTCCGAAAATGTTGTCCCCGCTTCCCAACTTGTTGGAGTTGTGCCTCCTCCATACGTGAATCAAAATTCACCTTTTGGTTCGACACGCGCCAGCGATTTAGTGATTCCTGATGTCGATTACATGAAAAACTTGCGCGAAAGCAGATTGCAGAGCAGCACCACTGAGGATTGAGTGGGCAACGGCAGTGAAGGCCCCCCCTTGGAAGGAGAAGAGGAAGTCCACTTGAGCTCAAGCCGTCGCCAGGCGATCGCGGTCAATCAGCAAAGCTGAAACTGCCCACTACCGCTCACATCACCGTTAGGAGTAAGTCAACATGAGCCTCTCATCAAGTTCTCAGTCATGCTCCGTGGTCTCTCCCTGGGGCTTTTGGCTTCTGCCATCTCGATTGCTTCTCTTCCTGCCATTGCTCAAGAAGACGGCAGTGCTGATGACCTTGGTGTGACTGGGTAGCAGCTAAATGATGTGGTGGCTGACAACATAAACCAGAGATGCGAATATGAATTAGTTGAACCCTGTTAAAGGCAGATGTCAGAAGAACAACTCAAAGCCTTCCTTGAAAGAGTCAAAGGCGACAACAGTCTTCAGGAGAAACTCAAAGCAGTTACTGATGCCAATGCTGTTGCTGCCATTGCCAAGGAAGCAGGTTTTAGTATCTCTGCTGATGACCTAGCTAAGGCTCAATCCAAACTTTCAGATGAGGAGCTGGAAGGCGTGGCTGGTGGCGGGGTTGCCACTCGTGGTTATGTGGAGGGTCACTGCTCACTGATGTGCAACTATTGAGTTGCCTGCTAGTAACTATTGTTCCACAACCCATTAACCACCCCCTACAACGAAGGAAAATAAATTAGATAAGACTGAAGATGACTGTATAGCTTACTCACGCAAAGCCTCTGCCTTGACAGGGGATTTTTATTTCTTTAATCACTGCCTAATCACGTCTAAATGCCATCCAATACCTGGCACGATTGAGCAGAAAATAGATAAAACGAGATTGCTAAAATAAGGGTGTCAGCTAGGGACATTGCAGCCCTCCACGAGCGGGGTTTTTTATTGCCTACTGAATAGCAGCAAAGCTGAAACTGCCCACTGCAGCTCTCATCACCGTCAGTAGTAAGTCAACGTAAGTCGCTCACCAAGCTCTCAGTCATGCTGCGCCAGTTCACTGCAGGGCTTCTCGCGACTGCTGCATTCCTTGCTCTAGTGCCTGCCAGTGCTCAAGAGAACGGCAGTGCTGATGACCTTGGTGTGATGAGCATCAGCCTCAGTGATGTGGTCAAGCCAACTCTTGGTTTTCAAGGTGCACTGCAAGGCGCAGGAACACCAAATCAAGCAGGTATCGGTGGGTTCTTGCCCCTCTCTGTTGGCGACAACAGTGTGTTTTTTGCTGATGTCCTGGCTAACGCCAACTTTGCTGATTACGGCAATGACAGCAGCATCATCAATACAAAGGTGGCTGGCACCACCATCAGCACCTCATCAAGGCTTGGTTATCGCTGGCTGAATGGAGATCGCAGCTGGATGTACGGGCTAAATGCTGGTTATGACAGCCGCCCGATGAATACAGGCGGAACCGATACCGGCATTCCTACTTTTGGAACGGAGCAGAGTGCGTTCTTCCAGCAGGTGGCAGTCAATGCGGAAGCAGTTTCCAATGACTGGAATTTCAATGCCTATGCCTTAATTTCGATTGGTGATACCGAGCAGAGGCTGAACTGGTTTTATCAAGGTGGTGCTCTGGATACATACGGGCTTGATGTTGGTTATTTCATCACTCCTGTGTTGAATGCTTCTGTTGGGTATTACTATCAAAATGGTGACCTAGGCACAGCTGATGGTTCTGGTGTGCTCGGACGAGTTGCCTATGAAATCAGCAGTGGCTTAACAGCTGGTGTGAATATCTCCTACGACGAAGCATTCGAGACAAGAGTTTCAGCAGACCTTAAAGTTCGCTTTGGTGGTCCAAGTACAACATCACAGCGCAAAGATGTTCAACAACAATCTGTAATCAATGCCTTAACATCAACACCAAGTAACCGGGATGTGAGGGTACACGATCGGTGCCTAGAGGGACCACCCATATGGAAGGTATGCCCATAAGAAGGGACCTTTGTAACCCTGCAACCAAACCCAATGATTGATGCAACTTATCACTCAACGCCCCTGCGACCACAGGGGCTTTTTATTTATTGAACCAACACCATAAACCCTTAAATCAGCCGTTGATACCTGGCACGATTGAGCAGAAGATAGATAAAACGAGATCGATGAGGCAACGGCAGTGAAGGCCCCCCTTCACCGCCGGTGATCAGCCGGACTCATCCGGCAACAGTGAACATCTGCATCCCCAATGAGCAGGATGGGCAGCAAGTTCGCTCTTTAATAACAACATCCCATTCCTTGGTCTACAAACTGGGCAGACTTTTTCGTCTTCTTTTGTGATCCAACGGAACGTTTCTGCGTTCCAGGTATCAAGTTCGATTTGAGTGCTAATTCCCCACACCCCAGCAGCAATAGCTGCATTGACTTGCGCTTCGATTTGCTTTCGGCCCTGCCCGAATAAATTACGCATCCAATTGCTAAACATCGAGATCCCTCTTGAATTGATTGGCGATATTTTCTTTATCGACCGTGCCATAGGCCAGTAATTCGCTTGGGCTCTTCATTCTTGGAAGCGTGCCACCAGCAACTTGTTGGGCATCTTGAGCGATTCTCCGCTGATGGAGAAACATCGCTGATCCGATCGCATCAGACAAGGTGTCGTTTAGTTGCTCCAGGGCAGCAGCGTAGGCTTCATCGGTTGCATCACGGCCAAGGCGTTCCATTTTGCGGATGGCTTCATCCATTGTCGGTCGGACTTGATCCGCAATTTCTTTCTCAACACCGCGTAAAAAGCCCTCTTGGGTATCAAGATATAGGTCTCTATTCATCTGCGATGTCTCCATATAACGCCTCTTCAAATACAAACCTGCCGGTGTGTTTCTTGGGAGGTAGATCTTTTGCTTCCAGGAGTTGTTCGTATGCGCTACTAATTGCTGAGGATCGTTGCTCCCATAACTTTTGATCTAGCTTGCAAAAATTTGCAAGCTTGAGTTCTAAACTCATCGCCCGCAACGATCCAATGACTGTCATATATCGGCGTGATAACTCATGCTTTTGGAAGGAAGTTATGGTTGGCGGTCTCATTGATTGGCCTCCGCCCGCATCAGCGGAGCCTCATCGAGGCAAGCCTTGCTTGAGCTTGAGCAGCAGTGTCTTGCATCCGCTCTTTCTGACCGTGGGGTGCAAACGTTGAATCCCGAAGCGCTTTCTCCTGTTCCTGGGCAGCAAGTCGGGGGTTTAAAGCCCGCATTTGCATTTGCAACGTGAGGTTTTGGCTGCCTTCAGCAAATGGTTTTGCATCAAAAAGCTGTTGTAACTCAGCCTGTCGTTTTGCCTCAATTTGCTGCTCTTCGGTTGGAGAAGCTGAATCCCACTTTCCGCCCAATACATCGGCTTTAAGCCCTGCGTTGCAGGTTCCGTCGAGGATTGAGACAAGCTCGGGGTCGGCTAATCGAATTTGAAATGATTCGGTGCAGAACTTATCTGCAAAACTTGCAAATCCTTCGTCGGGCAATGGTTTTTCAGTTAGGGCAGACCAACGCCTGAGAACGCTTGAACAATTCGAATACCAAGCCATAAAAATTCTTATCTCACAAATTCATAATACCTATTAATCTACTAATAGTTACTGTATTACACTAGCTAAGTATTAGTCAAAGGTGACGAGTATTCCATCACAACTCAGGCAATTGCTTAGTAGTGCCCTGAAGCCGTCGGCCATTGATAAATAAATCGCCACCAGATGTTCGGGTTGGTTCAGGATGATCGGGATTCGTTCAGCATCAATGCTGGCTGCTTTCACTTGTTCTGATTGAAGCCATTCGAGTGATGTCATTAATTAAGACCCAGACTGCGGCGGGTAGCGGGCCGCTTTCTCATATCACTGAAAACTTGAGCCCTGGCCTGTTTCGCGGTGGCCTCCATCCCGGCAGCGAATTGCTCGGTAGTGATCACATCCAGACCGCCCACACTCACCGTGTCCACCTCAACTCGGATCGTGCCGGTCTCGGTGGAAACCAGTAGCTCTTGCATGCTGCGCGTTTGGGCAGCAGCGGCGGACGTTCCAAGGGAAGCTTGATTCTCGATAAAGGCATCTGCACCAGAGGCAGATTCTGTCGTCGAGCCGCCAAGTGCATTGCGGGCTGCTTCGTAGGGATCGCTTGGAATGATTTGGCCGTTTTGACTCGGGATGAAGAGTTCTGGGCCTTTTTCTCCGGTGATGTAGGCCATTCCGCCAGCAAAAGGACCACCCGAAGCCCTGTTGCCCCCAAGCCCGCCACTCAGCAGGCTGAATAGCCCAACTCCATCGCCTCCTCCTAAACCCTTGATCCCAGCAAGGATCAGCGCGTTGCCTACGGCTGACAAAATGTCGCTGGCTAGGGCCTGGAACGATTCCCCAAGGTTGTCGACTCCGCTCACTGCGAGTTGCAGACCGTCCACTAGCCCGTTCGTGATTTGACCGCCGATGTTGTTGAGCAACACCTCGGTGTCGGTTAGTTGGGCATTGAGCTCACGATCGATGTCAGCTGCTTCGGCAAATCCGTCGCGCACTTGCTTGATCTTCTCGGCGCTGATCTCTTTCTCCGTTGCCAGCCGTTCTTTATCGAGCAGCGCCAGCTGTTTGGCAGTGTCGATGCGGGCTTCCTCTACTTTCAGTGCGAATTTCTGGATGGTCAGTTGTTGCACTCGCTCATCGGTTTCCCGCGCCAATGCGTTGTCGAGTTCCTCCCCTAAAAGAACTTCGCGCCTGATTCCCTTGATGCGGATTTCAAGCGCTTTATTGCCAGCGAGCTCGGCTTTCGCAAGATCTGCTGCCAGGGTATTCAGCTCTTTTTGAGTGATCAGCTCAAGATTGAGACCGCGAAGTTTGGACTCAATCGCTGTCGCCCTGTCCGCTGCGTCCTTATCCAGCTCGGTGGTTGTGTCTTTGTCGCCCAATACACCGCTGAGATCGGTGCTGACCACAATCGCTTTCTCGGCGACTGCTGTTGCTTTGTCGAGAGTTGTGAGCCGATCCTGCATCAGCTGCAGAAGCACCTCATTTCGCGGTTGGTTGCGTAGGGCGGAGAGCTCCGTTGCTTGGTCCTGAAGTCCCGCCAGTCCTCGGCCCTGCGGTCCCGTTCCCTTGAAAAGATCGGATGTCGCCTGGACGTTGAAAGGCAGGCGGCCTCCTCTGATCGATTGGGCAGCAGCGAATTCACCCGGCTTGGTGGCTGCATTGATGAGATCCGTGATTCCGGCAAGCGTTTGATTTGCAAGTCGGCCGATGAAGCGGATTGGACCCTCGAGTTGCGTGATGATCGTGGACAGGTTTTCCACCGCTTCGGTGACGGCAGGCAATGCTTCGTCTGCAAGGGCTTTGCGGAATTTTTCGCCCGCAATCTCTAGTTTTTTGAACTTCTGAACTGGGGTGTCGAGCGATTGGCTCAGCTTGTTGATCCCCTCGTTGCGCACAGCAACCAGCGCTTTCAGCACCGTTTCGCTGCTGATCTTTCCGTCTTTGCCGAATTCCTTCAGTTGGCCGATCGTGACGCCTAGCTCTCGCGCAATCGCTGATGCAATAGCGGGGGTTTGCTCCAAAACGGAGCGGAGTTCATCGCCTCGAAGCGCACCAGCACCCAGGGCTTGGGTGAGTTGGGTGAAGGCTCCGGCTGCTTCTGCTGCAGTGGTGCCGGAGTTGATCGCAGCAACATTGAAGCCCTCATAAACCGCTTGGACTTGCTCCAAGGTGAGGCCCAGTGGACGTAATCTCGAATAAGCGGTGCCGAAGCCCTGGATTGCTTCCTGTTGAGTCAGATTGAATAAACCTTGGGCGCGGTCGGCGGCTAAGAGAACACTTTGGTAGTCATCAAACCCTGCGCTTAGGGCTTTGAGGCGGATTTGCTGGCTCTCAATTGCAGCGGCGACTTTGAAGCTGTTGGTGATGAATCTCACCAATTCGAGCGCACCAAAAGCGAGACCAAGTTGAACCAACGTTCGCCGCAGTCCCCCAAAAGCTGATTCGCTCCGTTTTGCTGCTCTCGCAGAGGCGTCGAGCTCCTTTGTTAACCCTGCGATTTTGGTGTCCAGATTGCCGACTAACTTGCTTTGACTATTGGCATCAGCCCTGCTTTCAAATAACGCATCACGGGCAGAAAACAGTGAGTTCCTGCTGGTGCGAGTTGTGGGCTGGAATGTGCCCTTGCTGGTGAGAAGTGGCCGCTTTGCTCGGACTTCGTTGAAACGATCTAGTCTCTGTTTGTATGTACGGGTCGCAGCGTCGAGATCATCGATCGTGGCATCCAAGCTGTCTTTTTGACGATCGCGAAATTCTTCTAGGCCCTTAAGTGCTTTGGATTTGGAAACCAGCTGTTTGGGAGTTAATGCCCTGGCAGCGATCAGACCCGCTCCAAGCACTTCAGCGGATCCAACACCGCCGCTAGATGTTTGGGCAGCAACGCCGCGACTTACATTGCTGATGCGTTGTTTCTCGAGGCGGTTGATTTGCTGCAGTTCGCGCTTCTGCAGGCTGAGTTCTGTTTTTTGTAGGGATAGTTCTCGAATCCGCTTTTTGGCTCGGGTGGCTTGCTCACCATCAAGACGAATTAAAACCCTGCGTTCACGAACAATCTGTTTGTCAACTCCAAGAATGTCGCGAGTTGCTGCTTCAACTTTGGCAACGCCGCGTTCTAATTTTTTAACCTGGCGTTCCGCGCCCTGGGATTGAACCTTTAGGTCGATATTCGCTGAAAACTGAGCCAAACCGACCACCCAATAAGCCTGTTACAGCTATTTTAGCGGGCTTGATTTGGCTCTCTTTGGACGGCACTTCCCTTTATTTGGAAGCTCTTTCGTCAAACATGGGAAATCCCATCTTTGGCAAATGTTGCGTTGCAATTGCAACGCTACTTTGGTTCGAGCCCGGCATAGATCTCAAGAGCGGATTGATTAATGCCGAGGTCTTTAGCCGCCTGAATTGGCAGGTTTGGCGTTACTTGGGTAACGCCATTGCCCAACAAAATTGAAGCCGCTTCATTGGCAACCATCAATCGCTGAGCCCTGCTTGAGCTCCGCCGAGCTCAGGGCATCAGGGGAGCCACGCACTGATCGCGCAACTCAGTATCTAGAGGCGCTCTCGACCAAAACGGGATATCCCGTTACGGGGCCAACAGGTTTGGTGGTTTCGCGTGGGGGCCTCTAAGGAATAAACGGGAATTCCCGTTAATGCAGGGACCTCGTGGAGGGAGAAGCCCTGCCTTGCGGGCTTAATGATTTCTTTAGATCACCAGATGCGGAAGCCGTGGGGGGATTGAAGCCCTGCCTCGCGGCGGATTTGTTTGAGCCGGTCGCGGTCCGCTTTCCATTCGTCGATCGCGTCGTTGAGCTCGGCTGAGGTGATGACGCCCCATCGCATGAGCCAGCGCATGGCGACGATGCGGTGGCGGGGTGTCCAGCGACGGCCGCAGGCGGCGATAGCCCTGCGCTCGGCTTCGCGTTCGGCGCGGTGGCGCGGTGGTCCACCGGGGCAGCACGGGATTAGGGGGATCCATTCCGGGTTGAAGTCGGCTTCACCGACGGTGTTGGCGGTGGTGCGGTTCATTGCTGCTCTGCGGGGGTTGGCGCTTGATGGATGCAGTCGGTCCATATCACCAGGCAGTCGCTCGGTAAATGGGAGGTTTTGCGATGGCCGCATTCTTCGTGCGAACAACGGCGGCACCGGATCACGCTTATTGGCGAAGCCCTGCTGGCTGATGCCTCCATTCTTTGCAGCTCTTGGGCGAGGGTTTTGAGGCGGGATTTGCGGGTTTGCGTTATTGCCGAAATATCTGCTGTTAGTGATTGCATCACTGCTACTTATGCCCTGCTGGTTGCATTGTAATAGGCACTATTTAATGTGCTGATGTAGCACAATAGAAAAAATTTTAAGGTGAAAGGGTGGTGGTGGATCTAGTCCTTGCGACCCCCGCCCCTCTTCCCTGGATTGCAACACTGCCCCCGATTTGTGTTCTTTTGTAATATTTAATTGGGTTGATTGTAAGGGCTGTTGATTGAGCGACTGGCTGCTTCTAAAGCAGGCTGGCTCATCAATAAAGTCAGTTATAGCAATGCTTTTGTAGCGAGCGAAGCGAGCTACTTGCAGAAGTACTCGCATTATTCGGCTTCTTCAGTGTGATTTAGTGGTGAGGGTGGGAGCTCTTTAAAGTCGGCTTCGTGGGTTTCGATTATTGGCAGGGCTGTTTGCATATTGGCTGCTAGTTGTGCCATTCGGGCTTCCATAGATTCGAGCAGCTGCTGCTCCTCGGCGTGCTTGGCGATTGCTGCATAGGATTCGCAAGCTAATCGGGCAGCACCGAGCCTGATGTGGTCGTTCTTGCTCTCCAGTAGTTCTTGAACTGTTTCTAATGAATTACGGTAGAGATTGTGCAACTTGTAGTTGCTACTTTCAGCCCTGAGGTTTATCGCCTCAGCAAGTTTCTTCTTAAATGCTGGTTTGTCCTTCATGTAGCGGACAGTGTTCATATCTAGGTTCAACGCTCCAGCAATCATCTGCACCGCATATCCCTTGGCGAAGAGTTCAACGGCCTGATCTCTTTGGTCTTGGGTTACTGGTTTTCCTGAAGGCATTTTTCTGTGGCGATGTAAAGGAAGGCTTGAACTTATTCGCTTAATTATGTGCACTAAACGCCTGGAGGGGCAGCACACAACCAAAACAGCCTTGGGGGTGACCTATCCCTCCCGATCGTCATCACTAAGCAACACCTATCAACACCGTGCATAACCCATCGCCCAAGCCTTTTGGAGGGGGGAAGCTTTACCGTCTTCCCCCTAAGTTTCCCCCCATCACATCCCAGTTCACCACTGCGATCTCGTCTTAAGGGGGAAGGAGGGAAGGGGGGAACCCCTAATACGTCTTTTTCTCTTTTATGTCTCTTGGGGCAGCAGGGTTTTTTATAGGTAATTAAATAAATATCTATATATATATTCCCCCCTTCCCCCTTAAGGCTATTTCCCCAGTGATAGCAACGGTTTTGATGGGGGGAAGCACTCATTCCCCCCATGTTCCCCCTTCCCCCCTAAGAGCGCGGTACTGAAGACCGCCACGATCACCAATTTTCACTTCTCCCAACCCCTTATCAGCAAGGTTTCGAAGAAGATCCTTCCCACGTTCCGCGTTATTTGTTTTCCGTTGAGTTGGCGTCAAACCCTCCTTTATTTTTTTCCAGCTCTGCCAATCACCAAGTTTCAGTGCAATCTCTTGAATTCGTTGCTCCATGGCACCCACAGCCGCAACAGTCTCACCCCTTCCACCACTAGCAATCGACTCATGGAACGAACTAACCCACCGATCAGACAGATCCACTAACTTCGCTGCTGCCTCCAAGTGTTTGACTTGAATCTTGCGCCTAACACCGCGATACTCCAGACCTTGAAAGCCTTTATTCACCACTTCAGGGTCATCCAACGAAGGAACAGGTTCGACGTGCTCGAGCAGCATCAACAACCCCGCAATACGTGGCAGCTTCCCGCCTGATTTCCCCTTCAACGCCCTAAGCGACGGCTCGGAATGGGCAGCAGCTGCGCTCTGACTCTTCTCCTCATAATTCCGAAACCATGCGCTTGCATCCTTCTGCATGAAGTAGGTCTCCGGCCCCAACGCAAACAACCCATTGATCGTCTCCATCAAGTAGCGATCACACGGTTTCATGTGCTGCCCGTACTCCTCATCCGAAACAGCCGAATCGTCAGGCAAAGGCATCAGCACCTTCTCCAACGGATAAAACAACACCCGAGCCCATTTGCCATTTAGATCCTGGCTCTTCAACAGCTCAACCAGCACACCCTGTTGAATTGCACCACCCAAAGAAACATGAGCCTCTGGGAAATACCGATCACCACCAACCCGAATCGTGACGTGTTCATGTCCATCAAACAGTTCCAAAATCAGCTCTTCATCACCCCCACTACCACCACTCTTGCCATTTTTATAAAGCCCAAAACTCTCAAAAACAGCTTTTAACTCTTCGCGATATAACAACAACGGAAGTTGCATCCTGGAGGCCTCAGCCAACCGCTCGCACGTTGCCTCCCCGGTGAAAGTATCAACGTGCAAATACAGCGGAACCGGCTTTGTGATCCCCTTTTTCGCCTGATTCGGCAGCTCGTTATAAGTGCTGATCCTTTTATCACTCATCTCCTGCACATAAGCCCTCACAGCACGTGTTGGCCCCTTAATAAACCGTTGTGTTTTAGGCGTCTTCTTCGCGCCAGACTCCCCCGCCTCAGCGGCATAAAGGTTCATTGGCACCACAAAATTGGTGACCTTATTTGCACAAACCTTTGTGCCTAATTTCACCGAACCGCTGGCCGCCAACAAAAACGAAAATACGACCGAAAAATCGGAATAGGGCATCCCAGTTCTCGCCCCATCAAGAGCCTGCACCAACTTTCCAGGAAAAAATTCTTCCAATCGCAACGCCCTGAACTCAGCCTCAATCGCCGCTGTTGTCGCTAACGCTGCTGCCCTGGACTTGCGATCCGCCTCAGCATCATCTGCCTCTTGCATTCGCTTGGCAATCTGATTAATTGCCGACTGACTAAATGGCGAAGCATGAGCCAACTCAGCTGTGAGCACCGCCATCGAAGCAGGATCACTGGACTGATCAATCGCCCGCCTCAAATTATCCTCAACCTCCGCAATCCCCATCTGGGCGACTGGTGATTTTGTGGTTTGTTGCGTTGTCTTAGGTCGTGGGGGCAGCACAAGGCCACCATCTTTCCCTTTTTCGATCAACAAACCCAACGCATCTTCAAACGATCCCTCATCCATCTGCTCAAACTTGTTCAGACAATCGTTGTCATCAACAAACCCCGGCATCCGCCTACTGAACGCAAGAAATGCCTTCACAGCGACCGCTGAATCAATCTCGTTCTGCTCAACCGACGCCTTCATCAACGAACAAACGTGCATCCACGGTTCGTAACCATTTCCGTCCTTCTTATCCAGCCACTTCTCCGCCAAACAAGTGAGCCGCTCACCATTGCACCAACCCCACCAATCGGGCTCATTTGGTGCCTTTTCCTCCGGCAAATTCACAAACCCTTTGCGCTTCTCCCCCCTGCTGCCCCGACGTTCTGCCTTCTCGTCCGCAACGAATTGGTGATGCTTGATCAACAGATCGATCACCACATCCGGCAATGGCGCCACATCATCAGGATCGCCATTCAGCCAGCAGTAATGGAGATCATGGGGCGACGGATGTTGTCCCAACACCACCTGTTGACCGTTAAAACGAACCTCAATCCCTTGTTTCTTATCGGCAGCCCCTGAGGCATCGTGTTCAGGATCAGGAATCGACACCTCAGTCTTAATCGAGATGTTTTTCGAAACCTTCACCCCCGCTGCTGCCAAACGTTGGACCTGATCGGACGAGGGTTTCTGATAGATACCTGCATACCGTCCTTCCCTTCCACTGGAGACCATCCACGTGTTGGGCAGCACAAGAGCCACCCCGTAGTTCTCTTCAAGCCATTTTTCAACTATCGGGCCATCAATATCGACAGCAGTGAATCGATCGTTGAGAAGTAACCCCACCATCCTGATCTGCCCATTCATCGAGGCGATCTGACTATGTGATTTGGGGTTTTGTTCCCAACCCTCACCGATTGGCCTCTTATCCCCACGAACTGCTTTAACGGGAATTAAGGGCAACCCTTCCAGCTGTTTTAGCTGTTGTTGTGCTTGATCATTCATCAGCCCAATTCCCCCTTTATGAGATCAGCGATTTGAGCTGCCCGGCGAGCGTTCTGTTGATCGCGGATGGACTGACGACAATTCAGGGCGTCAACGAATCCAGCCCAGGTTTGGCGTTGTTGGTAAATGCGAAACGGGGGATTCCACAGGGCGAAAGCAACCGTTAGTAGCTGATCTTCAGTAATCCACGAATCTTCGTTGAGCGTGCTGCCATAGAGACGTTTGAAGCTGGCTTTAAGAATCTTGCGATCGATCTGCAGAACGGCCGCGATCATCAATTCATCGTTCGGAATTAAACAGTCTTCGGGAAGTGACCAGCGGTTTCCCCAAGTGCCGCATTCTTTAACGACATTCCCGATATAAGTACGCCAGAGGCCCGAACATTTGTAGGGCCAGATGTGTTCAATATTTGCAAAAGTATCACTTGAGTAATTTTCTATCGGGATTGGTAGCTTTATGCCCTTATTAGGAAAGTACATATCAAAGTAAGATTCCTTGTAGCCACCTGCAAATTTGCAGAAATCGAACTCAAGAATCTCTTTGTTATGTACTACACCCTCCATCTCTAAGTATGAGGAGAGGCTGGGTGTGTTGTCAAAAGTGTGCTGTTTCACTGTAGTATTGGGGAGTTGAAACTTCTGGGTTTTGATGAGTTGAAACTTCTGGGTTTTGACTGGTTGGACATCTCGTTTGGCGGCGTAGGTGTTTGGGAAAGCGGCCTTAAAAGGGGGCCGCTTTTCTGTGTCAGAGACAGCTGGAATCCCAGCCCTGCGCTCTTGCAAATTTCTCCAAGGCAAAACGAATCACAGTGGATTCACCCACACCCTCAGTAAGCGCGTGAGCCTTGAGATACATGCTCAGTCGCTTCTGCAAACGAACGGTCACTGTTGTATTAAGTGGCTCACACGACCGCTTTCGAAATTCACGTAAGGACATCGAATCCTGGCCTTCATTCATAAACACATGGCGGCGTCTTACATATAAATCTAACCACAAAAACTCAAACCACAATGTGTAGCTCCTAAATCAAATTAGGCATGTAATACATTACCAATCTCTTACAAGTAGTTCCAACTGATTAATCAATTCAGCGACAATGCCGTAGTCCACTTCGGTTTCGGAATTGGTGCGCTTTTTGTGAAGTCGGTAGCCTCTTATTCTATTGAGGGTTTCACGCATAGAAAGATCACAAGATTCGGTTACTTCGCACAGCGCATCCCGGCTTTCCAGCAGGGCTAACCACGCAGAATCGATGTCTTGTGATGACGATGTGCTGCTCATTTGTCCGCTTTGCGATATTCCAGTCTGACTAATCTCATCATCAGCCCTGCTCCATTTGAAGGTCGGATGGGATCAGATAGCCCTGCTCTCGGGCAGCAGCGAACACGGATTCACGATTCCAGAATTTTGTGGAGTTGTGGTGCGGCCCCTGCTTAAACAGATCAGCACCAAGGAATCCCGATTCGGGGTTGGACCAAACCTTGCGGAAGTGATCGACGCTGATGCCCAGGGCTGCTGCCATTGCTGGCGTCGAAAGCCAGTTGCTATCGATGCTGGAGAGTTTCATCAGCCTTGCTCCTGCATTTGGGTCAGGAGGAAATCGATGGTGCAATGCCAAGCAATGAGATTGTTTTGGTCATCGACGATGTGGATGCCAAGGTCTTGTTCAGCCTTTGCACCGCGTGGAATTACTAGGCGCTGATGGTCAGTCGCAAGCCATCGACGGATGCGTGAAATTGAGGCGGCAGCAGGTGCTGCAGTTGTTGCCGTAGGCATCTTGAGCAAGCCCGACTCTTGTCGGGGGTGAATTGAACTTATTTCCTTGCCCTGTGCTTCCCTCGAATCAGAGGGGTGACGATCCGTCCGTCACTACGGCTGGCGTCCCATCCGAGGATCGCACCAGCATCGAGATTGCTTTTGGCTGTAGCCGGTGGGCTGATTCACCTCCCGACTTCAAAACCATACACACCCAATCAAACCCTGTCAACATTTATCGCCAATATTTGCCTCACTATCTATAGAGTAATACAGTAGTAATTAAGGGGTCTAGGCGACCGCAAAACCGTCCAACGGTGGATCACTGCCAATGAAGCCGCTTCAATTTTGCTTGATAGTTCTGTAACCCGGGTTACGGAACTCTTGCCCTTTGAGTTGGCTAGACCCTTAACCCCCCGTGCCACTCCTATTCAGTCGTCCCACCAACAATGCGAGTGATTGGGTGTAATGAGTTGTTTCTGTCCCATTTTGCGAGTTTGAATGCGAGCTTGGGGCAGCAAACAGGGCTAAACCCCCGTGACACACTACAAAGTGCCCATACTTTGGGAGCAGGATGTCGCAGGTTCGAATCCTGTCACCCCGATTCACAAAACTTCGGCATTAACCGGCTTCAACGCTGACTCCCCAAGGAGGCTTTTTAATAAAATCGGCTGGGTGTGCCATGAAGGCTAAGCTTGTAGACGCTTGCCAAGTCACAACCACCTAAAGACAGCCCCCTCGCGATCCAGTACGAGAGTTTGAAGCAGAAACCAGAGTCAGCGTCAAGCTGAGCCTTGCTGATACAAGTGTCACGGATCAAGATCCATAAAGGAACAAGCCGAAACACCACTTGCTCTAGCTGGTTAGACGTAATCCGAATTCATTAAACAAGATCATCAGTAGGCGTTTCCAACGAGCTAAAAAATCGGGATTAGCCAGAGGAACGCTGAAAGTATTCAATACAAATAATGAAAAGCCTCAAAGGCAGCTCGCTTGCTGAAGGAAAGCAGCAATGCAAACCGGATCAGAAGTGAGGATAATTCGAAGCTAAATGGAGAGGTTTGCGATGGATAAAGTGGATTCAACGATCAAATAATTGATTGGTTCTGCAGGCTGAACAAATGGTGTGATGAAGAAAATAGGAGCAGATATAGGATGGTTGATGAGTGGTCTCTACAGAAATGAGAATTTCACTAAAGACTTTCATTGATATGGACTGCGATAAGCTGCGAGATTGACTCTTTTTGCAAACGTGCTGTCTAAAAACAAAAAACTCATCAAAGAGGGGGAAAACACGTAAACCAAGCAGAAATAAAATGAATTTAGATTCTTGGGTCTAAGATTTCACGAGTTGTTGTCGACACATTATTCGAATGAGATCATTGCAATTGCGCCAAAGGACATAGACAGTCCAGGATTATTAATTCTCGCAACCATATGAACAACTGGAACAACTGCGCAAATGAACAAGAGGAACAAATGGGGAGTGATTTGGATGATCAGTGGATTGATCATCTTTACTGCGATAACTGTACAAACAGGCAAGTGGTACTACCTAGCCCCAGCTGCAATGTGCGCTCAATTGGCAATAAGAATTTCTTTCCCTCGATAGCTCTAATATTTTCAGGCCATATTCACCAAATGAGATTATGAAAACTGGATTAGACCGGTGAGAGAAAAGTGTTAAAGGGTTCTGGAGTGGACAAGTCGCTTATCAAGCTCAAATATAATTACGACTGAACTCATCTAAAATCGCCAGAAAAAATTTTTACGAGTGGATTAACCTATCCTGTAAAGGGTTAAAAGCAAAAACAAATTAAAGTTATGACTGGGATCTCGCCTACAGGGATGGGTGATAAATGGACTTTCTCGAACTAAGAAGCATCTAGCAATGGCTACCAATAAATTGGTGAAGGGCCACCATCCAATCGACTTGTAGGTCAGAAGATGCGCGAGAAATCACTTCTTTAGTTGAGATTGATCAAGGGCTTCATCAAGGAAATCAACATGCAAAGATTCATGAGATGACATCTCCATTAAGCCACCTCGTGACGTCGCCGAAAATGTTAAGAACATTAGAACGACGAAAATATCTAGGTTTGTACTGACACTAAAAAATTAAAGAACAGGCCTAAAAATGATTAGTCCATATCAAAAGAGAAGCAATTCAACTGATAAAACACCTTGCACTTTAGAAGCATCAATCTAAAAGAAAAACCGAAATTAATAACTGACTTGTCCAGAATAGAAAGCACCAACCAAGATTCAGAAACACTCCCCGAAAAAAGGGATGTACATTTCAATGAGATACAACAAAAAATTCAAACAGCAAAGCAGGTCTAATATCAATTAACTCTGTACAATAGAAATAGTACCCTCATTGAGTTAAGCCTTAATAAATATTTAAAAAACTTCGATCAGTGAGTTTCCACCCAAGTGACAACGAACAGTACATAAGAACAAGTTAAAAACCTTTGGTACATGATAATAAAAATTTGCAAAAGTTGGATACTATTAATCACTAATCAATCGAAAAGTGAAAATGATCAGCTCGCGAAAACATTGAATCCAATGTATTAGAAAAAATCAGATTCTTACTGTTCCTGAGCTAACTATATCGGTGTCACCAATAGTATAACTAAAGCTTGTGAGCAAAATCACAACTCAGCTTGAGACTGATCATCAATTCAATGAGTAAGACCTGCGATGGTGTGAAGAAGGAAAGCAAGAGCTTCTACTACCCTCTAAACTAATGAACATCATCAAATTAACTGGCGTTACATTTGCACTATCCTCTGCCCTTGTAATCACGAGCTCAACATTGGCAAATGCACAGAATATACAAGGAATCGTAATACCAAAAACTTGCTCCAATAGCTATATCAATAGGGGTGCTCGTTCCAATAATCGAAGTAAAGCAGTTGAGAAAGCACTAATTCTCTGGAATCGAATTGCTCAGCAGAGGGGCTTTTTTACATTCAAAGCAGCAAAAAGACCTAAAGTAAAAGTTGTTGTTTACCCATCTAACAACACTCAAGAGATCATATGGAAGGCAAACGTGATTGGATATCCGTGCAGATTTATAAGCATGCGCAGACGTTGATATTCGCTTTCTAACTTTTAGCCCTATGACTATCAAAGAAAGACAAGAGGCACAACACCAACGAAAATTGGGAGAGAATCATTCTTCACTGATCTAAAGATGGCTGAAAAGATCAAAATAAATAATAATCGGTAAAACTAAAAATTTACTTAGTTTAAATACCAAACAAATACATAAAAACAAAAAAAATATTGAAAGAAAATGCAGTATTAATGGAATTTAAGATCAACAGACTATGTACATTATATAAAAAAACAAACAAGCAAAAATAAAATTAAGTTCATCAGCTCTTGATATTTTTTGGTTTCCCCCTTGCGTACCAAAATTTGTCAACCATCTTTTTTCCCTCCTTATTCTTAACACTCTTAGCCTTCTTAACTGCCACTGTACTCGCTGGAACCATGGTTAAAATATGCTCTTGGAAATTTCTTGCACTATGCCAAACGATTTTTCTTCCATACTTCTGGGGGATCATACACTCCCCATTATAAATGTAAGTTATTAAGCCCATTGGTTTGTTCCAGCCTTGAACTTTAACAGGTTTTTGGACTTTTTGAATTTCTTTGGGGACAACTGGATTGGCCATAGCAATGTTGACGTATTTGTGCTTTTTAGAAGATTTTGGAATATTCTTTTTAGTAGGCCAGATTTTGACGAGCCAGGCTTTTGATTTTTTGCTTCCAGACCAGATCTTCCAATAACCAGTGATGTCATGAAGAGTTGCTTGAGCCATGATTTAATTTTGTTATGCATATAGATTTCCCTAGCATCAACTATGAGGCATATTGCAACTATCGAGATGGCAACTTCACGAATTGGCAAGAAAACGAAGTAACACGTCCAAAGAGAAGCCAAAGACTCTGTCATTCATAGGATATTCTTTAATACACGAACAAACAGCGGTAAAAATCAAAATAACAACTAATAGGAATCAACAAGAATTTATTATTTACTTTTTTGATTTCTAGAAATAACAGTAAAACATTTGAAGCTGACATACAGTTTGCTATTCTTATTGTCAAACATTTTTGAACTATCTAGAATGAAAGTACTCGCATTGGTCACTTACTGCGCTAATGGTAGCGAACTTAGACAAAAATTTAGAATTGAACATCAAAATTATAATAAAAAATTAAAAATAGATGGCAACTTAGTAATGGCGGGGTCTGATACAGACTATTCGATTAGCGTACGTGTTTACGAGGCCGAGAACCTTCAAACTGTAGAGAAAATTATCGAGCTAGATCCGTATTTTACAAATACAATATGGACCAATTTTACACTATATCCGTTTAATCAAGTTTATTGAATAAGTAAAAAAGATTATATCGGGCGGAACAAATAAGCCCTTGTGATTGGTGCTAACAATGATTGCTATCATTGGAAAAGTAATAAAATAGAGAAGTGGCTGAATAGAAGCCATTATAATATCAAAGACACTCATAGGACATAATAACAACAGGCAATCCAATCCTTTTTTTTAAGCGAGTGTCAAATTCTATTTTCAAATCAACCTTGACTAAGACAAACAAATCAGGCCCAGCAATAAATATTTTACGATCATAAAAAGGGAGATTTTAATCCCCCTATGAAAAGAATAATCCAACTCCCAGTGAAATATTCGCACAAATAAGGACTGGCTAAAAATTTGCAGAAGGGGGCGCGTAATAATTTTAATTAACGTATTCAAAAAGGAAACAACCTCAAATTCAATAACCTGAGGAATCAAGTCATCTCATCATCGTTAACCCTAACTGTGAAACTAATTAATGCAGTCATTTTTGGCTCGCTCAATGCTCTCATGATTGTTTATTTCATTAACGACACATCGGCAGGTTGTATTCAGATCACTTAGAAGAAGTTGCTTCCGGGCTTTTGTGTATTCCGCTCGCATAGCGTTAGCGCACCTGTTGAAGATGATTCTGTCTTCTAAACCAGCTTGACTGGGAACAGCAGTAATTGAGGCGACAGCAGCAGCCAAAAAAAGCTTCAAGTGGAACATTCTCGTAGCCAATAATCATTAAAAAACATCCTACTCGCTACAACAATTGTAAGATAAATATCAATAATAATCAAAAGATCATTAGCAGCATCGAATGAACGCCAACAACACAACTCCAACGGGCGGTAAGCAACCACCAAAAAAACGTCCAAACGATACATTGAAACGAAACCAAGACTCATAGGAAAGAGTTATAGAATAATGACTTGTTATCATTAAAGAAAAGATTGAGTAGCCGAGTGTATTTCAAACGATTAGCAGCCAAAATTATTACTCAAAATTTAACTCTCAACTCGATAGTCAAACACAGGAATATCCTTTAGCTGATCAGGAATGTCGCCTTCTTTGCACTTTGCCGAATAATCAGTGATTATCTTTGCTAACAATATTTTCGTTACCTCCTTTATCTGATCAGTTGTCACAGATGCGTGAACTTCAGAAAGCATAGAAGCATTGTCGTCCAAGACGACTCCGATGAGTGAGTCTACTCCTAATCGATTAATCAATAATGCAGATACATATAAATCCTCCGAATACTTCCCCACTTCATCAGGATCCTTCATTAGAAGACCAGCTACAGCTCCAAAAGCAGAACGTCCTAATTGCTGAGCAAGTGCTTTAATCAACTCTTCATTCTCAGGAACCCAGCCCTTATCGCCTACTTCAATCACTTGATCAAATGCTTTCCATATATTTTACAAGAACAAATAAGTATAAGAAATAGAAAATCCTTATAAACTCATAAGTATTTTAAATAGTGGAACATGGAATGGACAAGCATATAGTAGTGATTGTTCCATTATAAAGCTATAAAAATGATGTGAACGATTTAGAGTGCTATTCCATTAATCAAAACAAAGATCACAGTTGAGTTGCTCGTAGATGCTTCGTTCATTGCGTTGCTATGAGAAATCTTTCATTACTATCTAAAGTAGCGATTAATTCACCTCAATTACCTGCTCTGTCGCGACATGCGCCTGAACTTCTAACACAACAGCGGTATTGTCTTCCATAAAGATATGGCGAACGGATTTAATGAATTAGACGTCAAATTATACCGATAAATTGATTATTTTAAAATGCAAAGAGTAGATTTTCTGCTCATGATTGGTTATTTGCGAGAGCGGAAACTTTTGAGTGGTCAGAATGTTCTCGATAGAAAAAAGGTTGATGCTCAGTTAAGCATGAAAGCAAAGTGAATCATGAGATTAACTCGAGACATCAACGAACCCTTTTAGATTTAGTTTTTCTCCTGGAGATCTGAAATTAGAGATAGCTCTAGTAATTACCACTCAGACATTGGAAATGTGTATAAATTTGATGAGTCATTACTTTGACGATAGTCTCTTATTATTCCTCGCCTGTTTGTTGTTGGTCTTATTTTTTTGTTTGTACCTGCTCCGACATCAGGCTCGCTGATAAAACTTGCGCGATTCGTTTTTAAGCCACCAGAGCTAGAAGGTAAGCAGCCGCCTAAGCTGATGGCGGCTGCAATAGTAGCAATGGCGATGGTTTTGATTGGAGTCATTGGTTCCGGTTGGCTGATGAGTGTCGTGGGATTTCTCCCTCCGATGGTTACACCATGTCCTGAATCAATTACCATTGGTGTGATGTGATTCAACAGATATTGTGATTTTGCTCACAGAGACATCAGCTATTCCTAATAGAAGAGATTAATCCGCTGGAGTCCCGTTCTTTCATGAAGTATTTCCATTGGCATCTGGGAATACTTCCTCTACAGGTGATTTTCACAGGCGGAAGAACACTTCAGTAACTGAGTCAGTTCTAGAAAATCCAGATCATCACTAAGAAGTACTGATAGTTTGAAAGCAAGACTTATCAGGTTGATTTCATTCCGAATGTCAAGACATCAGTATTGTCTGTCTCAGCTTTCTACAGTTTTGGATTCCTTTTCGCGAGACCTTGTCCAGAATCGGCTAGTAATAAGACATATTGTCAGCATTCCGTTTACATACATCAGTCGAAGGAGATGAAGTAGTAAGGGCTAAACTCCGGACCTGTTATTGATTAAAGATAAATCAGTGAAAAACATGGATTAAGAACTAGCAACCCCCGCATAAAAGATAAAAAACTTAATTAAATAAGCAAGTATACTTCAGACATTACTGGAATTGCGATAATACTTTAGACATGTAATCAATACTTGAAAATGATTAAGCTTGTTTTTAAAAACTCTACCAGCTTTCAAAGCTACTGTTTTTAATTATGCAAGCTGCTTGGGACCCTGATTTGTTCTCACGACACCACAAAGATATTCTCTTCGTTTGAAAACTGTAGATGGAGATGTATTATGTATCTTGGCAAGTTCTGAAATTAATCCACGTGGCCATCGATCTGGATGGTGTGCATTTGCATCCAAAATTGCCTGATCGAGTTGTGGATGGAATTGAGACTTCTTTCTATCCATAACTTATCAATATAAAAAATGCATAATTAACTCATCTGGTTTCAAGATTTACAATTCGATAAGGCAAAACATGAAAGCCTCACATTTGCGAGGCTATTGTTCTGTTTTCAGTGATTAACCTGCTACAGCTGAAATGCTGTATGGAGCTTCTGGCCAGCTAGTTGGCATTGGATCTAGTTTCCCTTCTGCTAAAGCTTTGGCACGTAGATACATTTGACTTGAGGTGGCGCCAGCCGCTTCCATAGCTTTGGCGACAACATCCCAGTTGCGAATTTCAGTAGACATACAAGCTTGAATGAAGATGTCACAACAATCGCTAGGCAGTTGCTCCAACCGTGACGGTAATACCCGCCCATTAGCCGAACATGCATTATCGGGTAGTTGTCGATAAGAGCCTTTTCCCTGGGACGTCCC
>QCUL01000009.1 GCA_003210755.1 Synechococcus sp. AG-679-C18
TAACAATCTTGTTGCCTAGTTCGGGGCTTAGATGGCTCAGCTGAAACCCGTTGTATCGGAATGCATCTTCTGGCTTTCTTTCGATTTGCTGCATCGTTTCGTGGCAGAGCTTTGACAAGGCCACCAGAGATTGGCTTTGCAGTCCAGAATGGGTTTTGATTTCGGGCTTTGATGGCCGCTGATCTGCTCGAACAACCTGTCCTTGGTTCTCGCCGGCTTTCGAACATCCTCGTGGCCTTGATGGTGACCATTGGCGGTATTGGTTTTCTTTTCGCTTCTCTCTCCAGTTACCTGGGCCGGGATCTTCTTCCCCTAGGTCATCCTGCTGGCCTGGTGTTTGTTCCTCAAGGGTTGGTGATGGGGCTCTACAGCCTTGCTGCTGCACTTCTGGCTACCTATCTCTGGGCCGTGATCGCCATCAATGTTGGCTCTGGTAGCAATCGTTTTGACCGTTCTGCTGGTGTGGTGACGATCTCAAGGCGTGGATTTCGTCAGCCCATCAGTGTGGAGATCCCCTTGAAGGACGTACAGGCGGTAAAAGTTGAGGTGAGAGATGGCTTCAATACGCGTCGACGTGTTTCGCTTCGCGTTCGGGGTCGAAGAGATATGCCGCTCACGCGTGTTGGAGAACCTTTACCTCTCGCTCAGTTGGAACAGGATGGAGCGGAGCTTGCTCGCTTTTTAGGTGTGAATCTCGAAGGACTTTGAATTCTTATGCAGCGCTCAATTGTGCGAACGCTTGCTTGTCTTGTGTTCTGTTTGCCTCTTCTCGTTGGATGTTCTCCATCGAATACGGCTTCTGTTGTTCCTAGTGGTTGTGGACAAGCCAGTAGTCCATGCCTTCAAGGCAAGGCCAGTGTTGAACTGACCACTACTCGGGGAGTGGTCACCCTTGAACTGGATGGGGATGCGGCACCTGTGACAGCAGGCAACTTTGCTGATCTCGTCAAGCGTGGTGTTTATGACGGCACCGTATTTCACAGGGTGATTCGTGAGCCAGTGCCCTTTGTTGTGCAAGGTGGCGATCCTTCATCGAATGATCCCAGTACCTTGAAATCTCAGTATGGAACAGGAAGCTTCATTGATTCAAATAGTGGCCAGGCTCGATTCATTCCTCTTGAGCTGTCTTACAAAAATGAAGATCAGCCTCGTTACAGCCGAGTAAGTACTAATCCGAGTGATCTTCAGCAGCTCAAGCTCAGTCATGAGCGCGGTGCCCTAGCCATGGCTCGCTCCCAGTCTCCAGATTCGGCAAGCGCTCAGTTTTATATCGCCCTGCGCCCTCTGCCAGAGCTTGATGGCCGTTATGCCGTTTTTGGCCGAGTCACTGATGGAATGGAGGTGGTAGATGAGATCCAACAAGACGACAAATTGCTCAAAGCAAAGCTTCTGACACCTGGTCTTTGATAGTCAGCCATTAAGCGGGTACACGCCCACCACTAATCGCAGCTTTCAGAAATTCAGTATTCACTCCCGAGGCCCGCTCCAGAGCGACTTTTCCGGTGCGAGCGATCTCCAAGATTCCATAGGGAGCCATCAGACTTTCGAGGGCAACCAATTTGCCTGGATCTCCAACAACTTCAAGAGTCAGAGCGTTGTCAGCCACATCCACCACCTTGGCGCGGAATACCTGAACTAATTCAAGGATGGCGCTGCGTTGTTCTGATGGTGCGGAAACCTTCATCAGCATCAGTTCTCGTTCCACTGCAGGTAGTTGGGAGAGATCAAGCACCTGAAGCACATTCACCAACTTGTCGAGCTGCTTGCTCATCTGCTGGAGAGTGTGTTCGTCGCCTTCCACCACCATGGTGAGACGAGAATGGCCGTTGGTTTCAGCGGGACCTACGGCAAGACTGTCGATATTGAAGCCACGTCTGGCGAAGAGACCAGCGATGCGGCTTAGAGCGCCGGATTCGTCCTCCACCAGGACGGACAGGGTGTGCTTCATGCCCGTTGCTGTGTTTCCAGCGCGCTTGTTCTTCCCAAATTAAGGTCCAGCCAGCGCAAAAGCTCTTGATGGAACAGTTCAGGGGTTTCATCATGAGGGCAATGACCACTGCCTTCGAGAACTTTCAGCATCAGCCACGGGTGCTGCTGCTGCAGTTTCTCGCCAATTAATAAAGGTACGAATCGATCCTGACGTCCCCAAAGGAGTAACAAAGGGATTCCACGATTCTCCTGGCTTAACCGTTCAAGCAAGGCTGGTGCGGTGGCTCCGCGTGGACGTAAGGCCATACCTACGCTCATGGCCCTGAGGCTGCGAGCAGCCGTGCGGCGACGGGCTGGCTTTGCAATCAGTTGAAGTAATTCCTTGTCGTTCCCAATGGAGCGTGAATAAGCCCCCTGGAGGCCAATACGCAGCAAAGCGGTACGGCTAATGAAAGGAACGAGAAGTTCTAGAGGAAGGAGGCGGCAGAGCAATTCCACTATTGGGGGTCGCAGTCGGCGCAATAAGCGGGACTGTCGTCTCGGTACCGGCTGCATTAGAGCTGGATCTGGTAACGGTGCTGCAACGACGGCGGCAACCAAATCAGGATGAAAAACTGCTGTTGTAAGCGCGCTGAGGCCCCCCAAAGAATTGCCAACCAAAACAGCGGGCTTCTGAACTATCTGCTCTAGAAAAGCTGCCAACTGACGAGCCCATAGGCGATTGTCCAAGCGGAATTTTGAATGAAGGCCTGGCTGTTCAGAGCGGCCGAAGCCAATCAGATCAAGGCCATACACCCGATAGCCAGCTCTTACTAAGGGACCTGCGTTGTGGCGCCAGTGGCTGCTGCTTGCACCGAATCCATGCAGGAGCACCATCGCTGGTGATTGAGAGTCTCCAAGCACTCGCCAGTGGCAGCGGTAGTTCTTCCAAATCCATTCAGCGCTTTCGCCCCAATCGGCACCGTTGGAGTCAGGCTGGAGAGCGGTTGCGAGCACACACCTGAACGAGTTGGACCCTCACTATCGCGAAGGAATGGCGTCTTTGCGGCTCGGGGGTGGATTTTTTCGCCCGGACTCCAGGCCGGCAAGGGATGTCTCAGTGTTGTTAGCAGCCTCAACATTGGAGGGTGCTTCAAAGGGTCGTCCGTTGCGTTGGCTTGACCTTATGGCTGGTTGCGGCATCCGTGCTCTTCGCTGGGGACTTGAGGCGAGGGGAGCATCTGTTCAGCCCGTTGAGCTTTGGGTGAACGACGCCGATCAAGAGCGAGATTCCCTCTTAGCCGCCAATCTTGAACCGTTGCAAGCGTGTGAAGGGTTAAGGCTGACCCAGAGCCATCAGGCGGCGGAGCGGCTCTTGCGTGAGGCCTTTCTGGAGCATCGCTTTTTTGATCTGATCGATCTCGATGCTTTTGGGTGTCCGAATGTTTTGCTGCAGTCCACGCTTCAAGCCATGCGTTTTGGAGGTGTCTTGATGCTCGCGAGCACTGACGGTCGATCACCGACCGGTCATGACCGTTTCGCGGCTGTGCGACGTTTTGGTGCGGCGGCACGTGCTCATCCATCAAGTTGGGAGTTAGCTCTGCGCCTGCAATTGGCAGCTGTCGCCCGCGAGGCTTGGTTGCTGGGACGTGGCGTCCAACCATTATTGAGTTACAGCGACGGCCGCACCTTTCGTGTTGCGGTGCGTTTGCATCAGCGGATCCGTTCGGGTGAGGAGGAGCAGCTGGGATTTCTGGCCCGTTGTGAACGCTGCGGTGATCAGGCTGTGCAAGCAATGTTGGGCCTTCAGGGCTGGAGACCCTGTGCTTGTACTGATGGCTGTGGACGTTGGGCCGTCAGCGGTCCTCTATGGATTGGTCCGCTGCAGGCTCCTGACCAGCTAGATGGGCTCTTGAAATTGAGCGACACCTTAAATACGGCGTTGGGTCAGGATCGATTGACGCAGGTTGATGATCCGTCCCTAGCTCCTCGAAGCCGAAAGATGTTGGAGGGGCTGTTGTCGGATCCTGGTCAGCCAGCATGTTGCTGGTCAACGGCTGAGTTGGCCCGAAGGCTTCAGTTGAAAGGCCCTCCTGCTGTTGTGGACTTGGTGAGAGCTTTACGAGCTTCTGGCCATCAAGCTTCTGCGAGTGGAGTGATGCCAGGACAGCTGCGTAGCAACGCGCCGCTAGGCATCGTGTTACGACGATGTGCCGAATTGGGTAGTAAGGATCGTTAAATTGATCCCAACGTTGAATCCTGTTTCATGGCATCGGAAATTTTCGGAATTGCTGTCGTGTTCTGGGTATTGATTCCTGTAGGTCTCGCAGGTGGCGCTTTACTTTTAAAACTTCAAAACGATTGATGGGCACGCCAGGCCTTCAGCCCCTTTAGGCTCATCGCTTGCAATGACTGACCCGATGCAGGTTCTGGTGGTTGGTGGGACAGGAACGCTTGGTCGCCAAATCGCGAAACAAGCGGTTGATGCTGGCCACAATGTGCGCTGCGTTGTCCGTTCACCCCGAAAAGCGGCTTTTCTTCAGGAGTGGGGCTGTGAGCTCACCCGTGGTGATCTATTGGAGCCGGCCAGCCTCGATTACGCATTAGACGGGGTTGATGCAGTCATCGATGCCGCCACAAGTCGACCGACCGATCCAAACAGCATCTACAAGACAGATTGGGACGGAAAGCTCAATCTGCTCAATGCTTGCGAGCGAGCGGGAGTGAAGCGATTTGTTTTTCTCTCGTTATTGGGTGCTTCGAAGCATCGCAATGTTCCTTTGATGGACATCAAGCACTGCACCGAACGGTTGCTTGAAGAGTCAGATTTTGACTACACAATCCTGCAGGGCGCTGCATTCATGCAGGGTGTGATCAGTCAGTTTTCCATTCCAATCTTGGAGAGCCAGACGGTTTGGGTGAGTGGCAGCCCTACGCCTATCGCGTACATGAACACTCAAGACATGGCTCGTTTTGCTGTTGCTGCGGTTGATCATCCTGAGACCGTCCGTTGTTCCTACCCAGTGGTGGGACCAAAAGCTTGGAACACAGGTGAAGTGATTCAGCTGTGTGAACTTGCAAGTTCCAAATCGGCAAGGGTTTTTCGCGTTCCAGGTGCCCTGTTGAATTTGATGCAGGGGATTTGTTCGTTCTTTGAACCGGCTGTGAACGTGGCAGAGCGTCTCGCGTTTGCTGAAGTCACCGGTGGTGGTGGATCTCTTGATGCACCAATGGAGGCGAGTTATCGCGCTTTCGGCCTAGACCCTGATGAAACCACGCAAATGGAGGCTTACATCCGTGAGTATTACGACACGATCCTTAAGCGACTAAGAGATATGGAGGCCGACCTGGACAAAGACGCCAAGAAAAAACTCCCCTTCTAGTGCATGGTTGGTATGTACTAATTACTCGTTAGGATTTGGGTGTCGTTAGTCACCGTTATGTCTGTCGCCCAAGTTAAAAATCTTCAGCGCCGGCTCGATAACCTTGCTCGAGAAGCTGAAACTGAGCTCAACCGAACTTGTGGCCATGAGCTTTGGCAAAGCGTGGGTTTTGATGCCTTTGATGGCATTGAGGACATGGATCGACGTGCCAGTGCCAACTACTACTACGGGCAGTGGCAAACCGTCCGCGAGCTTCAGGATGTACTGGGTTAAGTCATCCCTGGGCCGAAACTGTTCAGAATGTCGACAATTCTGAACTGTCTGCCGATGTCGTCATGTTGCGGTCCTACCCAGCCTTCCATTGATCAGACTCAGGCAGTTGAAGATCGTTACGGCGCTGCTGCAACTGAACAGGAAGCGTGCCTCTGTACCCCAGTTGC
This sequence comes from Synechococcus sp. AG-679-C18, assembly GCA_003210755.1. Classification (GTDB taxonomy): domain Bacteria; phylum Cyanobacteriota; class Cyanobacteriia; order PCC-6307; family Cyanobiaceae; genus Synechococcus_C. The sequence continues at coordinate 5,732 of QCUL01000009.1, forward strand.
TTTTGATGCATCGTTACTAAGCCCCCTTCCTAAAGAAGTGGTGGAAAGGGATTACGGCTGCGGCGATCCCACCCGCTGGGTTCAGTCTGGCGATGCTGTTCTAGACCTCGGCAGTGGTAGTGGAAAGAATGCCTTCATTTGTTCACAGGTGGTTGGTGAGAAAGGAAGGGTGATCGGAGTCGATCGCAATTCATACATGTTGGCCTTGTCTCGTTCTGCGGCACCTGTGGTGGCAGAACGGATTGGTTACGCCAATGTTGGCTTTTTAGAAGGTGCGATTGAATCGCTAGATGCTCTTGATGCTGAAGGAGAGCCATTGGTCGCTGATTCCAGCATTGATGTGGTATTGAGCAACTGCGTTCTGAACCTTGTCAATCCATCGGCACGTCAGCGACTTTTGAAAAACATTCGACGCGTGCTGCGACCAGCTGGTCGCGTTGCGATCAGCGACATTGTTTGTAATCGCCCTGTGCCCATTTCTCTCCAGCAGGACCCCGAGCTTTGGAGTGGTTGTATCAGTGGAGCTTGGCTGGAGGACGCTTTTTTGGAGGACTTCCGAGCGCTAGGGCTTGAACAGGTTCAATACGCAGAGCGTTCAGAAACGCCTTGGAGAGTTGTAGAGGGGATCGAATTTCGTGCCGTGACGCTCACTGGTGCGTTACCGAACTCTTAAGCAGTAGTTGCAATCGCTCCTCTTCTACGCCTGTTATGGAACGCCAATGTCCAGGGCTTAGGCCCTTGAGGCTGAGAGGCGCGCCTCCATCCATCAAGTCGATGGACTGGCGGATGAGCCTCAGAGTGGGAAGCCCTACAGCAGCTGTCATCCGACGGACCTGGCGATTGCGCCCTTCTCTGAGTTGTACAGCGATCCAAGAGGTGGGAATCGAACGCCGTTCCCTAATTGGTGGCTCGCGATCGCTGATCGTTTGTTCGTCGTTGTCCGATAGCAATGTTGCTTTCGCTGGCCGCGTAAGTACCCCTTGAATCATCACTCCACGTTGCAGTTGATCCAGTTGGTTGTTGTTGGCACATCCTTCAACTTGAACCCAGTACTGACGCCAGTGGCCGAAACGAGGGTCCGTGAGGCGATGTTGTAGCCGCCCATTGTCGGTGAGCAACAACAGACCCTCGCTGTCGGCATCAAGGCGCCCGGCAGGGTAAACATTGGGAATCTGTATCCAATCGCTTAAACATCCCCAGCGACTCTGAGGTTCTGGCGTGAATTGACTCAGAACCCCAAAGGGTTTGTGCAGCAGAAGGGTCAGTTGTGAACTCCAAAGCAGAGTAAGAGTGCATCTCCCCAGCTGGATGCACTGTTGAGATGCTCATCTTGAAGATGCTTCATTTTGTCGGCTTGCATTTTCATGAGCGTGGCCTGATTAAATTCATGCCCTTTTTCTGAAGCGAGATTCACTACATGAGCTGGTGTGGGTGCCTGGCGAACCTGTTCCCGCAGCTGAGAATCGGATTGAACCAGGGATGTGAAAGCAATCAGAGCTGATTCAGACACGGAAACAATTCAGAACTAACGAACACGCTAATTCGCGTTCTGACGGTTACGCCAGAGATTTACAGCGCCGATAGAAATAAGCAACAGGCCCAAGTCGAGGGAAAGCGGGGGAAGCATCACGTTGCTGTTAAGAGCAAGTGTGACCCTAAAGAGTGTCTCGGCGTAATGGTGGAAATCAGTTGAAGGTAGCCTTCTAAACTGGTGTTACCTAAGACGTTGACCTTGACGCATGATTGAGACCTCGGGTGTCATTGAAAAAGAACAGGGGAACGGGTTTTATCTCGTGACCTTGGAGCAGCCCGCTGGTCACCAGTGCCTGTGCCGTGCCGCAGGCAAGCTCACAAAATTTCGAATCAAGTTGCTTGCAGGTGACAAAGTCCTTGTTGAAATCAGCCCATATGACCTGACGAGAGGTCGGATTACATACCGGGAACGCAACGCCGGTGCACCCGGTGGACGTCCAGGTGGCAATCGTCCAGGTGGCCCACGCCGTCGTTAGGTCAATGCTCTTTCAGGAGGGCCTCGATTGCTCCCCTGAATTCACTGCGCTGTTTGACTCCGCGCCATTGTTGTTGAAGAGACTTATTAAAAAATAATTGCACCGTTGGGGTTCCATTAACACCGGCCTGCTCTGCAATCTCTTGATCGGCTTCGATGTCGATCTCTATACCTTGAGCCTGTCCATCAAGTTCAGACAACACTCGTTTGAGCTGGGGTTTCAGCACATGACAGGGGCCACAACTTGGTGAGCTGTAAATCACAAGCAAAGGTTTTTTGGCGTCGTGATAAAGCTTGCGGAGCGCGTAGCTTCCTTTTTGCCATTGAGCGCTGGAGTCGTAGGTGCCTTCTGTCGTGACATCAGTGGTTTCTGGAGGTTTGGCCTTCTGAGGTTCCACCGCATCACGACTCACCAGGGTGGCTAAGTCGTGATGGCTCAACCAGCGTTCTGCGGCAAGAGCTGCTTGGCAACCGCTGCCTGCAGCGGTAATCCCTTGGCGCCATTCCGCATCGGCTACATCTCCTGCTGCGAAAACACCTTCCAGTGAGGTCTCAGGTCTACCGGGTTGAGTGATCAAGTATCCGCTTTGGTCACAGTCCAACTGGTCCTTAAATAATTCGGTGTTGGGTGTGTGACCGATGGCATAAAACATGCCGCGCACAGGTAGGAGCTCCTCTTTTCCAGTGTCTCGCTGCCGAAGGCGAAGTCCATCCATCCAATCGGTTCCTTGAACATCGATCACCTCGGTGTTCCAGTGCACCGTGATTTGAGGATTGGCTTCAACGCGATCAGCCATGGCGGCGCTGGCTCGTAGATGGCCCGAGCGCACCAGGAGGTGAACTTTGCTGCCGTACTTCGTGAGGTAAACAGCTTCCTCGCAAGCGGAATCACCCCCTCCGACCACAGCCAGATCTTCGTTTCGGAACTGGGGAGTTGCACCATCGCAGATTGCGCAAGCACTGATTCCATTGCTCCAGAAGCGATCTTCGTTGGGTACGCCCAAACGGTTGGCGCTAGCGCCTGTGGCAATGATGATTGATTGGGTATGGATCGTTTGGCCGTCCGCTTCAATCGTGAATGGCCTCTGGGCTAGGTCGATGACGTCAGCATCGGCTTCGAGAAGCTGAGTGCCCCAGCGTTCCGCTTGAGCCTTCATGAGGTCCATGAGATCAGGACCAAGAACACCGTCCGGAAAGCCGGGATAGTTCTCTACGTGGGTAGTGGTCATCAATTGACCGCCTGGGATCCCTCCGCGTTGAAAACCAGTGATAAGGAGAGGACTGAGGTTGGCTCTAGCTGCATAAATGGCAGCTGTATACCCAGCTGGGCCAGATCCAATAATCACAAGATTCTCTCTCTCGCCCATGGCTTATGCGTATTGATTATGAGTTGAATCTAAACAGCCACAGTTAGTTATTGGTTTGTATCTATGTAGTACTGATCAGAGAGTTCGTCGAATTAAGTGTATGGAAAGCAAGTTTTAACGATTCCTTCAGATTCCGACCGAATCCTCTGCTCCCTCCTCCAGATCATGGCTTTTTCGGGTTTGTGAGCATTCCCCCAAGCTCATGACTGAATCAGCAAAAAGTTCCGGACTTTCTCCAATACAAGTGATCCATTCTCGGAATTCTTGGGTCAATGCGTAGCTGTCTTCATAGCGCTCAGCACTGTCTAGAGCCGCAATCCTGGTCGTTGCCCAGCAGGTGGCAACACTGACTCGTCGTTCAAGCGCTGCGTCCATGACTGACTCCCAGATAGTGACCACATTGCCTGTTGGCGAGCCGACAACGTGTGTGATTTCGCACAACGTCGCATTTTTTTTTAAGCAAAGAAGTTTTCATTGCTGCAAAAAATTAGGTAATTCGGGAGTTCTTAGTCGAATTACAGCACCAGCACCATCGTTTACAGCCTCCAAGGGCAGGCTTGGACCTCTCCATGCGTTTGAGCTCACTGGGTTTGGTGAGTCGTCTTCCTGAAGTTGAGGCTGGATTCGATAAGGCTCTGATATAGCCCAACTTCGTGCGTAGCTCATCAGCAACGGATCAGCTGGAGCAAATACATAGGAGGGATCTCTCGGCACAGGTTCTGTTGCTGCCCTTGATCCGCACATGCGCACAGCTCTGGTGATGCTTTGTATGAATCGACTTTGGGTGACGACAGTTGTCAGGTAAGCGACAACACGAAGGCGAGGGGCATCAAAGCCTTCGGCGCACATATCAATACTCACCAACCAGTCGGCATCACCCTCTTGAAAACGGTTGAGTCGTGCAGATGCCTCTGGATCCTGGGAATGCACAAGGTCGACTCGGTCGCCCTGTTCTCTCAACAGCGAACTGATTGATCTGGCGTGAGCGATGTCTCGTGCGATTACGAGACCTCCCGCGTCTGGATGGTATTCACGAACGCTGTCCAGCTTGCGTCGAGCTCTAATCAAGAGTTGCTGAGCAATGCTGCTGCTATCAGAAAGATGGATCGCGCGGCGCAAATTTCTGGCCCTCCAGCTTTCTCGAATCTCCTCGGATAGAGGAGACACATCGCGATCGGGCCTTCCGGCGCGGCTGTGTTCCACCCATCCATCTTGAAAGCGAAATTCCAATGGACGTACATCGCCTGCAGCAATCAACTCTCTGGGTTCAACACATAGGTCTGGGCTGATCTGTTCCACCAACTGATCGCCTTCCTGAATTCGGATCCGTCTGGCGCTACAGAAGGCGAGATTGTCAGCTCGAAAGGGCGTTCCTGTTAGCCCAAGTCTTAATCGGGACTTTTGGCTGAGCTCTAAGAAGGTTCGTCCCCAGACGGGGCCTTCGGGTTCATCGGGATCCACTCCAAGGTGATGAGCCTCATCGGCAATGGTAAGGAGTTGATCGCCAGCCCATTGTTGGAGCGCTTTTTTGAGTACATCGAGCTGGCTTGCCGCACCTTGATAAGTGACGAGCCAGCCATCAGATTCCTGGATGTTGTCTGTCGATTCACTCCAGTGCTCCAAGCGCAAACCAATCCGTTCGGCGGATGTGCGCCACTGGCTAAGGATGGATGTGCGATGACAAAAGACCAAGAAGCGTTTCAGCTTCCCTTCCTGCTGCATGGCTTGAAATCCGAGCAGGGCTCCAAGGGTTTTGCCTGCACCAGGCCCCGCATGAATCAAAACATCTCGTCCATTGCTTTTTCCTGGATCCAGTCGCCTGCGTAAAAGCTGAACCAGTTGCTGTTGCCATTGCCGGGGTTGGATTTTGGCTCGTCCGTTGTCTCCCTGGAGCTCAAACGAGGGATGTGCGATCGGTCAGCCGCAAAAGTTAGGTCTTTCTAACCATTCCAACAGCTGGCGCCACCCTTAGCTTCCAGCCAACAGCTCTTGGGGTTTCCGGCCCCCTGCCGCCATGGCCAAAAGCCGTCCACGTTCTCCTTCTAGTCCTGATCAGCGCCAACAGCTGGAGCACTGTTGGCCACTGGAATGTGATATCGATCCAATTATATTGAGGTTGCGCTGGCTTGAACATCAGGGGGACTGGTCTCTTGTTCAAGCGCTTGAACAAGAGCTTCTTCCTCTTTTCTAAGTCGAACTTTGTTTTCAAAGAGATTCGCTGTGGTTGCAGAGCAAACGCTCCACTTCCATTAGACCCTCTTCTGCAGCACATGCAGCCCGTTGTTCATCTCCGTCCGCCGCACTTTTTAATTGCGCAACAAGACGTCCTATCAAAACTGCTCGCTTGTCTTGAAGCGTGGTCAATATTTCTTCCTCGATCAGTTGACGCACAGCATTGCTGCGCAAGTGATCGTCTGAGGCCTCATCAAAAGTTCCCTGGACGAGTTCCTGGATGAACAAACGATGGACTTCGCTGCTCCGCAGAAAGCTCTCGGTGGCATTGATCATTCCATCCACCAGGGTCCGATCAGGTTCAGCATCTGTTTCGGACTGTTGGTTTTGGAGCTTGAATTCCCAATCAAGGTGGCGTCGTTGCCAGCCAGCTGCATGCAGGCTTGGCATCACTGATTGAGAGAACGTGTCGACAGACATTTCATAGATCCGTTCCGCGAGTCGTTCACACCATTCCCTTCCGTGTTCGCTGAGGAGTTCTTCCATCGTGTGGCGATTGACTGCGTGCCCGCCGTGATGGCTGTGACAAACGCCATCTGGACATTCAATTGCGGAGAGACCCATGCTCTATTAGACGGAATTCTCTATTTAGCAACAGCTGCTTAACTAAGTCAGCTTCTTCAGAAAAGATGCGTTTCGGGAGCGATGACCCCGTAATCTCAGCTGGGTGGTGGCACAACGAACTTGCCCAGACTCCTTATCCCGATTGAAAGCGCAACGGCTGAAACCCGTGTAGCTGCTTCACCCGAGACCCTGAAAAAATTTATTGCCCTCGGTTGCACAGCTGCAGTTGAGCGTGGTGCTGGACTTCCCTCCGGTTTTCTGGACGAAACCTACGCGAGTGTTGGAGCTGATTTGGTCTCTCCAGGCGACCCTCACGCTTGGGGGGAGGCTGACGTCTTGCTTTGTGTGCAATGTCCAAGCTCTGCATCGCTTGGCCGCTTGCGAAAGGCTGCCTTGGTGGTGGGCATGTTGGCTCCTTATGGCAACCAGGTTCTTTCAGAAGATTTAAGTGAATGTGGTCTCTCGGCAATGGCCCTTGAGCTCCTTCCTCGCATCAGTCGTGCCCAGTCCGCTGATGTGCTTTCATCCCAAGCCAACATCGCTGGTTACAAGGCAGTTCTGCTTGGTGCTGCGGCCTTGGATCGATATTTCCCGATGTTGATGACTGCAGCAGGTACCGTTCAGCCCGCAAGGGTTGTGGTTCTGGGTGCCGGTGTTGCTGGTCTACAGGCCGTTGCCACTGCTCGCCGATTGGGTGCGGTCGTTTATGTGAGCGACATTCGACCTGCTGTGAAAGAGCAGGTCGAATCACTCGGTGCTCGCTTCATCGATCCACCGGAAATGGATGACAAGCCAGCCGAATCGGGTGGTTATGCAAAGCAGGCTTCAGATGCATTTTTGGCAGCACAGAGGCAACAACTCTCCGACCAGCTCGCTCAGGCAGATGTGGCGATATGCACAGCTCAAGTCCCTGGCAAGCGCGCACCACGCTTAATCAGTGAGGACATGCTTGACCGCATGCGTCCCGGTTCAGTGGTTGTTGATCTTGCTGTTGCTCAGGGTGGTAACTGTGCCGATACAGTCCCGTCCCAAACGGTGATCCGTAAGGGCGTGAAGTTAATTGGAGCGAACGAACTTCCTTGCAGTGTTCCCAATCACGCCAGCTCTTTGTATGCCCGCAATCTTCTGGCCTTATTGCAGCCAACGCTTCAAGACGGCCAGCTGACGCTCGACACCGAAGATGAATTGATTGCTGGTTGTTTAATCGCCCATGACGGCAACATTCGCCGAAGCGATGTACTTACTCCTGGAGCTCCCAACTGATGTCGTTTTTAAGTGAAGCCCTCTGGGTTCTGCTGCTGGGCAGCCTTCTAGGTCTTGAACTGATTGGCAAAGTGCCGCCCACTTTGCATACACCCTTGATGAGTGGAGCTAACGCTATCTCTGGGATCACGGTGTTGGCTGCCCTCACCTTGATCATCAAGGCTGGAAATGATGGCAATACCCCTTTGTTGGCCTTGGGTGCTGTGTCCCTCGGCTTCGCCCTCTTCAATGTCATTGGGGGATTTTTGGTTACCGATCGAATGCTGGCCATGTTCAGCCGTAAGTCCGCCCGCAAGGAGAACCGCTGATGAACACTGCTGTCATCGTGAAGTATGCGATTGATCTGGTCGCCGTTTTGCTTCTTGCCCTGGGAATTAAGGGGCTCTCCAAGGTGCGATCTGCGAGAGAGGCCAATCGTTTGGCTGCTGTCGCCATGGCTCTCGCTGTTTTGGGAGTTTTAGTTGATTCGTTCGCGGGTGGAATTTCAAGTACTGCCTGGAGTTGGATCATTGGGGGCACGATTGTTGGTGGCCTGTTAGGAGCCATTACGGCTCAGAGGGTGCCTATGACCTCGATGCCCGAGATCGTGGCGTTGTTCAACGGCTGCGGAGGAATGTCATCCCTTTTGGTCGCACTCGGGGTGGCACTTTTCCCCGTAATGGGAGCGGAAGGGGAGTCGCGGATTGTTGAAGAAATTTCGATTGTGATTTCAGTGTTCGTTGGCTCGATTACCTTTACAGGCTCGATTGTGGCCATGGCCAAGCTTCAGGGCTGGTTATCGACTCCGCCTTGGATGCAAAGCAAGGCACGTCATGTGGTGAATATCGCTTTGGCGGTTGTGTCTCTGATCGCTGCAATCGAAATGATCCGCAACGGCGGAAGTGGTCTGTGGCTGCTCGTTGTGGCCTCAGCTCTTCTTGGTGTGGGCGTCACCCTGCCGATCGGCGGGGCTGATATGCCTGTTGTGATTTCGCTTCTGAACAGTTACTCGGGTGTTGCCGCAGCAGCTGCGGGTTTCGTGGTTGGAAGTCAGCTACTGATCGTTGCTGGAGCCATGGTTGGCGCCGCAGGATTGATTCTCACTCAGGTCATGTGCAATGGCATGAATCGCTCGTTGGTATCGGTGCTGTTTGGAGGAGCTCTTGGTGCTTCTTCATCGTCCTCTGGTGGTGGTGGCGAATACGTCAATATCACGAGCTGTAGTGCCGAGGAGTGCGCCCTCACTCTTGAAGCAGCAGAGAGAGTCATCATCGTTCCTGGCTATGGCTTGGCCGTGGCCCAAGCTCAGCACACTCTTCGAGAAGTCACTCGTTCGTTGGAGTCTGCTGGGATCGAAGTGGCCTATGCCATTCATCCTGTGGCAGGAAGAATGCCTGGGCATATGAATGTGTTGCTTGCTGAGGCCGATGTGCCTTACGAACAGCTCAAGGAGATGGATGTCATCAACCCTGAGTTTCCTGCCACCGATGTGGTGCTGGTGCTGGGAGCAAACGATGTTGTTAATCCTCAGGCCAAGACTGATCCCAATTCGCCGCTTTACGGAATGCCTGTGCTTGATGTTCAGCAGGCGCGTACGGTTTTTGTAGTGAAGCGCGGGATGAGTGCTGGGTATTCCGGCATTAAAAATGATCTTTTTGAACTAGCCAACACCTCGATGTTGTTTGGTGATGCCAAAAAGGTGCTTGGAGATTTGCTTGGAGAACTCAAGGAGTTAGGCGTCGGTAAGAAGTAATCCGCCCGTGATCTTGCGCGACATCATCTCTGACCCCCTTTTGCTAGAGCAACTGGGGATCAGGGCTTTCCATCAGCGTTTTCCCTGGTGGGGCGGAGATCTTCAAACGTTGAGGGACACTCTCCGTCCTGTAGCTCTGCCGCTCGATAAGGGGCAACCTTTAGAGATTGAGGTGCCTGCGCTCAGCAGCGGGGCAGCTGGCAGTGGTGCCCTTCTTGCCTTCATGGATTACCCACCAGAGCCGAAAGCCTTGGTGGTTTTGTTGCATGGTCTTGGGGGATCGAGCCGTCGTGAAGGCTTGCGCAGGCTGGGCTTATCACTGGCCCAGAATGGCTATGCCGTGATGCGGCTCAACATGCGAGGAGCGGATCCCGGACGACATCTTGCAGGAGGAACCTACGCAGCCCAATGCAATAGCGATCTGCTCCCTGTGCTGAATCGCGCGCGTGAGCTTTGTAACTCTCTCGGACCAGCAATGACTCCGCTGCCTCTTTTTGGCGCAGGCCTTTCCCTTGGGGGCACCATGCTGCTGAACGCTTGTTATTCCACGCAGGCTGAGCGCCTTGAAGCTGGATTAGACCCTTCAATCTGTGCTCTTGATGGTCTGTTCTGTGCAAGTAGCCCTCTGGATCTGGCGGCTTGCAGTGCTTCGATCGAACGTCCTCGTAATCGCATTTATCAACGCTGGCTGCTGCAACGCCTCGTGCGTCAGACGTTGGCCGATCCATTTGGAGTAAGTGATCTGGAGAATCAAGAACTTCGTGGTGCTCAGCAACCGCGAACCATTCGTGCATTCGACAGCACTGTTACTGCTCCCCGTTGGGGATTTGCGGATGTGAATGCTTACTACAGAGAGGCATCACCTCTACAGCACTTGATTCAATCGCCTCAGCAATTACCTTCCACCCTTCTGCTGCAGGCCCTGGATGATCCTTGGGTTCCCGCATGTTCGGCGATTGATTTACAGGATGCTTTACCCAAAAGCCAGCCCATTCAGCTGATGTTCACGCGCCAAGGCGGTCACAACGGTTTTCATGGGAGAGCTGGCTGCTGGGCGGATGATCTTGCTGTTTCTTGGTTTGATCAGCTTTTGGGTGCCTGACTTTCCTGGCATCAATTTGTGAATGGTCGCTTAAAAAGTTCAACGGAGTAGTCACTTTCGGTTAGTTCTGCACGCGTCAAGCTCAATTGAATGAGGTTGTTTTAAGGATCCATTCTTTGATGGGCCTCCCGCGGACAACATGTTCATTGAGAATCGTGCTGATGCGTTCTGGGGTTACACCTCCATACCAAGTCCCATCGGGCCAGATCAGCAAGATTGGCCCCTGAGTACAGATTCTTAGGCAATCGGCTTTGCTGCGCAGCACGATGCCTTCAGATCGGTTGGGATTTTCGAGATCCAGCTCACGAACCTCTCTTTTGAGCGCGTCCCAACTTGCGGCTCCGATAGCTGGATCACAGCACTTGGCTTTCAAGGGTGTAGCGCAGAGCATTAGGTGATGGCTAATTCTCTGATTCATGCAGCCATCGTTGCGCTTGCCATGCGCTTCGTCCCGCGATTCACTTTTTCACGCACTGCTAGACGTGCCCACTGATCAACCTCCAACACATCATCAAGGCAAGGATGGGCAGCCAGGTCAGGTTTGTGTCTCTCACAGGCACCTTCGATCATCTCTGGGATATCGAGAAAGTGAATCTTTTCTTCGAGAAATTGTGCAACCGCCTCTTCATTGGCTGCGTTGAGTACCGCAGGCATGGTGCCTCCTGCTCGACCAGCGGCGTAAGCCAAGTCCATGCAGGGATACTTGGTTGGATCCGGTGCACGGAAACTTAGTTGGCCAACTTCGGTGAGATCAAGCCTTCGCCATGGAGTTTCCAATCTTGAAGGCCAACTCATGCAGTAGAGGATCGGCAGTTTCATGTCTGGCCAGCCGAGTTGTGCCAACACCGATGAATCGGAAAGTTCGATCATGGAGTGAATGATGCTTTGTGGATGAATCACGATCTCAATGTGGTCGTAATCGAGTCCAAATAAATAGTGCGCCTCAATCACCTCTAAGCCTTTATTCATTAACGAGGCTGAATCCACGGTGATTTTCTTTCCCATGCTCCAGTTGGGATGGGACGTGGCATCAGCAACTGTTGCTTTTTTAAGTTCAGAGGCTGTCCAGTCGCGAAACGCACCACCAGAGGCGGTGAGTTGAATTCGGCGTAGCCCAGGTGTTGGTACTCCGGTGGAGAGACGAGCGGTGTCTCTCCAGGGTGTTCCCTGTAGGCACTGGAATATGGCCGAGTGTTCTGAATCTGCAGGAAGTAGCCGGCTCCCGCTTTTCTTCAGTTCAGGTAGCACCACTGGACCAGCGGCAATCAGCGTTTCCTTGTTTGCGACGGCTAGGTCTTTTCCAGCTCGAATCGCCGCAAGAGTTGGTAACAAACCTGCGCAGCCCACGATTCCGGTGACGACGAGATCGGCCGAAGCCCAGGAGGCGGCTACATCCAGACCTTGGGGTCCACCGACAATCTGTGGCAATGGATCTGGGCGTGTTTTCGTTTGCAGGGCCATCAGCCTGTTTTTGAGCTCAGGAAGCAAAGATTCATCAGCTAAAGCAACGACTTCAGGGTGATGCTTCTCGATTTGAGTAACAAGCAGGCTGAGATTGCGTCCAGCACTGAGTGCCACCACTCGGAACTGGTCAGGGAACTCGTCAACGATGTCCAGCGTTTGGGTCCCGATCGATCCGGTGGAGCCCAGAACGCTGATGGCTTTCACAGGAGGCCTGGCAATTACTCACAGTTTCCCACCTCATAGCCTAGGCCTGGCAAACTTCGCTTCATTGCAGTTGGCTTCGGGTTCATGGCGCTGAAGGAGCACTGGCGGTCGGGACTTGGATTTGTGTTGGCCGCAGCTGGTAGTGCTGTGGGGTTGGGCAACCTTTGGGGCTTTGCTTATCGCGCGTCCCAGGGAGGTGGCGGTGCCTTTTTGCTTCTTTACGTCTTGATTGTGCTGATGGTCTGTCTGCCCGTTCTGGTGGCAGAAATGGTGCTCGGGCGCAGCACGGCCCAAAGTCCTTTGATGGCTCCTGTGGCAGCTGCAGGTCCCGCTTGGCGTCCGATGGGTTGGTTATTCGTGATCGCATCCTGTGGGATTTTGGCGTTCTATGCCGTGCTGATGGGATGGACGGGGCACACCCTGTTCCATGCTTTATGGGCGGGTTTGCCAGCCGATATGGCAACAGCCGAGTCCTTGTTCGCGTCTGTGAGTACAGGACATAGTGCCCTCATAGGGCAGGGTCTAAGTCTTGCGCTCACTGCTGCAGTGGTTGGTGCCGGCGTGCAGGGGGGTATTGAGCGCTTATCCCGTTGGGCTTTACCTCTTTTATTTGTGTTGTTGGTTGGATTGGCAATTTGGGCGGGCACGTTGTCTGGAGCCGTTGGTGGATATCAAACATTTCTGTTGCGCTGGGACCCTGCTCAGCTACTCAACCCCACAACCATTCGGAATGCTTTTACCCAGGCTTTTTTCTCAATCGGTACTGGGATTGGTTGCATCCTCGCTTATTCGGCCTATCTGAGAAGCAGCGCAAGACTGCCAAGAGAGGCCATTGCTGTAGTGGGTCTAGATACCGCTGTAGGTCTGTTGGCTGGACTGATCACTTTCCCGATTGTGATCAGCTTTGGCCTTAAGGAAACAGTGAATGAGTCCACTGTTGGAGCATTGTTTTTGGCGATTCCCACCGGACTCGCTTCTCTTGGCGGTGTGGGTCGTTTCGTTGCCATTCTTTTCTTTTCTCTCGCTTACCTAGCAGCGATTACATCGTCTGTGTCCTTGTTGGAAGTGCCAGTTGCTTCACTGATGGATCGCTTGGGGTGGTCAAGAAAGCGATCAGCATGGTTGATGTCACTGCTGATTTTTATCGCAGGTCTACCAGCTGCGATGTCTATTCCTGTGCTGGAAGTAATGGATTCAATCTTTGGCGGTTTGCTCCTGATCCTGGGGGGGCTGTTGTTGGCCTTGCTTTTGGGTTGGGTTGCTCCGAAACGATTTCGGGACGATCTTCAAGGATCAAAGACATCATCTGGTTTAATCCACTTGATGTTGTTTTTTTTGCGCTGGGTGTCTCCTGCTGTGATCACTTGTGGATTGCTAGTCAGTGTTGTTGATTTATGTCGTCAATGGTTCTACTCAGCTTAATTTATGAATGTGCTGAAAAATATATTTTTAAAAGCTTCTCTGCATATGTTCTATTGCTAATTTCACCTCCATCAGGAAAGAGATTGAAGCCAACATCAACATCCCCATGGTTGTGATGAAAAGAGGCGCAACAATTGCGCTTAGATCAATTTGAGTGAGCACGCTCATGAACATTGTTGCCACCACGATTGATAGCAGAAGGGTGGAGCAGGTGAGTAGCCAGATCGCACGAAGAATGTGTTGCATTCGCCGCTTGCAATGTCTGCGATCAAAGTCGTCACCTCTTGCATCAGACTCGCTGAGTCTTCGAGCATGATCGCTAACTCTGGCGAGCCTGGCGGAAAGAACGTTCAAAAGTGCTCCGATACCGGCGAGTAAAAATACCGGTGTGACCGAGAGCTGAATGGCCTTGGAAAGGCTTTCAGGTTGCAAGATTTGCGTGCCAAGACTTGGACAGTACGTCAGATGTCGTCTGCAATCCGGTAGACAGGACGCAGTGTGCAACCGGTCCGATGTTGTGGCTTAAACGTTGGAACTTCATTGAGCGTGCTCGGTTGGAGCGAGAGCTTTGGGACGCTTTCGAGGCCAAAGAAGATATCGAGTTCATGGTGAATGAGCTCAAGGCAAGTATCGAGGCCGCCGATCCGAGAACACCTGATCTTGGTGTTCAAAACTTCCGTCTCGAGGTTTGGATCACCACGATGGAGCGGATCCGTAAAATCGAGGCAATGATGGCTAAAAAAGAGCGCTAAATCCTTCTCCAGTCAGTTAATCCACCGGGCTTATCAATCAGCTCAATGCCTTGGTCGCTAAGTGTTTTCCGGATGCGATCAGCTTCTGAATAATTTTTGGATTGTTTGGCAGCTTTGCGTTCGGAGATCGCTCTCCCGATCATTTCTGCTTCTACAACATTGTTTTCTTCAGTTGTTTCAGAGGAACTTGTTTCACTGCATAAACCAAGAACAGCAGACAGATCGCGAAGCATCAGCCAGCGTTCGTGTAGCTGAACCAATTCGTTAGCTGGATGCTCAGGTTGATCGCCTCTGTCCAGTCGATTGGCTAGACCTCGTAATGGTCGAGCGAGATCGAATAGAACGGCTAAGGCGCCTGAGCTGTTGAGATCATCGTCCATGCTTTCAATGAACCTTTGCTTTAGGGGCACCAACGGACTTTTGGTGCTGGCCCCAGCATTTGTGGTTTCCTTATTGAATGGTGTTCGATCACTCCAGCCCAAGGCGGCACAATGCTGTTCGCCGAGCCTTAGTGCGGCATTGAGCCCCTTCCATCCTGTGGTTGCTGCTTCCAGTGCTTCGGGGGTGAAGTCAAGCGGCTTGCGGTAGTGAGCCTGCAATACGAAGAGGCGCAACGCCATTGCTGAAAGCCCGCTGTCTAAGAGTGCTCGGATTGTTGTGAAGTTACCCAGGGATTTCGACATTTTGGTGCCGCCCACATTGACCATCCCGTTGTGCATCCACAGCCGAGCCAATGGGGCGCCGTTCGCGGTTTCTGATTGAGCGATCTCATTTTCATGATGTGGAAACACCAAGTCCCCACCGCCCAGATGAATGTCGATCGTCAGTCCCAGCTCCTGACGCACCATGGCCGAGCATTCGATGTGCCAGCCAGGGCGCCCTGGTCCCCAGGGAGAGTTCCAGCTTGGTTCATCGGCTTTTGCCCCTTTCCACAGAGCGAAATCAAACGGGTGCCTTTTTCGACTCTCCTCCCCATCAGCAGTGCGGCCGCTTGCTCCCTGTTGCTGTTCGTTGGGATCGCGTCCGCTGAGCTTGCCGTAGTCCTTGGCCTTGGATACATCGAAGTAAACATCACCATCTGAGCTGTAGGCCGCACCTTTGGCTTCAAGTTCAGCAATGAGCTCTTGGATGCCGTTAATGCAGCAGGTGGCTCGCGGCATACGGTCTGCTGGAAGGATGTTGAGCCTGCCCATATCGATCTCGAATGCTTTGATGTTGCGCTCGCTGACCTCCTCCATCGAGCTTCCCTCCTCGGCGGCACGATGAAGGATTTTGTCGTCAATATCGGTGTAATTTTGGATGTAAGTGACGTCATATCCTCGCCAAATCAAGTAACGGCGTAAAACGTCCCAGTTGATATAGCTGCGGGCATGCCCCAGGTGGCAGAGGTCATAAACCGTGACTCCGCAGCAGTAAATCGTCGCCTTCCCTGGCTCTAAGGGGTCAAATGCTTCCGTGCGGCTGGTGAGGCTGTTGGTGAAGCGCAGGGAAGACATCAGGCTCGAGAAAGGAGGATCAAATAACGGTTGATGCCTGCCAGCACAGAACAAAAACCTTCTAAGAATGGTAGATCCGAGGTGTTGACCCTTAGAACCACCCAGAACGGCATCGACCAACGGATTTTGAATTTGCACGATCGAATCTGAAGATCACCTGATCGAAATTGTTTTCTGCTGAACTGATTGATACTCCCTTCACTCTCAACTCGTTCAATCGATTGAAAATAAAGATCAGAGTTATTGTCGCTATTAATCACCTTGCTTGGAAAGTTTATTTTAGGTCTGTTTTTCGTGAAAACAAGTGCTTTGAGATTGATTGAGAGGTTAAATGAATGGCTAATAAAAACAAGCTAATCCACATGATTAGGGCAACATTATTGTTGGCAATAGGCGATAAACAGGTAGCACCTATGGTAAATCCTATGCTGAGGATTAAGCTAAAGCGTGACCAGGTCACCCGTGCTAGGTGCGATTCAGTTGATTGATTAATGCGATCTAGTAATAAAGAAATCATACTTCCATTCCACAACCCAAACAAAAAGCCGCCCAGCCCAACAATTTCTATAAGAGGGCTAGCAGCGCACATAAATACGCCGATGAGGCCAATGAACGCACTAAATGTCATTGCTGTATCTGTTGTATACCGATTCGGTAAAAAACCTACGCCGATAGCGCCGAGCATATAACCGAGACCAAGACTCGAAAATAGTGCTTGTGCTAGAGATTGACCAATCTCGAATTTAGAAATCAGCAAGAGTGGGTAGTAAACAATAACGGCAGCTTGTGCTGCCCCAAAAAAGAAGGCGCTTACAGCAAGAAATGCGAGTGGCTGACTCAAGTAAGCGATAGACGGATGAGGCTTTTTTTCTTCGTATGTGTGATACTGCTCGGATTCTTTCGACCCGTAGATCTCTTGTTTGCTTAACGATAAAAGATCATTAATTGGCCACGCTAAGAGAAGAGATAGTGCTCCAGTCACAAACCACGCACCGACTACGGATGCGCTTGCAAATAAACTCACAAGAAGGGATGCGATAAAAGCTGCAATCCCAGATCCTGAGATGGTCCAAGCGACTAAGAAACGGTGGTCATGGGCAGGTTGTTGACGCGTTACGAATCCAGGAATTCCAACCACCAACTGCGCAGAGGCCCATCCAGCAGTGAGTCTCCAAAAGGCTTGCCATTCAATAACAGAAGATAATGGTTCGATGAAGAAAGTTATGACTGCAATTACAAGGCCATAACGAATACAAATGATATTAGTTTTTTCACTTTTAATCTTGCTTTGTTGTAAGCAGCCAATGATATAACCAGCAAGGCTGATTCCGCTCAATATTCCAATAGTACTATTGGCGAACCAGCCGTTTGCTGCCATGAGCTCACCTAAAACAGCGAATTGAGATCGATGCAAGCCGATCCCAATTCCCATTGCAGAAGATCCTGCGATCGCAGCCAAAAGCTTGCGGTTCATTCTTGAGTTCTGATTCGAAGAATCTAATGCATGCATGTGTAGGATATCGCTCAACCGAATATTGAATTTCTTGTATCTTTTCTTTCTATAATTATAATTGAAAGGTCTATTTCGACTTTAATGATCATAGATTGGGTTTTGCACCCTCGATAATGAATGATTGAATGTTGAAGCAACGATTCATATCAGTGATTTGGCGGTGTGGGGTCTTTAGGGTTGGTCTTGCTAGTTTTCATATAGAAAACGAGTTAACAGGCAAGAAGATTTGATGCCGCTTGCTATTTTCGCATTAATGTTTACTTGTTTTGTTGATGTGATGGGACAAGGTCTTGCCTTTCCCATCTTCGCTGCTTTGTTGATGCAGCCAAATGGTGGATTTATTCAAGGGGATGTTTCGCCAGCACACGGCGCCCTTCTTTATGGAATAGCTATTGGTACATTTTTTCTGACTTGGTTTTTTGGATCACTCTACATTTCAAAGCTGTCAGATAGTATTGGACGCAAACTAGGAATACTTATTTGTTTGATTGGTGCGATTGCAGGATATGTAATCGCAGCAGTAGCACTCATTTCGCATGATTATGTGCTTCTAGTTATTTCTAGGGCGATCACTGGTTTTACGGCTGGAGCTCAGCCAATTGCTGCCGCTGCGATGATTGATCTCGCTGAAAATGATCGTGAAAGTGCACGCAATTTAGGGCTTGTAACTGTTGGTATGAGCTTTGGCCTTGTGATAGGCCCCATTATTGGAGGACTATTTTCAGATCAAGATCTTTTTGGTGCTCTTGCTTCACCACAACTGCCATTTCTAATTGGTGGTTTGTTGTGTTTTGTTGGCTTGTTGCTTGTCTTTTTTGGATTTGAAGATGTAAAGACGGAGACAATTCCGATGGAGGCGAATCCATTGGTCGTGTTCAAGTTGCTGACTGATGCTCTTAATCGAAACTCTGTTCGATATGTTGCAATGGCATTTTTTCCTTACATGCTGTGTGTATTAGGTCTTTATGTGTTTGTGTCAGCCAACCTGTCAACAAGGTTTGGATATGGAGCCACAGGCTCAAGTATTGGAATGTTTTTAATGGGTATTGGTCTTGCTGCCTCCAGCAGTGTGCTTGTTGAGCCATTGAATGTACGATTTTCCAAGCGTACGATTATGGTCACGTGTACGTTTCTGTTCTGTAGCTTTATTGTGGCATTCTTGCTCATTCCTTTTGGGCCAATCGCCTTGGCAATCATGCTTCCTGTCGGAATTTTGCATGGTATTGGCTATCCCACAATGTTGACAAGTTTTTCTGAGTCTGTCTCCAAGGAAGAGCAGGGTTGGATCATGGGTTTTGCAACCTCACTCTTTACTCTTGGTGCAGCTATTGTTTCATTCTTTGGTGGTCAATTGATTGCTTCTATTGGACCGCAAGCACCATTCCAATTTGCAATTGCCTGTGGTGGATTTGCAATTATTGCCATAGCAATAAAATGGAAAAATGTTCCTAGTTTGAGTAAAGTAATGCCATGAGTAGTGGTAGTTGTGACTAATTTTTAAAATTAATCTACGGTCATTTATTTGCATTCCATCCAATTAGGACCGCTGCCCGTTTCAACTTCTAAGGGGACGGACAGGTGAATGGCGTTCTTCATGGTTTGAATCACTAGTTCTTGAATCAGCTCAAGCGCCTCAGGTTCTGTTTCCAATACCAGTTCATCGTGTACTTGTAGGAGAAGTCTTGCCGGTAAGTTTCTGTTCTCCAGCTCCTTTTGCAGCTGCACCATTGCAAGCTTGATGATGTCGGCACTAGAGCCCTGGATCGGAGCGTTGGCCGCGGCGCGCAGTTGCTGCGCTTCCATTCCACCCCGGCGAGCCACCTCCAAATTGATCTCGAGAGGGTCGATCCCATTCAAGCGGCCAAGACCATTCCGGTCAAAGTGAAAGGGGCGCCTACGTCCAAGAATTGTTTCCACATAACCGCGACTAAGGGCCAGTCGTTCCTGTAGCTCAAGGAAAGCGAATACCTTTGGATATCGATCTTTATATTTGGATAAAAAGTCCTTTGCTTCGCTTGGGCTGACTCCCGTTTCGCGTGCGAAGCGCTGGGCACCCATTCCATAAATCACGCCGAAGTTGATCGTTTTGCCTAACCGTCGTTCATCGGCAGACACTTCGCTTTTATCAAGGAGCAATCGAGCGGTGAGGGCATGAACGTCGTCGCCATCGCGATAGGCCTGCTGCAGCACCTCCTCGCCGGACAGATGGGTGAGAATGCGCAGCTCGATTTGCGAATAGTCGGCACTGAGTAGTCTCCAGCCCTCTTGGGGGAGAAAAGCCTTACGAATTCGCCTCGAAAATTCAGTGCGAACAGGGATGTTCTGCAGGTTGGGGTTGCTGCTACTCAGCCGGCCTGTGGCCGTCACGGCTTGGTTGAAGTCGGTGTGCACACGTCCAGTTTCGGCTTCTACCAGTTGGGGCAGTGCATCCACATACGTACTCTTTAATTTGCTCAAGACCCGATGTTCAAGCACCAGGGGCACAACGGGGTGATCGTGCTCTAACTTCTCAAGCACGGCGGCGTCAGTGCTGTATCCGGTTTTGGTTCGACGTGATTTTTTACGGTCAAGACCGAGGGTGTTGAATAGCAAATCGCCGAGTTGCTTAGGCGATGCGAGGTTGAAATCCACCTCAGCAGCTTGCTTTGCACTCGATTCAAGCTGTTCGAGGTTGGCTCCAATTTCGGAGGAGAGCGAGGTCAGATAGGGCACATCAATGCGAATACCTGTGGCCTCCATCACAGCTAGTACCGGCTCTAAGGGGAGCTCAACATTGCTGAGCAACTCTTGCATTTGGGGCCCTAACTCTTTCAGCTTTTCGTTTAGGTCGATGGCGAGCTTGCGGGTCAGATGCACATCCATGCCGCAGTACTGAGCGGCTTGGTCCAGTGGCACCTCAGCAAAACTGCTCGCCTTGCCGTCCTTCGTCTTGCCGACAAGATCGCTAAAAAGGGTGGGGCTGATGCCGTAGTCGCGTTGGGCCATCACATCTAGGCCATGTTTTGCTGCTGCATCTCTGAGGTAATCAGCCAGCAGGGTGTCCATGACCACGCCGTTTAAGGCCAAGCCGTGCCGCAACAGGATCAGGCGATCGTATTTTGCGTTCTGAAGTGCTTTTGGATGTTCGGCACTTGCTAGCCAAGGTGCCAAGGTTTGAAGCATCGTTTCAAGTGGGAGTTGCTGTGGAGTCGGATTCGCTTGATGACTGACTGGGATGTAAGCCAGATCATTAACAGCAGGTCCCCAGCAGACACCAATGCCCACTAGCTGAGCCCGGAATGGATTCAGATCGCTGGTTTCAGTGTCGAGAGCTGTTGGAGCTAATGGATCACGGCGATTCATTAAACGGTCTACGAGTCCCTTGAGTTGTTCAAGGTTTTGAACCAGCATTGGCTGCAAGTTCGGTTGGTTTACGCCCGGCTCAGTGGTGAGTTCGCCTTCTGGCGCGTTAGTCAAAGCTTTAACTTCAGCCTTGGAGGAAGCCGCAGCATTGGAAACAGTGGTGGTGTGTGTTATCTCCGTTGCGTTGAGCAGGTGAGCATTGGCTGCCAATCCTCCACTCGAAAAGGTGGCGACAAAGTTGGGAACTTGGCGGATCAGGCTATTCAACTCAAGGTCTTGTAGACGCTGACTCAGGCCATCGCCGTCAACGCTTCCAAGATCCAGTTTTGGATCCTCTGGCAAAGGAATATCAACCAGAATTTCAGCGAGGTGTTGGGAGAGATAGGCATTGTCCTTGTCGTTGCTGAGTTTGGCTTTGAGAGCTCCTTTGATCGCGCCTCGGCTCGCTTTGGGTCCCTCCTTTTCAACTGCTGCCAGCGCTTGGTAAACACCATCGAGATCGTTGTTCTCTTTCAGCAGGTTGATTGCCGTTTTAGGACCGACTCCTTTCACTCCAGGAATGTTGTCAGAGCTGTCTCCAGTCAGTGCCTTGAGATCAATCACCTTGGTTGGAGATACGCCGAGTTTGGCCTGCACTCCTGCTTCATCAATCAAAGTGGGCCCACTACTTTTGGCGTAGGGACCACCGCCCATGTACAGAACGGCGATGTTGCGACTGTCGTCCACAAGTTGAAAGAGATCGCGATCGCCACTGAGAATCCGAACACTCCAGCCATCAGCAGCCGCGCGATTGGCCAACGTGCCTAAGACATCGTCTGCTTCAAAGCCAGGTGCCAGGCAGAGCGGCACTTGGAGCTGCTTCTTCAGAATCTCCTGAAGCTGCTCGAGGTCCTGGAAGAAGTGCTCGGGTGCTACGTCGCGATGAGCTTTGTAGTTGGGATCTGCCTTGTGGCGGAAGGTTGGTTCAGCTGTGTCGAAAGCGATTGCGACACTATTCGGCTTGAGCCCTTTGCAGTTGTCGAGTAACGCTTTGAGAAAGCCGTAGGTGACGCTTGTCGGAATTCCAGCTTTTGTGCTGAGTCCGCCTTCGCCTCCTTTGCTGAAGGCGTAAAAACTGCGAAATGCCAGTGAGTGCCCGTCCACCAGCAGCAGCAAGGGTTGATCTGGTGTGGTGCTCATGGATTTATTCAGAGTTGGGCTGGTTTAGTCGCGCTTTTTCGCCCACGGCGGTAGATCGATGAACACCCGGGTACCTGGTTTAACTCCAGAGAGAATCGCACTCTGGCTGCCGCCGCTGGAGCCAAGTTTTACGGACTGAAAGCTGGGTTCATCTTGTTTTCCAACAAGTAGGACGCCCGGTTTTCCATCCTCTGTGACGATCGCCACGGTTGGAACCAAGGTGCTGGGGGATGTACGTCCTGTCTGAAAATTCACATCCGCAGTCATGCCAATGCGAAGGATGGGTGGTGGATTGGGCAAAGTTAATTCCACCTCGAAGGAAATCACGTTGTTGGTTTTTTCAGCGCGGGGTGCAATGTCACGCACTTCTGCTGCAAAGATCTGATCTGGAAATGCATCAACTCGAACATTGGCAATCTGTCCGATTGTGATTCGACCAATATCACTTTCAGGCACCTTCGCTGTCACCTCAAGGCCCTGAGAAAGTTCAACGATGGAAGAACTTGTTGCACCTGCTGATGATGAGGCAGCGGTGGTAGGTGTCACAAACGAGCCTGGTTCGGCATATCTCTCGGTGATCGTTCCGCTGAAGGGTGCCCTGATCAGAAGATCCTCGCCCTCAACATTTTGCCCCTCAATGCGTTCCTGAGCTGCTTCGAAAGTGGCCATGCTGCTCAGATATCTGGAACGATAATCATCAATATCTGCTTGACTAATTGCACCTGAATCATACAAACTTAATCTCCGTTTGTAGTCGGATGCTCTGGCTTCGTAGTCGGCTTTAGATTGTCTTGCCAAGGCCTTGAGCTCATCCAGTTTGTCTTGAAAGCCTCCCCTGTCCATGCGCGCAAGCACCTGGCCTTTTTGAACGGAATCGCCTTCATCCACAAGAAGAGCTTCAAGTCGTCCTTGACGTTTAGGGCTCACATTGACGCGGCGTATGGCCTCTAACGTGCCGCTAGCTGTGATTACTCCGGGAAGTGATCCACGGGTGGCTTCAACGGTGTAATTGGAAAGATCGCGGCTCCCCCTGCGTCCACTACTGAGAACCCAAATCAGGCTTCCACCTCCCACAATCACAGCCACAGCAACGGCTATCAGGCGATTTCTACGTCGTCGATGTCCGCTTAAGCGAGTGAGTGATGTCAAGTCATGGTCCTTGGCGAGTAATGGGGTTTGCCGTTGTTGGCTGACCATGACAACGCTTGTATCAGAACTTCACACATAGTCTCGCCTGTGTGTAGGCGAAATGGCGTTTTATGCCAAAATTTGCACGTAGCAGTGACGTTAGCGTGATAGATCCGTTTCTTTTAGTGGCATCCTTGGCCATGATGCCTTCCTTGGTCACTGGATAGATTTGGCCACATGCTTAAAGCCGGAATCGTCGGTTTGCCCAACGTCGGCAAATCCACCTTGTTCAATGCCTTGGTAGCTAACGCCCAGGCTCAGGCTGCGAACTTCCCGTTCTGCACGATCGAGCCGAACGTGGGCACAGTGGCTGTTCCTGATGACCGTCTCCAGAAACTCTCTGATCTCAGTCAAAGCAAGGAGCTAATCCCCACTCGGATGGAGTTTGTGGATATTGCTGGTCTGGTTAAGGGCGCGAGTCAAGGAGAGGGTTTGGGTAATAAGTTTCTGTCAAACATTCGTGAGGTTGATGCCATCGTTCATGTGGTGCGTTGTTTTGAAGACGACGATGTCATTCACGTGTCTGGATCAGTAGGGCCTGTACGCGATGTGGAAGTCATCAACCTTGAACTTGGTTTGGCCGATCTCTCTCAAGTTGAGAAACGGCGTGAGCGGCTCAAGAAGCAAATGCGCACCAGCAAAGAAGCACAGATTGAAGATGAGGCCTTGGAACGTATTCAACAGGTGCTGGAAGCGGGAGGAGCAGCTCGCAGTGTTCAGCTGAGTGATGAGGAGCTATCCATAATCAAACCCCTTGGGCTGCTCACCGCAAAGCCGATCATCTTTGCAACCAATGTGAGCGAAGACGACTTGGCTTTAGGAAATAAATTTTGCAATGAAGTTGTTGCCCTTGCGGAGAAGGAAGGTGCTGAGACTGTGCGTATCTCGGCGCAGGTAGAAGCTGAGTTGATTGAGTTGGGTGACGAGGAATGCGCTGATTACCTCGAGGGCCTAGGGGTCAGTGAAGGAGGCTTGAGAAGTTTGATTCGTGCCACTTATCGCTTGTTGGGTTTGCGTACCTATTTCACAACTGGCGAAAAAGAAACACGTGCGTGGACCTTTCGTGCCGGTATGACCGCTCCTCAGACAGCAGGCGTGATTCACACGGATTTCGAGCGGGGTTTCATCCGAGCACAAACCATCGGTTGGGAGAAATTGTTGGAAGCTGGTTCAATCTCAGAGGCTAGAAATAAGGGCTGGTTGCGCAGTGAAGGGAAGGATTATCTTGTAGCTGAAGGTGATGTGATGGAATTTTTATTCAATGTTTGAATCAAGAAAATTTAGTTTATATAAATCATTGAATAACCATTCCTCCAGCAAGAAAATAAGTAACAAGTTTTTTCTGATCGTAAAAATAATTTCTTCATGGATTTGAATTATTTATCCTCGCCTGATTCTAAAAGTAAATATAGGCCTGAGATTGATGGCCTAAGGGCATTTGCAGTTGTTGCGGTGATGTTCAATCACTTCAATGAAAAATTTTTACCTGGTGGATATCTCGGGGTAGATATATTCTTTGTGATATCTGGTTATGTAATATCATCGTCTCTCTATAAAAGGCCAAGCAAAGATTTCAAGGACTTTATTAGTGGTTTTTACGAGAGAAGAATTAAGCGCTTAGTTCCTGCGCTATTGCTATTTGTAATTTTAGTTAGCTTTCTTATGTGTTTGTTTAACCAGAATTCTCGTCAAGAATTAGTTACTGGTCTCACTTCTTTAGTAGGTGTTTCAAATATTCAACTATTTCTGAATTCAACAAACTATTTTTCTGAGTCTACGGAGCTAAATCCATTCATGCATACTTGGTCACTAGGCGTTGAAGAGCAATTTTACATTATTTTTCCAATTTTAGTTTGGTTCTCAGGGTTCGGAAGGCAGTCTGTAAGGGGTGAAAAAAACTTATTTTTTGTGGTTGGAATACTGACAATTGTTTCGCTAATTGCATTTGTCTACTTTTATGAAATCAATCAATCTGCGGCTTATTTTTTGATGCCTATGCGGTTTTGGGAAATGGCATCAGGTTGTCTCCTTTTTATAGTTCTTCAAAAGTGGAGAATAATTGAAAAAGTTATAAAGAAGATTTCTTCGGTTTTCTTTTTATTGGTAATAGCGGGAGTGATGTACCTCCCCGTTTCGGCTGCAGTTCCTGCGACTATTGGAATAGTACTTTTTACTGCAATCTTAATTGCTTCTCTTAAGAGCAGTGACGTCGTTTTTAAGCTTTTTACAGATAAAAAAGTTGTATATCTGGGCCTCATTTCCTATTCTTTGTATTTATGGCACTGGGGTGTTCTTGCAATAATGCGACTAACAATCGGAGTGTCTGTATATACCTTTCCTATATTTATTTTTGCTACTATGTTCTTTGCAATTTTCTCATATGAGATTGTAGAAAAAAGATTTAGGAAGAGAATCTGGGCAAAAAGTCGCCGGATGACTTTTTCCATTGCGGCTATCTACGTAAGCGGTGGCGCTGCGTTGATACTCGTTCTAAGTAATGGCTTTAGCAAGTATATTTTCTTGGGTAGTAATAAAGGAATTTCATTGTCTAATAACCCTAAAACGGCAGCAAAAACTTATATAGGTGAGTATTCGAAAAGAGATTCTCAGAAATGTCGCAATATCCTTCATAAGGGTTTTCCAGTTGAAACGCTTTTTCTTATGTGCTCTACCGCAAAGCCTGCATCTGATAAATCAACCAAAACAATAATCTTTATTGGAGATTCGCATAGTGGGATGTTAATGCCTTTGTCTGAAATTATATTTCACAAGGACAACGTAAGGACGACTGATATCTTTAATGACGGATGTACAATCCCGGAGCTTGACGATGCATCTCCTAGATGTACATATATGAACAGTACAATCCAAAAGCTTTCATTGATTGGTGGAGACCAATTTCTTTTTGTGATAAGTTCTAATTACCTGGGTTCTG
Organism: Synechococcus sp. AG-679-C18; assembly: GCA_003210755.1. Taxonomy (GTDB): domain Bacteria; phylum Cyanobacteriota; class Cyanobacteriia; order PCC-6307; family Cyanobiaceae; genus Synechococcus_C. The sequence goes on from QCUL01000009.1 coordinate 31,495, forward strand.
AAAAATTTGTCAAAGATACTATAAAACTTGCAGAGAGTGTTACATCAAATGGTAGCCAATTATTGGTAATGCTGCCTACTCCTCGTTATCCAGCTCTTGATGATAGGTCGCTGATTAATAATAATCTCTGTAAAAAAGAGTGGTTCCGACCTGGTTTTGCTTTGAGCGATGTGTGTGGTAGTGGCTTTGAAATAAGTAAGAGTGATTGGCTTGCTGAAATTAATTTTTACCAAGCACAACTAGAGGAATACTCTCTCCATAACAACAAGTTCTTTGTCTATAGTCCTTTCGAAGATCTCTGTGTAAGTATCAATGGGATTGTTGATAATTCTTGCTCTCCATTTTTAGGTGATAAATTGCTGTATTTTGATAGCAGCCACTTGAGTGTCTTAGGCGCTAAGGCGTTGTACCCACGATTCCGATCGTTTCTTCTTTCGAATGGATTGCTTCCTGAAAGCTACTGAATCTGGTTGGTTTTATTTTGCTTTGTGCACTTTATAGTGTTTAAACTAGTGGCTAGAAGTTTGATTTATTATTGCCTTATGCTTAGTAAAAGCAGTTTGCCTGTAGAAATAGTCTAAAAAGCAATTAGCACATGACGTCGTCTTCTTTCCCTTTGCGGAAGCGAAGACAATATATAATATTGCAATTTGACGTTTAAGTCTCCTTGAGAATGCCCCTTGTTATTCGTATTTTGTAGATTCTAAGTAGCAATAGGGGTCTCTTTTTTCAGTTAAGACGTTGAAATGATAATCGAAAAACTATTTGGATTCGCTTAAATGGTTTTGATTGATATTTCTCGATTATGACTAGCTATTTTAGAGTGGTATTTGAATTTAAAGTGCATCAATAGCATGCATGGCAGGAATGAATTTTGGGCTGTCTTGATTAAAATCAGAGCAATCTGAATTCATGGCCTCGGTTACTGTCTTAATGGTTTGAATTGTTTTTGGAAGCCTTAGCCAAGCTTTTTGTGATTCCCAGTTGTTTTCTTTGATTGCTGTTTCCACGATCAGATTAACGCGTTGTTGGCTGTAATTAGCGTGGATCATCTTGCAGGCTGCATAAGCAGATTGACCTACGAGTCTTTTTCGCATATCTTGCTGTGAAGTCTGAGCTTGTGCGCTGCTACAAAGAATTATCTGGCTCAGTATTAAGCCAAGGCTGATCTTAATCGTTGTTTTGCTGTCCATTGATCGGTCTGTCAGTCGTTCGCGCTGAAAGTCTCGCCTGTAGCCACGGAGGTAGCGAACTCTTCTTGCCATTGACTTAGAGGTTACTCCCTACCTTCCTGACTGAACTCTAAGAAAAGTGGTTTTTCCTACATGCCTGTGGTCTGACCATGAACAATAAATGGTTCAACTAGTGACTTTATGTTCTGCCAGTTGAAACTGAAGGCCGAAAATTGAATAGAAAATTTGGACGCCAATTGGCAGGGAAAAGCTCATTTGCGAGATCGTCAGCACAGCCGACTTCCCCTAAGGTTTTATGTTCAGTCCTGTACTTTCCTATTGATTGTTGTTGTTGGCGACATGTTTGATGTTCCAAAGTACATCCGTATTGATATTTCCGGTTGACAAAAGTCATTGCCGTCATTCAGACGGCGAAACAATCCTGCGTAGCTTCGACTTAGCGTTCCTTCGGCAGCTGACTCAAGCAATTCAATTTTTGTCTGAAGGCTGGAAGCGCTGCTCCATCATTTCCGCATCGACCTGTGAGGACTTGAATTGTTAATTAGAACTATTCATCACCTCAATGTATAGCGGGGCAATCCTTTAAGGACTCTATCCGTTACGGCAATCTGCTCAGGAGACGCAGATCTTTAATGGAGAGGAGCAGTTCGCGGGTTCGTGGCTTCTAGAGGTTCCTCGATTGGACTAGCACTCAAATTTGGTTTGTAGCGGGGACGTACAGCCTTCAACAGAGGGACGACCGCCAAACAGGTTCCCGCCATCAGCAACCAAAGCGCCAATCCGTGGCCTTGCTGATCCAAAATTGTGCCAGCCAACAGCGGAGCTGCGATGGCACTGATCGCAAAGCACTGCGAGAACAATGCCATCGCTAAACCGCGATGTTGCAGTGGCGTCTCCTCCACCATGGCTTCAGCTGCTGTGGGTAAAAAAGCAGCCTCGCCAAAGGCAATCGGAACCATCGCAAGCGCAATCAGGCTGCTTCCACCAGACCAAAGCGCGGAACCAGCTAACAGGAGGCAGCCTGTGATGAATCCCAGCAGACCCATTCCTAAGCCAAAACGAAGACTTCGCTTTGCAACCCAATTGCCTATCGGCCACTGAAGCACCATCAATAGAAGGAGCTGCCATGCAATCAAGCCGCCGCTGGAAGCTTCGCTGAGCGGGGCGCGGGCAATTCCTCCTCGCACCATGTCAAGTGGAAGAGCGCTTTGCATTAAGGACACAATTCCAGTAGCGACCACGCTCACAACCAGCACTGGAATGAGGGGTAGAAGCCAGTACCAGCCTGCCTCTGATTTGGCTTTAACTTCCGTCTTGGTGTCGCTGTTCGAAGCTGTTTCAGCCTTGAGTTTGTGGTTGTTGGTTGTCGCGGTGCTGGCATGTAATAGCGCTGCCCGTCCGTCTGGCAGTGGCGTGAGCAACAACACCACCAGCATGCTCAACACGGCCGCGGCCTCCACCGCATAGACCATCCGGATCATCTCCATGGCGGTCAACACCGCACCAAGTAAGGCGCCAGCGGCGACTCCTAAGGCGTCGGCGCTGCGAGCGAGAGCGTATCCACGGCTGGAATTAAAACCGCTGCAGCTCAAGGGAACGGCCAATTCAATGGCAGGGAAATAGAGGCCAGCCGCCACACCGATCAGCAACTGTCCAACGAGGTATCCGTTGAATCCAGTGGCTTGAAACAGCACCAGATCGGCCATCAATGCGAATAGGGCAGCTGCGCGTACTGGCCATGAGCAGGTGAGTCCACGGTCGAGTAACACTCCACTCAGCAATCTCGCCACAGTGCCGATTAAGGCGGAGGCCGCTAATCCTTGCCCGACTTGACCCGCACTAAAGCTGGCCTGGTGAAACACGATCGGTGTCAGATAGATGACACCACCCGCTCCAAAAGACGCAAGCAGGCGAATGAACGCCACTTCTTGCAAAGGTGCGGGAAACTGGTTCCACCAGTGGACGGGTCTTGGCCTTGCGAAGACGCTCAACGGGACGGCGAATAGCTGCAAGTTGTCTTTGCAGTCTGATGTTTTTGTCGCCCATATCGCGTCCGTTGTGGGCTGCTTCACAGTTGGAAGTGCAGATCGATGGCACTGTTATCCCTTTTTCCATCGTCGATCTCACGGAATGGGCGCGGTCTGATGGACAGCATCAATCTGAGCTCAGCACTTGGTTCTCGTTGTTGGACCCCAAGAGTCGTGCTGGAGTTTTGGAGCTGCTTCAAGCCCCTGTGATTGTTGATCGCAGCTTGGCTCGTCAATTGTTGGACAGCTGGGCTGGGCGTCAATTGTTGGATCAAGTCGCCGATTTAGTTCGAGTTGACGATGACACCGAGGGGGTCATTTTTCTTCAAACTCTCAATCAACTTCTGGCAAAGCAGCAGCAGGTCTCAAGTCTTGATTTGCTTGGGGCGCTACCTGCTGAGCGGGTTCGTCTTGATCTTGATGTTTTGCTTGAGCTGGCGAAGAGCTGGCGAATGCAAATTCAGCGCCAACAGAAGTTGGTGCGACGCCTTGATCGCCTCCCCGTCACGGAATCGTTGCCTCAGCCTCCTGACTCTGCCGCCCAAGATCAAGGCCTCCATCAAGACTTAGAACCACGATTGATGTCTCTATCGGTTGGCCATAGAGCAGATCCCTTGGGGTTTCAGCTCTGGTTGCCCGTGGAGGGAGCTCCCAAAAGGGACCACTGGATGGTTCTGATGCCTGGGTTGGGAGGAAGTCCTGATCATTTTCGCTGGCTTGGCCGCGGCCTGAGTCGTCGCGGTTGGGCTGTATTAATTCCTGAACATCCCGGTAGTGATGACCGAGCGATTCAGGCTCTTCTCGATGGGCATCGTTCTCCGCCAGGTGCTGAGGTGCTCCCTGATCGCCTCAAGGATCTGAATGCACTGCTCAGTGCGCGTCGCAAGGGAATGTTTGAAGTGCCTGGTCAATACTTGGTTTTGGCAGGGCACTCTCTCGGTGCGCTAAGTGCGCTTTTGTCGACGGGTGCGAGGCCAGCTCCTGGCCTTGCTCGTCGCTGTTTGTCGGTCTTATCTGATTTGCCGCTCAGCAACTTGTCGCGACTCTTGCAGTGTCAGCTGGTGGATGTTTCTTTGCCACAGCAAACAGCACCCGATGATTTGTCGGCAGTGATCGGCTTCAATAGCTTCGGAAGCCTGCTCTGGCCTGCTGGCTCCTTCGCCAAGACTCTGAAGGTTCCTGTGTTTTTGACGGGTGGCACCCTCGATCTCATCACTCCACCAATCAGCGAGCAGTTGGGCCTTCTCTTGGCGATGCCACCTAATCCCTCCAGCCGGGTGGTGCTTGTCGAAGGAGCAAGTCACTTTTCCCCAGTTCGGGTTGAGGGTCAGAAGGAAGGTGGACGTGGTGAGGACCTCTTTCAGCTTGGAGAAGATCTAGTTGGTGTTCAGCCGCTTCAAGTGCAAGCACTATTGGAGAAAGAAGTGGTTCAGTTTTTGCTGGAACAGGAAAATCTCAATTCTGATGATGTCTCTCGAGCGAAGCCCATGCATTTGAAAGCAGGAGACCTGCATTTGCATCGACTTGATCGAAAGGCTGCATCAGTTTTGATTGATTAGTAGCGCACACGTGGATCAAGCATGGCAACTAAAAGATCAACCGCCACGCTGACCATCACGACGAGTGCTGCAATGGCAACAATGATTCCTTGAACAACCGGATAGTCACGTTGGTTGATACTTTGTTGCAAGCGAAGAGCAATACCAGGCCAAGAGAATGTGACCTCAATCAGAAGAGCTCCCCCGATGAGGGAGGCCACGATGATGCCCGCAATCGTGAGCACTGGCAAAAGGGCATTTGGAAGAGCATGGCGCATTACGACCTGCGTTTCACTCAGACCGCGGCTTCTTGCAGCTTCCACGTAATCGGATTTTAAAGTGCGATTTAGATGAAGTCTCAGTGTATTTGTGAACACTCCGCTGAGAAGAAGTCCCAAGGTGCAGGCAGGAAGCACTAGGTGCCGAATCGATCCTTGGAGTGCAGACCAATTTCCGTTAATGACGCTGTCATAGATCAAAAATCCGCTGCCCTCTGGAGGAATCAAACTGGGTGGAAATCTGCCACCCACGGGAAGCCAGCCGAGCATTACAGCAAACACGAGTTGAATCAACATTGCTGCCCAAAAGGGGGGCAAGGCATAAGTGCCAATCCCGTAAAAGCGGCCAGCAAGATCAAATTTCCCTTCCGGTTTGGCAACCCCACTAAATCCAACAGCTAACCCAAGAATTGCGGCAATTATTAAGGCAGTGATGCCTAGTTCCAAGCTTGCAGGCAATGTTTTGCCAATGATTGAACGCACTGACTCGTTATTGATTAAGGCAACGCCCAAATCACCACGCATCAGCTCTCCAAGAAAATCCAAATATTGATGCCAGAGAGATTGATCAAGTCCAAGGCTGCTTCTCAGCGCGGCTTTGGCTGCCTCTGGCGCTCTGCTGCCTAGTACTGCATCCACTGGGTCTCCAGGAGCGACACGCAGTAGCAGAAACACGAGGCTTGCAATCAGCCAAAGCATGAGCGGTGCCAGCGCGAGTCGCGTTGCGCAGTAGCGAAATAGCTCCCGTCCTCGTGCCATCAGCGTCGTTCTCCGAGTTGGGCCAGATTCACCAGTCCGCTGCCATTAAAGGTGGGGGAACTCAGGCGGTTCTGAGCCCAGGCCTTCGGAGCAACAAACCAGATCGGGATGTAAGGGGCTCCTCGTGCTGCCATTGAATCCACAGTTGCTATTTCATGAAGTCGCTGCTCACCCTTAAGCATGTCGCTTCTGCTCAAAGCCTCTTGGAGGCCTGGAGCGGTCCAAAACGTTCCGCCATCAACGGCTTCCCCTGCTTCACAAATATTTCCGTTTGAACGTTTGCAACTGAGCAATGGGGCGAGGTAGGCCTCAGGGTCTGGATAGGAACCACCCCAGTCGAGAATTACTGCTTGGAACGATCCTTCGCTCAGTTGCTTGTAAACCGTTGTTGACTCCACTCCATTGAGAGTCATTTGTACGCAATTGGGTAAATCACGCTCTAGCTGAGCCTGCCAGGTGAGTGCCATCAGGCGATCTGAAGGCACGTTGGTTCGGTAAGTGAAGGGAATCTGCAGTTGACGACCTGTGCAGTAACCCGCCTGTTGAAACAACTTTCGGGCTTCTGCAAGGTTGTAGGTAGGCCAGGGTTCCGTCTTGCCTCCACGCAAACTGGGTGGAATTAGAGAACGCAATGGCTCTCTCTGTTTGTAGCTGACGCGGGTGCTGATCAAGCGGCGGTTAAGGCTATGGGCAAGTGCTTGCCGCACGGTTCGGCTCTGCAGTGGGGGTGTGTTACTCCTAAGGGTCACAAAGGTGATATTCATTGCTGGGCCCTGGCTTTCCCGAAGGAGGTTTTGGCTGGCTCGATGGCTTAGTGCCCGTTTCTGATCTTCATCCAGAGAATTGGACAGCAGAACATCCACTTCCCCGCTCACTAGGGCTCCAAACAACGCCGTGGAATTGCTGAGATTGATGAGGTCGAGTCCTACGTTCCTCGGTGCTGGGCCCCAATAGTTGCGAAAGGGGAGAAGACGCTGTTGCGTGTTGCGAAAGCTGCTGAGGATGTAGGGACCTGTTCCAATAAAACGATCATTCAGGAATCGATCGGCGTGGTTTGCATATGCCTTTGGTGATACAGGGGTTAGGTATGGAGATGTAAGAAGACTTTCTATTGAGCTCGAAGGTCGCTTGAGGTGCAGTCGAATGCGAAAGGGATCTGGTGTTTCGATTGACTCGATGCGATCGTTCACCAAATAACGTTGGCTGCCAATGCGTAAAAAACGCCTCAGGCTGAAGGCCATCGCTTCTGCGTCAAAGCGACTGCCGTCATGGAATTGAACGTCTTGGCGAAGAGGAATGGTGAGGCTGAGACCGTCATCACTGAGCTCAGGTTTAGTGGCAGCCAATTGAGGCTGAAGCTTCCCGTTGTTGTCTCGGATATAGAGCGTGTCCCCAAGAGCATTGAGCACTTGCAAAACGCCTGTAGTGCTTGCCAATGCTGGGTCAAGCGATGAAATGCGACCCGCACTTGCGACTGTTAACCGTTCGCTTTGACGTGTGGGCTGGCAAGCGCTTTGGGTAAAGGCAAGTGTGAGGCCGATCAACACGCTGGCCTGGAGCCTGAAGCGAGGGAGATCAGTCACGCTGCGAATTTTGATATCAATCGCCATTCAACGACCCGAACGCGGGCTTTGTCGTTAATCACGCTCGATTTTGGTGTTGGAAATTTGTTCTAGAGGTACTTCAAAGACAGGAGAACCATGAGGGTTCAGGGGCCATTGGCGTATCCAGCAACGGTCATGATTGTCATCAATACCGATCACTTGAAAGGGTCCTTCTCCAGAGAGGAGCCTGATGCAGTCTCCTTGATGCAGCGTGAGCACTGATCGTGCCGTTAGCTGGTCACAGCGTGATCCCTGAGTCAAAATCAGATCGTTCGTCATGAACGTAGAAAGCACAAATCCACGATTGCAGATTTGATTTGTAAGCGTTTCTAATACTTTGCCTTATCTATGCACGGAACCGTCATTGGGGAGAGCGGATGTGTTGGCCTGCTCAAAGACAGCCAAGATGCGCATCAAGGTTTAGCACCCCCGGAAGCGCATGAATCGCCTGTAATGCTTTGCTCATCTGTCCATTCTCAACAACGTGAGTGATCACGACGATTTCAGCGCCAGCACTGCTGGCCTCTAGCTGGACGATTGATTGAATCGAGACGTTGTGGTCTCCAAAACAGCTGCCGATTCGGCCTATCACCCCAGGTGCATTTTCTGTTTTAAAGCGCACATAGTTACGTTGACTTGTTTTTTCACCGTTCACTAGGTGACACGATCGCCAACTCGATGCTGCAAGCAGCGGGTCCAGATTTCTATCTACAGGATTGAGTTGACGAATTCCTGCGATGTTGAGAATGTCAGCGACTACAGCAGAGGCAGTAGGCCCTGAGCCAGCACCGGGCCCGTAAAACATCACCCTTCCGATTGGATCTCCCTCTACCAAAATGGCGTTATTGACACCATTAACCCCTGCGAGTGGATGATCGTTGGGTACCAGGGTGGGCTGAACGCTGACGGCTAGTGGTAGGGATGTGGGATGGCTTGGGTCATGGTCCATGCGTTCGGCTACAGCAAGCAGTTTGACTCCGTAACCCAATTGAGTGGCGTAGTCCACGTCCCTGCTTTGGAGAGTGCTGATGCCAGCTGTAGGAATACCGTTGCGATCAATCGGCCCTCCGAAGGCGAGACCAGAAAGAATGGCAATTTTATCTGCGGCATCGAGTCCTTCAACGTCAGCGGCTGGATCTGCTTCGGCATAACCCAGCTCCTGAGCGTCGCGAAGCACAACGTTGTAGTCGGCGCCCTCGTCGGCCATGCGAGAGAGAATGTAATTAGTGGTGCCGTTGATGATTCCACTCACTCGCTGAATGCGGTTTCCCCCGAGAGATTGTTTTAACGGTTCAATGATCGGGATGCCACCCCCGACAGCGGCCTCGATTAAGACGTAAACACCAGCAGCAGCAGCAGCAGCGGCAATTTCTTCACCATGTCGAGCGATCACTGATTTGTTCGCTGTGACCACCGACTTACCTGCGGAGATGGCGCGCATTATTAAGGTACGCGCCGGTTCTATGCCCCCCATAACCTCCACCACGACGTTCACAGAGGGGTCATCAACCACGGCTTCTGGTGAAGTGGTCAGGATGCTTGAGTCGAGTTTGATTGGCCTCGAACGCTTGAGGTCTCTAACTGCTACACGAATCAGATCAAGGTCAGAGATCAAAGGGTGACGATCTTCTGGGCTCTGAAGGATGCTCGCCACTCCTGCGCCCACTGTGCCGAGACCGAGCAGGCCAATTCCGATCCGAGTGGTCATTGAACGAGTTCCGATTGCATCGCTGATTAGAAGACTCTATGAATCAACATCACCATTGTTGCTTTTTAGAGCATGAGCTTGTGATTGCATCGCTCGCAAAATGTTGAGAAAGCCGTTTGCTCTTGATGGAGTCAGGCTGGCTTGAAGCCCTGTAGCAGCAATGAAGGAAGGGTCAACATCCTGCACTTGCTCTGGAGTGAGATCACTCATCCCCTTAATCAATAAGGCGAGGAGCCCTTTGGTAATTAGCGCGTCAGATTCTCCCTGCCAAAACACGTGGTCACCTTTGAGGGAGGCGTGGATAAACACCTGGGATACACAACCTTGAACTTTGCGCTCATCGGTCTGTAGATCTAGAGGCATGGCGGGAAGTTTTTTGGCCAACCACAGCACGTATTCGTACCGTTTACGGGCATCAGAAGTTCCACTGAGGCGCTCGGCCATGCGATCAAGCGCTTCGCTTCCATATTTAGTTTGAGAGCAGCACGTTTCTGCCATTAACAATATTCAGCGAGTCAAGCTGATCTACGGTTCTTATTGATCAGGCTAACAAGGCCGAGTAATGCTGGTGCTCCAAGCCAAGCCAAGCCAAATTTCGTTGTTATCGGGTTTCGTATTTCCACAACTTCTTCAAGCACTACGTTTCCACGAAGTATTGGTAACTCCAGATAATCGCGATGACCAGGTCCGCCATCCACTTGTAAATCCAGAACGCCTTCTGCCAACTCAGGAAGCGCCAGTGTCAACTGACCATCGGTTCCGATTTTGCCAAGTTCAACACCGGCTGTGCCGTCTGGGTTGATCAGGCGTACTGCAGCCCCTTTGACTGGTTCACCGGTGGAAAAGCTACTGGTTAGTTCTAAATTCCCATCCAGATAGCGAAGTGAGCTTTGGATCCCATGGGCCTGAACCTGTTGACATGCAGTGAAACCAAGGCCTAAAGCGGCGCATGACATCATCAAGACCTTTGAAAAAATGGTCGTGACACTCAGCATGTAGGTCTCATATCAATCCAATGATTCTGTCTGCTGGTTCGCTAAACGCAAGCTGAACCCACATTCGGTAATCCAGCCATCAACGGGAAGATCCCAAGGGTCTGCTGGCAATGGGGTGGAAAGAATACATGCCTGAGGAAGGACTGCCATGGTCATCAGCGATGCCCATCCCGGTTGGCTCAGGAGGCGGTCGTAACAACCTCCTCCGTATCCAAGACGCATGCCGTTTCGATCAACGGCCAGAGCGGGAATGAACAAAAGGGATAATTGGTTCGGCTTCAAGGCAGGTGAAGACAGGGGTGATGGGATTGAGAAGGCATCACCGAGAAGCTCTGTTTTCGATGGAGCGTTCCTCCACTCGTGATACGTGAGGCTGTAATCAGCTGCAGTTGCCGGCAAAGCCAGAGGTGCAGGCTGAAGTTCGGCCAGTGTGCGTAAATCGGGTTCTCCGTCGAGGGGCCAGGTGATTCCGATAGCACGTGTGCAATTTGTTTGATCCTGCTGCTTGAGATAACTGAGCACGCTTTCAACGAACAGCGGGTTTTTTTTGGACATCGCTGCATGACGCAGATGACGGTATTGAGACCTCAGGTTTTGCTTGTTCATGAATTACGTAAGCCGTGGTGGGATCGCGATCGGCTTTGGAATTCCCCAGCGCCCCATCAGGGGTAAGAACAAATTGATTTCAGTCTCTTCATATCCCCAGAGGTGTGTGAGTTCCTTTTGCAATTTTGGTAGTAGATCCGTTCCCTTTTGTTTGGCTAGGCGAAGAGCTGACCAGGTGCTGATGAAGCCAAGAAGATCATGCATGCTCCAACGCAGCACGATGAAGTGATTGCGTGGGAGTTGTTCGCTCTTCCCTGGAAAGGTGAGATCGCGATAACGGGCCTCAACGTGGCGTCGTTGAGGTGGCCACCAACACTTCAATCGTTGAAGGTAAAGGTCATCTAGCCATTGCTGTATGGGAGCTGGCGCGCCCTGAATTGGGTCATATCCCAGCCAAACCAAAAGGCCGCCAGGGCTAAGAACTCTGAGACACTCTTGATTGAAACAATCCACATCGAGCCAGTGAATGGCGGTGGCGCAGATAACGGCGCTGCAGCATTCAGTAGCTAGTCCGCTGTTTTCTGCTGAGGCCACACGAAACTGAATCCTGGGATGCGGAGGAGCTGCCTCTATTTGATGTGAACTGAGATCGGTTGCAATCACTGTTGCAAAGAAATCTGCCAGGCCCAGACTGGCTTGGCCGTTTCCGCAGGCGGCGTCCCAGCAAAGGTTTTGATCCGGCGCCTGAGAAGCAATCCAGCGAAAAATAGAGTCCGGGTAATGGGGGCGCTGCTCCGCGTAGGCCGCGGCTATCGAATCAAACCACCCATGGTCTGGAGATTTCACGGTCACCGCCTGATTCCGCTCGTCTGTGATGACCTTGTTATGGCTCAATCTTTTTGTCCAGGCTCGCCCTCGGATGTAAGCATTCTCATGAAGCTGATCTGATGAACTTGTTGACACAATGTTCAAAGTGACTGATCTATGTTGTGAATACATTCATGTCAACAAGCATCACAAAACCTGTGCGCTAGAAGGGAATAGCTGAGGTTTTCAGACGTGAATCATTGTGAAGTCTTGCCCTAGATTTAAAATTCTAAAGATCGAGAGAGGTTGATTAAACAGTTCTAGACTTTTGTTTGTTCACATTGCGATCTGTCCTTGCCTTTGGAAGCGACAGGTTCTTCCAACGAACAGGGAGATAATCAGCAAAGGTCTACGCGTCATGCGATGAGAGGTGTGTCAAAGTGGGAGTGAAGGCTTTTAATCAAACCTGTAGGGAAATTAGTGTTAGTACCTTCATTGATCGTTTCAGATATTCAGTTCATTGAATGCGACGATCTGCGGGGCTTCATGTATTGGTACATCATTCGAATTTGATTCTATCTGCATTTGTAGAATAAAGCTCTTGGTAAAAAGTTATTTATTAAGCTCTCAGAATGCTTTTTGCGCTTGAAAAATGTAATTTTTTGATTCGTAGACGTTGAGGAAGCCAGAAATTCTGAAAATTAATTAAATCATTCTTATTCTGGCAAAAGATAAAGCGGGATATCCTTCAGCGGCCTTCCCGTTGTCAACTCAATCTAGGCTAGAACGCTGAAGGAAGTTGAAGAGACTAAGGATGCAACCGTCAAAAAATTCTCTTTCAAGTTTAGTAGGCCATTGTCCAGTGCCATGCAACTCAAGGCAGTCCGTGCAAGAGATGCATTGCTTTTATAGAAAATTCAGTATGAAATCTTTGGATGAATCATCTGTTGGTCAAGCCCATCGATAATTCAGACAAGTGATACGTTGCCAGAGCTGATATCGAAGTATCCAACAACAATCTGAAGATTGCCCTCTCTGACCTCTGTGGCAAGACTTTCACTGCGTGCAGTGAGCTGTCTGGATGTGGCGATTGCGTTGCTTTTAATAGCACTCTCCAAAGTTTCACCTGTCTTCAGACTTTCTCGAATCGGATTGATCAATTGTTCCAGAAGTGGTGTGAGTGGATCGTTCGCAAGCGCTGCCCGTACAGCACCACAGTTGCTATGGCCTAACACCATGATTAAGGGTGATTTAAGGACAGCTACGCTGTACTCCAGAGACGCGATCCCCTCGTCAAAGGGGGTATTCCCTGCACTGCGGATTACAAAAAGATCACCAGCTGCAGCATCAAAAATCCACTCCGGAGCAACTCTGGAGTCTGCGCAAGTGATGATGGAAGCCCAAGGTGACTGTGCTTCCTCCAGAACATTCGAAGAAAGGAAGCATTTGTCCAACCAAAGGTTCGCCATCCGTTGCGAACGTTCATTCATGCTGATCGACTCGTTGTTGGCTTGCCAAGCGGCCGCAAAACGCTCATTACCCTTCATGAGAGCAGTCAGTGAATCCACAGGGCGGCAGGCTTGGACTGATTCACTCAGAGGTAATTCGGCAGCTTCGACTTTGGCTTGTTTGATCAACTGAATCGCAGCAGCAATTGCAATGGCGTTCATGCCACCGCCAAAGAGAAACGAGCGCCGATTCAGTGTCACGAAACATGTTTTTGGTAAAAATCAGCCCCGCTCACCAATTTTGGATCTAGGAGACTGAGCGTCTGACGCTATGCGACAGGTTGACGCGTTCGATCAATTTGGTGTTGATCCAAGCGAGATTGTGATCTTGATCTGAACCTAAGACACTCATCTCAACGCGATGCTTAGAGGTTGAGTTCACCAAAAACTCCAATCCCAAGCCTTATGGGACATTAAGTTCACTCATGTTCACATGAAAATAATGTTTTCAGCCTGCTACTGAGAGATGAGGCTTTTGTCAAAACCAAGGATGCCACTCTCCAGGAAGCACAGTCGCTTCTTTAAGCCTTCATGTTCACAATCGATTCGAGTCATGTTCTTTGCGTTGACACGATCGTTGTCGTAGCAAACTGAATCGTGGGTAAGGCCTGTTCTTGATGGAGTATTCAGATGGATTCTGCAGCGAGATAAAGCGAACCAGCAAATCCATCGCGACGTTTCAAATCACTCCATACACATTGGAGATCCCCCTGTGTTTCGCGGGAATAAAGATGTTCTGCAAGCTTTACAAGATTGCCTCCTGTCTTCAAATAGTCTTCTGCACTCTGAAAACCATTGTTCTTAAGCCATTGCACGGTGAGGTTGATGGCAGTTTCCTCGACCCTCGTCATTGCCAATTCGCTAAAAGTTGACGTTACTGTGCTGACGACTTCAACGCTTGGCATTAAAAAACCCCGCCTAAGGCGGGGCTTTTATCAGTTCGTGGGAAAAAGACTCACTCGTCTCCTTCTTCCTCACCACCAACAGGGATTAAGCGAATTGCTTTTTTTCCGAGCTTGATGGTGAATTCGTCACCCACTTGGAGATCGAGCATGGCTGTATATGCCTTGCCAATCAGCAGATTGCCGTTGCCTTGCACTGTTGCAACGTAAGAAAGCTTGCGGCCACCTTTACCAACTCCAGCATTTCCGCCGCCGAGGTCAATGCCTTTGGCATTGAGGAGAGCTTCATAAAAGGCGGTGAAATTGACTCGGTCGCTTCCGTCCTTCTTTTTGGAGACGTAGCCACAAGCTGTAGCAAGGTCAGTCTTGGATACGTCGCCTAGGTCTTTGACCTTGGTGAGCAGTTCGGTTCCGGTAAGCATTTGAAACTTTCGTTTGACTATTACTAACAAACTCCATGCCTACTAGTCAACTATTTGCCTTTATCAGTTGCTTCCCCTTTTGCCTCCTTCTCTTGGAGGAAACGATTCTGTTGCAATAGTTCTGTTGTATCTGGGAAGTGCTGGTCTGTAATTAATCAGTTGCTGCAAGGGTTTGCGGGATTCTCGATTAATGGATCGACCATAAGCAGAGTCAGATGAAGATATTCATTTTGCTCCTTGGTTCATTCCCTTCTTGCAACCGCCTGGTGCCTTACATCTGCAGTGTCATGGGTTGATATCTCCACTCACGATGCCAAAGATCGTTGGGCTAAACGAGCGCATCAAATGGCTTCGCATTGTCATCACCACCGCAATGGTTGTCACTGATGCGGGTACTCCGGTTGTGCTCAGCTGCCCCCTCAGTTATCACTGTTTGCTTGCCAGCAGGGCTTTATCTTGTTCGCATTGCATCGTTAAGATCTTGTGCGTAACGTCAGTTCAAAGCACATCATTGATCATGTCTTCTGTACCGTTGGTTTAAAGCTTGTGTTTGGCAACGGAAGAGACAGTGGTCAATAAAATTAGAAACCGTTTTTTTGTGAGGTCAATACCAAAGGGGACTGGTTCGAGATATTGCTTGAAGAGTTTTTGGATTGCTGGACGAGAAAGATATTCTTAGCTTTGTCCGTGCTCAATTATTGCCAAGAGCATCAACAGGGCCTGATTTTTACTCAGGGGATGGATTTCAAATTCCTGTGCTTCTCGGCACCAGCTGGCTTGTTAGACATAGCTGAACCGTCCCCAGCAGCTGACAAATCATATTGCTTTGCCCCAAGCTCGAGCTGAGCAATGATTTGTAATGGACAGGGAACTTGAGATTTCTTCAATTCTCTATGTTGATGCCTTGAATTGAGGAAGCGCTGGGACATCAGGGCAATCAGAAAACCTTCCGGAGGGCTTGCTTTGCCGGAATTTTTCTCCCTTTGTGGTAAAGGCAAATTTGAGCATGTAAACCAATCCGTAGTTGTTACATCAACCCCTGTATTCGCAATGGTTTTCGAATCTGTAGTCACTTCTTGATCGAAGTAATGGAGTGCACGACAGCTGCGTTTGCTCTCTTAGAGAGCCTTTTAACAGGAGCCCAACGGTGTTATTAACGTGTTAGTTATTGATATTGATTCTCAATAATCATGGAAGTGGGCGGGGCCTCTCGTGCAATGGTTCTTGAGTCTTTTCAATCGTGGGTTGATGCTCGCCCTTGTTATGGGGGCTTTCAATTGCTTTTGCTACAAAATCTGAGAAGACCTCAGCTCAGTTGATCGCAAATGCCTGCTCCTAAATCCACTACTCAACCCAATGCTCGTTGTTGGGTGTGGTTCAAGGGCAATCCCCTTAAAAGCGAAGGATGTTGGAAGGGGGGGTGGTACGGAGCACCTTCCGTGATCGGAGGGATAAGGATTGAGCATCATGAATACGTGCCATGCCGAGTGCCGGAGTGGAGAGTGTTGTTTGCAGAACCTGCTGATATGGAAGCTTCTCCATCAATTCCAGAAGGTGAGCTTTGGAAGTTGTATCCGACTGAACCTCAATAACAAATTTTTGGTCTCTACTGGAGAGCTTGCCCTCTAGGAATATTTTGATTCGCTTAACCTCTCATGTCCTTTGAAGCTGACAGAAACGGCTAGATCTGTGAGGTGGCTCCACTGAAGGACTTAAGCAGCAGTGACTGTGGTTTCGATTTCAGACCAAGAATGGATGACCTGTTGCTTCGAAGGCTAGATCTACGTCTATGGAATTCAGTCTTCATATTCCCATTTCACTAGATTGATACGCCTCAATTCAATGTTGAGATTAGCAAGCCTATTTGTAAATCCTATCTCTTGGGATTGGCTGCGAAGATAAATGAATTTAAGCTATTACCTTAAAAGAAAAGAGTTGACAAAAGATCGTTAAGACTTCTTGGAATTGCAATTAAGGTCACCGCTTAAAAGTGGCAGTTTCAAGGTGTTTTTATGGGCTCGAAGGCTTGCTCTGTAAGTAGTGGTTTAGATAGGTGCCAGGTGTAAATTGTGAATTTGGTTTTGATCAGAATGAAATATTAGTTAAGTATTTAATTTTTCCGTCGCTATGAATCCAAGCAATTGGAGGCTTTTGAGGCTTTTGAGTGTCTTTTGGGCTTGTGCGAGCATTGGCCTCCCCTGAGGGGCACAGTCTGCGATCAGGGATGCTGCTAAAGAAGCCTCTGCTTTGACTAACTCGATACATTGATTGATCCGATCCATAGAACTCCCAGTGGTCGCTTGGCATTGATCATTAAGAGCTGGAGATATTTCAGCCAAAAGTTGGTTAAGTGCTTGCTGTATCGATTCAATACTCGGCTCTTCCAGTGATGTCATGCGGTCAGGTTCATTCATTTTGAAGGGAAAGGCAGGAAGTGTGTTGTTTTAATGATATGAGTTTCTTATTGATTTACAAGGCAAAGTCAGGGAGATCGCCGAGTTGAAATAGTCCTAAAAATTTAATTTAGTAATTAACAGATGAAATAATTGTTTCTGCCTTTTTGAAGCCAAATCCCTAAAAGGAATGACTATGGCTTTGTTATATGTTCCAATCATGATGAACAGCTATAGTAAGAGATACCCCCAAAATGAAAATATTTTTCAGGTTTTAATCGATAATATTTTGCTTCGATTTCTTGCGATTGCTCATTATATGGATCACTGAAAACTTCCTGCAACTCTTTGATTAATGCAAAGTTGCCAAGTTTGGCTTGTTCATAAGCAGGGGCAATGAGCCATTCTCTCCATATGTATTTGGGGTTGACAAGTTTCATTTTTCTTGATATTTCGGCGTGATCGTTGTTTGGATTTAATTGGTCATGCCAGTCCTGAATCCAATTTTGCCATTCTACTTCAAGTTGTTGAGGTATTTTATCGTAAAAACTTTTTCTTAAAGTTGACAAGTCATGCGGTAAATAAGATAACTCTCGGAAGAAGATTGTAAAATCAACGGTTGTACTCATCATCAGATCTACTAATCTCATGAAAAGCTGATGATTGTATTCGTCTAATCCAAGTTTAGATGCCCACATGTTTTGAGTTATTGTAGTGGTTTTTTTCTTGAAGTCATAAAAGACTTTGTCCAGCTGTTCTAATGCCAATGTATTGTCTATAAGTATTAATCTAATGGCCTTCCAAAACATTTGATAATTGGCTTCTGCTGCTAGTGGTTGGTTGAAATATGAAAAGTGTTCGCCACCACCAATCCAAGGCTGATAGTGAGGATCAAAGTTTTCGCAAAAGCCGAAAGGTCCATAATCAATAGTAAATCCTCCTGCAGCGCAGTTATCACTGTTGAAGTTACCTTGACAAAATCCAATTCGTAGCCAATCTGCCATCAGTGAGGATAGGCGTTCTTGATAAAGTTGAGCCAATCTAATTAACTGCATTTCAAACTCTAGGTCTGGATCAATTTCATTTCGATATTCGCGCTCAATTAAATGAGATATAATCAAGCGCAGCTCCTCTAACTGTTCTGGATTGTTTGTCTTTCGAGCGCGTCTTGCAAATAATTCCAATTGGCCAACACGCAAAAAAGATGACGCCACTCGTGTTGATATTGCAACGGGATCTTCAACTAAAATGTCTGGCTCTGTAGAAATTGAGTTTTCGGAATACCAAGGTCTTCTCACTGTCTCTGATTTGGATACATAGAGAGAGAGAGAGCGTGTTGTGGGCACTCCAAGCGCCTGCATCAATTCCTGAGCGAGAAACTCTCTCACGCTAGAACGAAGTACTGCGCGACCATCAGCACCACGACAGTAAGGAGTGGGGCCAGCACCTTTTAATTGCATCTCCCAACGGTTGCCTTTAAAGATCCCTTCAAACACCGAAATTGCACGGCCATCGCCATAACCGTTTCCATTTCCAAATGGACATTGTTGGTTGTATTCGGTTCCATAAATTGATAATGCGTATCCAGTTGCCCAGCCAAAAGGTCGCATTGGTTTTCTAGATACGGAGATATCTCCTGAAAATAGTTTTTGAAAATCTTCGTTTACTGCGAGTTGCTCGCCTAATCCGAGTTCTTTAAATAAAGTCTTGCTATGAATTACATATGTTGGATTTTCAATTGGTTGAGTTGTTACCGTAACGAAATGACCGGAACGAACTTGCCGCGGACTGTGATCATCGCCATCCATCGATGATTCAGGATCTGCATTGAGATTATTCATAAGAGAATAATCTACAAGTTGTATAAACTCTTCGAAGTCTGTAATCACTTGGATTGGTTCTGATTTCGATGCCTGAGACATTTCTTTAGGACCATCTTGCAATCTAATCACCTTAATGCCTGATCAGACATCTTGTGAATAGGTGGCAATGTTTTCGCTTGGCTTTGTTACTCGTTGCTAAATTTACTTCGTGAAATTTAGGGTTTGAAGATCTAATTCTCAAGCTTTATTTAGACGCGAATAAAAATATGAGTCTTTGATTATAGTTTTTATGGTAATTGTTGTCACTGATGTCTCAACTTGAATTGTCGCTTGGATTTACAATGAAAGAACTTTTAACTCTGCTATCGGTCTTTAGGATTTTCTTAGTGGATTGTGCTTTCAACAGTGACAATAAAGTCTCATCTTTGGCGATGAATTCTTTCATTTCATTGCTGAGTTCGTTTTGCGACTTTCTCTGGATATGATGAAGGCTTGAAATATCACGTTGATTTTCGTTGTATTGCTTGAATTGACGATAGTAAGAGCTCTTTCTAGTAACGATAGATTAGCCAACCTTATAAAATCAGCTTTTATGCTGATAAAATATTAATTATATCTGTTGTGGTCGTTTTCGCTTTTTTGTTCTGTTCCTTTCCATCAGCCTTGAGGATAACCATTATTTGTGAGTATAGTGTTAGAGGCTTGAGTTCTATTACTCCTGTTAAGGATTTTCAACGCCTGCTTTCATGATGGACTTGATTTACTCTAACTCAATTACTTGTCTTCATCGATTAGCAACAGTAGATGATGTCGTTAAATTTGTACAGCTATGTGTTGATAAAGGACTTGTTATTGATTTTATCTTGAAGCAAGAGTTAGATGCATTCATTAAGCCTAGTAATGCTTCAGGCTCTTGGGTTCGTCAGCAGATTGATGGTGTAAGGATCAAGGCGGTTGATCAAGAGGGACTTACGATTTATGCTGTTTGGATGAGAGAATCGTTGATGAAAGATTATGTTACGCATTTGGAATCAATTAAAAAAACACTGTCTAATTCATCAGTGTTTTTGTTTCCTGTGATTTAGGTATTATTTAATTCTTGACTTAATTGATTTAAATCTTCCTGTATTAGCACCAATTTTTTGATTTGCGCCATTCACAAATTTGTTTGGTCGAATCTATGCGTTCAGCAGATCGAGAATTCTCCAATGTGTTCTCGCTTTACGCCAATATATTCTTCAAGGACTGCATTTTCGTTGAATTCACCAGTTAGACATTCAATGACTTGTGTGTGAATGAAGGCTGGTTCTTCAGCTTTTCCTTCTTGGTATGCAAACCTGTCTGGGTAGAGATTTCTGTACTCATTCGGAATTGTTACAAACCAGCTACTGTCGTCACCAGCGAAGTAAATCTCACCAGCAATGCGATAAAACTCACCATATTTTTTAGGTGGTGCGGGGAGCTTTTGGTAAACCTTTGCTTGTTCATCAATTGTTAAGCCCAACCAGCTCAAGCTTCGTTCCATCTTTTCATTCATTAGAAGCAGTGCAACAGGTGACCCAATTGATAGCATTCTTTCTGGATTATTACTGTAGAAGAGCCCTTACCAATTGCCTTTGTAATGCCTGAAATCTGGTCTGCTTAGCGTTCTTGCTGGCGTGAAGCATCTAGTCTCATGCTTTGATATTCTACCTCTGACCTTTATCAGAACTAGTATTGCCTTTACTGTGTGGTAAAAGTAATTCTGTGATTGTATTAATAGTAGTTTTGACTTGCTTGAATGCACGTCTCATGCTCTTATTAATGCATCCCTTGATTTATCGTACTAATTAAATTGATTTATAGCTAGTTCTATAATATCCTCGAAAAGTAAGTGTTTATAATTTTCCTCTTCCTGAATGAGTTCATTTTGTCTTTTCTGTATGCAAAGTCGAAACCGCTTTGATACGCGATAGATGAATGCAGTTTCTTTATTTCGCAAATTATTCCTGGCTCACTAACCTCGTTCTATTTTCCAACTTTCAGTAAACCCTTATTTTGGATGACTTCTTGTTCTCAACCGCAAGCTCCGACACATTCAAAGGTTCCTGTGCTTGACGCAGCTAAGGCCATAAAAATAATCACAACTGTTGCAGCAACCAAAACAACTGGCCATACCTGAGTATCAGGATTCATTGCTGTAACGCTTTGAATGAGGTTAATACCAGCATAAACATATCCTGGTGATGTGCCCACTTGGGGCTTAGGAAGCTCCTCCTCTTCTTGAGCGTAGGTAGCGTATACATATCTATTAATTATAGACCTCGCTTAATGCGAGGTCTTTTATCTTATTAACATTCGCAGGTTTTTCTTGAGCTCAATCATGAATGTTGATTTTGCATAGGTTGCGTGTTCATGGATTTAATGTTGGATTCTCATTCAGTACCAAGTGGTTCGGGGATCTTCTACTCCCAAAAAATGCTTTATCGATAGGTCAAGTTATTGACAAGTAATTGAGATGTCTTCCTACTCTGATCCCCTATGTGTCTAGCGACAAAATTAATTTTTAGTATAATGATTAATTCGTATCAAATAAAAATCAATTGTATTTTGACAATTATCTCGCCCCTATCGATATTAGAATAAGAATTATAGTTGTTTTTTGCAAAAGTTTTAATGATGCAAATGAGTTATTAGATATTTGGTTTTGAGATATTGATCAGTAAGAATACTCTGAACTACTATGGTTAGCTGGCAGGGTTTGAAATTTATGAGTTAGAATTGTTTAAATCTGAGTTGAAAGTGAAACGATATTTGCTTCTCAAAAATTATGGATATCAATATCTATTTGTTTTAGAGCGCAATGGTTGGAGTCTAGTTCGTCTCAGGTTTGTTTCGAACTACTGTCTGTTGATTTAAGAAGTTAGCAGTATCCATTCGCTTCATCTCCCGTGAAAGAAAAAGAGGCCACATACTCAATAAAAAAGTCAGAGTCTTCAGTGCTCGGAGTTGATCATCTGAGCCTGGCCGTGTGAAATTGAAATCCGTGAGCATCCGTTCAGCAGTGTTTTGCTGCTCTTTGCACCTTTTGTCTATTGACATTGATCAGTTTCGAGCCTGAGACTTCTTAACGACCGGGAGGTCTGACGGTTGAGCGAGTACGTAGATGACGGCAGCTGATACAACTCCGGTGAACGCGATCAATCCAATAATGGCAGTTGAGTAGTCGGTCATTGAAGACACCGTTAACTTATGTAAACAATCTAGAGGGTTTGCGAGGCTAGCTGAATAGGTTTTTTGACTTAGTTTTTTCCAATGCTTTCCTGCTGATTCAGGCGCCTCAATGCTTTGCTCTTAGTTGGTATGTCTCGGTACAAATTCTCACCTCCCTGAGGGTCGTTATCCGATTAGGAAGTTGGCTCCATTTCTTACAACTCATCTGCTCTTTGGTGAAGATTTGGTTTCACTGGGATTAAATCAGCTGAAGTGGGCCCATCTGAAACTTGCTTGGCGCACTGTCTCAAGAAACGTTTGGATCAGGAGCGCAAATTGACTTTGCAAGGCGGAACGTCAACCCTTCGTTACTTTTGTTAATATTCTAGGAGTTTCCTTGACCATATGGCCTCAACCACTAACACCACCCCTGATCCCCAAAAGGTTTTCAGTGAAAAGATCAATGGAAGAGCGGCGATGCTTGGTCTCACTATTGGCCTTGCTGTCGAAGTATTGACTGGAAAAGGAATTGTTGAACAGCTCTGGTCATTCAATATTGCCTCCAAAGGCATTGATTTTTCAGGGCTTCTTGGTTTTTTTAGTTAGTTGTCTGACTTGTAGTGCAGCTGCATTGTTGGCAGCTGCCCTTATTTTTTGCTTAATCATCTGATTGGATTAATTATTGACGAGATTTAACGTTTCTCTCGTCAGTTTTTCCAGGTATTCAAATTGAGTATTAGGTTTTAATCTTCTCTGTTATTGATTTTTCATCTGATCAATGGAAAATATGCCTTCATTGAAAATGTATCTCTCTACCAATTTAGTTTTATTTCTCGAAAATTCGCTTGCTAAAAATGAGTTATCTTCTTTTATTTGTTTCGATTTTCAGTCACCGTTTGGTTGGATCGAGTAGGTGATTTGTGATTTTTTGTAAGCGGTTTTAGGCATGGTTAAATGATCCTCATTCATGACTCATATGGTTTTGCTTCAGAGATTCTTTCTACCTGTTAATCCTTCGCAATTGTCTAACTGCCTGCATCAATCACGTGTGAAGATCTGTTCAGGGAACGCGAATCAAATGTTTCGTATCCTTTCAAACGATAAGCTGCTAAATAATAGTTGAATTCAGTGTCACTTCTTTCTTATCTTTTATTTCACTGCTGGTATGAATTATGCCTGCTCATTCACAAGGCCATCAAAAATTTTTAGCTGGAAGGGAGGCTCGTACTCTGCTGATTGTTTGGTGGTTTGTCTGTGGAATTGTTCTATTTCATGGATTGCTGTTTGCCATTAATGGTGCTCCATTTGCCTTGGCCTCAGTTTTTCTATGGATACTCATCTCTAAAATGTGGGAAGAATTTGTAACTCATTTAAGGTGTCCCAATGATTCCCGACCAGTTTGGAATTCTGCCATGGGAGTCATATTGACTGCATTCACCATGGGCGTGTTCTTTGCATTTTTGACTTGGGCCATGTCCTATTTAATGAGTCTTGCTGGTTATGTCGCCATTGGCTCAGTCCCTCTTTTTGTCATTGCACTAGTGGCGGGATTATGTGTAGGAGCTTCTAAATCATTGGTAAATCATGCGATATGATTCTTGACTCTTTTTGTTAAGGCATTTTTTATGAATTGCATCGATGGATTAATTGATATCCTTCAACTTGTTCTAGCTTGGTTGGTTTTGTTAATTAATGGTTCCATTCTTGGCGATGTTGATAACTTCGTTAAAGTGACTCATGTTTTGTCTAGTTAGTTTCTGAAACGTTCTGAAAATTTTCACGAATTGTTTTGCGGAGCACGTTCCTTCGCTTGGGAAAATTTGAGAGTAAATCATGCTGAACATTTCATCTCCGTTTTTATCTTTACCTTGGTATTTCATATGAACAGGGAAAGCATCAAATAAGTTACTTGCCTTCAATAAAACCATCTCTGGTGCGTCTACTTCATTAGCCGGTAGGGTGAAGGTGTATGAAAACTGTATGAACTCAGCACTGGTTGGCGTGATTCTCCAAAGAGCACCATCATCCTTTACCCAAACGTGTCCACAATGCTTTTGGGTGATTCCATCCTTCTCGAATTCAACAGGAATGACACTATCAATATCTATAAATGCCTGTTCTAACAACAACTTGATATTGTCTGGTGATAGTTGCTTGAGTGTAAACTCCATCGCTTTATGATTAAGCATTACTACTCACTATACCTAGTCTTTCTTCGGGCTACGGTTCCTTATCCTTTCTTATAAGTTCTTGTGGAAAATGATAGAGATGACAGTTCTATCTTCAGAGATGCTCTGAATAAGGGCACCTTAGAACCAATCATTGAGCAAGCAGACAGGTTTAAAGTTCAAATCCAGGGTAATATTCAAGACATTGTAGGAATCTACAGTGAGGACAATGATCTACGTCTTACTGGTAAAGAACCTAATTGGTTGATTGAACTTTTTATTATCCATGGCTTTGCTTACCATGAAAAGTAAGTTGTTTTAGGTGTTTAGTCGAATTAACGATTTATCAGTAATTTTTTAATTGTTTGAACACTATGCATTTGCTTTTTAATTCATTATCAAAGCTTTTTCCAGAGCTTTGTTAATTCTTCGTTATCTGTAGTGGCATCTGTTCAATCTTTACTTCTGAAATCAAATGGAGGAATCGTTTTCAGTTGGTCTGGTAAGATTCCTTCCTTGCAACGTGCGTTGTAATGATTAAGCAATTTGCGTAGAAGTTCTTGCGTTATTGTAGTTATCTCTTCAGGAGTCACTATGGGCTTAACCTCTGACAATAAACGTGCATTAGATAACATCTTTGCATTGCCATTCAGAACGACCTTGATGAGTGGATCATGTCCTAACCTACTAATCAGCAATGCGCTAACGTACATGTCTTCGTAGCTCTTCTTATTTATTTCAATATCGTTATTGAGTATTAAATCCACTGAATCATAGGCTGATCGTCCTAATTGTTGTGCAAGCACTTTAATCAACTCTTCATTCTCAGGGACCCACCCCATTTCCCCAGGGTTAATCATTTTAAAGACTTAATTCTATCAATAATAGCGCAGTTTCTTATTAATTGATTTGCGAATTCTATTTGCAGTTATATTGCTTGTTACGATTAACCCAAAAAAGGCCAAAGTGATTAAAAATACTTGCATCGAACTTTCAGTGGTTATTTGCAAGTTAATCGTTATGCCATGAGCGGCAAGTACAAATCAAACAAATCAATGTTTTCGTTTGTAGATGCTCATGATGTTCGTTATATGACGAGTATTAATACTTCTATGTTTAAGGATCACTGTTTGCTTCCTGCAATAAGTACTAAATGTATTATCAGGAATTGACATGCAATACAGTTGCTTTCTTCATTTCGTCATTCTTCTCGGAAATATTTTGGAAATTTTCATCATAGTTATGGCAGCTTTGTGCTTCATTAAACGGATCTATCCGTCGCTTGATTCTAAGCAATAAAACGCGTGACGTTTCCTTTTGTTGCCAGTGAGGATGATTCGGCAACCTTTTTTTGTTTACGTTCTTGTTGATTCTCCACCTTTTAGTGATCTTATGTCTGCAGTCGTTTCTGAATTTCAGTCTGCTTGTTGTGGTCAATGCTTGTTTGTTGTCATTTTAGTGGCTTCCGATTGATCATGGCAGCCGAGCTTGATAGACCTGCTTTATGCTCGATGAGCTGAAATCTGTTGTTCTTGTTTTAAGTACATGTCTATGCTCTATGTTTTAAGTCTATTAATTTATTGAAGAAAGTGGTTGCGTACCTTTAGCTGTAAGTAGCTAATTTTGGTAAGAAGGGTTGTCATGAATCCCTTAAGTAATTCATTGAACTCTTCATCGTTAGCGTAATTAAGATCAGGATGATCCGAGGGTGACTTAATAGATGATTATCGAACGTTGACTTTATCCTGCTTGCTCTCTCCTAGAGTCCAATTTCATAGCCCTTATCGTTACTTATACGTATCTGCTGTATTCATCTGATAATGTCATTATGTCAAAAACTTCGCTTTCCGGCTTCATGAACTATTCATAGGCTTTTGGTGATCGATTAAATAAAATAAAGAGTATAAAATGCTATCAAAAATACAAAGATTATAAGAGTTATTAGTAGTGACTCAAGGACTAAGTTTAGTGTTTCTTTCATTTTCGATAAGATAATAAGCTGTGGCTTTAACTGCCGCTATTTGTTCATTTAAATCCAGATGGCTTAGTTTTTCCGCTCGTTCACTTTCAGTCATGGCCAGAAGTACGTTAGGCATGTAGCTTTTGTCTAATGGCATGATTAGCAAAAGGTAACTAATAATTATTTTACTAATGAAATAATCGTTAGGCAATGAATCAATCGATATTTAGCCTTCTGTCATTAGCTGCAATCTTTTGTACATGGCTAGGTTTTGCTCGTTATATCTTTTTTGTATTTGTTGAGCCACTTGCTTTTGTCGTTCAATGTATTCTCAACTCATCGGGCTTAGCTCGGTGGTTGTGTTCTGCCTCTCATCGATCTCCATTGCTTCAATCATTAGGTCAAACCGAACTGAATCGCCTAAGCAACAAAGCGTAATTAGGAAATGACTCAGTATGTAGCTTGTTAAATGAGGTTCTTGATTAGAACCTGCATAATCTTCGTAGACTTGAAGAGTCTTTTCTAGCTCGACCTGTGCCTGTAGGCATATGTTCTCAACTCTTTCTGATGTCATAATCATTCAGCGTCAATTCCAGTCTGTAGGTCTGACATCAAGCAAGCATCAGTGGGTATACCTATCCTGAATTATTTGTGTGCGGTTCACTACGTGCATGTAAATTATTGCTGTTGAATCCCAAAGTTTTGTTTACATTGAGCCTATTTCCTTGGAAACATATTTCATGGCTGCGGTCTTGCCAGATCCATTTCTGTTTTGTATCTAGGTAAGCTATTTTCTCTTTTAATCGGTTTTTTTTGAAGGCTGTATTGCATTTCAGTCTGTTCAGCTCAATGGAATCTTTCTTCTCGATTGGCAATCTAGGCCCATTTGTTTTATGGAAACTAGTAGTCTTTCTGGCTGAGCGGGTGTCATTTCTGAGCAATACTTTGGTGCGTGTTTTGAGACCATCATTAAATTATTAAAATCTAACCAACGGGAATTAATCCATTAATCGCTAATCGGCTTACTTTCTTTTAAAAACATGCCGTACGGATTGATTCTGTATTCTGATCGCCTCATTGATTGGCAGCTCACTCTGAGGCAATAGGAGAGATAATCCCTGTTTTTGTTTTTTGTGCGATTCATGGCTTTATTAGTATTGAAACCAGCCAGTGAGAGCAACCGCCAAGGCATCTGCAGCATCATCGGGGCGCGGCGGAGTGTCGAGTTCCAGTTCACGCATCACTGCTTCTAGCACTTCGTTCTTGTCCGCATGCCCATGGCCAGTTAAGGCCTGCTTGATTTGCATTGGCGGGAATTCCACAATCGGCAGGCCAAAGCGTGTGAGTGTCATGATCAATACCCCGCGCGCTTGCACTACTGCAATCGTGTTGCTTGATCGGTAGAAAAAAAACTTTTCAACGCTGGCTAGATCGGGTTTGTGGATTCGAATGATTTGACGTAAATCTCTGGCAATCTCCACCATCCGCTCCCCTTCGCTGCTTCCAGGATCTGTGCGAATAATCCCGCAGTCGATCATCCGTTGAAATCCCTCACGTTGGCCTTTTCTTGGTTCTACGTCGATTAAGCCATAGCCAACGCGGGCTAGGCCCGGATCAATGCCGAGAATTCGCAATTTTGATTAGCCGGCTAGGGCCAGTTCGAACTCTGATCGATTGTTGGATTCATTGCGTTCAAATACTTTGCAGAACACTTTGACTACCCGATCTCCAGAGTCAATTTGTTCTAGCGGATCTTTTCGCAATCGATGACGGAGGCAGCAGGACACTACGCGCGCAACATCGTCATCACTGACCTCAGTGCGTCCTTCAAAGGCTGCTAAGGCTCGTGCTGCTCTATTGGTGACAATGTCGCCACGAAGTCCGTCTACATCCAATTCTCCGCAGACCGATGAAATTTTCAGACGCAAGTCGTCGTCAAGATTGACCTGCACAAGGAGTTGTTGGGCTTCCACCACTTTGGCCTGGAGAGCCTCTTGTCCAGCCGTTACTCCCAGACTGAAAGCATCAGGGTCACTGTCGAATGCCGTGCGTTGATCTACCACTTTCACTCTCAGTTCTGGATCACGGACTGTTCGCACCTCAACGCTCATGCCAAAACGGTCAAGTAGTTGGGGTCGAAGTTCTCCTTCTTCTGGATTACCGGACCCAATCAACACAAAGCGTGCTGGGTGCCTGACGGATACACCTTCTCTTTCAACAGTGTTCCAGCCGGAGGCTGCTGAATCCAGCAAAACGTCCACCAAATGGTCGTCGAGCAGATTGACCTCGTCAACGTAGAGCAGGCCTCGATTGGCCTTTGCGAGCAAGCCAGGTTCAAAAGCGCGGACTCCTTCGCTCAATGCTTTTTCAATGTCGATCGTGCCGCAGAGGCGATCTTCCGTAGCGCCGAGAGGAAGATCCACCATTGGCACTTGCCGTTGCTCTGTGCCTAGGGACTCGCCGTGTTCCAAACGCTGCCTGACATCACTGCTTTGCAGATCTGGATCAGTCAGTGAGCTGTTGTAAGGGTCACCAGCTACCACTTCAATACCAGGCAGAAGGTCTGCAAGGGCTCGGATCGTAGTTGATTTACCTGTGCCACGATCTCCCATGATCATTACACCGCCGATACGCGGGTCGATCACGTTGAGCAGCAGCGCTAACTTCATTTCTTCCTGGCCGATGACGGCGGTAAAGGGGAAGACCCTGCGCTTGCGCGGTGAACTCACGGGTGAACGTCGGTTGTTGAACTGGATTGTTTCACAGGCAGCAAAGTAAGCACCTGCGGTGGTGTGGCATCTGCGGGGTAAACCAGTCGAACGCGTACGCGTCGGGACTGTCCTGGCCCTAAAGAGACATGACCAAGGATCGGACCTTCTTGTCCGCGACGTAACACCAGATGGAAGAGTCGTCGCCCCATCGCCCGACCATTTGCTCCATCCAGCCCGGTCACTTCGATGGGGCCGCGAAACATCACAGGTCCGCTTTCTCCAGATTGGAACAATAACTTTCCGTTTCCGCTGCCTTGTTTATCGGGTGATTCCAGTGCGATTGCCACGGAACGAGTCTTGCGGTCAGGATTGTGCAGGGGAAGGGTGAGGTCGTATTCCACCCCATAGTTGCCATGCGCCGCCCAGGCAGTTCCTATGTCGAATGATTTGAGCTCAGCGGTCTCTACCTGGCCAGTCCCTAGGTCCCCTCGTTCCAGGCTGCTGATTGGCCAAGAAATCGGCGCATTACCAACATTGAGAGTGGTGGAGTTTGGATCGCTCAAGGTGCCGGTCCAGGTGCTGCCGATTTGAACGCCACTCACTCTTGAGTAAATGATCTTGCCTTTGCTGCCTCGTGCAGAAGGTTGATGCTCTTTTGGACTACGTTTTCCGCTGATCAGCAGTGTTCTCAAGCGTTGATCGCTGGGTTGAGTGTCGTTCTTGCCGTAGGCAGCAACGGTTGCTAAGTACACGGGTGCGGAGCTCTGAAGCCTTAACTGCAGGTTTCGTCCATTCAGCAGGGGATCGAGTCCTGCCACGGGAATGGGGAGCACCAAAAGAGGACTGGCTTTTCCTGGAACGATTTTGATTTGACTGGGAAGTTCTGGCGCCCGTGTGCCCCGCAGCAAGTCACCAGCCACTCGGCTCCCCGGTCCCGAAGCGATGGGTGTGGTGGTTTCCGCCATCAACGATGGAAGAGGAAGGAAAGGAGCTGATGTTTGCCCCGGTTTGGTCCCTTGCGATAAGGAGGTGCTACCTCCCGTCACAGTCAGAGTGACTGGTTTGTCGCCGCGTGGCTGTACCAACACAGCTAGCCATAGTGTCGATGTCAGCTCGTCTGGTTTGCCGGCAAAGACGTGGTGGCTAAATAAGTCAAATCTTCCATCTAAAGCAACATCAAGGCCTTTGTTGATTGGAAATGTGGAGAGAAGGACTCCTTCACCAGTGATGAGTTCGGGGTTGTTGTCATTCACCATCAACAACTCATCCAGTTGGCCAGGAAGCGGACGTAGCTGCTGTTGACGCACAACTGGGCTCGGAGCTTCTGTGCCGCCTCTTGTTGGCAAGACAGGGATGTTGACGAGGCAGAGGGCCGCGAGGGCTAGCAGCGGAGAACGAAGCATGGTTTGGGACGGGTCAGCGTTGACGCGGAGGTGCTGGCTTTGGTTTGAGCACAGGTGCCATGGCAGAGGCCATGTTGCGAATCAGTTCCGTTGATCGTGGATCATTGAAAGGTCCTTTCACTAAAAATGCAGCAACGGCGCGGTGTCCGTCTGGCAGTTGGATTAATCCAGCATCGGCATAAGCGATACCGATATCCCCGGTTTTATTGAGCACTCGATAACCCTTGATCATCAAGCGCTCATCGGGTTTCCCTTGGGTTCCTCCCAGCCCTTTGAGCAGGCCACCGGGTAGCAAGCGGTTAGTGACAGATGTACCCATCACTTCCCGAAACAAATCGCGGCTGCGAATCGAGAGTGCTTCACCGGTGTCCACAAGCGCGATCGCTCTGGCTAGGTCTCGGGCGCTCGTGGTGTTGGTGCCTTTCAAGTCAGGAAGCCAATTGTTCACGATGGTTGCGCTTAGTCCCAGGCTGCTAAAGCGGGCGTTGAGATCCTCTCGTCCGCCGACGCGTTCGATCAGCAGATTTGTTGCAGTGTTGTCGCTCACCCGAATCATTTCTGTCGCTACCTCATAGGTCGGGAAGCGAGTCCCCAGAGGCTTGCTGGCCATCCATCCTGCGCCCCCTCCCACCACGGCTTTGTTGAGGGTCAGAGGTTCATTCCAACTGAGTCGTCCGGCATCAATTTCCTCAAGTGCCACCAGCAGAATCGGCGTTTTAATAGCGCTTGCCGCTGGGAGTGCCGTGTCTGGATTGAGCTCTGCATACCGGCCATCATCAAGGGCAAGCATGAAGGCACTCACCTTGAGATCTGGTTGAAGGGCTGCCAAATCGCTCCAGCGTTTGCTCAAGGCAGTGAGCTGTTGTTTTGTCTCGAAGCGACCAAGACTATCGATGCTGCTCGGTGGATTGACGACAGCAGTTGCTGGACTTTCCTGTTCTTCGATGGCTGGAGTGACAACTGGCTTAAGCCAATTGGGGAGGCTTAGGTCACCGCGCTGCACAGCTGGACCCGCCAGTTTCAGAGCTGATCCTGCAATGACACCCAGGCCAATACCCATCAGCACGAGTCGAAGCAGCAACCTCAGCGGACGTCCCCAACCGGGGGTGTGATTGGAACGACTGGAGGCCAAGTTTGGGAAACCAAGTGAAGCCTGAGGTTACGGGCGGTTGCGCCTCGCTGCCCATCGCAACTGACGAACCATGCCGCGAAAGAGCGCTACTTCTTCACTGCGGATCAGAGCGCGTTGAACCAGCCCTTTCACTTTCGCCATCCTTGCTCGAGCTGTGTGCTCGAGCAGGAATCCCACCTCGAGCAAAAGTGCTTCTGCATCGCGCAGGCAGTCATCAAGTTCCGTGGCACTTGCTTGGATCTCACTCAATGGAGCCGATTGGGAAGGTGATCCTGATTTGGCTTGTAACCTCCGTTCTCTTTCCAGTTCGTGCAACACCACCGCTACTGCATGAGAGAGGTTGAGAGAGGGGTAGAGGTCTCCAGTGTGCAATTGCACGATCCTTTGGCTGACCAGTAGTTCTTCATTGGAGAGACCTCGATCTTCTCGTCCAAAGACCAAGGCTGTGCGCAAGCCTTGGGTGCGCCCACGTTGAACCCAAGGGGCAAGCTCTTCAGGAGATTGCAAGGGCATGTCTCCATGGTCAATGCGGCCGCAACTGGCAGCGATCAGCTGACAGTCGGCTACGGCCTCAAGTAGGGATGGGAAAATCGTGGCATCGGACAAAACAGCATCACCATGCACGGCCATGCGCACGGCTTCTGAATCGCTTGGATCACAACGGGGGGATACAAGTCTCAGCTCTTTTATGTCGTAATTTGCACACAATCGGGCAACGCTGCCGACGTTGAGCGGTCCAGCTGGCTCCACCAGAACAACGACCAGCGTCAAGACAAGGTTTTGAGGTAAGCGAGCAAATCGGCCATGCTCTGTGGCTCAATTTCGAACCGCGGCATGGGAGGTGTTTCACCGCTCACAATTTGATGAATGATCTGCATATCTCTGCGTCGATCGCTGACTCCTTTGAGGCTTGGCCCAACCAGGCCTTGGCCTGCGATGCCGTGACATCCTGCGCAATTGATGCGAAACATCTGACCACCGTGCTTTTCAGATCCCTCCAAAGCAATGGTTGCTTTGGTGTACGGATCTTGCCGCGTATTCCCAAGCATCCAGACCAACAAAACGATGCAAGCCATTGCCGCGAGAACGGTGAGGGCCGCTATGAGCCCTCTACTCCTCTCCGGGGTTGCTGCAGCAGTTGATGACGGTGCCGTCACAGAAGAGACCAAGCCATGGAACAATTGTGCTCAATCTTTTCATTGGGCGCGACGTCATGATCGAACCCCTTCTTTGCGGCATTGTTCTGGGCTTAATTCCGATCACGCTGATGGGTCTGTTTGTTGCAGCGTGGAATCAGTATCGACGAGGTAGTGCTTTGGGGGGCTGAGCAGCAGCAGACCGGTGCTGCCATATCGTCTCTGATCGACCACACTCCACTGTTTGGAAGGTGTCAAATTCCTTTTGTGGGTGTATTCGCAGAACACCAAGCCTTGATTAGCGATCCAGTTTCCCTCCAGAAGTGCTTGCAGAGCGGGCTCATAAAGTTCGGACCCATAGGGGGGATCCAGATATGCCATTTGAAATGGATGGAGGCCTTCTGGGCGTCCCCCTTTGAGCCAACTCACAACGTCTTGTCGGATCACCTCGAAGGAAGGAGTTGGTGATACTCCTCCCGCGATCAGCTCAAGATTGAATCGGCAGATAGAGGCAGTTTTCGGATCTTTCTCTACGGCTAACACCCTCCCAACCCCTCGTTCGATGGCTTCGCATCCCATCACACCACTACCGCTGCACAGGTCCAGCCAAGAGGCGCCCTGAAGCCTGGGAGCCAACATGTTCATGACAGCTTCTCGGACGCGAGCTGTGGTGGGTCTGGTGCTGGACCCAAGCGGACTTCGAAGTCGACGACCTCCGCTCAAGCGCAACAGGCCTGTCATTGCATTAGCGGGGCACCTTGTTTTAGCCATTCGAGCCATCGCGACAGCAATCGTTGTCCGGTGATCGCCGATTTTTCTGGATGAAATTGACAGGCGCCAAGTCGATTGCGCCAGACAGCAGCCGTAGCAAGTCCCTCTCCAAATTCAACACTTGCAGCACAGTGTTTGATTTCTTCGGGTTCAGCTGCAAAAGAATGGACGAAATACATCCACTCAGCACTTGAACGGTTTGGAAGTAAGGGTGAAGGGCGGTCGATGTGCAAACGACCCCATCCCATGTGGGGTATGCGTTCTCTCTGGTCCTTCGGGAGCCGCTTTACTCGACCAGGAAGCAATCCAAGACCATCGCGATGACCTTCCTCACTGGACTCAAATAACAACTGCAAGCCAAGGCATATTCCAAGAAGAGGGCGGTCTGCCCCGCTCCAGGCACGTAACTCAGGAATGAGTCCCGTTGCGTTCAAACGATCCATCGCTGGGTCAAACGCGCCAACACCAGGGAGGATCAAGGCTTGACAACCATCCAAGTCATCAGAATTTTGAACTGTTTTAAGAGGACTCCCTAAGCGCTCAAAACAGGTCTGGACAGAAAAAAGATTTCCCATGCCGTAATCGATCAGTCCAATGGTTTGAACAGATCGAGACATGGGATCAATGACAGTGCGAATGGTGGCGGCGCGCTTGCCTTCAGAGATGCTTCGAAATCGTGCCAGACAGCGTTGCTTTGGGCACAGCACCCACAACGGTGTCCACTTTCTGTCCGCCTTTGAAAACCATCAAAGTAGGGATGCTGCGAATCCCGTACTGACTAGCAACATTTGGATTTTCGTCAGTATTCAGCTTGAAAACCTTGATCTTGCCCTCAAATTCCTTAGAGATCTCGTCAACAATTGGAGCAACCATGCGGCATGGTCCGCACCAAGGAGCCCAGAAGTCAACCAAGACAGGAACGTCACTTTGAAGGACATCCTGTTCAAAGGATGCGTCGGTTACAGCGGTAGCGCTGGACATTCCACTCGTCGTCGTTATGGAGCGAATTTAGCAACCACTGTCCAAATTTTCTCAGAATCTGCTGGGGGACTACAGAACTGTGACGGTTTCGAGAAAAGTTTGTAGAAATACAGAAAGCCCGAACGCGCCGGGCCAGGGGGTGTGAGGAGTGTGTAGGCCGAAGCCCGCACAATTAGAGATTACCGTGCGTCTCACTATTCGAGAGCGGGGCTCGCATTGAGATCAGTGCTTATTTGCCCATCCCGAGTTGCTGCGCTTTCTGGTAAACCTTTCCTTCTGTAAGAAGCGATGGCGCAACAACTACCTCAACCTGTTGCATTTCCTTGATGGTCTGAGCCCCAAGGGTGCCCATCGAAGTTTTGAGGCAACCGAGCAAGTTGTGGGTGCCGTCATCTAATTTCGCTGGACCACGCAGGATGCGCTCCAAGCTTCCTGTGCTTCCCACATTGATTCGAGTTCCACGGGGAAGAACTGGGCTAGGGGTTGCCATTCCCCAGTGGAAACCACGGCCTGGTGCTTCTTCGGCACGAGCGATGGGGGATCCAATCATTACGGCATCAGCTCCGCAGGCAATGCACTTGCAAATATCACCACCGGTCACAATTCCGCCATCGGCTACAACCGGCACATATCGACCGCTTTCTTTTTCGTAGTCAGTACGAGCAGCGGCGCAATCTGCTACCGCGGTGGCTTGAGGAATTCCTACCCCAAGCACCCCTCTGGAGGTGCAAGCAGCACCAGGACCGATGCCTACCATCACGCCTGCAGCACCAGCTCGCATCAGCTGTAGCGCTACTTCATAGGTGACGCAGTTGCCAATCACTACAGGCAAGCCCAGGTCTTGACACAAGGTTTCGAGATTGAGAGTTTCTTGGCCTTTTGGACCGATGTGATTGGTAGAAACCACTGTTGCTTGAACAAAAAACAAATCGGCGCCGGCTTCTGCAATCGCCTTCCCAAAGCGAAGGGCTGCAACGGGGGTGCCGCTGACTGCTGCAATTCCACCCTGGGACTTAATCGATTTAATTCGTTTTCGGATCAGGTTTTCCTGAACCGGTTTGCTGTAGATCTCTTGCATCAATGGCACGAATTCGTTCTTGCCGACTGAAGTGATCCGATCAAGAGCTGTGGTGGGGTCCTCATAACGGGTCTGAATACCCTCCAAATTCAAAACTCCAAGAGCTCCTAATTGGGATAGCTTGACCGCCATATCAACATCAACCACGCCATCCATGGCGCTTGCAATGATTGGTATGTCTCGATTAATTCCGCCCAGGGACCAGCTGGTGTCGGTGACCTCTGGATCAACCGTTCGACCGCCTGGCACTAGGGCGATCTCATCGATTCCATAGGCCCGGCGAACAACTTTGGAGCGTCCGAGCTGAATGTCCACCGCTAGTCGTACTTAAGGTCAGAACAAACTACCAACCTGTACGCGAATGAAAGTTGCGCTCAGGGCAAATTGGAGCCTCGGAAGGCGCCCCAAATGCCGGTGACGTTTTTAAGAAGAGCTCTCCTCTCATCAGTGCGAATCAGTCTTGTGGTTGAGAACCAGATCACCCAGCCAAGACCTACCAGTTCAAACATTCGGGGAGCCAATGGGATGCTGGAAATGGCTGCCAGGATTCCGCTGTAAATCCTGATCACTAAAATGAAGCCAATGAGTCCAACTAATAAATAAATAGGTCTCCTAGAGCGTTGCCAGAGATCAACGAGATTGTTATCTTCCCACCACTGACGAACTTTGGAGTAGAGCAAATCCCATTCTCCTCCCTTATCAGAAGCATCACTGCTCTTAGATGATCCCGTTGATGCAACCTGAACGCGCTCAATGATCGCCTCTGAAGCGATTGGAGTTGAACCTGGAGCTACAGCTGAATCTTTCTCTGCTACTGGCTCTATTGGGATTGGATCAACGGGGGGCAATGCTTGCGAAATTGAGTCAGGCTTTTGAACTTTGGCCTGACCAGGTATAGGCGCTGCAGATCCTGGTATTTCGGTTGTAGTGGTCTCAGGTAAAGGCGAACTTGACTCGATCGGATCCGTACTTTTGACCTCCATCGAAGAGCTGGAGTCAGCGGGCGCCGGATTGATCGGATCGGTTTCCATGGCTTCAGTAGCGCTTTGCGAGTTGCGCAAGCTTAGGGGCGTTGTCACGTGCCGTTTTGAAGACGCATCAAAAAGCTGACGTTTCCTTCTTCGGTCTCGCGATAAGATGAGATGAGGCAAATAGGTCTTGTATGGCGGATCCAGTGGGGCCCGGCAGCGGCGATCCCGGCGAATCCGACGATCGGATCATTCAGACAGATTTGCGCAACGAGATGTCGCGCTCCTATCTGGAATACGCGATGAGCGTAATTGTTGGGCGTGCGCTGCCTGACGCCCGAGATGGTCTCAAGCCGGTGCATCGGCGAATTTTGTATGCAATGTACGAACTTGGGTTGACGAGCGATCGCCCGTACAGAAAGTGCGCCCGTGTGGTCGGTGAAGTGCTGGGTAAATATCACCCTCATGGTGATACGGCTGTGTATGACGCACTTGTGCGGATGGCTCAGGACTTCTCGATGTCGATGCCCCTTATTGATGGGCATGGCAATTTCGGGTCAGTCGATAATGACCCGCCTGCGGCGATGCGCTACACCGAATCCCGGTTACAAGCGCTTACCACCGACAGCCTTCTTGAAGACATTGAGGCTGAAACGGTTGATTTCGCGGATAATTTCGATGGTTCTCAGCAGGAACCCACAGTTCTTCCATCCCGTATTCCGCAGCTTCTCCTGAATGGATCAGCTGGAATTGCGGTGGGAATGGCCACCAATATTCCTCCCCATAATCTTGGAGAATTAATTACAGGTTTGTTGGCCTTGATCAGCAACCCTGAAATCACGGATCAAGAGTTAATGGCTCTGATTCCTGGCCCTGACTTCCCCACGGGGGGACAGATCCTGGGACGCAGCGGAATTCGTGAGACTTATCTCACTGGTCGTGGTTCGGTGACCATGCGTGGTGTTGCCGAGATCGAAACGATTGAGGCTTCCGGTCGCCCGGATCGTGATGCCGTAATCATTACGGCCCTGCCTTATCAGACCAACAAGGCGGCAATGATTGAACGCATTGCCGAGATGGTCAACGACAAAAAGCTGGAAGGTATATCTGATATTCGCGATGAGAGCGATCGCGATGGCATGCGAGTGGTTGTGGAGTTGCGCCGCGACGCCTACCCGCAGGTTGTGCTTAACAACCTTTATAAACTCACACCGCTGCAGAGCAATTTCAGCGCCCACATGCTGGCGTTGGTCAATAGCGAACCAATTCTGCTCACCTTGCGCAAGATGCTTGAGGTGTTCCTCGAGTTCAGAGTTGAGACGATTGAACGCCGCACGCGCTACTTGCTGCGCAAGGCGGAAGAGCGTGATCACATTCTTTTGGGCTTGTTGCTGGCACTGGATCAACTCGATCCGATCATTGCCCTTATTCGTGCCGCGCCCGATACGGCAACAGCACGCACTCAGTTGCAGGAGCGTCATGGCCTGTCCGCTGTGCAAGCAGACGCCATCTTGCAGATGCAGCTGAGGCGTCTTACGGCTTTGGAAGCGGACAAGATCCGATTGGAGCATGAGGATCTCATCACGAAGATTGCCGACTACAAGGACATTCTTGGCCGTAGGGAGCGGGTGTTCGGGATCATCGAAGACGAGCTCGGGCAGCTGCGTGATCGCCATGCCGTTCCACGCCGCACCGAGATTCTCGATCTTGCCGGCGGTTTGGAAGACATCGATTTAATCGCTAATGAGCGATCCGTCGTGTTGCTCACCGAAACGGGCTATCTCAAGCGGATGCCGGTTAGTGAATTTGAGGCCACCAGTCGTGGCACGCGTGGCAAAGCCGGTACGCGCAGCCAAGGAGAAGAAGCGGTCAAACTATTCATTGGATGCAACGACCATGACACCTTGCTGCTGTTTAGCGATCGCGGTGTGTCGTATGCCGTTCCTGCCTACCGGGTACCTCAGTGCAGCCGTACTGCCAAGGGCACGCCGATTGTGCAGCTGCTGCCCATCCCTCGGGAGGAAGCGATCACCTCGCTCCTGGCTGTATCGGAATTCAATGATGACACCGACCTCTTGATGCTCACCACGGGCGGATACATCAAGCGCACTCGGCTTTCAGCCTTCAGCAACATCCGCTCCAACGGTTTGATTGCCATTGGATTGGAAGAGGGCGACGCCCTCACTTGGGTGCGGCTTGCTGTACCAGGAGACAGCGTGCTGATCGGGTCACGGGCAGGAATGACGATTCACTTCCGGCTCAATGACAACGAGCTGCGGCCCCTAGGTCGAACGGCCCGTGGTGTGCGTTCGATGAATTTGAGAGCGGGCGACAGTTTGGTCAGCATGGACGTGCTGCCTGCGGAGTTGGCGGATCAAATCGCTGCTAGTGCCGATGAGGGCGACGAAGGTGGTGATGAGGGCGAAACTGCTGCGGTGGCTGAAGGCCCTTGGGTGCTGGTGGCTTCTGCCTCTGGTCTTGGCAAACGGGTTCCGGTCACTCAGTTCCGTTTGCAGAAGCGGGCTGGCATGGGCCTGCGCGCGATGAAGTTCCGCACCGATGCTGATGAACTTGTTGGATTGCGTGTGCTGGGTGCTGGAGAGGAGCTGTTGCTGGTGAGTGAAAAAGGTGTGATTGTGCGCACCAGTGCTGACGCAATCCCGCAGCAATCCCGCGCAGCCACGGGCGTGCGCTTGCAGCGTCTTGATAAGGGCGACCGCTTAGCCGATGTGGTGCTGGTTCCACCTGAAGCCGAAACGGACGACGACAGCGCACCTGTCACTGATGGTGAGCCCTCTGGCGACGGCGCAGCCAATGTTCTTGCTGAACAGGCACCCAGCACAGAGGAGTCGTCTGAACCATCAGTTGAGGGCTGACCTTGGCTGATTGTGCGGATGTGCTGGTGATTGGGGGCGGTCCTGCCGCCCTTAGCATCGCTTCCGCATTGCATCAGCGTGGTGTGCTGGTTGAAGGCATTGCACCGAATCCGGTGAATGCACCTTGGCCGAACACCTACGGGATTTGGGCGAAGGAACTCGAGCTTTTAGGTCTGGAGGATTTGCTCGAGCATCGCTGGAGCCACACGGTGAGTTACTACGGTGCTGGTGGTTCTGATTCAGAGGATCAATCGACTCAGCACTGGATGGATTACGGGCTGTTTGATCGCCACAAGCTGCAGCAGTACTGGCTGGGCCACGGACAGGGGATGACTTGGCATCAAGACAGCGTGGATCGCATCGAGGTGAGGGCTGATCGCACCTGGGTGCAATGCGCATCAGGGAATCAGCGCCTCGCCCGGGTGGTGATTGACGCTTCAGGTCACCGATCGCCGCATATCCTCCGCCCTGATCAGGGGCCAGTGGCTGGGCAAGCAGCTTATGGCGTGGTGGGTCGGTTCAGTAAAACTCCGGTGGAGCCAGGTCAATTCGTGCTGATGGATTTTCGCTGCGATCACCTCAGCCCAGAGCAACGCAAGCAACCTCCCACCTTTTTGTATGCGATGGATTTTGGTAATGGGGTGTTTTTCGTGGAGGAAACATCGTTGGCCCTAGCGCCTGCATTTCCTGAAGCTGAGTTGAAGCAACGGCTTGAACAACGCTTGGCCAAGGCTGGCAATGCGATTACAGAGGTGATCGATGAGGAGCATTGTTTGTTTCCGATGAACTTGCCGCTGCCCGATTTCAATCAGCCGGTGCTTGCCTTTGGCGGAGCAGCGAGCATGGTGCATCCGGCTTCTGGCTACATGGTGGGAGCACTGTTAAGACGCGGGCCTGGTTTAGCGGAATCCTTGGCCGCGGCCCTCAAGCAACAACCCTCTCTTGGCTCAGCCGCTCTGGCACGAGTGGGTTGGCAGGCGCTCTGGCCGATGGAATTGGTGTGGCGCCACCGCCTGTTTCAGTTTGGTTTAGGTCGTTTGATGGGCTTCGATGAAAGGCTGTTACGCCGCCACTTCACCAGCTTTTTTCAATTATCTCAAGACGATTGGAATGGCTTTCTTACGAATACCCTTCCTCTACCGCAGCTGATGGTTGTGATGCTGCGCTTGTTTGCGATTTCGCCTTGGGATGTGCGGCGAGGATTGGTGTTTGGGGCACCAAAGTCCTAGAGAAAAAACTCTTAGCCTCTGATATTTTTTGTTTTTAACTGCTTCTATTAAATGAAATTTTATGTTGCTTAAAGTCTACATCTAGATAGTAATACGTTTCCAATCGGCTGGTTGAATTAAGGGGAAAAGGGAATCCTCTTCCTCCACGTCATTGAGCCAAGATTCGTTCACTGTTTGATGACCATCGAGGCAGGCCATGAGCACCCAAAATCTTTTCAAGTGCCTTTCAATACGTTCTTTGGCTAAGTCGGTTGTGGTACCCGCACGCAGGATGAAACTCCAGTCCGATGACTGTGCCAACAGAAGTTCGCGGCCTGCTTGATCCAGTAGGCGTAATCCAAGTTCATTCCCTACTCCCCGACTACAGCGATCTTTCATTGCCAGGCCAGCTCGACTCCATTCCGGAATAATCCAGGCGTTACTTTCATTGAGCCAATAATCGTGAAATCCTCCTTGCCCCCAACTAGAGGGAGAGGGATCACAAATTTGCAAATTAGGTTCTCGATTTAGAACATCCCGGAGCGTGGTGAACCTGACCTGCTGCTCTGGTCCTTGCCGGAAGAGCTCTGCAAGAAACGATGGTCCCTCATACCACCAGTGTCCAAAGAGTTCAGCATCAAATGGTGCCACCAATAAAGGTGCTGTTTCCATGCGTTCTTCGAGGCAATCGAGCTGGCAGCGACGTCCCTGGAGGTAATGCTTGGCATGGTCTTTGGTGCGTATCTGCGCAAGGTCTGGCTCGTAGGGCTGTTTGGCATCTAGAGGTGCATGTTGGTCACTGACGCGATGCAGCTTGAGACTTAATGGGCGCTGGGTTGGCAGTCCAAACGATTCGATCTGCTCCTCGGGGAGATCCCAGCCCAGATCA
This sequence comes from Synechococcus sp. AG-679-C18, assembly GCA_003210755.1. GTDB lineage: Bacteria > Cyanobacteriota > Cyanobacteriia > PCC-6307 > Cyanobiaceae > Synechococcus_C. Next base: position 72,471 of record QCUL01000009.1, read on the forward strand.
CGGTGAAATTCTCGATAGAGGGGATCACCGGGGTAGCCGTCTCGTGCTGACCAGACCGGTAGTGTCGCGTCGCTGTCGCGTCCGAAAAAAGCCACTCCATGGCGACTGCAGATCGGCGCATACACCCCATACCTAGGTCTTGGTTTGGCGTGGAGGAGTCCGTGTCCATCGAGAACCGCGTATCGCAATCCTGCATCACGCATCCAGACATCCAGGCCTTCGTAGTAGGCGCATTCCGGCAGCCAGATTCCAAGAGGCCTCTCGCCGATTAGGCGTTGGTGTTCGCGAACTGCCGTGCGCAACTGCGCACGGACGGCTTCTGGATGTTCCCTTAGTAAGGGCATGTAGCCGTGGGTTGCGCCACAGGTGAGCAGATCAAGTACACCCTTTTGTTGAAGGGCATGGAAGCGACTGATGAGATCTCCATTGCTGTTTTGCCAGCTCAAGAGGTAACGCTCAAAGCAATTTGTTAGGTGCAGCGCGGCTATTTTGCGATCGCTAGGTGCTTCTTGCAGCAGCTGCAGCCGTGCCTGGATCCAGCTCGGGAATCGTTGTTGAAGAGTGCTGTCTGCTAGCAGGGATAAAAGGGTCGGTGAGATCCCCATCGTGAGACCTGCTTGCTGCTTCGGATCGCTTTCCGAGGTCTCCAGCATCCCCAGGAGCGGGAGATAACACTCGATCAAGGCTTGAAAAAACCAGTCCTCTTCAAGCGAGTTCGCTTCGCTTGCCCGCACATAAGGAAGGTGGGCATGGAGAACAAGGGCTAGTGCTCCTTGGGCCAATCCTCACTCTCTCTGTCGATCATGTGAATGTACCGGTATTTCTCCCTAAAGCCGTCGGCTCGTAAAGCCCGCCTCGCTTAGAGTGTCATAACTCATAGTCATTCCGACTAAAACCCTTCGAGGCTTTAGCCATGGCCAAGGATCCAGGCCGCGTATTGATTTTTGACACCACCCTGAGGGATGGTGAACAATCTCCTGGGGCCAGCCTCAATCTTGAGGAGAAGTTGGCGATTGCGCAGCAACTGGCACGTCTTGGTGTTGATGTGATTGAGGCTGGTTTCCCGTTCGCAAGCCCTGGTGATTTCGCTGCTGTGCAAAGAATTGCCCAGCAGGTTGGTGGTGAGAATGGACCAACGATTTGTGGTTTGGCCCGGGCTTCTCGTGGTGACATCAAGGCTTGCGCTGAGGCAGTCGCTCCAGCTCCCAACCGGCGCATTCATACCTTTATTGCGACCAGTGACATTCATCTCGAACACAAGTTGCGCAAGAGCCGAAAAGACGTGCTCGCCATCGTTCCGGACATGGTCTCGTATGCCCGTACTTTTGTGGACGATGTTGAATTCTCCTGTGAAGACGCTGGTCGCAGCGATCCTGAATTCCTCTACGAAGTGATCTTTGCAGCCATTGCTGCCGGTGCCAGCACCGTCAATATTCCCGATACGGTCGGATACACCACTCCGTCCGAGTTTGGCTGCTTGATTGAGGGCATCAATCGACATGTGCCCAACATCGATGAAGCGGTGATCTCCGTGCATGGACATAACGACCTCGGTTTGGCCGTAGCAAACTTCCTTGAGGCCGTGAAGTCTGGTGCACGGCAATTGGAATGCACAATTAATGGCATTGGTGAACGTGCCGGTAATGCGGCTCTTGAAGAACTGGTGATGGCGATGCATGTGCGCCGCCGTTATTTCAATCCATTTTTTGGACGAGAGGAGGACTCCCCCACGCCTCTCACTGCCGTCCGCACAGAGGAAATCACCAAAACATCACGCTTGGTGTCCAATTTGACTGGCATGGTGGTGCAACCCAACAAGGCGATTGTTGGTGCCAACGCCTTTGCTCATGAATCGGGCATTCATCAAGACGGTGTACTTAAAAACAGGCTCACTTACGAAATCGTTGATGCTCGGACTGTTGGACTCACTGACAACCGGATTTCGTTAGGCAAGCTCAGTGGCCGCAGCGCCGTTCGGGCGCGTCTTGAAGAGCTCGGATACGACCTCAGCCGGGAGGACCTCGATGATGCTTTTGCCCGTTTTAAAGATCTCGCCGATCGCAAACGCGAGATCACTGATCGCGATCTTGAGTCGATTGTCAGCGTTCAAGTGCAACAGCCCAATGCTTGCTATCAGTTGAAGCTGGTTCAAGTGAGCTGCGGCAGCAGTCTTCGGCCGACAGCCACCGTGACGCTCGCTGATGAAAACGGGCATGAGCAAACGTCAGCGGCTATTGGTACTGGCCCTGTCGATGCGGTTTGCCGCGCACTCAATCAATTGGCAGGAGTGCCGAATGAATTAGTTGAGTTCTCTGTGAAATCGGTGACTGAAGGGATTGATGCGATGGGGGATGTCACCATCCGCTTGCGTCGAGATGGTCAACTTTATTCAGGGCATTCCGCAGACACTGATGTTGTCGTTGCAGCTGCAGAGGCTTTCGTCAATGCCCTGAATCGTCTTGTTGCAGGAACGGCAGGCCCCACCATTCATCCGCAGAGAGACATGGCTGTGCTTGATGTCAGCCCAATTCGTTAGGGCCCATGTTGCGCAAATCCACCGTTGGACCTGCTGTTTTGCTGCAGTTGCTCCTGCTGATCCTTCTGGCTCTTGCTGTATTGGTTCCGCTGTTGTGGCTGGTTAGCACGTCTCTCAAGGGCCCTACCGAGGACATCTTTACGAGTCCTCCCTCGCTCTTCCCCGTACAGCCAAGCTTCGATGCCTATGGCCGGCTGTTTCGTGATAACCCACTGTGGACCTACATCCTCAATAGTTCGGTCGTCAGCTTTTTAGCGGTCGTGGCCAATCTGCTTTTCTGCTCTCTCGCGGCTTACCCATTGGCGCGCATGCGCTTTTTTGGTCGCGGACTGGTGCTGGCTTTAGTGGTGGCCACAATCCTGATCCCCTTTCAGGTGGTGATGATTCCGCTTTACCTGCTCATGGTTCAACTTGGTTTGCGCAATACCCTGCTTGCGCTTGTGATTCCCCAAGCGGCAACTGCCTTCGGGCTATATCTCCTGCGTCAAAGCTTTCTGGGCGTTCCGGTTGAACTTGAGGAAGCCGCTCGTATCGATGGCTGTAGCAAGCTTGGTGAGTGGTGGAACGTGATGATTCCTGCGGCAAAGGCTGATCTGATCACTCTTGCAATGTTTGTTTTCATCGGCACCTGGAGTGATTTCCTTTGGCCACTAGTCATTCTTGATGATCCAGCACTCTTCACACTTCCACTAGGTCTGCAGCAACTGGCCAGCAGCTTTTCGCTCGATTGGAGGATTGTTGCGGCTGGCTCTGTGGTGTCGATCTTGCCTGTATTGATTATGTTTGTCTTGCTTCAGCGCTTCATCCTTCCCAATGCCAGTGGGGATGCGGTTAAGGGCTAGGAATCATGTCGATTGATGATCGTGAGTGCTGTGAATGCTCACTGTTCAAATCTTCTTGGAACGTCATCACATCAACCTGTTGGCGTTTTAGGCGTTGTTGCTCTTGATTAATCCACCGCTGCTGTGAGCGTTTCAGTTCGCCCATCTCAGTTTCAAGTGTCTGTTGACGGCGTTGCAAGAACTCCAGTTGTTCCTCCATCAGGTTGTTCCTGTTCACTTCAATATTTTGTTCCAGCTCATTCAGTTGAAGGTTCAAATCGCTGATGACATCGGTTTGATGACGCAATCCTTGCCAGAGTCCCATGAACAAAACAACGAACAAAGGCAGAGCTGCTGCTTCAAGAACACGCCATCGGGAACTCATGGTTGGGTCAGCTTTGTGGTTGTTTGATTGTCAGCGCATGATTGCTTAAGTCAGCTAGGAGCTGATTAAAAATGATGCCAGCTTGTTGCGAAAAGAATGGTTAAACGATCAGGCGCTGGTGTAGATCATTTTTAGTTGTCCTTTGGCTATGTCCCTGCAAGACCTCGATCAATTGCTTGGTTCGCGTCATCAGGATCCGGCTTTGGCTGAGCAACTTGCTCAGCCATTGCAACTGGAGGAGTTGATTGCATTGGCCCAGTCCAGGGGGCTCTCCATCACGGAAGATGATGTGTTTCAGGCTCAAATACGGGAGCAAACCAAGGCCAGCGCTGCTGATCTGCAGCAGCAAATGGCCCCTGAATCCAGAAGACTCAGACATTTCATTCCTGGTTGATCTGAGTCTTCAGCGTTTGGGATCTCTGACGATCCAAGACCGCACTCCCAAACCCCGTTATCAAGAAGATGATCTCTCAATGAGTCATGGCTTCTTTCACGATCAGCATCGAAGGTGGATCCAGCTTTAGTTGCTCGGATGATCAATACATCCTCGATGCAGCCGAAGAGCAAGGTATCGATTTGGCTTATTCTTGCCGTGCTGGTGCTTGCAGCACGTGTGCAGGAAAAATAATGAATGGAAGTATTGATCAAGCTGACCAAAGCTTCCTGGATGAAGAACAGATCACCAATGGTTTCGCCTTGCTGTGTGTGAGCTACCCGCTGAGTGATTGCTCAATTAAGACGAATGTGGAAGATGACCTCTAAGCGAGCTTCACCACATCAGGCGTTTCTCCATGGGTTTCGCCGATTAACAAGGCATGGCTCACTGCGCCTTCGTGGCTGTGAAAACTCCATGCTGATTCCACACTCGCAACACCTTCGATCGACTGCGTCTGGTTATTCAGGCTTAAGTAGCTGCCACTTCGGTTCTGACGAAGGACATAGCGTTCAGCTGTTGGGGATCTCATGGTGATCTCGTTGAGGCTTATTTCTTGATTAGCGATGGTTAAAGCTCTATGAATCGCGCTACAGGATTTCCTAGGTTTTCATTGTCTTAGATGTAACGGATCTTCCGATATTCCATCTTCGCCTCCTTCTGAGAATGCTGAGTGACGGATCCAGATCAACGACCGAGGCGCTTGCCCTTGTTGCTGGTGACCGCCTGATCTGAACCATGGAGCTTCCACGTCCTTAAAATCCAAGGGGTCAAGCCCCCAAGTGTTGGAGAGGTAGTCACTTCTCATTTGACTACTTGCTGCTCTTTGCTGTTTGCAGTGGACCAATGCAAGGCGCGTTGGGCGAATTGTGATGACAGCAATTTTTCCGTTTGGTGTCGCTTCTGGGTCTGGTTCAACCGATTCTTCAACTCGTTCTTCGGCGATGAAAAGCCGCAATAAGCCGCTGCTATTGCGACCATCAAGAGGGTATTTGTCGAGGTAGAGGCGTCGCGCCCGTTTAAAGAGTGCTGATGGTGCGCGAGCCATCAGCTGTTCAAATGCGACTTGGAGTTGGGGGTAGCTCATCGTGACGTTTCGGCTGTCTTCCTGCTTTTGCCCTGCCGGGTTTTGCTTTTAGGTGGAAGACTAGGGACAGTTGCGTGATTGGGACATTGCCGAAGCTTGTTGGATCCACATACAGACTGGTCGCCTTGGATGGCAGTCCTCACCCAGTTTTAGATGCTCCCTATGAGTCCATAGATGCCGCAGAGGCGGCAGCTCAGCGCTGGTGCTCTGGTCAAGGCCGTGATTTATCCATTGAGCAGCGTGGGATCGGCTTAGAGGTGCAAACGAGTTGCGGTGCCTGGAGAACAATTGGCTACCCGCAGGTCTGTCTTCGTGATGGCGGAGAGCCATTTTCAGTGCATTGAGCTCTTTTAATGAAGGTAAGCATTGATCTTTGTGTAGTGCCTGTTGGGCTTGAGGGCTCGCTCTCGCCTTGGGTGGCTATTTGCCATGAGCTGATCAAAGAGGCGGGGCTTGAGTTTGAGCTCGGGCCAAATGGAACAGCGATTGAGGGAAATTGGGATGATGTATTTGCTTGCGTGAAGCGCTGTCATGAACGTCTTCATGCCGAGGGTGTGCCGAGGATTCACGCCACGCTTCGGGTGAACACGCGGATAGA
>QCUL01000010.1 GCA_003210755.1 Synechococcus sp. AG-679-C18
AGTTTCTAGCAACAAATACTACATCCAAGAAAATCATAATTTTCAAATCATCTTTAGAAGCCATCTCAAGTTTTCAGTGATTTCTCAGCTAACTTTCAGCTATCCGAATAAATGAGAATCGGCGAAACTAATTTTTTCCATCCAATACATTTCACCCGCAATTTAACAAGAAATCGACCGAGATCGTATCATTTGTTACGCCAATACTTGAAGCATTCTTAGGCTTAGGTAGAGTGTTTATAAGCTAATTAATTGTTTTGGCAAAAACCGAAGACTACAAGCACCTTACAAAAAAAATGAGTCAGGTGAGTAAATTTGAATTTTACAACGATATTAGCTTGCATAATAAAGAATATACGATTGGAATTGCTTTAGCTCTTACCCTGGGATGGTGTGGAGTTCACAGATTTTGGCTTGGTGATAGCAAAGGAGGCTTTATCTATTTAATATTTTTCTGGACTTTGCTTCCATTTATCTTCTCCATCGTCGATGCAATATGCATGAAACGCACTTGCAAAAAAATAAACAATGATCACGCTGTGGATGCCTTTAAAAAATATTCAGAAATTAGTTTACCTATATAAATTATGAGCATTTCAAAAGAAAGCGTTAATCAAAAATTTGTTAGATTAGCGTTTTCTTTTGAAATTCATCCAAAATTTAAATTTCAGCAAGTCATCTTGCTTCAAGCAAATAGTTAAGCGGCAGTCGCAGGACTAAAGCCTGACGCACTTTGCATATTAGCCAAGAATGTACCATCAAAGAATTGCTGGTCAAGCAAAAGCATTGCTGCAGTATTTGTGTTGGCCAATTTAAGCCTTTTGCAGATAAAACGAGCTTCAGATTCTTCTTTAACCTGTTCATCAATAAACCAATCAAGCATAACGGTTGCAGGTCTATTATTTATGCGCTCAGCAATTCCATAAATATGATTAATAGAAGCTGTCACCTCCTTTTCCATAGAATAAACATTAGAGAACAATGCCTCTAAGGAATCCCATTCGTAATCTGGAGCATTAATCGAAGGAAGTTCGACTTTTTCATCGTTATCAACAAGAAAAGCAATCATGCGAGATGCATGCGTTCTTTCCTCATTACTTTTAGTCTCCATATATGTAGAGAATCCAATTAAATCCTTTTCACGGAGCCAAATAGACATCGCAAGATAAGTATGACTTGCCTGAAATTCGCAAGCAAGGTGATTGTTAATAGCAGAAGTTAGTTCGTTCATGAAAGATGAAAAGTACGCAATGAAGAAGCAGGAGTGAATGCAATTTTGAACTAAGAAATCACATCACTCTCTGTACTAAAAGCTGTGTGATTTCTTAGGTAATCAATCAACTAAATATTAGGCCCCAGGATTGATAGAAACCAAATGCAACTACCCATGCCACAACCATCGATACTGTAACCGAGAAAATAGTGAAACGAGCTGATTTAGTTTCACCCCAAATGGTTGCGACCGTGGTCAAACATGGAACATAAAGCAAGCTAAAGAGGCAGTAACTAAATCCTTGACGGAAAGTAATGACACCACCCAATGTTGTTTTTAAAGCATCACTTCCTTCCCCTAATCCATACATTGTTGCAACAGCAGCTAGTTGAACTTCCTTAGCAACGAAACCGATAATTAAAGAGACTGTAAGAAGTGGGTTGATCCCTAATGGCGCCATCAATGGTTGAAAGAACGTCCCAATTCGTCCAGCATATGTATTCATTCCTTCAGCCCCACCTGGATAATTCGTTAAGTACCAAGTGATACATGTGCCGATAATCATGAATATTGCAAGATTTCTTACAAAGGTTGTCATTTCACTCCAAACATTCAAAGCAACCTGCTTAAACGTAGGAGTTCTATAAGGAGGCAATTCAATAACGAATGGATCCTTAGACTTGAACTGGCCACTAAGATTAAATATCATGGCCAAAACAAATGCAACTACGAAACTAATAATATAAAGTAACCAAAGAGCAAATCCGCCTACAATTCCAGGCAGTATGATTCCCAAGAAAAATACAAATACTTGCAATCTAGCTGAGCAAAGTGCAAAAGGTATGATTAAAATAGAAAGCAACCTTTGAGTTTTAGATCTAATCGTCCTAGTGCCCATGATGGCTGGAACATTACATCCAAATCCAAACAATTGAAGAACAAATCCTCGACCATCTAACCCAGCAGCACGCATGAGTGCATCCATTAGGTATGCAGCTCTTGATAAATAACCACTATCTTCTAACGCAGTCATAACTACAAAGAAGAAGGCGACTAGCGGAACAAAACCAAGTAATGCCGCGAATCCAGCATATGGACCATTAATAATGAAGTCACTAAAACCTTTGGGAAGAAAGGAAAGAGAAGGCTCAATAGCGGCGCCTTGAAGCCAATCAGTAAAGTTTCCTACTGGATCTTGCAAGGGCATCCCCACAAACCAGATAGCCAGAAAAACGGCAAGCATCGATATAAAAAATATCGGCAAGCCGACAACTCTATTCAATAAGATAGAATCTAATCTATTACTGAAGGTGGTAACATCTTCGGAAGGCATTTCAACACCTATCTTACACACTTCATCCATATCATTGTCAGTGACTTTATTGGAGCGGAAAAAGTTTGCTATGTCACTGCATTTATAAGAATCATCGATTGTTTGCAATTTGTCCCAAATGCCCTGTATCGCTAAAACGCATCCACTACCATATTTAGCACTGATCGTAAAAACAGGCATATTGAGAGTTTCAGACAACTCTTTAGTATTTATCTTTACTCCAAATCGTTTAACCTCGTCCGCCATGTTTAACATCAACACGCATGGGAGGCCTAGTCTCTGCACTTGCAGAGGCATTAAAATTTGCCTATCAATTTGAGAAGCATTAATAACACAAACGATGAGATCAAAGTTATAATTTTCTAAAAATTTCTGAACGACCAATTCATCTTCGGTAAATCCTTCTAAATCATAAATTCCTGGGAGGTCAACAAACTCATAAGTTTTTCCATTATTGTCCAAATTAGCTTGCATAAAATCAACAGTTAATCCCGGCCAGTTCGCAACACCAGCGTTTGACTTGGTAACTGTATTGAAAAAAGTAGACTTACCCGTGTTGGGCTGACCTATAAAGACAATTCGAGGGATTTTGTTTTTGGTTTGGACTGACGAGGCTGAACTTGCAACAATCATGAATTTAAATTTGAGAGAAGTGATCTGTTGTAGAAATTAAGATTTAGAAATTAAAACTAGTTTTGCTTCTGTCTTGCGAATTGCAATTTCTGTTGTACTGCCTACTCGGACCTGATAGGGATCTCCTGCAGGAGCTTTACGCAATACTTTGACTGTTTTGCCTTTGCGTAAACCCATTGCGATCAGTCGATCCCTAAATCCATCTCCAATTTGAGAGCCATCACTGACAACATCGACAACCATTGCTGTACCATCTGATACATCTAAATCACTTAATGTCAATTGTGTAGTCATTTTGAAATAGCGAGGAATTCGAGATTGGGCATTAATTGCGAATGATAATTGAAAGAAGAGCGGTAAGCTATTTCGATACCAGCAAGACAAACACACATTAATTATAAACAAACTAACAATTCATGCAAGTAACATTTTATTTCTGATATTGATGCAAACGTTACCCACCAAAAGACTTTAGCATTGGTACATTCTCTTGATTATCAATTATTGCAACGCAATCAATCATTTGACAAAGTCAGCTTCTGATCTAAGATGTATAGTACTAAAAACAAAGGAATTTAATGTTTTTATTGGAATTCGAGATTATTGTTTTAATCGTTTTTCTTGTTATTGCGTATTCGAGACGGTCTGTCATTGTTAGATATTTGGCTAAGCAAAGATACGAACGTGCTGCAAAAAAAGCTATCAGTGCCTTCAAGAAATTGGAGAAAAACGGTGGTCAATTAGCGATTTTCAACCATCTCGTTAAACAAGGACATATCATTAGATCAAAGAGGCGAGTCGGCAAATTTTACATGATCCCTAATTTTATAGTTAATGGTGAAAAGCAGGATGTTATGCTACGTATGTCTGATAATAGTGAACCGTTTTGGGTTGCTTTATCTATCCTATATAAATCTTCGATTCAAGACAATTACTTTTCGTCCGATCTTGCTGTGCCTGATCTTTGGAGTGATGATTTCGAACAGCTCTACATTCACTGGCATAATAACTTTCACAAGAATCTCACTTTTTCGAACTCAAATGATGTTTGGATGGAAAGCATAGCTTAATTCAATCAAGCTTAATAATATTTATCCAATAATCTCAAACAACCCTCAATTCTGTTTTGCAAAAAATCTTTAATTAATTAATTATTTTTATACATATTTTAATGCTTTGGAAACTTATAGCATGCCAGCAATAGAAGAATTAAATCTTTTTAAATTAAGCTCTACTTTATTTTAATCAGATCTTCCTCAATCAACTCTCTTTCGTTTACTGATAAATAACTAAAATACTTTTATTTTTAGTTTTCTTCAGAAATAGATATCGAAAACAAATGAAGCGGGATTTTTTCAAGATTCGAGCAGAATGTCTTTTTACTTGACAGCACTAAATTATTACAGGAGCGGGAACTTAAAAGTAATTATACTCATTCCAGTCATAATGCATCAGATTTTACCAAAATTAAAATTTAGAGTAACGCTTAATACATGCCGAATGAATTGATTGAGCAAGTATTACTTTGTATTGAAAAATCATCGATGGAAATCTTTGTTGGTCTTTGCATCATTCCCTTCTTGAGTGCACTTTTTATTCAGGCAGGACAGAACGAGGAATCTGATGACCATGATTTTTTATAATTTCAAACTCTTGTGTATCGACACTTAATTTTACCCTAAATAGTTATGCCGTTAATTAAAAGGTTGACTTATCAAATAGAGCTGGGGTCATCTAACAGTTTCAAGCAAAGCATTATTTATTATGCTACAGATGCATACAATTTGCACCTGATTCAATTCACTAGTCAAAATGTCAGCGATCCACCTTCCCCCCTTTAGAACATTTCTATGCATTCAAACAAGCTTACATAAGCCGTCGATGATCAATCTTCGGAAGCATTGATATTTTCAACACTGGATCGACAAAATATAAATTCTATGTGCTTTTTTCTGCATGGCCCCACCCACCGCCTCCAGGAGTTGCAATCCAAAGTCGGTCGCCTATCTGGACACTCTCCTCAAAACAAGCAGGTTTTTTCTGCCAAGCACCTCCAGCTTTACTCAACCAAGTCACTCCAAGGGAGCCTGCCTCTCCACCAGCCAAACCAAACGGCGCAATCCGTCGAGATCCAGACAACAGAGCCACCGTCATGGGGGCAAGAAAACGAATCTGACGCTCAAGCCCATCACCACCAACCCAGCGACCTCTGCCTCCACTTCCCCGGCGCAGTTGAAAGCGTTCCAAGCGCACAGGGAAGCGCTGTTCAAGGATTTCTGGATCCGTAAGTTTGGAATTAGTCATGTGGGTCTGAACTGCGGTTGATCCGTTAAAACCCTGACCAGCTCCTCCACCACCAGTGATTGTTTCGTAGTACTGAGAGCGTTCATCCCCAAAAGTGAGATTGTTCATCGTTCCCTGAGCAGCCGCCATCACACCCATTGCTGCAAATAAAAGATTGCATAGCGCCTGCGAGGTCTCCACATTGCCCGCCACAACTGCAGCTGGTGGTATTGGATTGAGTAGAGATCCCTTCGGGACGATCAGCGTTAATGGCTCAAAACAGCCCGCATTTAGTGGTATCGATTCGTCTACCAAACAACGCAAAACGTACAACACAGCAGCTTTGGTGACTGCCAACGGAGCATGAAAATTGTGCGCACCCTGGGGGCTAGTACCTGAGAAGTCCAAGCAAGCGGTACGCGCCTTGTGATCAACATGCACAGCTAACGCCAAGTGAGCGCCATGGTCTAGCTCCACTCTGAAGTGCTGATCGGCCAAACGACTGATCACACGCCTCACTACTTCTGCCGCATGGTCTTGAACAAAACGCATATAGCTATTCACGCGACAAGATCCTTCACAAACCATTAGCCGTTCGAGTTGATCAACTCCGAGGCGATTAGCAGCCACTTGAGCTTGCAAATCCGCCCAAAGAACATCTGGTGCGCGCGGTGGCTGTCGCTGCGCAGTCAAAATTTTGTCCCACTCTTTCCGATTCAGAATGCCCCCGCGCAGAAGTGACCAGTTGCGCAAAAGAAGTCCTTCATCATCGATCGTTCGACTGAAGGGGGGCATTGACCCAGGCGTTAACCCTCCGACATCAGCGTGATGTCCGCGGCAGGCAACGTAATAGCTAGGACAATCTCCCTCTCCAAACACAGGTGTAATGGCCGTGATGTCTGGCAGATGAGTGCCCCCGTGATAAGGATCGTTGCTGAGAACTGTTTCACCCGGTTGTAGCGACGGGCGCTCACCATGCTGAATCTGGAAAAGCAGATCAACCACAGACTCACCCATTGAGCCCAAATGAACCGGAATATGGGGAGCGTTAGCGACAAGCCCACCCTTGTGATCGAACAAAGCGCAAGAAAAATCCATTCGCTCGCGAATATTGATAGAGCGACTGGACTGCTTAAGCCGCTCTCCCATCTGTTCAGCAATCACCATGAAGCGGTGATGAAACAAGCTCAGGTCCACCGGATCTGGACCATCAACGACCTTTTCCCGCGCTGACATCTGAGCGGGGAGCTCAGCACTACTCAGCAACAAACATCCACTTTCATTGCACTTAGCTGACCACCCTGGCTCGAGCACGGTGCAGCCCGTTGCATCAATGATTAAGGCTGGCCCTTGAAGACGTTGATGCGTTGCAAGCTCATGGCGCTGCATCAATGGAACGTTCTTCCAACCCTGCCCAGGCCAGTGAATATTGACCGTTTTGTTGAAAACTCCAGATATCGGCAACGAGGCTGGTGCTAAGGGAGTTTTGTCCTGGCTAAGCGATGGAACAGCGATCACCTCAACTTCCAACCGCTCCAGAATCAAGGGTGAAGTACGGGTTGGCTCATAGCCGAAGCGCTGCAAGTGAGCTCGATCAAAATCCTTTTCCAACTGCGAGATCTGCAATGTCAAAACGTTCTCCGCGATCGAGATCAGTAATCCCTGCTCGGAGGAAACATCCCGAAGTTCAAGCCGAATACGGTGATCAAATTGAGACGCACTAGCTGCCCCTGTTGCCTGCAGTTGCTCCTCTGCGGAAGTCAACTCCTGACGAATGAGTCCAGAAACAGTCACCAACGAATCCGTCTCGAGAGCACGCCTCACAACGATCTGTCGCCATTCGCGCAGGCGTGCCTGACCTAACCCAAAGGCCGACAACACGCCAGCGAGTGGATGGATCAGAACTTCGCGGAGGCCGAGCTCACCTGCGACTCGGCAAGCCAATTGGCCAGCCGCGCCGCCATAGGCCACAAGCACCCCACCACGGATATCGTGACCCCGGAACAAAGAAACCTGCTTGATGGCACCAGCCATCGTTTCTACCGCTAAGTCAAGAGCCCCCTCAGCAAGCGACTCAGGCTCGCAACCCAGTTGGCAAGCAAGCTCTTGAAAGCGCTCTCGCACAACCTCTAGATCTGGACTCATATCCGCAGTGGGGCCGAAAACAGACGGAAATGCCTCCACCTGCAGACGACCAAGAAAAAAATGGGCGTCTGTGATCGTTAAAGGGCCACCTCGTCGGTAAGAAGCAGGACCAGGGTCAGATCCAGCAGAGCGGGGACCCACCTGCAAACGATCACCATCACTGCGAATAATCGAGCCTCCTCCCGCGGCGACGGTATGGATTGGAAGTCGTGCCGCAGATAGTTCAAGCCCTGCAATTTTGGTGTCAGAACTGCGCTCCCAGTCGCGGTCGGAAGCACCCGCTGGCAAACAGAAGACATCGGTGCTGGTGCCTCCCATGTCCAACCCCACCAGGGCCTGATCTCCAAAACCAGCATTCTCGGCTGCAGCAACGGCCCCAATCATTCCGCCCGCAGGCCCTGAGAGAATCGTGTCCTTTGCCAGAAGCTGCTGAGGACATTGCAAGGAACCGCTCGAGGTCATGACTCGCAGCCTTGTCTCTCCTCCAAGAGCCTCTTGCACTTGTTCGAGATAACCAAATAACAGCTGTTCCACTGCGGCTTCAACGACAGTGGTCTGAGCACGGGCTACCAACCGCGGCAAAGGACTGACCTGATGGGAACAAACCACCGTGGGGAAACCGATCGCTCTCGCCAGATCAGCCAATAGCAACTCATGGCGCGGCTCCCGCCACGAATGCATTAAGGCAATGGCACAAGCGCTGATTCCGGAACGTTGATAAGCACTCAGCTTCTCCGCAAGCTCAGCATCGAGGCGGAGGGGTTCCACTTCCTCCCCATCGGCGTTCAAACGCCCAGCCGATTCGACAATCACAGCAGCCAGAGATTGAGGGGCTTGAATCTCCAGTGCGAACAGATCAGGACGATGCTGATCACCAATCAAAAGCAAATCGGCCAAGCCCTGATTAGTCACCAATAGAACCGGGGCCCCAGCCCCCTCAAGCAAGGCATTTGTCGCAACCGTGGTGCCCAAGCGAACCTCGCGGATCAAGCCCCGCGGGATCGGCATTTGAACAGGCAAACGCAATTCTTCCCTGATGGCACGAACAGCGGGGTCAGCAGGATCACTGGATTGCTTTGAGAGCACCTTGCGAACCACAAGCTGACCTCCTGGCCCCATGCCAACTAAATCTGTGAATGTTCCGCCTCGATCAATCCAAAATCGCCAATTGTTCAAGGCCCTTCCTCGCCCAGTGCTGCATCGTCTACCCATAACCAGAGTCTTGGGTGACGAAGTAGCCAGCTGGCAGGAACGTTGGGATCACCATCACGATCCAAGGTCTTACGAAGGATCCCAGATTTGCTCGCGCCCGTCACGATGAGGTGAATTTCATTTGCCGCCAAGATCTCGTAGAGACCAAGGGTGATCGCCTCCAGCGGTACCAGATTTGGACTCCCCTCGAAAGCAGGAGCGTTTTGTTTCCTTGTGGTTGCACTGAGTGTGACCACACGACAACGCACTTCAGAAACACACGGGGGTTCATTGAATCCCACATGGCCATTACTTCCCAATCCCAAGAGCTGCATGCCGATACCCCCAGCGGCGCTGACAGCAGCTGCATAACGCGCGGCAGCCCCTGCAGGGTCTTCAGAAGCTCCATCTGGCAACAACAACTGAGATGGATCAAGTCCTAGAGGCCGCGCCAGATGACGTCCCATAAATGAACAAAAGGAGCGGGGGTGCTCTGGAGGTAAACCCACATATTCATCCAGGTTGAAACTGAGCCAACGCTGACGCAAGAGCTGCAAACGATCGCCAGGCCAGGCAGACAAACGAGCCACCAATGCGGCATAGAGAGGCTCCATGGTCCTTCCTGTTGCCAGACCCAAGGGGCAGAAATCCATCTGCTCAATTGAGTTCAGCAACCGATGCTCAAGGTGATCAACCACAGCCTCCATGAGCTGCTCGGGGTTGAGCCTGCGCACGATGGTGATCGTGTCTGGGATCATGAGCACGAAGCAATGCCATTAAATCAACCCCACCAGGCTGACTCTGAATGGCGCCGAAGCGCCACAGCTGGGTCATCGCTGGAGCGATAAGGGCGAATCTCTGCACCACGGTAGTAATGCAAAAGAATCTGACGAAAATCAGCACCTTGAAGAGCTAGACCGTGAGCTCCCCACTGACTCATCCCGACACCGTGTCCGAACCCTTGTCCACGAGCTTCAAGCACCAACTCACCCACCCTTACGCCAGCATTTGACTGGTTGACACGGGGCAATGGTGGAGGGGGTGGAGGTGAAGGGGACATCGGTAGATCAAAGGCGATGTTCTTTTGCAAAGGACCGTTAGCGGAGTCTTGCCAAAGACCGATCAGAGGAGGAGCAACTTGAGTGAAACGATCAACGGATTGGTCACCGGATGAATTCGTAGAGCGATTGACCAGTTCAAATCGAACCATCGTGCTTTTGAGTCCAAGACGCTGACGAAGCTCTCTTCCGGTCAGCAACAAAGAACCACGAGGACCCAACACACGAGCTGTTCTTACACGACCGGTTGAACTGGTTTTGAGCACTTGCAAGCGCTTTACCCCTCCGGTTTCTCGAAAAAGATCGCGCAACTCATCATCATCGAACCGTTTGTTCCAACGGTGAACAGGACTGTGCTGATCGTGATCCGCAACACTGATTAAGTAAGGAAGTTGATTGCGCCAAACCTCTCCACTGGGCTCTGTCGCCCCTCCGGAGCTGCTATGAAAAACTGCGTTAATAAGCCGGCCACCATGCACAAGCACTAAAGAGCGAGTGCTTTCCACGGCTTTGAGGGTATTGGGAGTTTCGGATTCAACTCCGCGATACACCTGACTAGCCACGGTGGCTTTCACATCGAAATCTCCAGACTTACCCCGTTGGCGCAGGGCGTACGTACGAGCAGCTACAGCCTGGGCTTGCAATGCCGGCAAGGGCCATTTGTGAGGCATTTCACTCCCCACAACACTGGCTAAATAAGTTTCGATTCCAAGGTGATTCACAACCTGCACCTGGCCACCACGAACTAGAAGCTGCAACCTGCCGCGATAGCGGCGAGGGCCAAGCCAGATGCCACGGGGGTTGTCACTCTGTACCTCGATGGCGGAGCGCGCTGAGATGCGGTGTGAAGAGCCATTGCTCATTTGACCGCTAACCATCAAATGCCCATCTCGCAGGCTCACTTCCATGGAGCGCATGCGTTGATCACCGCGACCAAGACCGCGCACAAGAAATGTCTGATCTCCGTCAGCCCGAAGACGAACCACTGACGCTTGCGAGAGCAACACTCTCATAGAGGGCTCCTGTAGTGCGTGTACAGCACGATGCTCAAAGCTGACAGCACCCACAGCCAACGACATCCTCAAGGCAACAGTCAGCACAGGACAAGACGCTGACGTACGAGTGAGCACTGCGAGCCAAAACCAGGAGGCTCAGTGTGACTTGATGAATCGGGAGCGGCTAGGTCCCGTGGCAGATTTGCTGACTTAGCGCGTTGAGACGTGCAGGTCACCTTTCTTGGAACCAGTTCGGGCGTGCCGACTCGAGGCCGCAATGTTTCTGCTGTGGCACTCCGTTTGCCGCAGCGATCAGAACTGTGGTTGTTCGATTGCGGGGAAGGAACCCAGCATCAGTTTTTACGTAGCGATTTACGTCTCTCCCAACTGAGAAGGGTGTTCATCACCCATATGCACGGCGATCATGTCTTCGGACTCCCGGGCATGTTGGCAAGCCTGGGACTGGGCGGAACTAGCAATGGGGTGGACTTGTACGGCCCTGACCCCCTGGATTCCTACCTCCAAGGGGTTCTGCGCACGAGCTCGACCCGCATCGGTTACCCCCTCGCCATCCATCGGGTGCGTGAAGCAGCCGAACAGCGAACTGTTGTGTTTGAAGACGAGGATCTGACCGTGACAGCAGCCCCTCTCAACCATCGCGTTCCGGCCTACGCCTATCGGGTCGAACAAAAACCAAGAGCTGGCCGCTTTGACATTGTCAAAGCCAGACAACTCCAGATTCCCCCGGGGCCTGTGTATGCCGCATTGAAACGCGGAGAATTGGTCACCCTGGAAGACGGCCGAACCATTGATGGCCGCTCGTTGTGTGGACCAGTGCAACCCGGCGTGAGCGTCGTGTATTGCACCGACACCGTTTTTTGCGAAGCAGCGGTGCAATTAGCGCAAGGAGCCGATCTGCTGATCCATGAATCGACCTTTTCCCACGCCGAAGCTGACATGGCCTTCAAAAGGCAACATTCCACGAGCACGATGGCCGCTCAAACGGCTGCTGAGGCCGGCGTTAAACAACTCGCTCTGACCCACCTCAGCCCTCGCTATGCCCCTGGGAACGCAGTAACCGCAGACGATTTACTTGCCGAGGCTCGTGCCATTTTCCCAAACACAATCTTGGCCAAGGATTTCCTTAATTTGGTCGTCAATGCCCCATGAGAGTGAGGCGCGTGCTGCAACAGTTCGTGATCAGTCGACCCAATAGGGCCTCATCCGCATCCCACCCCGTGATACAAGGACTTGGTGCGCTGTCTACGTCAGTCTCTGACATCTTTCATGGCCTCTTTTTTTTCCACAATGCATCGATCCTTGAATCGACTGCTCATCGCACTGCCAGTGCTGCTTGGACTGTTGATCATTTCCCCCGTTCAGGCCGCCCAGTGGGATGCCGAGATTCTCACGGTGCCAGCTGACGGCGATGGAGCCCTGCTCACCTTCAGCGAGCAGGAGATCAAGACTGGTCGCAAGGTGTTTAACGTAAGTTGCGGCACGTGCCACGCCGGCGGCATCACTAAAACCAACCAGAACGTGGGCCTAGATACTGAAACGCTTGCTCTTGCAACTCCTGCTCGAGACAACGTTGCTTCGCTTGTGGATTACCTCCAAGACCCCACGTCTTATGACGGGGAATACAGCATCGCCGACCTACATCCCAGCATGCGCAGTCGCGATCTATATCCCGCCATGCGCGATCTCACCGATGAAGACCTTCGTCTCATGTCTGGATACATTCTTGTGGCGCCCAAGGTCCTAGGGGTCGAATGGGGTGGTGGCAAGATCTATTTCTAATCTTCTGATTAGAGAGTCAGCACTCAAAGGTTGAGCCAGAAGGTCTCAGGAAATCCTGAGACCTTTTTTATGAAGAATTTTATGAAAATTCTCAAGACCAAACCATCCCATCTCTATCTCATTCGGAAAAAGCAAACAGCGCAACAGCAAACATAAATGAATTTATTTAAACTATAATGATGACACTTTGCGAAACAAAAAAATTTAAATTAATTCGCCATAAACTTCAACGTCTCAAGATAAATTTAATCCAAATAAACTTGGAGCCCTTAAACAATGCTGTCCTCCGTTTCATTAATTAGAAGGTTTGGCGGAGAACGTGAAGCCAATTCCAAGACCGCATTTAAAGCGGCTCGTTACACATCCTTGCCATCAACAGCAGCACTAAGTAATAGCGAATTCAAGCGGAGACATTGCGAAGGAATGAAGATAGCGGGTGGTCCTCGCCTTCACCATGAGTGCGGAACCAAAGTCACTTTCGATGAATATCAAGATCTTTCAGAAGAGGCCTTAGAAAATGCTCTCAGTGCTGCTTATAAACATGTCTATGGCAATGCACATGTGATGGAGAATGAGCGATCTGCTTCTCTTGAAGCTCAGCTACGAGATGGGCGCATTGAGGTTCAAGAATTTGTAAGGGGCCTCGCAAAATCTGATTTCTACAAGAAAAATTTCTACGACCAATGCTCACCAGAAAGAACCATTGAATTAGACTTCAAACATATTTTAGGTCGCACTCCTCATGATCAATGCGAAATAGCAAAATACATTGAAATCCAAGCATCAAAAGGGCACAATGCTGTTATTGACTCTATGCTTGACTCAGCTGAATATTCTGAAATATTTGGACGACATACAGTTCCCTATATGAGATCTTGGCTCTCGCAAGCAGGCTCAGCTCAATCAGCTTTTAACCGAACTGCCGCTATTTCCCTTGGTTACGCTTATAGCGACAAAGCCATCGGAATGCACTCGAAGTTGAGTCAAAGCTTGAAAACAGGTCAAGCAGACAGCATTGTCTTCCCGCACGGAGCAAAACTAAGTTTCAGAGGAATGAATTTAATTCTGAAAAGTGAGACTCCTCCAGCGTGGATGAGGAAGTCAGCCACTGTAATAACAATTGCTGGCCTTATAGAAGTTAGTCGGATCGCTCTAACGGTTGCATTCAGCGCTTTGTCCTCATGAGCGGTCATTAACAAAACAATTCCTGGCTCAAAATAGCCAGGACATTTCAAACTCTAAGAAACAATGACTTTTGGATAAGCATTCATCAGGAATGAGAGGGAATCAATATAAACCCCAAGGAATTCTATCAGCTGAGAAGCTCCCTAGACTCCTCATTCTGTCAACGATAAAACTTAAAAAGTATTTTCAGGCAAAACCCCAACGAGTTTTATAGAAGACTAAAAAGTCTAATTCCTTGCACAATTAAAGAAAATCTTTAGTGGTCGCGAAGTAAAATGCAGATGCAGTGAGCTGGTAAAATTATTACAAGCCATTCAATTCATAGCTCTAAATTCATGGCGAAAGGCTACTGGGTACTTAGCGGCACCATTCATACTCCTCTAGGAATGGTGCCATACATCAGTAAATTCACTTCTTGGCTTCCAACCGTTGGCGCTCGCTTAGTCGTACGCGATCTTCAGTGCGATGTACGTGAAGGGGCTCCAGGACCAGTAAATATCATTGTTGAATTCGACTCGAAAGAGGCCGCTATCACTGCTTATGAATCTGAGGAATACCAAGAATTAATCAATCTCAGAACTCAGCATTCAGATCTTAATCTAACCATCACTGAAGAGCTTATTGCTAACAAATAATGACTCTCAATGGTGTAAACCCTCTTTCAGAAATCTAGACTTTTCGTTTCAGCCCAAAAGCATTTTAATCCTGCCTCTCAAGGCCTATCAGGACTTGAGCGATTCTGCTACCTGCTATCAACCGATGGCAAAATTGAATATCATTTAGCTCTCAAGGCTTATTGCATTAGCGCATTCAAAGAATTACTAAAAATCAATTTCATTGTCAATTGCGATTGATCAGGTAAATCCTATTGATCTGACTACATTAAATAAATGATAAAAAGTCCTTGTAAAGAAAGAAGAGCTTTCTATGGCTTCTCATCATCAGAGGCCTGTTTAGGGGGAGCGTCATTCACCACAACCATGGATCTAGGAAGTCGGCTGTACCACCACTCTTGCAGCTCTGGGGTCAGGCGCGTCGAGAACAGCGTCAAGAGCGTGGGTGTGGGCCTTGAACCAGGCTGGAGCAGCTCAACCGAGTAGGAGGGGCAGCGCCGGGACGCGAGGTCTGGCACAAACCTTCGACCAACGCGACGCCAGCTCGGCTCCTTGCTACGCCAAGCCAAACGGCAACAAGGCCAGGGCAGCTCTTCACGATCGAACAAACGGCAACAGGGACCAATCACCCGATAGCTGTACTGACCGCCTGGACTGGCATGCACCGTGCCATGCTCCAGCAGTGCTTGTACATCAGAACGGAGAGCAGGAAGAGGTGTCAAAGGGATGATCGAAGACTTACTTCCGCCCTCACATTAAAAAGCCATCCCTAGGGATGGCACGAAAAAAAGCTCAAAGGAAGCGAATTCAGCTGAAGCTGAAGGGCTCAATACAGCTCTTCTTCAGCATGAGTTTTGATGGTGCAATCTGAGGTGGGATAGGCCACACAGGTCAGGACGAAACCAGCTTCGATCTGATCGTCGTCTAAAAAACTCTGGTCAGACTGATCAACGGTGCCGGAAGTGATTTTGCCTGCACAGGTGGAGCAGGCGCCTGCACGACAGGAGTAAGGCAAATCAATACCCTGCTCTTCAGCAGCATCAAGGATGTACTGATCGTCAGGAACTTCGATGGTCTGGTTGAGGCCTTCGCTCTCGCTGACCAGGGTGACCTTATAAGAAGCCATGGATGGATGTAATGCGCAGAGATCGAGTTGATCTGGATCTGCAGGACCGAATACTTCTACATCGGACAGACGCCTTGATACGTGATTGATCAGAGTATTCCTCCCAAGCCCAATCAAAGACGGGGCATACATAAGAGGGACTTATCGCGGAAGGCTCTTGATTTCTAAGAGTCCCCATCGGCCCTGTTCCGCAATTGGCCTTGCACGCCAACCGTATTCAGCCAATACCTGAATGAGCCGATGCGCCTGATCCACGAGGAGTCCACTGAGGAGTCCACGGCCTGTTGACTTCAACACAGAAGCGAACTGTGGTGCCAAAGCTTCAATCACCGGAGCAAGGATATTGCACAGGAGCAAATCCACTGCCTCTCCATCCAACATGCTCTCAATCTTGTCGATAGATCCATAGCTGACACGGAGTTGCTCTGCCTCAAGACCATTGAGTAAGGCGTTGTCTGTCGTAGCTCGAACCGCAAGGGAGTCGGTGTCAGCAGCAAGCACCTCACGAGCACCTAAGGCCACTGCAGCCAATCCCAGGATTCCACTGCCGCAACCAAGATCAGCCACTGTCTGATCGCGTAGTGACATCGCCTCAAGAGCCTCAAGGCACAATCTTGTAGTGGGATGACTCCCTGTTCCAAAAGCGCTGCCAGGGTCCATCTTTAAAATGAGGCGATATTGGTGTTCTTTGGGAACATCAAGCCAGGCTGGAAGGATCAACAAGCGCTCACCAACAGGATCGGGCTGCCAGTGCTTTTTCCAACTAAGGCTCCAATCCTCTTCTGCTAACTCCTCCCAGATGGGCTGCGCCAACTCAAGCCCAAACGTTTCAGCCATTGGGCGAAGGCTATTCAGTAATTGATCACGCTGGTCTTTGGGCCACTCGGAGGCCGGTAGCCAGGCCAGCAACATCCGCTGATCAGGAGACTCTGGGGCATGTTGCACAGCCAACCGATGTAGCCCAAGAGACTCCAATTTCCAAAGGAGTGATTCCTCAAGAACAGGATGCAGTGGAAGGGATAGTCGCCACCACATCACAAGGTGACGGGGTGAGCTTCCTGAATGCCGTTAATACTGTGAATAGTGGCCAACAAAGCAGGTGGAATCGGGTCATCAATGCTGAGAACCATCACCGCATCACCACGCACGATGCGACGCCCAACCTGCATTGAAGCGATGTTGACGTTGTGCTCTCCGAGAAGAGAGCCGAGATGGCCAATGATGCCTGGCATGTCTCTATGCCTGGTGAAGAGCATGTGACGGCTGGGCGGAACATTCACTGGAAATTCATCAATGCTGGTCACGCGCAAATCACCATCTGCGAAGACTGCACCAGTGACGCTATGTCCTCCTAGACCACCGCGAGTGGTGAGTTGCAGCGACCCTCCAGCAAAATCTCGGCTGGCATCGTCCTTGACCTCCAAGACATGAATGCCACGGCCCTTGGCCTCCAATGATGCATTGACGTAGTTGATTCGATCCCCAAGCGCACTACTCAGTAGCCCCTTGAGAGCGGCCACAACGAGAGGTTGTGAGGGGTGGCTGGCGAATTCACCTTGCAGGCGAACCTCCAACTCCTGAACTTGTCCACCACTGAGTTGGCTCACTAACAAACCAAGAGTTTCCGCCAGCTGAAGGTGGGGCTTCAGTCGCTCCATGATCTCAGCACTAAGCCCAGGAATATTCACAGCACTACGGGCTGGCAGGCCCAGCAAGACATCACGAATTTGTTCTGCTACGTCAACCGCCACATTTTCTTGAGCCTCTTCAGTGGAGGCACCAAGATGCGGAGTGAGTACAAGTCCTCGTTCCACCGCCCGCAGGGGGGAATCCTGAGCCAAAGGCTCAGAGGCAAACACATCAAGTCCGGCTCCAGCGATCACACCTGACTCAATCGCTTCTGCAATCGCCGATTCATCAACAATTCCTCCGCGAGCACAATTCACAATCCGTGCCGTACTTTTCATCGTGCGCAACAGCTCTGCATTCACGAGATTTTCTGTATCTGGGGTTCGTGGAATGTGCAGAGTGATGTAGTCAGCCTGCTGAAACAATGCTTCGAGGGTGGTAAGCCGAACCTGCATTTGCTGAGCACGTTCTGCAGAAATAAACGGATCAAACGCGATTACTTCCATCCCCATCGCTTTCGCTACGCGGGCGACGTGTGACCCGATTTTGCCTAACCCCACCACACCAAGAATCTTTTTGTAGAGCTCATTCCCCACATATTTTTTGCGATCCCATGCGCCCGACCGCATCGAACCATGAGCTTGTGGAACGTGACGAGAAACCGATAGCAACATTGCGAGTGCATGCTCGGCAGCTGCAATCGTGTTGCCTTCGGGCGAATTGACCACCAACACGCCACGTTGCGTGGCGGCAGGCACGTCAACATTGTCGACACCCACACCCGCACGGCCGATAATTCGCAAACGACCAGCAGCCTCAATGACATCCGCTGTGACCTGGGTCCCCGAGCGAATCATCAAGGCGTCGTAGTCGCCGATGGTTGATTTCAGCTCTTCCGGTGTCAGCCCGATGCGCTGATCGACCTTCGCAACTTGGCCAAGGATGTCGAGCCCCGCCTGATCAATGGGGTCTGATACAAGAACTTTTGTCATCCAGTGGCGGAAGAGAGCCACTTCTGACTTTAGAGATCAGTCTGAAGATTCTCTTTTAACTGTCTGCCAGCCCAAACAGTTCCAAGAGAGAATGAAGACTCGACCGCTCCTTTTTCATGCCCGTATGCGTTCTAGTTCTGAATGAGCGCACTGCTGCCGACCGTCTTCGCTTAGCGCTCCAAGAAGCGGGCACTCCATTGCTTCGCGTGGCCTTAGTGGCCCCGGCGAGCGAACAAAGATTCATTCCCCAGAAGGACAAAACCTCCTTGGAGCCTGATCTCCCCGCAGAAGCGTTGGACGATGTCGAACTTCTCAACCCTGGCCTAGCTCGCCGTCGTCGTCAAAAGTCAATGGCGCGCTGGTTAATGCCATTCGGATTCTTCGCAGGCAGCACATTCACCCAAATCACCACTCTCGAGACATTTGCAAGCTTTGGACCATGGGGTGCAGCTTTCATTGGAGGCCTTCTGGGCATGGGGTCAGGTCTGATGGGTAGCTACGCAGCCGCTGCCAGCGTGCCGTCTGAGAATGAAGACGGAGTCAGAATTCTTCGGAATCGTCACTTGGAGGGCTGCTGGCTACTCCTTCTGGAAACCAGGCCAGGGATGGAGTTGCCTTGGCAAACCGTTCAAAAGGCTCGACCCCAGCAGGTCGTTCGCCTCAGCGAATTATGAGCCTCCCCCGCGACGATCTGCTTCGGTCATGCAGGTCTCTCAAAATCATGACCGCATTAATTGATATCGCGGAAGACGTCCTGCGGACCTGGCAACCGCAATGGAGCCCTTTCCTGACAGCCTTAACACTGGAGGACGTCAGCCACCTCGAAACATTGGCGGAACTGCAGATCAGCCGTCATGGCGGCTATCCAGGAGCAGAAAGGAAAAGGTTGCTGATACAGCACGCAGAATCCACCGAACCTGAACCCACTTGCCCCTTGGCTGGTCTCAACGTGGAGGGAAACTTCCTTTTTGACCCGACGTCTCCTGATGAAATGCGTCAAGCATTGGAACAAATCGGGGTCCTCGGCGAGAGCCTCGGCGATTTATGGATTCGTGGGGACAGAGGGGCTCAGGCCATTTGCACGCCAGAAGCAGCAGCTCAGCTTCAGGGAAAAAGGGGAAATGTTCGTGAAGTAGTCATCGTCTGCGAAACCATGGACCTGGATGCTCTGCAATGGCCTATTCAGAGAGCAGCTCGCAGGTTCACCAGCGTTGAAGCCTCTTGCCGCCTTGATGCAATCGCTTCAGCAGGATTCGGGATATCAAGATCAAAGGTGGTGAAACAAATCAAGGAAGGACGCTTACGGCTGAATTGGGAGCTTGTTCGACAGGCAAGTCGAGATTTAAAAGTTGGAGATCGCTTGCAGCTTCAGGAAAGAGGAAGCATCGAAGTCATGAACATCGAGCTCACCAAACGTGAGCGGTGGCGCGTGGACATCCTCCGCCAATGAAGGGACTGAATTCAAGAGGCACTCCAGCTGCTAACTTCATCATCTGGTTGATGCAAAGCAACAACCACTCATCTCAAAAACGCACTTGAGAGCTGGGGCGATTAGCTCAGAGGTAGAGCACTACCTTGACACGGTAGGGGTCACTGGTTCGATTCCAGTATCGCCCACTTCCCCTTAGGGATAGGAGTTGGCCAATGGCATGCAGCCTTATCGTGGGGCTAGGTCGCTCTGGGATCGGAGCTGCGCGCCTTCTTCATACTCAGGGACATCAAGTAGTTGTACTTGAGCAGGATGCAGGCTCTTTACAACAAACTAAGGCGCAATCTCTCAGAGATCAAGGAATTGAGGTCGCACTTGGATGTCCCCTTGAACTATCCAGTTTCAAACCCTGGATTGATCAAATTGAGCAAGTCGTCATCAGCCCAGGAATTCCCTGGGACCATCCCACACTGATGAAATTGCGGCATCAAGGTGTCACCGTGAGAGGGGAAATGGCCGTTGCCTGGGAAGCGCTACGTGATTGTCCTTGGATTGGAATCACCGGAACAAACGGGAAAACCACCGTGACGCACCTACTGCACCACGTTCTCAATCAAGCTGGACTTGAAGCTCCTATGGCAGGAAATGTTGGTCATTCGGCTGCAGAGTTGGCGCTGCGATGCATGGATCCATCACAACCCAAACCTGATTGGATTGTGATGGAGATGAGTAGTTACCAAATCGAAGCAGCGAATGAGGTTGCACCACAAATCGGTATTTGGACAACTCTGACCCCCGACCATTTAGAACGACATGGATCAATCAAGGCTTACAGAGCCATTAAGCAGGGACTTCTTCAACGCTCTAAGCACGCCGTTCTCAATGCTGACGATGTTGATCTTCAAAGTAGACGTGCACATTGGCCAGAAGCTCAATGGGTGAGTGCAGCTCTTACAACCGATCAATCATCAGATCTTGCACTTTGGATTAATCAAGAAGGGCTTGTGTGTAGGAAAGATGGTCCACTTTTCGAAGCCGACGTGCTCGCCATGCCAGGAGAACATAATCGTCAAAATATGATGTTGGTGACTGCAGCTGCATTACAAATTGGTGTAAGTCCGGATGTTGTCGAACATGGATTTCGCAGCTTTCCTGGAGTGCCTCATCGCCTAGAAAACCTGGGAACGCTCCATGGAATGAGCGTCTTCAATGACAGCAAGGCGACAAATTACGATGCTGCTGCTGTTGCACTTCAAGCCGTTCCAGGTCCTATAGTTCTGCTAGCAGGTGGACTTTCTAAACAAGGAGACGCCAGCAATTGGCTTGAGCTCTTAAAGGCTTGCGTTTGCTCCATTGCCTTATTTGGAAATGATCGAGATATCTTGTTGAGCCTGATTCGTAACTCCGGATTCACAGGGGCTGTGGTATCCCACCCCAATATGGAAGATGCCTTGACCGCAGCAATCGAGCTTGGACAAAATAACAATGCAGCGTCATTACTATTGTCACCAGCTTGCGCAAGCTTCGATCAATACAAAGACTTCGAGGCCCGTGGCAATCATTTCAGAGATATGATCAACCAGCTCTCCCAACCATAACCTAGGCAAATTAATAGCAATAACAGATGGTTTCATTTGCGAAGATATAAAATGTTTCAAAAAGCATATTTTGCGAGAATTAAAATAAAGTTATTGGGCCATCCTTCTTGAAATATTAATCTAAATTTTAATCTCTCCCAGTCTGCAGTCAAGTCGGGAGAAAAAAGAATCAGCAATCAAATTAAATTCTAATCAGACACAACAATTACGACCTACGATTCACCCCAGAGCGGAAGAGAAACAGCTCAAGGTTACTCTTTATCACTTTGCAGGAGCTTCAATGGTAAGCTTTCTAGCAAAATCATGAGCGACTTTAAAGACTCTTTAACACTTCAATGAAAACATCGAAACAATTACTCTTTTTCATTCTCCTTCCTTTACTGATGTGTTGCGAATCCAATAAGGATGCACGAGACAGAGAAATCTGCGCTCTTTACGAAGCCGATAAAATTGATGCTGTAGAGGCACTGGAAAATTTAGGCCTAAAGCCTAATACGAACGGTCGGAGATTTGAACCCATCCAAACTTTTTGCGCCCAATTAAATCCATCCCTCTAAAGTAAATACATTGGAGAAATGAGGCAAAGCGACCAGCTCAAAGCCCATTAAATATAAATCTTTTATCAAATAAAGTTGATTTTCAACCAAAGATTTTCGAAACGTTTCCACAATACAGCCATGAATCTTTCTACTGAGCTATCTTTAAAGATTAGAAAGCTCCCAAAAGCCAAATAATCCTGCAAAGGCTTTCAAGACACGAAACCAAGCAACATGACAACTGGGCATATAATTAATCAAGCTACCAAAAATTGCGAAAGCATCAATCAAAAAGCGTACTGATTAGCGTCGCAAAGGCATCAACTCTCTATCCGTCGGATATCGTGGATTTATTACTAGAAAAGAAAGCCAAGAAAGTGCATACAAGCCTTTACTCGGCCACACCGGAGCTTCACACTTACCAATACTGGCGAGAGAAAGAATGTCCGTTAAGATAGTGCTCTCTCGAAGCAGTCTTCCAGCAATCCAAGAATCGTGCCATTACAAATACTCATTCCCCTGATTTCCCGACATGACTAAAGCTTCATATTGGCTAATGAAAAGCGAGCCAAATGTCTACGGCATAGAACATTTAAAAAACGAAAGAACAACGTTATGGGATGGAATTAGAAATTACCAAGCTCGTAATTTCATGCGCCAGATGAAAGCAGGAGATCAAGCTTTTTTTTATCACTCCAATTGCAAACCACCCGGAATTGTTGGCCTTATGGAGGTTATAGAGATTGGTCTTATCGACCCAACTCAATTTGATTCAGACTCTAAGTATTACGATCCTGCTTCCAAACAAGAATCTCCGCGCTGGGATTGCGTGCGGCTCACCTATCGCGGACAGTTTGAGAAGATCATGACACTTGATGACCTACGTGAATCCTATGACGCAGAGCAACTTGCTGTTGTTCGCCGAGGGAATCGTCTTTCTATTCTTCCAGTAGACACAGAAATCGCGATGAATTTATTAGAGAGACTTGGATCAGTTGAATGATTCGCTCACGAGGATTCCTTCCGAGCGACTGCCTCTCACCACAATCATTCCTAGAGCCTGGATTGGCTTTAGCAAAGCACCTTGGTCCTTTATCGGTCTTACAGCACTGATGCTGATCAGCCTGATGGGCTTAGGAGTGGTGGCACAAGACCTTCAACTCAGCAGCAACGCCCTTCTTCAACGCGCAGGCGATCTTGTGCTTGGGATAGCCTTACTTGTGCCGTTGGCTCCACTGTTGGCTCTGCTGCAACTTGCAGACCAATGTCTTCCAGGAGGATTGGATCAGAATCAAGAACGGATTGCTGGAAGACATCGGTTTAAATGGCTCCTTAAACAAACTTGCGGTCTCGTTCTTTTAGAAGTCTTTATTGCCATTGGGGGAATCAGCACTGTTCGACTTCTAAGTCAGTTATTAGCACCCCACAGCGGGATACTCGCCAGCTTGATTCTTCTTTTGGGTGGAATAGGTATCACCCTCTGGTTCATTGGCCAACTTCTTGCGATTCCATTGCTAATCCATTTTGGCCATCGCCCACTCGGTGCGATGGAACATAGTCGCAAACTCGTTCAAGCGAATCGCCTCAAAGTGCTTGCATTACTTGGGCTTCTTTTAGGAATCAATTTGCTTGGCCTCATGGCCGCGAGCCTTGGACTCCTTTTCAGCCTTCCCTATAGCGCCCTTCTATTGATGGCAAGCTGCCGAACTCAAACCCCATGGCGGAGAGAATCACGGCGGAACATATTGCCGACGTAAAGACGAGTGAGCTCTCGAGAGTCAACACCGTTCTGAACGAGAAATCCAGCAAGAGCAGCTTGAATCAGACGGTACTGATCCCAGTTCGGACAGCGTTCTATGAAAGCAGCCATGGACTGATGCAAAGGCAAGGGCAACTCGGATTGAAAACTCACGATCTTCTCCCCTGTGACGGAATCAGACTCCTCGTGACAAGAGCTGAGCTCTGCGGAATGGTCGACCTCTTTGCTCCATGACTGTTCTTGACCCACGTCTAAATCCCGCGTCCATATGCTCTAAATCTATGACCTGTTCTCCACAAGCACAAGCGACTGCAAGGAGGCACTGACCTATCCAATCTCATCAGCCCTCTCAACGAGACTCAAGCTCTTAAGCCAGTCCAGCACTCAATTTGCTTCCTGACATTCCGCTTAAAATCTTTTGCGTGAGCGAAGCCGCAATTTCCTGAAAATCCAGGCTTTTCCACAGAGCAGAGCATTTGACTGAAAAGTGATGCCGCCGCTTGTGGAAAAACTGTGAATTACCTCACATCGTCGCGTGGAGAAAACAATGAAACCTGATCGATCAGAGGAACTGATCACGTGCTCAATCCCAAACCGTTTTCAAAGCAGCCAGGAAAGCCTGTGCGGTAGGAGCAGGCCATGCAACTTCAAGTCCACGTCTCTGTTCATCAGTGCTTGAAAGCATGACCTGAAGGCCCCAACGATCACGAGAGCCATCGAGGCATCCCCACCAGTCCCGCTGCTCCAGCTCCAAGGTGATGAACTCCTCATCCATCAATTGATCTCGAATCTTCTTAAATTGATTTTCAAGTTCAACCAGAAGGGTACGCAGTCCCATCGCTTCAACTTCGGAGAGCTCGACAGCCCAACAATCCCCGCCAATGAGGAAGGGGAAGTCATTCCGACTTGAATCGTGGGCAAGCCTCCAGCCAGGCCCCTCCTGCTGAATCATCCAGGCAGAAGATCAGGCTGATCTTGCTCATCGGAAAGTTCAACAATTGCACGATGAACAGGCTTCACACTTGATTCTTCGAGCAATCCATCAAAGTCATCAAAACGTCGCTGCTTGGCGCGAAAAGCAATCTTGACGGTTGTCAGATAACGATTGGTGGAATGACGAATCAGACTTTCGCCCCGTTTGGCTAGGTCCTTTGAATCAACACCTGCTGAAATCATGTTTGTCCATTAATCGTCACTCAATCCTAGGTGAGTAGATCGCTGTGAAAGGGAACCTGCATGGGATAAGCACGATGGGGACGACCCGGCACTCGCAAGACGATCTGACGACCTAATCCCATGGCAACAAGAGGACGTCTCAAATGACTCAGCAAACCACTCACTTCTTCGAGATGTTTGCCATCAACACACTCGATGCGGATACACCCCCAACTGCGGGACATTCGGCAATCACGCAGAGGCTCGAGCTCAGCTTCAATATCTGGATCCTCCCGGTAAAAGGAAAAAACCAGGCGTCTCAACCGATCCATCATTGTGCCCCGTAGTCTTGATCTCTTACCAAGATGCCCATGGCTGAGGTTCAGCCCCCGCAGCACGAACAAAACCTTCATCTTTCCACTCAAGGAACGCTTGCCATTGATCTAGGTAGTACCAACACGGTGGTGGCTTTTCAGGATGGAAGCATGTCGCCCCCTGAACTTCTCGATCTCTCCCCAATCAGTCATCGGCCAGGAGAGGTTGCAAGCCTCGTATGGACTAACGCTCTTTCCAATCAACAACCACTCGTTGGCCGACAAGTTCTCGACAGCGGTCTCTCTGATGAAACATCTGCAGAACTCCATCGTGACTTCAAACGCTGGATTGGGGCAATCGACAAATCTGATCTCCCTTCACATCCACTCACTCCCGAGCAAGCTGGTGAAATCCTCCTGCATCGAATTTGGAATCATCTTCCAGGCTCCTTATTGGTTAAACGGCTGGTTCTGACTGCTCCAGTTGATCAAGCACTCGGTTATCGCAGGTGGCTCTTGCAGGCATGCGCGACGCTGCCGGTTGAAGAGATCGCTCTCGTCGACGAGCCAACCGCTGCTGCCATGGGTGCAGGCTTGCCTGCAGGCTCCAGATTGTTAGTAGTGGATCTAGGTGGTGGCACCTTGGATCTATCCCTAGTGGCTCTAGAGGGAGGTGAGGGAAGAGCGGCTCCGCTAGCTCAACTGCTGCGATTCCGAGGACAAGATCTTAAAAACAGCAAACAAACTCTTCGGGCGGCCAGGGTATTAGGAAAAGCCGGCATTGCACTTGGAGGTAGGGATCTCGATCATTGGATCCTGGATCACCTATTACCTAATGATCCAAACCTAATTATTGACAGTCAGACGAGCCTCCTCAATGCAGCTGAACGCTTGAAATGCCGCCTCAGCAATCCCAACGTGGGAGAGAGGGAGACGCTCAGCGAGTTGGCAAGCGGTATCGGCCTCGCCAATCCCATCACTTTGTCTCTCAATCGCAAACAATTCCATGAGCTACTGGAACGCCGCGGATTGCTCAAAGTCCTTGAAGGACTTCTTGATCGCACTCTCGCTTCTGCACGTCAGATGGGGTGCAATCAAGAAGACCTCAACGCAGTCGTCGCTGTTGGTGGTGGGGCCCATCTTCCTTTGATGCGTCAGTGGCTTTCCGAGACCATGCATCCCGTTCCTTTGCTCACACCACCCCCTATCGAAGCCGTGGCCACCGGAGCACTGAACCTCACCCCAGGGGTGCGAATCAGAGATCTTCTCCAAAAAGGTGTCTATTTGCGTTGCTGGGATCGTCGTCGTAACGCCCATCATTGGCATCCATTATTTCTGAGTGGTCAACCATGGCCTTCACTTCAACCTCTTGTACTGATCCTGAGCGCCAGCCGTAAGGATCAGAGGGATCTTGAACTTCTGCTTGGTGAACCCTTTGGCGAACACCGACATGAGGTGGTGTTCGTCAAAGGGCTGCCAACCATTCGCGAGAACAGCAATCTTCCAGACACCATCACACCTCTGTCAAAGACCATTCGGCTTGAGCTCCATCCACCAGGCCAGCTTGGCGAGGACTGTTTAAAACTCTCCTTTCGCCTTGATGACGATGCCCAACTGGTCATGAGCGGGGAGGATCTAAGAACTGGTGTTGAAATAGAACCTTGCACCCTGGTAGTTGTGCAGTAAACGCGCCGTCCACACTCTGTTGAGACTGCTTCTTCACGTTCATAGAAAGGTAGGAATTTCGAGAGGCTTTGAACCTTGGCGCTACGTCGCCACCTTCCTCACTTTTGGATCAGCGTGACCCTTGGCGGCGTCGCGCTGCTTTGTGTTGGAGCTTATGTGTGGGAGCAACAGCTACCGCGGAAATTAAGTGAGGCACTGTCAAGCAATGACTTACCAGCATGCCTGCGTTACGGAGAACAATTGGCAGCATTGCGTTGGCTCGGTCAGGAAGCCCCTGAAGAACTTGCCATTTGCCGTCGAAGGTTGGCTCAGCAAGCTTGGGATCAGACTGATCCAGGTCGAGCTCTGCTGCTGCAAGAGCAGCTCGTGAATTCAGGCGTTGGTTCTCCACAGCAGAAAAACCAGGATCAAAAGCAGCTCAGACTCTGGCGTGACCAGCTCCGTGAAAACGCGCTCTCACAATTTCGCGCTGGCAACCTTGCAAAGGCCTTATCAATGCTTCTGCCTCTGGAAAAGCACGATGGAAGACGCGGAAGCCGTCTAAGTGACAGCCTCCAAGAAAGTTGGAATCGCAATCGTCTTGAGCTTGAAAAGTTGAGAGAGTACGTCAACCAACAGCAATGGTGGGAAGCACTAAGTGCGCTTAACCAGCTTGATCATCCGTGGTGGCAAAACCAAGCCAAACCGATGCGTCAACAGGTAGAGCAAGCAATTGACGACCTGCGCGATCAAACCGAATCCCACAGTCATGGAGCAATGCCAGCTCATACCGTGGCAAGAGATCGGTTGAATGTTGCTGTGGAAGCACGAATCCTTGAAGGACTTGCTCCTTGGGACGCGTTTATGGCCGGTTGTGCCGATTTAGGCGGAATCATCATCGAAGATGGGCCGGAAACTCTTTGTCGGGCCAGTCAGTGAAACAACTCTCTGGCTCTTCGTGAGACAATCCCCTGACTTGAATGGACGCCCATGCAGCCCGGTGACAAGGTTGTCGTCTCCACCAGCGTTGTGGTTTTCAACCACCCCCAACATCGCGGAGAGAGTTTTGAGATGGAAGGTAGCGAGGGAGAAGTTTTTAAAGTGCTCGAGGAGTGGAAGGGACGTCCGATCAGCCCGACGCTCCCAGTTGTTGTGGCTTTTGGGCGCTACAAGGCTCACTTCCGAGTTGATGAGTTGGCTCCAGCTCTTTAACAAGAGAATTTATCGATCAGTGTTTTTCTCGTCTAATCGCCGAAGGAAAACACCCTCCTCTCCATCCAATCCAAGCAAACGCAGCTCAACTGTTTCTGATCGGCGCGTTGGAACGACCCTTCCGCAGAAATCAGGCTGAATGGGCAATTCTCGATGGCCACGATCCACCATTACAAGTAAAAAGACGCGGCGTGGTCTACCCCAGGCTTGAATCGCCTCCAGTGCTGCTCTGACTGTGCGGCCAGTAAAAATAACGTCATCCACCAGCACCACATCCCTACCTTCAACGCTCACTGGGAGATCAGTGGCCTGAACCATCCGCACACCCAATCGTCCTAAATCATCACGATGAAACGTGGGGTCAAGGGTGCCTGTCGAAATAGTGAGACCGCTCTGTTCTTTTAGTGAGCACGCAACAACATCAGCCAATTGAACTCCTCGGGTTGGGATCCCTAGAAGCAGCAAAGACTCAACTGTGGTCACCGACTCCAACACCTGAGACGCCAGGCGGGTCAACGTTTTCCTCAACTCGTCTGCAGAGAGAATCTCAATCCGATCGTCTCCAACGTCATTAAGTGCCATAATTATTTGTTGGGGTGAATAGTGTATGGATGTTTCTTGCTAGCCCGATCAGCTTTTGCAAACCGAAGGGCTAACCGTCAGATCTTTTTGGTCAGTAGGGAGGTAACTTGATCCCGGAGAGAGACTTAAGAACTGAGATTGACGGAGTGAACGTACCGAACAACATCGAAGGGAATTTTCTCCGCAGGGGATCCACTGCACCTGTAGTCCTTGCGATCCTTGACGGATGGGGAATTTGTGACTCGTCTGAGCACAACGCAATCCGCACCGCTTCAACACCAGTCATCGATGCTCTCTGGCATGCCTATCCCCACTCCTTGATCCAAGCCAGCGGGGCGCATGTTGGCCTTCCCGATGGCCAGATGGGCAATTCAGAAGTAGGGCATCTGACCATTGGAGCCGGTCGAATCATCCGACAAGAACTCGTGCGCATCAGCGAAACTGTGCGCGAGAAACGACTTGGCAGCACCTCAACTCTTCAATCACTAGCCAATCATTTACGCAGCAATGGTGGCACTCTTCATCTGCTCGGACTCTGCTCCGATGGAGGTGTACACAGCCACGTTGAACATTTGTGTGGACTGCTCGAATGGGCATCTGAAGAAGGCCTTGAAAAGGTAGCAATTCACTGCATCACAGACGGACGAGACACACCTACCCAAAGCGCACCAAAGCATTTAGCCAAAGTTGAAAATGCTATTGGCCGTTATGGAGTCGGTCGAATTGCAAGCCTATGCGGACGTTACTGGGCGATGGATCGAGACCATCGCTGGGAGAGGACAGAACGGGCTTACTCCCTTCTCACGGATCCTGGATTTTGCTGTGAACAGGACGAACCTTCATCCGTTTTGGCCCAAAGCTACGCAGAAGGCATCACCGACGAATTCCTGGAGCCTGTTCGATTCTCCAAAGATCCACTCCGCGATGGTGATGCGCTGGTGATGTTCAACTTCCGCCCAGATCGCGCGAGACAGATTGTCCAAGCGCTCACAGTTCAAGAATTCGAAGGCTTCACTCGCATTCACCAACCAAAATTAGATGTGGTGACATTCACGCAGTACGAGACTGATTTACCAGTCTCGGTTGTCTTTCCCCCTGAATCACTCGATCAGCTTTTAGGTCAGGTGGTTGCTGATGCAGGCCTAAAGCAATACCGCACCGCTGAAACCGAGAAATACCCCCATGTCACATATTTCATGAATGGCGGTATTGAACAACCACTCAAGGGCGAAAAACGACACCTTGTTCCCTCGCCTCGCGTTGCCACCTACGATCTGGCTCCTGAAATGTCAGCTAATTCACTTACGGAAAGTTGCGTTGCTGCAATCCAACAGGGTGATTACTCCTTAGTCGTTATTAATTATGCCAACCCTGACATGGTGGGGCATACCGGCATGATGGAGGCTGCCACTAAGGCAATTGAAACCGTTGACCGATGCATCGGCAAACTTCTCGATGCCGTTGGGAGAATGGGTGGAACGCTGCTTATTACCGCAGACCATGGAAATGCAGAACTCATGCAAGGACCTGACGGTGAAGCTTGGACTGCACACACAACCAATCCAGTTCCAGTCATCTTGATCGAAGGGGAGAAGCGAAAGGTGCCTGGCTTGGGAAATTCCATTCGCCTTCGCGACAATGGAGGTCTTGCTGACATTGCTCCAACGCTTCTTCATCTTCTCAATTTGGACAAACCCAAAGCGATGACTGGAGTTTCTTTGATTGAACCAATTGAAGCCTCAGCTCCAGCTACTGCCAAGCTGCCTCAACCCGTTTGACTAAGATCAACTCATGCTTACGACAGTTCTCTCCTGGGTTTGGATCGGCAGTGGCGCCGTTCTGATTCTTCTTGTTCTCCTACATAGTCCCAAAGGGGATGGAATGGGAGGTATCGCGGCAAGTGGAAGTTCTTCATTCACCAGCTCCAGCAGTGCAGAAGCAACTCTGAATCGCATTACCTGGACAACACTTTCTTTTTTCCTCGCGTTAGCCGTAATTCTCAGCGCAGGTTGGCTGGGATAGTTCAACCAAAAAAACTTTTTGCACAGATCCTATTGCCCGAGATAAACAATAATTACTTTAAGGCTTAATGCAATCTTACTAATTTTTAATTTCAATTAATACATTTAGCTCAATTAACATTTCTCGGATTTTTGACTTGTTTCATAATTCCACCAATATTTCGAACATATTCATTAAAAAACCCCCGATTAAGCGGGGGTAAGCCATCTGCAGTTAGCGATTAATAGTCAAAGTCGCCACCCATGCCACCGCCACCAGCAGCAGCTTCTTTCTTCTCTGGCATATCAGCCACGATGCATTCGGTGGTGAGGACCATGCCAGCGATCGAAGCAGCATTTTGCAAACCAGAGCGAGTCACCTTTGCCGGATCAACAATGCCAGCAGCAAGCATGTCGACATACTCACCGTTGGCAGCGTTGTAGCCCTCGTTAAACGACTTGGACTTGACGTTTTCAGCAACGACAGCACCATTCACGCCAGCATTTTCAGCGATGCGCATCAGGGGTGCGGTCAGCGCTGAGGCCACGATGTTTGCACCGATCAACTCTTCGCCGGACAGGTTGGCGGCTGCCCACTCTTCCAGGGTTGGTGCCATGTGAGCCAAAGTTGTACCGCCACCAGGAACGATGCCCTCTTCTACAGCGGCCTTAGTGGCATTGATGGCATCTTCCAGACGAAGTTTCTTGTCCTTCATCTCTGTTTCAGTTGCCGCACCCACTTTTACAACAGCAACGCCACCGGCCAACTTGGCTAAGCGTTCTTGAAGCTTCTCCTTGTCGTAGGTGGAATCAGTCTCATCCATCTGCTTCTTAATCTGCTCGCAACGCGTACTCACAGCAGCCTCGTTGCCTTCAGCAACAATGGTTGTTGTGTCTTTATTAATAGTGACGCGACGAGCTGTTCCTAACATCTCTAACTTGGCATTTTCAAGCTTGAGACCTTGATCCTCAGTAATTAATTGACCATTAGTCAATACTGCCATGTCTTCGATCATTGCTTTACGGCGATCACCGAAACCAGGAGCCTTGACTGCAGCTACATTCAGAACACCACGCAGGCGATTAACAACCAAAGTGGCTAGCGCTTCTTTTTCAATATCTTCAGCAATGATCAGAAGAGGTTTGCCTGTACGAGCAATCTGCTCAAGAACAGGAACCAAGTCTTGGACTAAACCGATCTTTTTATCGGTTAAAAGAATGTAGGGCTCGTCGAGAACCGCTTCCATCCGCTCTGTATCTGTTGCGAAATAAGGGGAAATGTAACCCTTATCGAAACGCATTCCCTCTGTTACTTCAAGCTCAGTCTCCATAGACTTCCCTTCTTCAAGAGAGATAACACCTTCCTTACCCACTTTATCCATGGCATCGGCAATCATCTTGCCGACTTCTTCATCGTTGCCAGCAGAAATCGTTCCGACCTGAGCAATAGCGTTACTGTCAGCAATCGGTTTGGCATTTTCTTGAATTTTTCCAACCAAGAAATCTGACGCCTTATCAATACCCTTCTTGAGAGTGATTGCATTAGCTCCAGCAGCCACATTGCGCAAGCCTGCCTTAACCATGGCGTGTGCCAGGACGGTGGCAGTTGTGGTGCCATCACCAGCAGCATCATTAGTTTTTGAAGCTGCCTGCCGAATTAAAGCAACACCGGTGTTTTCGATGTGATCCTCAAGCTCGATCTCCTTAGCGATAGTGACACCATCGTTGATAATTTGAGGAGCCCCGAATTTCTTCTCGAGTACAACGTTGCGACCTTTTGGTCCAAGGGTTACAGCAACAGCTTCAGCAAGAATGTCGATTCCTTTCTCAAGAGCGCGGCGAGCGTTCTCGTTATAAATAATGCGCTTAGCCATAAGAGGCGATTAATAGAGAGAAAATGGAGAATTTGTTTGATCTGAGATAACTCTCAGTTCGATTGCAGTTAGCCAACTACAGCGAGAATGTCTTTCTCGGATAGGAGCACGTACTCATCGCTTCCAAGCTTGATGTCAGTACCTGCGTATTTGCTGTACAAAACTTTGTCGCCAACACTGACTTCAGGAGCCTGGCGACTCCCATCATCATTGGACTTACCAGGGCCAACCTGAACAACTTCGCCAACTTGTGGCTTCTCTTTAGCTGTATCAGGAAGAAGAATGCCTCCAGAAGTTTTTTCCTCAGATTCGGAGATCTTGACGAAGACGCGGTCTCCAAGAGGCTTGACGGTAGAGACGCTGAGGGAAACAGCTGCCATGAGTAATTGATACGCGGGAGTAAGGCGCTCGGCGCCACTCAATCAACACGAGTTAGCACTCGAGGTGGTTGAGTGCCAAAGCTAAGTTCGCCAGGGGTGATCTACCAACAGTGATCTGTGCGGGTGACCGAACAGACGTGGCGTCATCGAGACGGTGGTAGGGTTCTGCCGCTCAGGAAGGGATTGTCCTGTTGCGCATCCCTCTCGTATCTATTTACTTATGGCCGCTGCTGCTCCTGCCTCCACCGGTTTCAAAGGCGTTGTCCGTCAGGTAATTGGACCGGTTCTGGACGTGGAATTTCCAGCCGGCAAACTCCCCAAAATCCTCAACGCACTGCGCATCGAAGGCACTAACCCTGCTGGAGAGAAGATTGCCCTCACTGCTGAAGTGCAGCAATTGCTTGGTGATCACAGAGTACGAGCGGTAGCCATGAGCGGCACCGATGGCCTTGTTCGCGGGATGGAAGCTCTCGACACTGGGTCTCCGATTGCCGTTCCAGTTGGCGAAGCCACCTTGGGTCGCATTTTCAACGTGTTGGGTGAACCCGTAGACGAACAAGGACCTGTTACCACCAACGTCACCTCTCCTATTCATCGTGAGGCACCGAAGCTCACTGAGCTAGAGACCAAGCCAAAGGTGTTCGAAACAGGGATCAAAGTGATTGATCTGTTGGCTCCCTACCGACAGGGAGGAAAGATCGGACTTTTCGGTGGAGCTGGCGTTGGTAAGACCGTTTTGATTCAGGAATTGATCAACAACATTGCCAAAGAACACGGTGGGGTTTCCGTGTTTGGTGGGGTGGGTGAGCGGACCCGAGAAGGCAATGATTTATACGAAGAATTTAAAGAGTCGGGTGTGATCAACGCCGACGACCTTTCGAAATCAAAAGTAGCTCTGTGCTACGGCCAGATGAATGAACCTCCTGGTGCTCGCATGCGCGTTGGACTCTCAGCCTTAACCATGGCTGAGCATTTCCGCGATGTAAATAAGCAGGATGTTTTGCTTTTTGTCGACAACATCTTCCGATTTGTTCAAGCCGGCTCTGAGGTTTCAGCCCTGCTAGGCCGCATGCCGTCCGCTGTGGGATACCAACCCACTCTCGGCACTGACGTAGGTGCTCTCCAGGAGCGTGTGGCTTCCACACTCGAAGGCTCCATCACCTCGATCCAGGCCGTTTACGTTCCTGCTGACGACCTAACGGATCCTGCACCTGCAACTACTTTTGCTCATCTCGATGCAACCACGGTATTGAATCGTGCTCTGGCTTCTAAGGGAATTTACCCCGCAGTTGATCCCCTCGATTCCACGAGCACCATGTTGCAGCCAGCAGTTGTTGGTGACGAGCACTACCGCACAGCCCGCGCTGTT
The DNA here is from genome assembly GCA_003210755.1 of Synechococcus sp. AG-679-C18. Lineage (GTDB taxonomy): Bacteria > Cyanobacteriota > Cyanobacteriia > PCC-6307 > Cyanobiaceae > Synechococcus_C. The sequence goes on from QCUL01000010.1 coordinate 34,071, forward strand.
CAGTCAACACTTCAGCGTTACAAGGAACTCCAAGACATCATCGCAATTCTTGGCCTTGATGAACTCTCTGAAGACGATCGTCAGACTGTGGATCGCGCCCGCAAAATCGAAAAGTTTCTCTCCCAACCCTTCTTCGTCGCTGAGATTTTCACGGGAATGCCTGGCAAATATGTAAAACTTGAAGACACCATTAGTGGCTTCAATCAAATCCTTGCTGGCGAACTTGACAGCCTTCCAGAACAATCCTTCTACCTGGTTGGAAACATCGACGAAGTCAAAGCCAAAGCCGAGAAAATCGCAGCTGAAGCCAAGTGATCGTGATCGGGGCGCTTGCGCCCCGATCACGACAACAAATTCGCTCTCTAATTCCCCGCAGTCTTCTTTCCATGTCCCTCACCCTCCGCGTTCTGGCACCAGACCAGAGCGTGTTCGATGGTTCGGCCGATGAGGTGATCCTTCCAAGCACCACTGGCCAACTCGGAATTCTTCCCGGACACGTCTCTTTACTAGCGGCGTTAGATGTAGGCGTCTTAAGAGTACGCACGAACAGCGATTGGCAATCCATTGCCTTGATGGGAGGCTTCGCTGAAGTCGAATCCGATGATGTAACTGTTCTAGTTAATTCCGCTGAACTTGGTGTCAACATTGATTCCAATTCGGCTGAAAGTGACCTTTCAGAAGCTCGCAATGCCTTAACCAAACTCGAAGGGGAGCCATCTACACCCGAAAAATTAAAAGCACAGCAGCTTTTACAGCGCGCCAGAGCACGTGCCCAGGCAAGTAAGTAATAACACAAACAGACTTCAATTCTAAAAAACACTGGAATTACTAAAAAAGCATCCTCTCTGAGGATGCTTTTTTAGTAAGCTTCACTGAGTTGAAGAATAAATAACAATAAAAAACCCCGTCAAAACGGGGCATATTAAAAGGCAAGAAACGTTTTAGCAATATTGGTGTAATCAGGCAGTTCCGCAGAAGGTGACATCAGGGAATTTAAGTTTGGCTTCATCAAGGCTCTTACCCTTGCCTTCTTCTTGCCAGTAATTAATGACCTCAGTGGCTTTGTTCAAAACTTCCACACGCTCGTTATCGGTAATCCAACTTTTGCCTTCTAATTCACCCTTGAGGGTCTCCCAAGCATCTTCACGTGGCCAAAAGAAATAGGCCGTAAGCGGGCTTGGACCACCCCCGACAATCTGATCAACTGCTAGAGCAACGTTGTCAGGAAGCCAGAGAATCTTGAGCAAAAAGCGCCCCTCGTCGGCTTTTGGGGTGTACCCGGAAGGCACTCCATCGGCATCGATAGTCGCAGAAGCTAATGCTGCGCTCCCACCGCGCATTACTGGCCTTCCCTCCTTCGGCTCCTGCTGCTGGTCTGAGGCTTCTTCCCCCTTGGACGTTGGATCACCACCCTGGGGAGCCGCACCGTCTTGGGGTACTGCTGCATCAGCTGCTACTGCCTCTGTAACGACCTCCTGGTCAACGGCAGCGCCTTCTGAAACCGTCATTGTGTCAGCGCTCAAGGATGAAGGACAAAGATCTAACCTATCAGTAGTCGCAACTCCCTTGTCTATGAGTCTGCGTCTGCTTCTCGACAGTGCCAACCCTGAGGACTGGCAGGTCTGGTGGAAGACCGGTCTTTTCACAGGGATCACCACCAATCCAACGCTGTTGCGCCGTGCCAATCGGGCCTGCAACTTTCAAAGCCTGGGAGAACTCAGTGCAACAGCGCTGGAGCTTGGGGTGAGTGAACTGCATTTACAGGCATGGGGAGCCAATGCAAATGCTCTCGAAACATGCGCCACTCAGCTTGCATCCTTAGCTCCGGGGGTGGTCATAGTGAAGCTGCCTATTACTGGAGCAGGACTCCTCGCGGCCAGGCCTCTGATCAGTCGTGGAATTCAGATCACCTTTACCGCCTGCTACGACGCCGCCCAGGTCCTGCTGGCCGATGCACTAAGCGCCAACTACATCGCCCCCTACCTAGGTCGCATTAACGACCAGGGTCGAGATGGCCATAGCGAACTACTGACAATGCAACGGGCGCTGAATGCGGTGGAGTCAAGCACTCGTTTGCTGGTAGCGAGCCTTCGCAGCCCCAGCGATCTGATCCACCTTGCCGCAGGCGGCTGCAACACCTTCACGATCAGCCCGGAAATCGCCAGAGAACTGCTGGAAAACCCTCATACAACAGCCGCTGCCGAACAATTCGAACGCGATGCGACAACACCATAGTTTCGAGGCAATAGACAACCCTCGTCCAAGCGAAACCCCCGTCCCGAGGGCCTTGCTGCTATTCGACATCGACGGAGTCATCCGAGATGTGGGGGGTAGCTATCGACGGGCAATTGTAGAAACAGTTAGTCACTACAGCGGTTGGCGTCCCGAATCAGAAACGATCGATTCGCTCAAGGCTGAGGGCTGCTGGAACAACGACTGGAAAGCCTCACTGGAACTGCTACGGCGTAGGGGCTATGGCGAGCAGAGTCAAGCCTCGCTGCCTGCCTTCGGGGACCTGGTGGAGATCTTCAACAGCTTTTATTTCGGAGGCAACCCAGAAGACGACCCCTCTAACTGGACAGGCTTTATCCGTGATGAGCCTTTGCTAGTCAATCCAGAGTTCTTTGACGCCCTTGATCAAAAGGGATGGAAATGGGGGTTTGTGAGTGGTGCAGAACCACCCTCAGCGCGTTTCGTACTGGAGACGCGACTGGGGCTGGTCCATCCCCCATTGACCGCGATGGGCGATGCTCCTGACAAACCAGATCCTGAAGGCCTCATCAAAATGGCGAACTCTCTTTTGGGTTGCAACCTCGGTGCAGAAGCGCCAGTGATTGCTTATCTCGGTGACACCGTGGCGGACGTCAAAACCGTAATCCGAGCACGCGAGCAGTTACCAGAACAGCGATTTGTAAGTCTTGCAGTGGTTCCGCCTCACTTGCAGAACGCGAAGCAATTGGAAGCAAGAAAACAGTACGAGAAGAACTTACGGGCAGCAGGAGCAGATTTGGTCATCAGCCACACCATGGCCGCGCTGAACTGGAATCCAAACCAAATTTGATGCGCAAAGAATGGCCATTGTTGATTGGGGCCGTCACCCTGATCGGCCTTAAAACCACCCATTTGCTGGATTGGCTGTTGCTGCAATCGGCGACGCTCATCTTGAGTGGACTAGGCGTGCTCAGCCTCTTAATTCTCCTGCTGGCCAAACGCGTCGCCAGCCAGGCCGATCAACTCGCAGAAAAGCTCGGTGAACCAATTGGAACGCTCGTGCTGACTGGATCAGTAATCCTGATCGAACTGGCTCTTGTCTCGAGCACCATGCTGTCTGGCGAGAGCAATCCCACGTTGGCAAGGGATTCCATGTTCTCGGTGTTGATGATTGTGCTCACTGGAGTGAAGGGTGTCACTCTGATCATCGCGTCACGCTTTCAACGATCGGGTATCGCAGAACCCCTTCAACCAGAGGACATGGCCACCGTTAATCAAAGCGGTACCTCTACCTACATCAACCTGATCACCACCATGAGCGTGCTCGTGTTGCTGCTGCCAAATTTCAGCTCCGACAGCGTTGAAGCCAACTTTTCCCTGCCAATTAATTGGCTCCTCACCTTTGTTGCGATAGGCCTCTATGCAGCCTTCCTCCGCTTTCAAACCGGCTCCTACCGCAATCTGTTTCTTGACTCCAATCAGCTCGAGTTATCGGCAACAACTCAATCCAACGCATTTCACTCCCCACCAGATCAAGAAGACAGTTTGGCCGTTCGTGGCGTCCTCATGGCCATTGGACTGCTGATCTTGGTTCTGATTGCAGAGTCCATGGGAAAGCTGATCGAAGTAGGAATCAGCGACCTTGGACTTCCCAGCTCCCTTGGCGGTCTACTGGTGGGTCTCCTCGTGGTCGCCCCGGAGGCCCTCAATGCTTTTCAAGCAGCCAATCGAGGAGAAGTACAACGATCTCTGAACACCCTCTACGGATCCTCCTTATCAACGCTTTGCCTCACCGTTCCAGCCGTGCTCTTAATTGGACAAATCACCAACACCAACGTGATCCTCGGGCTTAATCCGATGGAATCGGTGTTGCTTGTTCTCACACTGATTTTAGTTCGCCCCCTTAGCGGAAGGGTGAGCGAACTTGATGGCTTAATGCTGTTGACAGTTGGGTTGGTCTGGGTCTCTTTGCAAGTGGTGAGCTGACATTTCAGCGCTCTATCGCGGCGACATCCTTCAGCGCCCCAGCTGTTAACACCTCGTGACCATTAGCAAGAACAGCCACATCATCTTCAATACGAATCCCGATACCTTTCCATCGATTGTCGATTTCAGGCTGGCCATTCGGAACCGGTAGACGGTCACTGATGTAGAGACCAGGTTCAACCGTAAGCACCATGCCTGGATCAAGCTCCACATGGTGCTCACCAAGCCTGTAGGCACCGACATCATGCACATCCAAGCCAAGCCAGTGGCCTGTGCGGTGCATATAGAGATGGCGATAGGCGCCCTGTTCGATGATTCCTTCCGCATCTCCTGCTAGGAGTTTGAGTTCCAACAAACCATCCACAAGCTGTCGCAAAGCGGTCTGATGGACCTCCTCCGCGGTCCCTCCTGGCCTGACAGCCTCGATAGCAGATACTTGCGCCCTAAGGACAAGTTCGTATAGATCTCTCTGCTCACCGCTAAACCGGCCATTCACTGGAAATGTGCGGGTGATATCACCGTTGTAGTAATCAGAAATTGAGCAACCGGCATCAATCAACAACAGATCTCCGTCTCGGAGCAAATCCTGATTGTCGATGTAATGAAGGACGCAAGCGTTATCACCCCCGGCAACGATTGAGCCGTAAGCAGGTCCACGTGCACCTTGATCAAGAAAGTGAAACTCAATGAGGGCCTGAACTTGACGCTCACGCATGCCTGGCTTCACTGCCGCTCGAGCCAACTCATGCGCCTGAGCGGAAATGCGACAAGCCTCGCGCATCCGATCCAGTTCAGCAGGGTCCTTACGCAGACGAAGTTCATGCAGGATCGGGCAAGGCGCAACCAAACCAAGGGCCGCAGCTCCACGCCGTGATGCTCGATCCAATTGTTCACCCCAAACCTCGAGCACCACGGACTCCACCTCCGGATGGTTTCCCGTCCGGAAGGCGATACCCTCGGCATCCTTCAAATAAACACGCAAATGTTCTGCTAGTTCTGAACGTGGGTGCGCAATATCAGCACCGAACTGATCCACAGCGCCCTCTGTGCCCCAGCGTCGCCCGGTCCATACTTCCGCCCCTGGCTCCCGAGGGTTCACAAACAACACGTACTGTTCACCCTCGGGCCGATGCGGCAAAAAAAGAGCTACTGCATCCGGCTCATCGAACCCTGTGAGATACCAAAAGTCACTGTTTTGGCGAAAAGGCCACTCGCAATCAGCATGATGTGTCACCAAGGTGGCCGCTGGGATAACAGCGGCAGCAGCACCAAGACGAGCCATGAAGCGCTGCCGCCTCGCGGCATAACCCTCAGCATCAATTGGGATCGAACTATGAACCACGACGGAGACAGTGCACCTTGTAGACGTCAGGATGGCAGGCAAAGCATCCCTGCATGACTCCCGACCTGCTGATTCTGATTCTGCTTGTGGTCGTGGTCCTCACCGGATCAGCCTTGTGTTCAGGTGTCGAAGCGGCTCTGCTGTCTGTGAATCCTGTGCGAGTCCATGAACTTGCAGGTCGCACCAAACCGATCGCAGGTGCGCGCAGGCTGGCCCAACTTCGTCAACGCCTCGGCCGAACTCTTTCCGTTCTGGTGATTGCCAACAACGGCTTCAATATTTTTGGGAGTCTGATGCTCGGTGGCTACGCCGCTTGGTTATTTGAAGATATGGGCATTAGCGCTGTGGCTCTCCCTCTCTTCTCCATTGGGCTCACCGTACTTGTGATTCTTCTTGGCGAGATCCTGCCCAAGGCGATCGGCACCAGACTGGCGCTACCGGTTGCACTTGCAAGCGCACCGGTCTTGCACTTTCTCGGAGTGTTGATGCGTCCGGTCGTACTTCTTTTAGAGCGACTACTGCCGGCTATTACGGAAGAAAGCGAACTCAGCACCGACGAAGAAGAGATTCGCTTGATGGCACGCATGGGGTCCCAGACCGGCCAGATCGAGGCTGATGAAGCAGCCATGATCGCCAAGGTGTTTCAACTCAATGACCTCACAGCAAGGGATTTGATGACGCCGAGAGTCGCAGCTCCAAGCTTGAATGGAGCGAGCACTCTGATGCAGCTGCGATCTGCCCTGCTCGAAAATGATGCCCAGTGGTGGGTTGTGTTGGGTGATGCTGTGGACAAGGTTCTTGGGGTCGCCAGTCGTGATCGATTGCTTGCCGCCCTCGTTCAGAATCAGGGTCAACTCACACCAGCAGATCTAAGCGAACCCGTCGAATTTGTACCCGAGATGATTCGTGTCGATCGACTGCTGACCGCCTTCCGTCGCGACAACAGCGGGGTCCGTGTCGTGGTGGATGAATTTGGAGGTTTTGTTGGAGTGATCGGTCCTGATGCCGTTCTTGCCGTTCTCGCTGGCTGGTGGCGCAAGTCTTCAGGAGCTACTGGATCGTCATGACGGCATCCATGTCCGCATCCACTTCAGAGCGGTGCCTCACCCTGCTCCAAACCTGGCGATCTCAGCTCCAACTCAATCGCCGGGAAGAAACCGTTTTGGCTGGCGCGGTCAGAAATTTGGATCAGCAGTTAAGCCGTCTGGCGGAACGCCGGCTACGCGTTGCAGTCTTCGGCCGTGTTGGCGTGGGCAAATCGAGCTTGGTAAATGCCCTGATCGGCCAAGAGCTCCTTGCCACTGACGTGGCCCATGGCTGCACCAGACGTCAACAGGCTTTGCCTTGGGAGATCATGATTCCTGGCCTCAACGCAATCGAGCTGGTTGACACCCCAGGCATCGACGAAATTGCTGCTGCGGCGAGAGCAAGACTGGCAGCTCGCGTGGCAATGCAATCCGATCTCGTACTGCTCGTCTTGGATGCAGACATCAGCAGGATTGAGCTCGATGCGTTGGAAACGTTGATCAAAAGCGGGAAACCAGTGCTTCCTGTATTGAACAGAAGTGACTGTTGCCCCCCCCAGCAACTCCCCAGCCTGCTGCAAAGCATCAGTAGAAGAATTCGGGAGCGGAGTTACAGCCCTAATCGAGCAAGGCTTCCAAATCCGATCGCCGTTTCAGCAGCCCCTCGCCAGGCCTACCAATGCCCCGATGGTCGAGTGCGCAGTAAGCAACAACCAGCTGTCGTGAACCAACTTCGCACCGCAATGATTGCTCTGCTTCAAAAGCAAGGCCAAGCCCTCCTGGCCATGAACGCACTACGGCAAGCAGAACATCTTCAACATCAACTGGAAACAGGGCGACTCGAAAGGAGACGTCAAGAGGCTCAAGGCCTCATCGGCCGCTACGCAGCACTTAAGGCCACTGGAGTTGCTGCCAACCCTCTGGCATTGCTTGATCTCGCTGGAGGCTTGGCTTGCGATACCGCCCTAGTAGTTCAGCTTTGTCAGCTCTATGACCTGCCCATGGGAGGCCCAGCAGCACGACGGCTCATGCAACGCCTCTCTGGGCATAACGCCATGATTGGAGGCGTCCAATTCGGCCTTCAGCTCGCTCTATCGGCCATACGACAGCTACTTCTCATCGCAGCCCCTTTTTCTGGCGGGATCAGCCTCGCTCCTGCGGCTCCGGTTGCCCTGGCCCAGGCTGCTTTGGCTGTACATACGACACGTAGAACTGGTCGCCTAACCGCACGTTGGTTAGTCGATCAGCGCGGCCGAGGGCTGCGAAGTACTCCAGCACCTACAACTCTTAGGCGGCGCCTTATTCGTCACGACGCCAGCTTGCAACGTCTGCTTGCAGAATGGCCCCAGCCACCTGGTCTTGGCTGGCGGGAAGGTCTCTTGCCATGACAACAACAATTGCCTTGCTCGGCACTAGCGCAGATCCACCAACATTGGGCCATCAGGCTTTATTGGAAGGCCTCCTAGTTCACTTTCAGCGCGTTGCCACTTGGGCTAGCGACAACCCAATGAAACGACACGATGCCTGCCTTCAGCTACGCAGCGAGTTGCTGCAAGCCTTGGTCATGGCAATCGATGATCCTCGCGTGAGCATTGATCAGACACTCAGCAGCCCTCACACCATCACCACAATTGAGCGAGCAAAACAGCTTTGGCCCCATCACGAGCTCTTCTTTGTGGTGGGAAGTGATCTGGCAGTTCAGATCCCTAAGTGGAAGCAAAGCGAAATTTGGCTGAAGCGTTGCCAACTGGCGATCGTGCCACGAAAGGGATGGCCCTTAGCAAGCAATCACCTCCAAAGACTGCAAGATTTAGGCGCGAAGATCACCGTGCTGCCGTTGCAGATTCCAGAGACAGCAAGCTCAAGCATTCGCAAAGCAAGTGCAGAGAATCAAATCCCAAAACCCCTCTGGCCGCTCCTTTTGGAGCACAATCTCTACGGACTCCAAGACTCACATCCCTGAATCGCCATGCGTATCGCCCTGGCCCAGACCAATCCTCTGGTGGGCGATCTGTCCGGAAATGCCACACGCCTTTTGGAAGCCTGTATTCAGATCAGCAACCAGTCAAAGGCCCCACCCCCGGCGCTCGTGGTCAGCCCTGAGCTTTCACTTTGGGGCTATCCACCTCGGGACTTGCTGTTGAGTCCAGACCATCTCCAGCAGCAGAACGAGGCCCTAGTCCAGCTCCAACATGGCCTGAAGCAGATCCTGCCTCAAACAGTCTTACTCGTAGGGATGGCCGAGCCGGCACAAGACCACCAACATCCACAGCTCTTTAATGCGGCGGCCTTAGTAGACGCGAGTGGATGGCGGGTGGTTGCCCGAAAACAGCTGCTTCCCACCTATGACGTTTTTGATGAATCGCGCTTCTCAAAACCTGCGTAAAAGCGGTTGAAATTAGTGAAGATCTCTGGAACGAACCAGCCAACGCCAAGACCGATAGCCGTAAACAAAATCACTGGAATGAGATTCGTCACTCCAACAAGAATCAAACCCACGACTGCACCTCCAACAGCACCGGGCATCCTCAAAGGAATCGATGAGACCTTCATGGCAATGAAACCAATCAAGGCACCGACAACGGAAGGAACAAGCACCATCGCTGCGCCATCACCAGCACTGAGCAAGCCATAAGCAAAACCAAAACAAGCACCAGCTGTTGCGTATTGCTGTTTGCTCAACTCCTTGGTGTCTCGCTCTAGCAGCAACGCCGCCAGCATTGGAGAGAAGGTAAGGGCATTGAAGGTGGAGATGCCAATTGAAAAGAGGATCGTTGCGGCGAACTGCTTGTAAATAGTTCCCGTCGCGCCAGGAAAGAACAGCACCGGCAAGAACACCGCCATTTTCACCAACGAAGTTGCGATCACGGCGTTGAACAACTCATCCATGGTGGCCATAGCCGCTTGAACGGATGTCATGCCCTCAGCTTTTTTGGCCGAGGTGTCTTCAACAACGGTGATGGCGTCATCCACCACAAGACCGGTAGCGAGAACCAGACCAAACAAGGTGAGCTGGTTGAGCGAGAACCCAAAGGCCAACACCAAAGCAAAAGTTCCGATCAGTGCCACAGGAATGGCAATTGCCGGCACAAGAGTGGCCTTCCAGTTCTGCAGAAACAGGAAGAGAATGAGCACCACAAGAATCACCGCATCCCGTAAGGAATTGGTCACGCCCTTGATCGACTGATTAATGAAGTCAGTCGTGTCATAAATGACCTGAGTCTCCAGACCAACAGGGAGGCTCTGTTCGAACTTTTCGATCACCTCCTTTACACCATCGGAAACTTGAATGGCATTACTGCCAGACAACTGATAGATCGCAACACCAACAGAAGGAGTGCCTTTGAGGTCAATCGCATCAACGCCGTAGGTGTCTCCTCCCAAGCTGACTCGACCGACGTCTCGAAGTTTGATCAGACCGCCATCATCTGTCGTTTTTAAAACAATATTCTCGAACTCCTGCTCAGTGGTCAGGCGACCCTGCAGTTGGACGGTGAACGTAAATTCTTGTCCTTCAGGAGCTGGGGAGCCACCCACTTTTCCTGCTGGCACAAGACGGCTCTGGCTATTGAGCTGAGTCACCACATCAGTTGAGGTCAGTTCATAGGCCGCGAGCTTGTCCGGATCTACCCAGAGGCGAAATGCCACCTTTCGATTACCGAAATACGTAACTTCTCCGACGCCTGGAACTCGCTTGATGTTGTCGGTGAGATTTTTGTCTAAGTAACCGCTAATCGTCTCAACACTGTATTCCGTTCTGGAGGGGTCGGAATTAACGAAATTATAAACAAGAAGAATCGAATTCGAGGCCTTATTAACTGTGACACCAGCCTTTTTTACCTCCTCTGGCAGCTGGGGTTCCGCAAGGGAAACGCGGTTCTGCACATTCACCTGATTGATATTGCCATCGGTGCCACTGTTAAACGACACTGAGATCGAACTCACCCCATCCGAAGAGCTATTTGAGCTGATGTAATCCATATTCTCAACGCCATTGATCTGCTGTTCGAGCACGGAGGTGACGCCCTGCTCAACAGAAACTGCATCAGCACCTACATAAGTGGCCTGAACTTTGACGGTTGGAGGAGCAATATCGGGGAGATTTTCAATTGGCAAAATTGGGATTGAAATCAATCCCACAATCACAATGAGAAGGCTGCAAACGGTACTGAGGACAGGCCGACTGATGAAATTATTAGAGGCAGACATCTCTCAGCCTCAGTTCTGAGCAGCAGCAGGTTTCTCCCCTGCTCGCTGGGTCTTCAGCTGAATCGGCATCCCATGCTTGAGATTCAGAAGATTGGTGGTAATCACTTTTTGGTTGAGCTTCAGCCCTTTAGTGACTGGATAGCGATTGTTCTGAAGAACACCAATGACGACTGGGGTTTGTAATGCAAAAAGGGTATTTTCTGGTAAAACACCTTTCTTAATGCCCAAACTAATCCTCTCAATATCAGCTTTACCTGGGTTGGCTTTCAACTCATCAAAGTTGCCAATACGAAAAACAAAACTCTGACCTGAGGTCTGTGTCACCGAGGCAAAGGGTACAGACAATTGCTGCATCGTCTGCAATTGAACCCGAGTTCGAAGGCGCTGGCCACTTCGGAGTGCGCCGTCGGTATTTTCGAACAGGGCTTTCACTAACAACCCCTGTGTTTGAGGATTCACCTGAGGATCAATCGACACAATTTTGCTAATAGCCAGTGGCTTTGAATTACCAGGTGCCGTAAGAATTACAGGCTGTCCTAGGGCCAGCCGGTCTCCGTAGACTGCAGGAACCTCAACCATTGCCTCAAGAGTGTTGTTCTGAACCACGCTCGTAAAGGGTTGGTTCTGTTCCACTACGTCGCCAATTTTCACTTGTACATTCGCCACAGTGCCGGCGATTGGCGAGCGTAAATTGCTGTAGCTCAGCGTGGCCTCTAGAGCCTTCACGTTTTCAACTGCGGCGATGTATCGCGTGCGGTAGGAATCACGTTGACGTAGAGAGGCTGCACCTACCTTTGCGAGATATTCTTCCCGCTCCCAATCGATTTTGGCAGTTGCAGTCTTCGCCCGTTGCTCGGCCAACGCTGCACGCTGCTGAGCTTGATCAAGAACCACCAATAACTGACCAGGGTTAATTTGATCCCCTTGGCTCATCTTGAGCTGAGTGACACGGCCAGATGTTTGTGCAGCCAACTCCACAAGCTCATAGGCCTCAAGGGTGCTGACAGTATCAATATCGTCTGTGAAAGGGGCTTCGAGAACAGAGGCTTGCTGCACCGGCAGCGCTGGTCTTCGTTCACCAGAGTTTCCACAAGCACTCACGGAAATCGCTGTCAACAGCACTGGCAGCAATGGTCGAAAACGCAGCACAAATCCTGTGACGAACAGACCGATTATGGGTGGATTGGGAGCAGAAGTTGGTTCCGATCAGGCGAGAATTCAAAGATCATGACCATTTAAAGGAGATGTGGTCTGTTGGCAGACGATCTCTTTAGCCACCACGGGGACCAGCTAAGGCTTCGTCAGGCGCCTTTAGCTGAACGCCTCAGGCCAACAACGCTGGAGGAATTTGCAGGCCAAGGCGCGATCCTCGCAGAAGGGCGATTACTCCGCAGAGCCATCGCTGCTGACCGAGTTGGCAATCTGATCCTGCATGGGCCTCCTGGGGTAGGGAAAACAACTCTCGCCAGGATCATTGCTACACACACAAGAGCACACTTCAGCAGCATGAACGCCGTTCTTGCCGGCGTTAAAGATCTACGTGAGCAAGTGGATTCAGCCCAGCAGCGTTTGGAGAGACATGGCTTGCAAACCATTCTGTTCATCGATGAAGTGCACCGCTTTAACAGCGCTCAACAAGATGCGCTCTTGCCATGGGTTGAAAACGGAACTCTCTCCCTGATCGGAGCCACCACTGAGAACCCCTACTTCGAAGTTAATAAAGCCCTTGTAAGTCGTTCGCGATTGTTTCGCCTTCAAAGTCTCGAAGCAAACGATCTAAGGAACTTGCTTCACAGAGCCCTGCGCGACAAAGAACGGGGGTATGGCAATCGTTCTGTAACGATCACTCCTGATGCCGAGGCCCACTTGGTGGATGTAGCTAATGGTGATGCTCGCAGTCTGTTGAATGCCCTGGAACTGGCCGTAGAAAGTACTCCTCCATCCCAGCCAGAAAATAAAGTTGAAATTGACTTAACCATTGCCGAGGAGTCCATCCAAGAGCGAGCCGTGCTCTACGACAAACAGGGCGATGCTCACTTCGACACCATCAGCGCGTTCATCAAATCACTTCGAGGCTCAGACGCAGACGCCTCTCTTTTTTGGTTAGCTCGAATGCTGGAAGCAGGAGAAAATCCAAGATTTATCTTTCGACGGATGTTGATTTCAGCGGGCGAAGACATCGGTTTAGCTGATCCTCAAGCCGTTGTGGTGGTTGAATCCTGCGCAGCAGCCTTCGAGCGCATTGGTCTGCCAGAGGGGTTCTACTCGCTTGCACAAGCAGCTCTCTATTTAGCCTGCGCTGAAAAAAGCAACAGCACGATGGGACTCTTCGAAGCGATCCACCGTGTACGCAGCACTCAAAACCAGAACGTGCCGAGTCATCTCCGCGATGCCCATCGCGATAGTGAAGCCTTCGGGGATGGGAAGGGCTATCGCTACCCCCACGCCTATAGAGAACACTGGGTTGCGCAGCAATACCTACCTGATGCCCTGCAAGGCGAAGTCTTTTGGACACCCAGCAAAAACGGCTGGGAGGGGCAGCGTCAAGCACGAATGATTGAACGTCGGGCCGCCCAGCTTGCGGTCTCAGATGAGGCTGCCCACGATCACCCACTACTGATCAGTAGTGGGCCAGATTTACCGGATATGGATCGCTGGCTGCACCGACAGCTCCTTCAAAACGACGAGCGCTTACTAGGACTCCAACAACGACTCTGGAGTGGAGTGAACTTTCAACGCACAGATCGGGTCCTTGTGCTGGGGGGGCGGTCCCTTCTCTGGGCCTTGGGCCCGCTCAATGCTGTGCAGGACGGAGGCGTCACAATTCTGTGCTCCAGTGATCAAGAGAAAACTCGACTTCAAGCTCAGGTGGATTTACTCGATCCACTTCATCGCCCCAAACTCCTCATTGGCGGCGGGGAGGCGCTGAAGGAGCTTCCGCAAGGGTGGCAATTCGAAGTTGTAGGAGGACGATTAAACCGTGACGATCGCAATTTATTCAAATCTCCTGAGCTCTGGCATCAGCTGCAATTGAAACTCTTACCTGGATCTCAGCTGAATTTTCTACTCAGCCATACAAAGCTCGGTCCTGCTGCATTGCTGATTGAACAATGCAAAATCTCCAGTGGAGGACTAACCGAGCTCATTGAAATGGAGCAACAATGGCTTCAAGCGCAGCAACTTGATCGCTTGGTCCTGCAGCAGCTTGAGGGCTTTGCAACACCTGTAAGAAGGGAGTTTTGGGAGGAATCTCTTTCACTTCAAGTTGATGAACACCTACAGGAACGCTGGCTTGGAGAAGACCGTCCTTATCGATTACTGATCAATCACTGCCACCAGCCCGAGACAGTTTTCTCCAAAGTCAAGCAGCTCTTGAAAAGGGAATGGGGTGCAAAGCTTCCACAGCAAATGATTCATCAGACCATCAGTTGCACGAAGACATAAAAAAAGCCCTGGCAGTGCCAAGGCTTGAAATGGCTAGGGCCGATGGATCACCAGAGACCGCGAACGGGAGCGGGATCATATGAGCGAGGAGCTGGAGCAGCAGGAAGAATCTGCCTGGCCTGAACACATGCAGGCAGGAAGACGTACCAAGACATCAAAGATGTTGCCTGAGCACCGTCGAGTCCGTCCTTACAGACATTCTGAGAACCGTCAGAAGCTCCGTTGTCAGCAAGAGCGAAGTCAACGGGAAGAGCATTCAAGATGCCTGCAGAGGAGATTTCACCATCTGCAGCGTCCATGATGATGGCTGAGCGAAGAGCAACCACGGAGGTCTCCTGCTTCATCCAATAGGGGTAGTAGCTGGTGGTCTGATCCTGCAGGAAGGCAACGCCATCGTCTGAATACAGGAAGCGAGACACTCCAACAAGGTCCACTTCGTAGGACTTGGTCATGCCTCCCTGGATTTCTTCAGCAGTCCAACCGGAATTGTTGATTCCACCTTGGAGACCGCGATCGGTGATTTCACCGTCTGCGAAGAAGTTTTTGAAAGCTGCTGATTTGGTAGACCAAACAGCACCACCGGTTTTCCAGCGCACAGGGCGCTCGGCTGCTTCGGCGGCAACAGCCAGAGTTGTGAGAGAAGCGGCGGCGAGAACGCCAGCTGCAAGACGGGTGAACACGGACGGTGAATTTGTAGACGTCAATTAAAATTTAGACGTTGGAAAATGAAATGCCAACAAAAATCGTGGGTCCAGTACAAGAAAGTGTCCTAACTCAGCACAAAGAGGACCCTTCAGATTGAGTCTCATGAATCTCGTCTGAATTCAACGGAGGACTGTTATCGCATCTCTCCAAAGTTCGTTGTCGCAAATGGCCTTCGGCCTTTTGGTGAAGATAAGCCCCGTATCCTTAACAAGAGGAGTTCAGGCCTCTGTTTAGTAGTGAGACAAGCTTGACGCCATTAAAAAGCTCGATCGCGAGATAACTTCAAGTCTTCATTTTGGCGTCAGCCATCATCACAAACTGCTGAATTTTGTAACCAAACGAACATTCAATCTTCTGTCGCTGCTCAAACCAAGATTCATTTGAATAAATTTAAGCATTAAAGGTGATTCGATTGTCTTCAACAAAAATCTTTCGGGTTAACTCTTTACCGAGGCGTTCGTTGAGTCATCCGCATGGCAACGCGGATTAAGTGTGTTTCTTGATGATCAAGCTGCGTAGGCATCTTCCGAAACTAGGCTCTCGCTGCAAGAGTGCTGAGAGCTACTGGTGAATCAGCGCAACCAGTTCCGGGTTTTAAACCATGTTGGCAGCCATAAAGTTACTGGCGCAACCGCATCCAAGCCGGAGCCCAACAAAGGGATTAAAGACCAAAGAAAATTTCAATTAAGACAGATCATTGCATCAGTCAAACTCTGTTTGCGAGCTGACACGATCGCAATCCCCCAGGGACCCAGTTGGCGACGTTGGGCATAAATCTGTGCACCGCTGAGCAGGTGACAGGCACTCAGACCATCGGCTTCAACGATCCAGTGCGCCAAGTCTTGCGCCAACGATCCCTGTTGCCACTTGATCGCGGCTTCCTTAATCAACCAGTACTCCAACACGGCTTGTTGAAAGGCATCACGATCAAGCGCCCTTAGACGTTCCTGCTCAGCTGGAAGGAAGTAGCGGCTCATCAGAGCCTGAGCAGCGAAGTGACGGTCCAATCGCTCTAAATCGACCCCAATCGGTTCAGCTGACCATGCCAGTAACGCGGATCCAGAGCTGTGGCTCAGGCTCAAAAATCCCCATCCAGATGGCAAAGATGGCGGAGAGCCAGGAGGCGCATGCAAAGGGATATCAAGTGCGTGCATTCCCCATAAATGTCCCAGGCATAACCGCATCCAGCTGCGAGAGCAAAGAAACCGTTTTTTTCGAGTTAATCCCAAGCTGCAAGCCCAGTCTTGTTCACGATCTGTCGCGTATGAATGCATTGAACTGACCGACCCGAGCCACAACACGGTTACGCTTCCGCTCCGGTTGAAGCCTTCCTCCATGACCTTGCAGATCGGCGATCTCGCGCCTGATTTCACACTTCCTGACCAAAACGGAGACCTGTTGCAGCTGACCTCATTGCGGGGAAAGCGTGTGGTGATCTATTTCTATCCCAAGGACGCCACCCCTGGCTGCACGAAGGAAGCCTGCAACTTCAGAGACCGCTGGTCTTCGTTCAAGGACCATGAGATCCAAGTGTTAGGAATCAGCAAAGACAACGCTTCATCTCATACGCGCTTCATCGCGAAACAGGATCTGCCATTTACGCTTTTGAGCGACGAAGAGCCTTGCCCAGTAGCTAGCAGCTATGAGAGTTACGGCCTTAAGAAGTTCATGGGCCGTGAATTCATGGGGATGATGAGACACACCTTCGTCATTGATGCCAGTGGACGTTTGGAATTGATTTACTGGAAGGTGAAATCCGATTCAATGGCTGATCAGATCCTCGCCGATTTAGCCATCAGCTGATCAGCTCGACCATCGCCTCCATCACCAAGTTCGGTGCATGAAGCACCTCCACTCCCAACTTCTGCTGAAGGAGTGGAAGGAGTTGGGGTGCATCACCTCCACAAAGCCAAATAGGCCACGGGCATTGGGCCTGAGCTTGAGTGATCAGACCTACCAAACTTTGCAAAGCTCCACAGCGCATTGCAGCCTGCGTCTCTAACGGGAATGGTTCCCTTTTGTCGCTTTCCAAAACCAATGCCGACACAGCTTCAAGTCCTGCCGTGGCCGCACCCATGGCACGCAGCTGAAGTCCATAGCCAGCAGCCAGCAAGCCTCCAGAGAAATGTCCAGTCTCTGAAATTCTGGTCAAGCTAAGAACCGTTCCTGCATCCACAACCATGACGCCAACTGGATGCGCGCTGGCTCGCCACGCTCCCCACCCAGCAAGAGCTCGATCGATTCCCAGCCAATTGGGAATGCCTTGCAATGGGATTTCAGCCAGTCTCAATCGTCGACTGGTCTGCAAGCGAAAATGGTCAGGAACCGGGCCCACAGCCGCCCAAGCGAGGAGGTCAATTGGTTGGTCAAATGCTTCCGGCACTGCAGCCTCATGCTGATAAATCCAGTGGCTAGGTCCCCTTTGCTCAGCCCAGTGCCAGCGACTGTTGCCAATCAGCAAACAACGGGGTCGGATGCCATCGCTAAATGCCATCACCCATAACACCTGGCAAGTGAATGCCACATTCCTGCTTAAGCCCGGCAAAGCGTGTGTCTCGACCCTCTGCCTCTAGTCCATCAGGCCCACTTGAATGAAGGTCTCCAACTGTGGAGTAGCCCTTCTCAAACAAAGGATGTTGGGGCAAGTCATTTTCCTGCATGTAATAGAAAACATCCCTAGAAGTCCACTCCAACAAGGGCCTCAGAGACGAGCGACCACGGATGGGATCAAGCGCAGTCATGTTGCGGCGATGATCAGTTTGTCCCCGACGCACTCCACTGGCCCAACATCGAACCTGAAGACGATTCATGGCCTCTTCAAGGGGCTCAACCTTGCGAAGTTTTAGATAGTGCTCCATATCTTCGACGCTGCCTGATTCCCAGAGTCGGCCATAAAGTGCCTCCATCCGTGCTGCAGACATAGAGGATTGGGTGATGTGGAGATTCAGCTCGAAGCGTTGGCGTAGATCCTCGGCATAGCGATAGGTCTCTGGGGGGAGATAACCCGTGTCCACCCAAATCACCGGGACTTCTCGACCTCGATCCATGCCGTTTAGCAAGTGGAGCAAGACAGCCGATTGGATTCCAAAGCTCGTGGTGAGAGCAAACCCAGAACCAAATCGCTCGTATGCCCACAAGAGCCTTCCGCGCGCATCCAATGCACCGAGGTGCAGGCGCGCTTGCTGGAGTTCGCCAGCATTCGCCTCGAGGCTTCCCGCCACAACAGACTGATTGTTGGAGGTAGAGACATCCCGCATCCCCCTATCTTCCAACGCCGAGGGACATGGGGTCGTGTCTATGGTTTCAAAAACCTTCTCTGAAGCACTGACTTCTGACATCACCATGCACAACGATCCAATCATTGTTGTGGGTGGAGGATTTGCTGGACTCACAACAGTTCTTGCGCTTAGCAACCAACGACCACGCCCACCGTTGTTGCTGATCGAACCACGGAACCAGTTTATTTTTTTACCTCTTCTTTACGAGCTTCTCAGCGGCGAAATGAAGACTTGGGAAGTTGCCCCGAGCTACGACAGCCTTCTTCAAGGACGACGCATTCCCCATCTTGATGACCGGGTGACATCGATTGACACCTCTCAACGGTCCCTAAAAACGAGCCGCGGCCAAACCATTTCTTACAGTCAACTTGTGCTAGCCACCGGGTCTGAACCTGACGACTTTGGGATTCCCGGGGTGAAAGAACATGCCATGAAATTTCATTCCTTGGCGGATCTGCCTCCACTCAAAGACCGCATTCATAGCCTCCGCAACCAAGCACAGGAAGGTGCGCTAGTCATCGTTGGAGCGGGAGCAACAGGTGTTGAACTGGCATGCAAACTCAGTGACATGCTTGAGCGTGCAGCCACGATTCACCTTGTTGAATTGGGAGACAGCGTCCTCCCGCGCTCCAAAGCTTTCAATCGCGAACAGGCACAACGTGCGCTTGATCAAAGAGGGGTAAAACGACACCTCAACACACGTGTGAGCTCCGTATCAGCGTCTTCGGTACAACTAATTTGTGATGACTTGCCCATATCTCTCAACTACGAGGGCTTGATCTGGACGGCAGGGACCAAACCCGTACTACCAACACTCTCGCCAACCCCCACATTCCAGCGCGGACTTCTCAGTGTTGACGAAGGATTACGGCTGACGACGGACCCAAATGTGGTGGCACTCGGAGATGTCGCCTCTCACAACGATGCGGACTCCCCTTGGCCCCGCTCGGCTCAGTCAGCGTTGCAGCAAGGTTCAGCGGCGGCACGAACGATTCAGGCCATTCGAATGGAACAAGCTATTCCTGATTTTCATTTCCAAGATCTCGGCGAGATGCTCAGCCTCGGCATTGGTGACGCTTCAATTACGGGGATGGGACTCACGCTCGCCGGTCCTCTCGCCTACCGATTAAGGCGACTCACTTACCTTGCGCGCATGCCAGGGCTATCTCTGGGCTTGAGATCAGCATGCGCCTGGTTGGTTGATTCTTGAAGCAGGCTCACTTAGCAGGCCGTACAGATGGCCTGCGCCCATCACAGTTAAGGCAGCTGGAGCGTCTCAGTCAAAGGCGGCATCCCTGCTTAAGCGGAGCTGACCCTCTCACTCTGGATCGACTCTCTGAGCTGGTTCTCGAACTTGGTCAGCCGTTGCACTTGATTGTTGACGAGCGAGGACTCTGCCGTCTTCTGTGGATTGGGACTCTGAGTGAATCAGAACAACTTCGCATCCACTTACCGGGAGGCCCCCGAAGAAAGAACCGACGCTGGCGGTTGATCAGCAGTCTGCAGGGCAAGGCGGGAATCGATCTCAAGCCCGATGGCAGAGATACCGTTGTCGCTCTGGACCTCCAACCCGAGACTTGGCTTCGCTTTCAGGCGACTCCTTTAACAGGGGGAGGACATCTGGCCTCCCTATGGCACCCAGATGCTGAAAGTCGTTTGGGCTGGAACCAAGCCTGCAATGGCAACCTCAAGGAGCTGTGTGCGCTTACTCAACTACCAAATTCCTCAGAACTTGATTCCGCAAAACCAGCAGTAGCTCCCACCGAGGAGCAGGAACGGGTTTTACTTCTCATTCTTGTGGGTACTGATGCACAGCGAAGCGAAAGGGATCTAGCTGAATTGGAGGGACTTGTTCGTAGCGCTGGAGCAGTGCCTGTGGCTGTTTGCCGGCAGCAAGAAGGACAGCCCAACCCTCAGACGCTTTGGGGCACTGGAAAATTGCAAGAAGCTGCGCTTGAAGCGAGACGTCATCAAGCCACTCTCGTTATCACAGACAGAGAACTTTCTCCTGTGCAGGCCCGCAACCTAGAGCGATTGATTGACTGCCCAGTGATGGATCGTAGTGAGCTCATCCTGGATATTTTTGCTCAGCGAGCGGCGAGTGCTGCGGGGCGACTGCAAGTTGAGCAAGCACAATTGCGGTATCGGCTACCCAGGCTGAAAGGCCGCGGCCTCAGTCTCTCCCGTCAGGGCGGAGGAATTGGAACACGTGGCCCAGGCGAGACCCAGCTGGAGAAGGATCGTCGTGCCATTAGCCGTCGCATCGAACATCTCGGACGATCTCTGCGTCAGCTAGGCGCCCATCGCTCACGATTGCGCGACCGCAGAGACGGCCTGCCTCGCGTTGCTCTCGTCGGTTATACAAACGCCGGGAAATCATCGCTTTTGAACGCGCTTTGCTGTCGCAATCCAGGGCTTGCCGTTCTGGCGGAAAACAAGTTGTTCGCCACCCTTGATCCCACCACGCGACGTCTCATTCTTCCCCAGGTATCAGCTCCACCGAAGGAGGTGCTGATGACAGACACAGTGGGATTTATTCGTGAGTTACCACAACCTCTGTTGGAAGCCTTCAGGGCCACATTGGAAGAGACGCGTGATGCCGATCTATTGCTCTTGGTCGTGGATCTCGCTGACCCTGACTGGCAAGCACAACTGGAAGCGGTGCATCATCTTTTGAATGGCCTGCGCTGCGAGCAACTTCGGAAAGTAGTGGCAAATCAGATCGACCGTTGTTCGGCAGGTGCTATCGAGGCAATTCATGCCATCGAACCCGATGTGATCTACCTCTCAGCAACGGAGGGCACGGGACTTAAAGGTCTGCGAAAATGGCTCGAAAAGCAGTTCTGGGATAGCGGTCCTACGCCTCACTTCCTTACCCAAAAGAAGTCAACTGCCAACGATGGCTGAGCTGAACCCTATGGCTGAGCAATTCGAAGCACTTTTGCTGAACAAAGCCCTCATCCCTACCAGCACCAGCTTGATGGTCGAATTCATTGGTGGCCAGGCCACCGAAATCGCCACAATCCCACCTTTTTCCTCTGAAGGACATACAACCAACCTGACGATGTTGGGCCCAGGTCTCACCGTTCTGATGACGACCATGATTCCCGCCTTAGTGCTCTTGAAACAAGGAGGTGTGTAAAAGCGATGCCGATCCCCTCCGCCATTCATCGCACCCAGGCCTGGTACCGACGCCTCTCCGTTCCCCAGTTCACGGTCGTAACCGGTCTACTTGTTATTACGGCAGGAACACTTCTCCTCGCCACCCCACTGTGCTCCAGCACCAAAGTTGGTCTATGGGAAGCGCTTTTCACAGCCACATCGGCCGTCACCGTGACGGGGCTTTCCATCATTGATGTTCGCCAAGACCTCACTCTGCCGGGGCAAATCGTTCTGGCCATGATGATCATGGTGGGAGGCCTGGGCCTAATGGCTGTCACTACGCTTCTACAAGGTTTTGTCGTTCGTGGAACTGCTCTCCGCCGTCGCCTTGATCGTGGTCAAACCCTTGATGAATTTGGAGTTGGAGGCGTGGGCAAAACCTTCCAAGGAATAGCTCTTACCGCCTTGGTGTTGATCCTGATTGGGGCATTCCTTCTCTATACCTTTGGTTTTACAGACATTTCCCCAGGAGGCGAACGCCTATGGGCTGCTCTGTTTCACAGTATTTCTGCTTATAACAACGCCGGTTTCGGGCTTTGGAACGACAGTCTTGAGAATTACCGCACCAACACCACTGTCAATGCAGTCATCATGGTCTTAGTGGTGTTAGGTGGTCTTGGCTGGCGAGTCACCAACGATTTATGGATCAATCGTCAAAAGCTTCAAAGGCGTCATCTCAGCCTTCACACCCGGCTCGTTCTACGCACTTCTGGTCTTCTCATCCTGATCGGGACCTTTGGCTTGTTACTAACGGAATCACTCTCGAGGGGTCACGTACTCACAGGCATGGGGTGGGGAGAACGCTTAACGAGCGCACTATTTGAGTCCGTGAGTTCCAGGACTGCTGGATTCACCACCGTGCCTCTCTCTCTGAACAGCATTTCTGATTCAGGCCTTTTGCTGGTTATGACTCTGATGTTTATCGGCGCAAGTCCTGGCGGAACAGGAGGTGGCATCAAAACCACCACAGTGGCTGCCTTGATGGCAGCCACCCGCTCCACCTTGCGCGGTCATGATGATGTAGTGATCCGCCATCGACAGATTTCTGACAAAGTCGTGCTGCGTGCTTTAAGCATCACCGTCGCTTCCCTGTTGTTTGTCTTAGGGATGGCTCTTTTGCTTGCATTAAGCAGCAACATCAGTGGAGAAGAACCCTTTACATTCTTGGAGCTTATTTTTACTTGTGTATCAGCATTTGCCACGGTTGGCTTGGATGTAGGAGTAACACGACAACTCGCTCCATTCGGCCAGTTGGTCCTCGTGATGGGAATGTTTGTTGGGCGACTAGGGATTCTTTTGCTTTTGAGCGCTATTTGGGAAAGTTTCAATCGGGGACAACTACAGCGCCAGAATCGGGTTGGTTATCCCCGAGAGGATCTCTATGTCTAAGCATCGATCTCTGAGAGCAGCGCAGTGAGGGAGTGGTGGCATTGGGCCCAGTCCAACCAGGCTGAACCTTCAAGTTTTGGAATTGTGGGGTTGGGCCGTTTTGGGAGCGCCGTCTGCAAGGAACTGATGCAGAGTGGAGCTGAGGTCCTTGCTGTCGACCGTTCTTCAAAGGCAATAGAAGAGTTACGACAACTCGAGCCATCGATCGAGGCCCGAATTGTGGACTGCACAGATGAAGAGGCGCTACGAGAAGCTGGGATCCTTGATATGGAAACAGTGGTTGTTGCAATTAGCGAACCGATTGAAGCGAGCATCACAGCCACGCTGATTGCAAAAGACAGTCCAGGGACGAAAGTTCGTCGCGTCATTGCCCGAGCGACCAGCGACCTCCATGAAAAGATGCTCAAGCGTGTGGGAGCCGATCGAGTGGTCTTCCCATCCCGTATGCAGGGTGAGCGCCTAGGGGTGGAATTGGTGCGACCCAATCTGATGGAGCGACTTGAACTCGACGAACGCCATTCAATCGAAGAGATCAAGGTGCCTGGACGGTTCGTTGGACGGTCTCTCCGAGATCTAAATCTGCGCAAGAATTACCGCGTGAATGTTCTTGCGGCAGGCCAGGCGACAGAACTTACTGTCAATCCACCCGCCTCCCATGTTCTTCAAGATGGCCACGTCCTCGTTGTCATGGGCCTGACAGACGATCTTCAAGAATTGCCGAAAACCTGAACCATGCGCGTTCTGGGCCTGATGAGCGGTACGAGCGCCGATGGTGTGGATGCCGTCCTAGTCGAGCTATCAGGGTCAGCCCAATATCCTCGCTGGAAACTTTTGCAGTCGGCCTCTTTGGATTATCCAGAGTCGACAAGGCAATTGATCTTGGATGTAGGTCAAGGCGATGCCACAACCGCTTCCTCGCTTCTAGACCTTTCCGAAACAATCACCCAGATCCAGGCTGCAACAGCTTTTAAGTGCGATCCAGAAGGCAAAGCACAGTTGGTGGGATGTCATGGTCAAACCATTTGGCATCGCCCGCCAGAACTTATGGAGGATGCCCCACTCCGTCTGGGGGCTAGCTGGCAGATGCTGCAAGCACCCCTGCTTGCACAAATGCTCAAACGCCCAGTGGTGTCGGACTTTCGAGCTGCTGATCTGGCCCTTGGAGGTCAAGGAGCGCCTTTGGTACCCAAGGCTGATGCTGCACTTCTAGGACGAACCAAAGGATGGAGAGCACTCCTTAATTTAGGAGGAATCGCCAATCTCACTCTGATCCCACCTGCCACAGGTCCTGATCGACGAAAGGCTGTGAGGGGTTGGGACTGCGGGCCTGCGAACAGCCTGATCGACCTCGCTACTCAACAGTTCAGCGAAGGGAAGGAAAGCTGCGACAAGAGCGGCCGGTTAGCCGCTATGGGGCACTGCAATGAAAGGCTGATTCTCCGATGGCTTAATGAGCCCTACCTACAGAAAAGCCCGCCCAAATCAACTGGGCGGGAGCTCTACGGACGAGCTGACCTGACAAGACGCCTTGAGGAGATGAAAGGGCACAAAATTGAGGATCAAATCGCTACGCTCACAGCCTTCTCAGCAGCAGTGGTGGCGCAAGATCTGCGAAAATTAGGGCAACAGAATCACCCCCTTCCGATCGAGCTGTTGGTGGCCGGAGGTGGAAGCCAAAATCCCACTTTGATAAGGGAGCTAAACCGACGTTGCCGAGGCCTGAGAATTCGGCGCAGCGAAGAGTTCCGACTCCCAAGCCAAAGCCGTGAAGCCTTGGTTTTCGCTCTTCTGGCCTGGTGGCATCAGCTGGGGTATCCGGGAAATGCCCCTGAGATCACTGGAGCGCAGCACGAGGCTGTTTTAGGTGTACGCGTCAATCCAGCCTGATTGATTAAGACACCTCCACATCACTGCGATTGAGCAGTCCCTGTTCAGTCCGGACGCTGAAGCCTGACTCGACGGGGAGCACCTCGCAGCCGACGTGTTTGCTTTGACTCCAGAGCGCTGCGCAGCTGCTCTGTAGAAGATTGTGGTTCCTTTGCTGGAGGAGCAACCTGCCTGTCACCTCCCTGTTCGTAGCGCTGAACCCCTTGTTGAATCAAGACCTTGGCCATGTTGCTGACAGTTCTTGATTCGCCATCGGCCAATGCAGCTAAACGAAGGCAAAGATCTTCGGGGAGCACCACCTGAATACGAGGTGATTTTGGTTTCCCACTGGATGAGTTTTGGCGAGTGGGCACGACCCAGTAAGAGGCAGAGCTACTTAAAAGTGTACAGAGAGGCGCAAGGGTAGTATCCAGCACTATGCTGTGGTCATTGATCGGATCCCTGATCTCTCTGCAGTCAAGGCCCTCGGCCGATCCATCCCAGGAGTGCCATGACCCATTCCCAAAGCCCGGACATCAACTCCCCCCAGCTACCCAATCCAAGCAAGCCTGTCCCTCGAAAAAGCAATCGGAAGAGCCGGCGCCCGAGTCGCACCCCTGAGAACAGCGAAGTGGTGGTCTCGGCTGTGATCAGCACCTACTTGCTCACTCATCTTCATCACGTGCTTCAGCGAGCTGAATACGGCGCCGTTCAAGACGGCCGACGTTCACAAGCTGCGAATTATGCTCAGCTGCGCAAAGTGCTTTGTATGGATGCCCGGAGCAGGGAAGATGCTTCAGCCTCAGGCCTCAAGGACACTGATCTTGATGAGGCCGCTTAAAGAACGGATGGCAGTTTGAGACAGCGTGAATAAGGTTTCAGCAGAAGCCTTCCGGCCATGTCAAACGCTGCTGAGCTTTACGCGCGTATCGAAAACGACCATGACCTCAGCAAGGGGTTATTTCGTCAAGCACTTCAAAATCCCTCTGGAGCCCTGAACTCCATCTGCGAAATCGGTAAAGAATTGGGCCTACCAGTCACACTTCAAGAGGTGAAAGATCACCTCAATAGCCTCGAAGACGAGACTTCAAAGCAATGGCTCGTCAAGGCGAGGGGCGGGCTTTGATCTTGGATGAGTCCGTTGATTCGAGGAGGGGCTCTAACGCAGGCTTCGGTCCTGAACGGTCTCGGACTCCTCCGCCCCCTGCCCAACTAAAGAACAACCAATAACTGATCACAGCAAGACCGGCCGCCACCACAAGGGCCATGACTTGCTCCAGTCTTCGCATTAGGCCTGCTCCTAACTCAATCAGTCTGCCTGCAACCCCGACACGGGATGATGGGCTTTCCCCGCCTCCACTCCGTGCTGCGACTTGAGCGAGTCGGCAAGATTTATCCCACCGGTGAAGTTTTAAGGGATGTGACCTGGGAGGTCAAGGCCGGAGACCGCATCGGCCTCGTCGGCGTGAACGGAGCTGGAAAGTCAACGCAGCTCAGGCTGATTGCTGGCATGGAAGAAGCCAGTAGCGGTCAAATCGTGAAACAAGGTGAGCCAAGAATCGCTTACTTACAGCAGGAATTCGATGTCGATCCGAATCGCACGGTCAGAGAGGAGCTGTTTCAAGCCTTTGGGGAGGCAGCCATCGTGCTTGGCAAGCAAAAGAAAGTTGAACTGGCGATGGGCACTGAACGAGCCGCAGCGGATCCGGCTCATCTTGATGAGCTCATCCACGAATTAGGGCGACTGCAGACCCGATTTGAAGGACTGCATGGCTACGAGCTCGATGCACGCATCGACAAATTGCTACCAACCATCGGCTTCAAGCTTGTGGATGCTGAACGCCTGGTCGCCGACTATTCCGGCGGTTGGCAAATGCGTCTTGCTCTTGGAAAGATTCTCTTGCAAGACCCTGATCTACTTCTTCTAGACGAGCCCACCAACCATCTCGATGTCGAGACCATCGACTGGCTCGAGGGATATCTCACCGAACAGAAGGCTGCACTAGTCGTGATCAGTCATGACCGTACTTTTCTGGATCGCGTTTGCAACCAGATTGTGAGCACCGAACGAGGTATTTCTAAGGCTTACTTGGGAAATTACACCTCACACCTTGAACAGAAAGCGCTTGAGCAAGAAGCCTCTCAGGCTGCATTCGAACGACAACAAAAAGAGATCGCAACACAGCAGGCCTATATCGATCGGTTTCGGGCTAGTGCCACACGCAGTACACAGGCTAAAAGCAGAGAAAAACAGCTTGACAAAGTGGAACGGGTGGATGCACCGGTTGAGTCAGTCAGCGGACCAAGTTTCCGCTTTCCGCAGGCTCCAAGGTCGGGAGCTCTGGTTGCTGTCATCGACAACATGACCCACAGCTACGGGGAGAACATTCTGTTCATGGAAGCTGAGCTCGAGGTGGAGAGAGGCGATCGGATCGCATTTGTAGGCCCAAACGGAGCAGGGAAATCAACACTCCTCCGTTTGATCATGGGAGTAGAAACTCCCGATGAAGGTTCGGCCAGGCTTGGCGAGCACAACATCATCGCTAACTATTTCGAACAAAACCAGGCAGAAGCGCTTGATCTCAATAAAACAGTGATTGAGACCATGTTTGAAGCAGTTCCTGATTGGACACAAACCCAAGTGCGCTCGTTACTAGGAAGTTTTTGCTTCAGCAATGACAGCGTTTTTAAGGATGTCGGAAAACTAAGCGGAGGGGAGAAAGCACGTCTTGCTCTTGCTCTGATGTTGCTCAGCCCCTGCAATTTACTTGTGCTCGATGAGCCTACAAACCATCTCGACATTCCTGCCAAACAGATGCTGGAGGATGCCCTATGTGCCTACGAAGGTGCAGCTTTACTGGTCTCCCATGACCGTTACTTCATCTCACGTGTAGCGAACAAGATCGTGGAAATCCGTGATGGTGAACTCATTATTTATCGGGGAAATTACGCTTATTACCAGGACAAAAAAGCCGAAGAAAAAGCCGAAGCAGAGACAAATCGGCTGATTGCCCAGAAAGAAGCAAAGCGCAAAGCAAATAGCGTCAAACAAAAACAGCGGGCTTCCCGCAAAAAGAATGCTGCGTAGCAAGGCCTCTCAGCAGTAGCAAGACGAAACTTCACACTTGCTTAGGCAGGAAAACTCATTTCCCTTTACCCGCAAAGAAGGTGTGCATAGGCTGACATTACTGATCCCCGGCAGGCTATGAAAAACACCCAAACGCTTCATGCCGCCGGCACCGGCGCTGCAGCAATCCAGGGTGTTAATACAGAACACGCTCAAACTTGGGATGCCGTTGAAACCTACTTCGAATGCATCACAACGTGTTCTCTCGATGATGGGGAATGCATTACACGTTGCGTGGAGCAGCTGAAAGATACTGACAACTAAAATAGCAATTTAGGTGATTAATTGCGCAAAGACATCATCTCTACGGGTGTAATTGACAAGCCTATTCGTTTGCCAGATCGAATCACATCGATATTTAGAGGACGTCCAACACCATGCCGGTCAATAGCAGAAACAACTTCTGCAGGATTCTGAACAGAATTACCACCAACAGAAACAATTACATCATCAACTCGCAAATCTCCACGATCTGCAGGCCCACCCGCCACGAGGGATCGGATCACTGCTCCCGCTGGAACATCAGAGCCTGGTCTTGGGGCCGGCACGGTAGAAAGTCCAATTCCCACCATTGGATGACTTGCCCTCCCCTGTTCCACAAGCTGCTTGGCAATTGATCTAGCTCTGTTAATCGGAATCGCGAAACCAAGTCCTGCTCCTGGGCCAGATCGAACGAGAGTATTGATTCCAATTACATCCCCGCTGGCGTTTAACAATGGGCCACCAGAATTTCCAGGATTAATAGCGGCATCTGTCTGGATGAGATCGAGACGTTTCCCTGAGATTCCGAGTTGGGACACATTTCGGTTGAGATTGCTAACAATTCCTAAGGTCACTGTGTTTTCAAGCCCAAACGGATTCCCAACGGCGATGGCCCAATCCCCCACCTGAAGTCGATCGGAGTTCCCTAACGGGGCCGTAGGCCATGGCCCGGTCGTCTCCAACTGAATGACGGCCAAGTCAGTGAGCGAGTCTTGTCCAATGACGCGACCAGGAACACGTCGGCCATCAGGGAGCCCCACCATCAGCTGATCCGTATTCTCCACGACATGCGCATTGGTAAGCACTAACCCTTTCTGATCAAAAATCACACCGCTTCCCTGACCACGCTCCACTCGCGCACTGGGAGCGGATTGACTCTGCATCCCAAAAAAACGGCGCAGGAAAGGGTCTGCCATCAAGCCCTGAGGGAGTCCGCCAACACCAGCTGAGCGCACGGTTCGCTGCGTTTCGAGCGTCACAACTGCGGGGCCACTACGAGCGACAGCTTGAGCAACAAAAGATTTTGGAACTAAAGCCTGGGCACCAGCCGAAGCGAAGACCCGAGAGGGTTGAACCACCACCCCTGGCAGAACCAACGCACTAGCGAAAAGTAACGAGAGCAAAGGTTTGGGCGCCGCCATAGGCTCGAGTTCATAAAAGTTGAGTCATCGTGACCGTAGGCAGCTGAGCCCCATAAATACAGAAAAATCTTTCGCGATTTCATGACCGGATGCGACCAGCTCCCCCAAAATGCAAACGTCTTTTTCTCAAAGGAGCGATGATGAGAGTGTTGATTTAGTCCTTCTACGAGTTCTGCGGAAATTGCCATGCTCAGCAGCTTGTTTCCCCTTGCTTACGGACTGATCTTCATCACCCTGCTCTGGCAGGCCTTCCGCGTCATGGGACGAGGGTTCAAAGCTGCAGATCAACAACCCCTTAACGAGAAGCCGATTGACCGAACAGGTCGTCTCACCATCCATCCGGAACTTCTTGATGGTGAAGGACGCCTTACCGAAGAGGATCTTTTAACAGTCCGTTTCGGTAGCGATGGTGACCTTCCAAATCCACCTACGAACCCTGGTGAATAGGTTGGGTTAAGGGCAACTGCTTGAGTTGCCCGATTGACTCATAGGGGGGACTCCTAGGTGGACCAACGAACACGGATTGTGGCTGCGGTAATCAAATCCGTGAAATTGCCGCCCCGCTTTCGATTAAGGCTTTTGAAAGAAGATCCTGTTCGACTTGAACTCAGCCTGACTCCGGCCTACGGCAAAGATCCCATTCAGGTTGGCCTGGTGGAATCGTTGGACCTTGTGGCACGCCGAGATCGGGAAGGACGCATTCCAAGAGACCTCCAAGGCACTTGGGATTGGACAGTTCGTCATGGGGATGTCAGCACAGGCGGATGGAACCCATACCTCAAGGAAGCGCTTCAAACGATGTTTGAAACAGGCCTTCCTGCCATCGTTTACGAAGAGCTCACAGGCGAGGAGTACCACCCTGTGGACGGTGCGCGTCACATTCGCTGACGACCTGCTTCAACAAGTTGTGAAGCACTGCTAACAGGGAGTGAAAATTGTGCCTGAGCTCGGCTAAAACGAATTCAGTCCGGCCTTAAGGATTTCTTTATGGCCTCTCTCCCTGTCCGTCTTGGTCCATTGGTACGCCTTTTGGCTGCCTTAGGTGCGCTTAGCAGCATTTTGCTCGTAGGGATGTTCAATTTTTTCAGCTGAAGGGCACTAAACATTGGGTTGCTTCCCAATCGATCCCTTGCTCCCAAGGCTGAGAGCCAGCCTGGTTCCAGGCGCAACGGTCTTGCTCCAATCACCTCCTGGTGCAGGAAAAACAACGCGGGTGCCCCTGGCATTACTTGGAGAGATTGAAGGAACGCATCCACTCCCTGGACGTTCTCTCCTCGTTGAACCCAGACGACTCGCCGCCAAAGCAGCAGCAACCAGGATTGCGAGCAGCCTGCACGAACCGGTTGGCGAGCGCGTTGGCTACTCAGTCCGATATGAGCAAAAACGTTCGCAGCGCACCCGTCTCGAGGCCTTGACGGATGGGCTCTTTCTGCGTCGGCTCCAAAACGATCCCGAACTCAGAGGAATTGGCTGTGTCATTTTCGATGAATTCCATGAGCGCAGTCGAAATAGCGAGTTGGCGCTTGCTCTCGTTAGGGAAGCACAAGAGTTGCTTAGGCCGGATCTTTGTTTGTTGCTGATGTCAGCAACCTTGGATCTGAAGAGCCTCCAAGTCCAATTGCCCCAAGCGCAGGTACTCACAAGCGAGGGGAGGGCTTTCCCTGTCGAGACACAACACCTCTCACCTCGACCGAATGAGCCGCTGGAGGGGCAAGTTTTACGGGCTCTCGAGCATGAAGTAAGCAACCTGCTGAGCACACGAGACGCAAAAGATCAGCCTCCCACCGTGTTGGTCTTCCTGCCTGGACTAAAAGAGATCGAACGTTGCAGAAGACGCCTATTGCATTCAGGACTTCTGAGTGAGTGGGAGGTGATGGGACTTCACGGCAAGCAATCACTTGCTGAGCAAGGACGTGCTCTGCAGCCTTGCCATCCGAATCAGGAGGGACGTGTTGTTCTGGCGACCTCTATCGCGGAGAGTTCACTCACGATCAACGGCGTTCGCCTCGTCATCGACTGCGGGCTCACGCGTCATACCCAATTTGACCCTGGGGCATGTATGGAGGGATTGATTACGGTACCTGCTAGTCAAGCCAGTGCAGATCAGCGAAGAGGGCGCGCAGGTCGCCAGATATCAGGGAAGTGCATCAGGCTCTGGTCCCCTGCAGAACAACAACGACGTCCTGCCCATGACATCCCTGAGTTACAGCGAGCAGACCCTCAACCCACCGTGCTGGACCTCGCACTTTGGGGAGCTGGATTAGGTGAAACATTGCCTTGGCTCGAGCCTCCTCCAAAAGCATCACTCCAAGAAGGCCGGAGGCAATTGCTTGAAATTGGAGCACTTCATCAAGACGGGCGACTAACCGATAGGGGGCATCAATTGGCTCATTTTGGAGTTCATCCACGCTTGGGTTTACTCCTCCTGCACGCTCAATTTTTAGGGCAACCTCAGATAGGTGCCGATCTTGCCGCCATCCTCAGTGAACGCGATTTACTGAGCCATTACAACCACGGATGTGACCTTTGGGCTCGGATGCTTTTGCTTCGCGACAGCCGCAGATCTACCCATTCCCAAATTGAACGTGTAGTCGCCGATCGCCTGAGAATAGTTCGGCAACAGAGCCTTCGATGGCTTCAACAACTCGGCCAACCGAATGATGCAAAAGAACTCAAATGCACCGAGAGCTCAGACGAACAACTAGCTGCTCAGCTAATCGCGACAGCTTTTCCGGAATGGCTCGCCGTGGCTCGTCCAGGACAGCGCGGACATTTTTTACTTCGCCAAGGCCGGGGGGCGGTCTTGCAGGGGGGCGATCAACTTGATGGGGCGGAGGCACTTGCCGTTGCACAGCTTGATCTCGGTGACACGAGAGCCAAGATTCGACTGGCTCTACCACTGACATTCCAATGGGTCAAAGACTTTGCAGATAAAAATGGTCACTGGCAAGAGCGTGTCTTATGGGACGAACAAACCAAAAGAATCCGGGCCGAACGCGTTCTGAAACTTGGGGCCCTGGAACTCGAGAAACATCCGCAACAACGGGTGGATTGCGAGCAAGGCCGAGACGTTTTGATCAAACAATTGAGCAAAGAAGGACTGTCCGCGCTCCCCTGGAGCAAAGGATTGGAGCAACTCCGTTGTCGCCTCGCTTTGGCCAACCAACACCTACGTAGCCCTTGGCCAGTACGAACCCGTCAGCACCTTGAAGAAAGTCCTGGCTCCTGGATAGGGGATGCTCTTTTGAACTGCAGAGGTTGGGATGACCTCAACGAAGACCAACTTATGGAAGCACTTTGGGGAAATCTCAACTGGTCAGACAGGCAGCGACTTGATCAGCTCCTCCCACCAAAAATCAAAATCCCCTCAGGTCGGTACGCAGTCTTGGACTATCAAGAAGACGACATTGTTCTATCGGTCAAGCTTCAAGAAATGTTTGGTAGCCTTCAAGGCCCCTCTGTTCTTAGTGGACAACTCAGCATCACGATTGAATTACTATCACCCGCGGGTCGTCCCTTACAGCGCACGCGCGACTTACACAGATTCTGGCAAGGCAGCTATCAGCAATTGAGAAAAGAGATGCGTGGTCGTTATCCGAAGCATCCTTGGCCCGAGAATCCTGCTCAGGCCGAACCTACTGCCCGAACAAAGATCCAGCGGAAAGCCGACTCAAAAAACCGCTGAATGTATCCGATGGGACAGCAAGAGGAACGCTACGGTTTGTTAAGATATGCGTGTTCTGGAGTTTCACATGTCTGACAACGCACCTCGTTTTGGTTTCGTCAACTTCGCAGAGACCTGGAATGGTCGCCTCGCGATGCTCGGTTTCGTCATCGGCCTTGGAACTGAGCTTCTCACCGGGCAGGGCATCCTGACTCAGGTTGGCCTCGGTTGATTGACTAAAGGTTGAACTTTTTGTCTATGAAAGCTCCACGCATTATTAGTGGAGCTTTTTTTGTGACCATGCGTTGCGTCACACTGGAGTGATCCGTGATGTTGGCAATGCTTCCCTTCTTTGCTAGCACTCGACGCGATGGCGCCAGGCTGCTTAGCAGCATGCTTGTGTTCGTTGCCATCGGGCTCACACAGATTCACCAACTATGGGGTCAAATCTTGGTGATCATCACTGGTTCGGTGAGCATTTATTGGGGACTGGCATACCGACGTCTTGAGCGCTGAATCCATTCCGACTTACTCAGTCCGGGAACTCAACAACGCGATCGGGGTCCTGCTGGAACGGGGCTTTGCTCCGAGATTTGTTATCCAAGCAACTGCCTCCAGGCCACAAGTCAAAAAAGGCCATCTTTGGGTCACTTTGAACGATGGGGAGGCAAGCATCACAGCTGTTGCTTGGGCCTCAAAACTTAAACAATTGGACTTTGTTCCTGGAGACGGGGACGGTGTCACCGTTATTGGCAAGCTGAATTTCTGGGAAGCAAGAGCGAGCCTTGCAGTACAAATACTCGATCTCAGACCAAGTCTTACAACGGTGTTGAGACGGTTTGAAGCGGTTAAGGCACAACTGGTGAAAGAGGGGATTCTTGATCCCAGCAGACGTCGAAAGCTGCCGCCTTATCCAAAGCGCATTGCGGTGCTAACCAGCATCCCTAGCTCCGCCCTCGCCGACATGCTGCGCACAGCACGTGAACGCTGGCCATTAAGCGAGCTTGTTGTTGTACCCATTCCTGTACAGGGTGAGGTGGCTCACGTTATCCGAGGCGTTCTCAGCCGCCTGGCAGACCACCACCAGCAACTCGGTCTTGATGCAATCGTGGTGGCCCGCGGAGGCGGAAGCCGGGAAGATTTAATGGTCTTTGACGATGGTGATCTTTGCCGCAAACTAGCCACATTCCCCATTCCAGTCGTAACCGGAATAGGCCATGAAGATGACCTAACAGTTGCTGATCTCGTTGCAGATCATCGAGCTGCAACACCAACAGCAGCGATGGTCATATTGCTGCCTAATCGAGAATCAGCACAACAGACAATCAGCCAAAGACGCACACGATTAAGCGAGTACAAACGATGGCGCCTAGAGCAAACACGATCAAGGCTGAAAGGCCGGCATGAGCTTTTCAATGAACTGCGGCCAGCTCTCGCCATTCAACGTCGTCGCGGGCAGTGGATGCAGCGTGACCAACTTTTGCAAGCGCTCTCGCCACAACGATGGCTTAACAGGGGCTTCGCGCTTCTCAGCACAATCAACGGGCAAACACTTCAAAGTGTGCACGACATCACCCTGAATGATGACGTTTACATCCGCCTCAAGGATGGTCTCATCAATGCAGTAGCTAAAACCATCCAACCAGACAAAACAGCCAACCAGACAAAACAGCCAACAAACAAGCATTCTTCTGACTGATATGCCGCGCAAAAAACCTGAATCCCCCAAGATCTCTGAAGATGAAAGCTGGAGAGAAGACGCATCCAAGCTCAGTTACGAAGAAGCCCTACAAGCTCTTGATGTACTTCTTGGACAGCTACAAGATGATTCAACTCCATTGGCGGATCTTCAGCGGAATCATTCTCGGGCCTCTATTTATCTGGAACGATGTGATTTACTTCTCAGCCAAGCGGAGCAATCAGTGACGCAGCTTGATCCAGATAGCATGCAGGGAACAATTCATGAAGACAATCACATTGAATAAATCACTCCCGTGGATTTACCTCTTACTCGCGGTGCTTGGAGCCATCCTTCCCTGGCAAGCCAATCTTGAATTCCTGCAAGCCAATCCCAATGGAGGATTCGACATCACAGCATTCATTCAAGATGCCAACATCAATGCAGCTTCACGATCACTTAGCAGAGACCTACTCGTTGCAGCTTCAGCATTTACTATTTGGATCATTGCGGAAGGGAAAAGACTTAAAATCAAAGGCTGGTGGATAACTTTGATCCTGAGTGTTACCATCTCATTTGCTTGCGGAGGGCCCTTGTTTTTATTCTTACGCGAGCGAAAGTTATTGACACTGAGCCAAGAAGACCAGCCAAAAAATACAACTAAGGATCAACATCCTCAGCCTTGATGTCGATCGTGACATC
This sequence comes from Synechococcus sp. AG-679-C18, assembly GCA_003210755.1. Classification (GTDB taxonomy): domain Bacteria; phylum Cyanobacteriota; class Cyanobacteriia; order PCC-6307; family Cyanobiaceae; genus Synechococcus_C. Next base: position 69,262 of record QCUL01000010.1, read on the forward strand.
GCTCGCAGGCAAAGAATCATCAACAGCTTGAGCCGAAGTTCCTCCCTTTTGATTTTTAGGCAACGGAGATCCACAAACAGCACAACGATCCTCACTACTCATGGTGCTCGTGCCACAAGCCTCACAAGTTCTGATCCTGCTCTGCAATATCTTCCAGCCAATCCAACCCGCACCCCCTAGCAGAACAGGCAAGGCCAGCAAGGTCAAGAAAAGACCTCCAGCCAAATCCAACAGGACACGACCGGCAGGAGTTGGCAGAAGCAGCAGCCCTATCAGAATCAACCAAAGGAGTGGAGGGAAGCGTCCCATCAATTCACACTCCAATCGAATGGCGCATCAATAGTCACTAATTTTCGACAATCAAGCACGATTAGACCGATCCTGATTCTTACCATTCCTTTCATAAGGCTTAGCAAGCTCAACGCTCCAACATTGGCCAAAATAAATCACTACACCGATCATCCAGACCCACAAAGTAAGAACAAGAACACTCCCGATCACTCCATAGGCCTGAAAGCGAGATCCCAAGGAAAGAATACTTCGACTAACAGCAAGATTGAGAATAGTAAGAAGAAAACCAATTAATAAAGAGCCTGGTATTAACGGCCTGAAGGGAACCCGCCGGCTCGGAAGAAGTAATTGCAGCAATAATGCCACAGCCGAAAAACCAAGGAATGGAACCATCAAGCTTCCAAATTGCAAGACTGGAACATGAGACAGGAATTCACTAAGCCAGGGACTGGATACAGACAAATCACTCAGAACAGTCGTGGGGATCATACGAATGTTGGCACTAAGTTGATCAAGAACAACTAAAAGTCCAATTAATATAACAACAAAGAAAGCCTCTAATCGAATACGAATAAACTGTGCAGCCTGAAGACGAAATGGAAGATTACGCTGCTGCGGGGTGATTACACCTTCCCAAAGCCTTTCCGAACCACGCTGTAATGTCAAATAAACATTACCAGCAGTCAGCAATAAAACTCCTATACCTAGGAGACCAGCGCCAACCTTCTGTTGCACCAGCTGCATTAACGTTTTCTGAACAATTAGCACAGCAGATGGGGGCAAAACACCACTTGCGTAAGCAATAATCTGACGTTCTAAATCTTCTTGACGTCCAAGAAACCAGGAGGCAATTGACAAAGAAATTAGCAGAATAGGAAAAATAGACTGCAGTGTGTAGTAGGCAAAGGCTGCACTCAGATCCACGCAATCACACCTCGCCCAACGAAGATAAGCGCACCAAAG
>QCUL01000011.1 GCA_003210755.1 Synechococcus sp. AG-679-C18
TGCTAATCCTGATCAGCTGCCGTTATTGGTGCTTGGGGCAGGTGCTAATGGGGCTAATAATCACATTCAATTGTTGGAGGCATTGATTCCCTTGGCAGGGAGGTTGCGGGTGGTGGCTTTGTGCGGTCGCCGTGCGTCTGCTTTGAGCCAGATTCAGCAATGGACTGAGAAGCACCCCCAATTGACCCTGAATGCTTTGGGCTTCCAAGGGCCTGCCGCGATGGCAGACCTTTACAAAAAAGCCTGGGCAATGGTTTCCAGACCGGGAGCGCGAACAGCCACGGAAGCCCTAGCTGCAGGCTCCGTCCTGATTTTTAATGGCTTTGGTATGACCATGCCCCAGGAGCTTTTAGCGCGTCGCTATTTTCAGGCAAGGCAGATCGATTGCTGTATCCGTAAGCCTCAGGATTTGGCTGAGGTTTGCCTCCGTTGGCTGGATCAACCCGAGCAGTACAACCAGCTCAAGGCTCGGGTGGTAAGGCATCAGCTATTTTCAAATCGCGAGGCGATTCGCACTCTCATCTTTGACGGTCCTAAAGCAGTTTCATGACGGCATTGGATCCTCTGGACTTGCCCATGCAACCCATACCAATCGCCGTAATTGGCATGGGTTGCCGGCTCCCAGGTGGTGTTGAAAATCCTGGAGATTTTTGGGATCTGCTTGTCGAAGGGCGGGAGGTGATTACCGAGGTGCCCGCCGATCGTTGGGATCTATCACTTCACCACCATCCCGACCCCCGTCATCCGCTTACTCAACATGTGAGCCGTGGCGGTTTTGTGGAGGGAATCGATCAGTTTGATCCTTCGTTTTTTGGGATCAGTCCTCGGGAAGCAGTGTGTATGGATCCTCAACAGAGGATGCTTCTAGAGGTGGCCTGGCGGGCGATTGAAAATGGTGGTCAACCACTTGAGCGGCTTAAGGGGCGTTCAGTAGGGGTGTTTATCGGCATTTCAAGTACTGATTACGCGGCCTTGCTCTGGGCTTCGGAAGATCGTTGGCTCACCCCAGATAACGATCCTTTCATCTTGGCGGGTAACACCGGTTCCATTGCCGCCAATCGGATCTCCTATCTATTCGATCTGCGAGGCCCCAGCTACACGATTGATACGGCCTGCTCTTCTTCACTGGTGGCTGTGGATCAGGCCTGCGCCAGTCTTTGGAGAGGTGAATCTGAACTGGCGTTGGTCGGGGGCGTCCAAGCCCTGATTCATCCAGCGATGCAGACCATGTTCTGCAAGGCTGGATTGTTATCTCCTGCCGGGCGTTGCCGCAGTTTTGATGCTGCTGCTGATGGTTACGTCCGTTCAGAGGGTGCAGGAGCGGTTTTGTTGAAACCATTGGACGCTGCATTGCGTGATGGGGATCCAGTGCAAGCTCTGATCCGCGGTACGGCAGTGAATTCCGATGGACGTAGTCCAGGCATGGCTGCTCCCAGTGTCAAAGCTCAGGCGGCCTGCATGAAACAGGCCTATGCCCGCGCCGGCCTCGATCCGAGAAATTGTCTCTACGTAGAGGCCCATGGCACAGGAACGCGTCAGGGGGATCCGATTGAATTGCGGGCCTTGGGGAGTGTGTTGGCTCCTGGTCGGGCCTTCGATTCACCCTGTCGGGTGGGATCGGTCAAATCAAACCTGGGCCACAGTGAGACTGCGGCTGGGATCACGGGCTTGATCAAGGCGGTGCTATGCCTTCAAAAAAGGCAGCTGCCGGCCAGCTTGCACTTAAAGACGCCAAATCCTGCAGTTGATTTTGCTGCTCTTCGCCTGCAGGTGCAAACAGAGCTGGAACCCTTCCCGGAGAGAGAGAGAGAGCCGGTTTTGGGCGTTAGTTCCTTTGGCTTCGGTGGCACCAATGCCCACGCGTTATTGACGCAGGCACCTGATCAATCTCCACAAAAACGAGAGGAGGAGCATGGGCCCTGGGTGCTACTGCTCAGTGCTCGCAGCGAAGTGGCGCTCAACCAACTCAAGCGTGAGACAGCTGAATGGTTGGAAGCTGACCCCAGTCTCAATTTGGCAGATGTTTCTGCCACCAGCCTGCGAGGGCGCAGCCGTTTCCCCCATGCACTGGCTTGTCAATACCACAATCACCACGATTTGCTGGCCCAGTTGCGCGGAGAGCAGCCCATTAGCTGGCTAGGGATGCTCTCCGAAGAAGGTCCTGCAGAGCTCCAGGCCATAATCAAGGCTTGCGCGACGCTGCCGGAGCGACACCGTTGGCTGCCGCTGCCTGGGCACCCTTTTCTGCGACAACGATTCTGGTGGCCTCAGGCTGACGATGCTGCTGCTGCAAAGGGTGCGTCTCTTTGGCTTGATCGGCTTGGGTTAGGTCAAGTAATTAAAGATACTCAGGCGCATGCTTGGCAACGCCTGGACCTGCCTGGTGAAACTCAGTATCTGCAGGCAAGGATTCTGGAGCCCAGTCAGGGAGATCTGGACGACCATCGCATCCGTGGCCAGATCGTTTACCCAATAGCTGGGCACCTGGCGCTCGCTTTCGATTGGTTGCATCGCAATCGGGAGCCTCTGAAGCTTCAGAAGTTCGCGCTCGACACCCCTTTGCGCCTTGATCCCCTTAGTGATGTCACGCTGCAGGCCGTGCTGAAGGATCAGCAGCTGGAGCTGTTTAGCCGTTCGGATGGGGAGGAAGGCAACTGGTGCCGCCATGGCGCTTTAGCGATGGTTCCAACGGCCGAATCGGACCTATCGCCACATCCATTGATCGACGAAGACGGGGAGCAGGAGCGCAAGGATTGCGGGGAATTTTATGCCGAGCTACGCAGTCTTGGGTTGGAGTACGGCCCGAAGTATCAGCCGATTTTCAGTTTGCGTGCCCAAAACGGGGTTGCTGAGGCTGAACTGCAACGGCCAGCGGATGCACCAGATCGATGTCTTCTCGATGGTTGTCTTCAGGTGGTGGCTGGGACCTTGCCTCAGGGTTCGGCGAGAGCTCAGCTTCTGTTGCCGATTGGATTGGAGCGGATTCAGATGCTGCATTGGCCACTGCCAGAGCGGTTGCAGTGCTGGGCGCAGAAACGTCCTGATCATGGTCAGGCTGATCCTTCTCTACTAGTGGCGGATCTCTGGATCGAGGCCGATGGTCAACTTGTTGGCTGGATTGAGGGTCTAACGGCGCGCCGCCTCCCGAGGCCAATGCTCGAGCTGCTTTTCCCTCTACCCCCACCTCCTGCAGGACCGGACTTGCTGGAAACCCGCTGGGAGCAGATCGAGGTTTTGCCAGATCCGCCAGCGGTCTTGGTACCCGAGGACTCAACTGAGGGTGGGGAGCAGATCGTTGAACTCGACGGAATTACTACGGCATTGTTCCTGGAGAAGGTGCAGGCTTACGCAGCGGATGAACCACTTCAATTAAGGGTGATCGTTCGGGATGCGGGTGAAGATTCGCTCGCTCTGCGAGCAGCATTGCGCTGCCTGGCCATGGAGAGACCTCGTTGGACCTGTAGCTGGTGGCAGCTGCCTCCTTTGGTCGAGCGTCAGCCGGATGAGACCGATCGGGCCCGTTTGGCCCTGATCAGTTCAGAGATCAGTGAACTGTGCTGGCAGGACGGGACGGTTTCAACCCCTCGCCTTCAGCGTTTGGACCCTGTGCGGGCTCAATGGCTCGGGGATGGCAGCGGCCGATTGGATGGACTGCTCCGTCAGCCTTTGCCTGTGCCTGTCTTAATGCCAGGAGAGTTGGAGTTGCAAGTTGAGGCAACAGGGCTCAATTTCAGAGATGTGCTCAATGCCCTTGGGCTGTTGCAGGCGCATGCCGCGGGCCTCGGTCTGCAAGGAACCAGTCAGTTGCCCTTTGGTGGGGAAGCGGTTGGGCAAGTGCTGGCTGTTGGGCAAGGTGTGGATCCGGCCCTTGTCGGCCAACGGGTGCTTGCAGCTCTCTCGGTGGGCAGCCTGGCCACTCATGTTGTTTGCCAGGCTGAGCTCTGTGTGCCCTGGCCTGAGGCGTTGCCGCTGGAGCTTGGAGCGAGTGTGTCCACCGCATTCCTCACAGCGATTTATGGGCTAGAGACGCTCGCCAAGCTCCAGCCTGGTGAAACCGTGTTGATTCATGCTGCTGCTGGCGGTGTTGGGCAGGCGGCCCTGCAGATCGCCCATCGCTGTGGTGCTCGGATTCTGGCGACTGCGAGTGCTGGTAAACACGAGAGGGTGCTGGAGCACCCCGGGGTCGAAGCCGTGTTTGATTCCCGTAGCACAGCATTTTCTGAGCAGGTGTTGGCCCACACCTTGGGCTGCGGCGTGGATGTGGTGCTCAACAGCCTCAAGGGGGAGTGGGTGGATGGCAGCTTTGCGGCTCTCGCTGATGGCGGCCGTTTTGTGGAGCTTGGAAAGTTGGAAGTGTGGACGCGAGAGCAGGCCGAGGAACGACGCCCCGATGTGCGCTATCTGCCCTTTGATCTGCTTGAAGTGTCGGCCGCTGATCCCTTACCGCTGCGCCGTCAGTTGCAAAAGCTCTCCGTTGCCTTTCATGAGGGTGCACTCGCTCCGATTCCTTGCCAGTCCTTTCCGGTGGAAGAGCTTGCCGATGCCTTTCGGCTGATGGCCCAGGGTCGCCATGTGGGCAAGCTGGTCATCCTTCAGCCACAACGCCCTCAGCCGGTGCGGATCCTGGCGGATGCCACCTATCTCGTAACTGGCGCCTTGGGAGGCGTGGGGTTGCAGTTGCTGCCGTGGCTTGTCGATCAGGGCGCGCGTTCCCTGTTGCTGGTGAGCCGAGGGGTGGAAGCGCCATCTACAGAGGCCCAGGCTGTGCTGGATCAGTTGGAGGCCCAAGGCGTGAGCTGCCGCAGGTTTGCTTGTGATTTGTCCGGGGGCGCTTCGGAAGCGGAGCGATTGCGCCAGGTGCTGATGGCCTTGCCGATGGAGCAGCCCTTACGCGGGTTGGTCCATGCGGCTGGGGTGTTGCGAGACCGCCCCATGCAAGAGCTCACATCTCAAGATCTCAATGCAGTGATGGCTCCCAAATTGAATGGCTGGCACTTACTCGAGCAAGCTCTCGAACCCTTTCCTCCTCTGGACTTTCAGCTGGCATTCTCATCATTAGCAACTCTGCTGGGCTCGCCTGGTCAAGTGGCCTATGCCGCCGCCAATGGAGCTCTGGAGACCTGTTGTGCCATGGCTGCAGACCACACTCCTGGCAGCCCGATGAAGCTGGCGATTCAGTGGGGACCCTGGGCTGGGGCTGGAATGGCCGCTGGCCTGGAGGATCGTTTCGCAAGTGTGGGCCTTCAGATGTTGACGCCGGATGCGGCGCTGGAGGCTTTGGGGACTCTGCTTGAGCGCGGACGTTCCGGCGTGGTGGCTGTGGTGGAGGCCGACTGGGCACGGGTGCGGGGCCAGGCCCTGCCACGTCAGAGCGATTTTTTGGAAGCACTGCAGCCGGACGATACGGCCGACGCGCGTTTGGCGGTGCAAGAACAGTTGCGTTCTTTGGCCGTAGACGATCGCCTTCCTTGGTTGGTGAAAAGCCTGACAGAGAAGCTGGCTGAGGTGATGGAGGCCGATGCCGGCGCGATTGATCCGCTGGCCTCGTTGTTCAGCCTGGGCCTTGATTCGCTCATGGCCGTGGAATTTGCCGCAGTTGTGCAGACCGAGCTGGGGTTGCGCTTGGAGTTGGAGGCGTTTCAGAACGACCCTCGTTTGCAGGATCTGGCCCATCTGGGCCTGGAACAGTTGCTCCCCGAAGCCGGTGGTTCGGCCCCTGTGCTTGATCTGACTGCTGAAGCCCAGCTGCCAGTCGACTGGTTGTTACCTGAGACGCCTGCTCTTGAATCCCCCGGGGAGCGGGTGCTGATGACTGGCGCCAGCGGGTTTTTGGGCGCTTATCTGCTTGCAGGGCAGTTGCGGCGCTGGCCTGATCTCCAAGTGCGCTGTTTGGTGCGCTGCCCCGCGGCGGAACAGGGCCTGGAGCGGTTGGAGGCCAATCTGCGTTGCTACGGCCTTTGGGATCCGGCATGGCGTGCGCGGCTGGAGGTCGTCCCCAGTGATCTCGCGCGTGCACGCTTCGGACTAGAGGAGGATGCTTTTAAGTCTCTGATCGCTGGAGTAGGAGGCATCCTTCATAACGGCGCCCAGTTGGGCTACTTGGCTTCCTATTCACAGCTGGCAGCCGCGAATGTGGGCAGTACCCGCGATCTATTGCGGTTGGCTACGGAGCACGGACCGATTCGCCTGGAGCTGATCTCCAGCGTGGCTGCTTTTGAGGCGGATGCCTGCCGGAACCGGGAGATTTTGGAAGATGAACCCCTGCTGCATTGGCAAGGCATCCATCTGGGCTATTCCCAGACCAAGTGGGTGAGCGATCGGCTGGTGTGGAAGGCGGGTCAGTCCGGGTTGCCGGTCACAATTTATCGACCTCCCTTGATCGGCGGAAATACTCGGCCTGATCGAGACGGCCGCCATCATTGGCAGGAGGGCAATCTGCTTCAGCGCCTTCTGCAGGGCTGCTTGCAGCTGGGGAAGGTGCCTGATCTGGAGTGGGAGCTTGATGCAGTGCCTGTGGACTATGTGGCTGATGCCATTTCGGCGTTGGCCTGGAGCGATGGAGCCGCAGGCCAGGTGTACCACCTCCAACACCCGCAACCGTTGTTACTCAGTGAGTTATTGGCGCGGCTTTCGGCACGAGGGATGCGTCTAGAGACGGTGTCAACTGAGGAATGGCTAACTGCAATCGCGGGGACGAGCTCTGACCATCCATTGCGACCGTTGTTGCCCTTCTTTAAGCAGCGCTGGGGTCTGGAGGGACTCACATTCCCAGAACGCAATGTGCGTGGCGTGCGGGCTCGCCCCAGCTGCGATGTCACGGTACGGGCTTTGGGGGCTCTGGGAGTGCAATGCCCTGACCACGACCTCTTGGAACATGCCTGGGGAACGGCTCTACTGGGTCAAGCAACCGTGGAGTGATCGAGCTGATTTGTGCACAGGGATTGTGGCTGGCCCTAGGGATCCAGGGGTTGGTCCTGGCGCTGTTCGCTTGGCGCTGGCACGGGCTGAGGCATGAGCAACGCCGTTGGCCGAGGGAGCCCGAGGATGGTTGGCCGGAATTGGAAGTCCTTCTGTGTTTGCGTGGTGCTGATGCCGCGCTACCGGCTCTTCTGGCCAGTTTGGCGGCACAGGCCTACTCAGGCTGCTGGCACTTGCATCTTGTGGTGGACAGCGAGGATGATCCCGCCTGGGGCCTTGTGGATCCTTGGCTGAAAACGTCGCAGGCGGGTTGGTCCACGCTCCGGCGAGAGCGTCTCCACAACCGACCTGTGCAGGGATCGCTGAAATGTGCAGCCCTGCGTCAGGCGTGCTCTGGCTTGATGCCTGCAACGCAGCTGGTGGTGCTGTTGGATGCCGATGCCACTCTCGCTCCGGACGGTCTGCAGCGCCTAGCACGTGCGTGTTGGCGTCCAGGGGTGGGGGCGGTGTCCGGTAATCGTTGGTATGCGCCCGCTGGCTGGGGTGTCCTTGCCTGGTCTCGGGCGGTGTGGGGTGCTGCTGCCCTGGTCTTGATGACCTTGCTCCACATCCCCTGGGGCGGCAACCTCGCTCTGCGGCGGGAGTTGGTGGATGTCGGTGGTTGGACCCAGCTGCTCGAGCAAGGGCTCTGTGAAGACACTGGCCTGCTAGGGCCGTTGCAGCACTTGGGGATGCGTTATGAACCGCGCCCAGAGCTGCTCGTAATGGAGCGGAGCGAGCCTGAAACTTGGGGCGAGCATTATCACTGGATCAGCCGTCAGATTCTCAACACCCGTTTGCACCATCCCTTAGGTGTGCTGGTGTTGCTTTATGGCCTGGGTTCCATACTGGTTTTGGCACTGCTTGGGCTGGCAGTCCTCAATGGGATCTGGTGGATAGCGCTTGGATACGAGCTGGGCTGTTGGATTCTGCTGCTGTGTCTCCAAGCGGTGGTGATTCGACGCTGGTCGCAGTCTCGTCAGGTCATCGGTTGGCTGCTAGGTGTTCTGCCGGGACAGGTGATCAATAGCGCCACCACTGTTGGCGCTTGGTTGCAGAAAAAGGTGGCGTGGCGTGGCGTTACTTACCAGGTGACCCACCGCCCTGATGGAGTCCGCTTGATTGCCGAGACCAACCGCCTTAGGCGGGAGCCAGCATCAACTGACGCAGTGTCTTGAAGTTCTCTCGAAGGCTGGCGTCATGGAGCTTGCGGAAGCTGGGCAGCAGTAAAGGTGGCACCTCCGGCTTGAGACGGATGGTGTGAACAATGCGTGTGCCACCTGCCACTGGAGTGAGTGTCCAGTGGCCTGAGAGGGCATGAATGCGCTCCCCTTGCACAAGCCCGTAGCGAAGGGTGCGGGACTTCGAATCTTCTGTTCCCTCAAGAAGCGCCGTGATGGTGAGCCCAAAGGTGTACGGAGCTTTCAGAACTTGGCGCAGGCGCAATCGCTGCCCCTTCCTTGACACCAGGCTCACGGCCTTCACATCTGGCATGGCCGCGAAGGTGCGGGTGTAGTCGGTGAGTACGGCCCAGGCTCGCTGTGGTGAAACTGGAACTTGCATGGAGACTGTGGCCTTCTCTCCATTGCGGACCAGTTGCACTTGTCCGCTGGCCTGGAGTTGCACCAGGGCAGCCGGTTTAGGCCGCGGTGGTTGCTGCAGATGCGGATTAAGGAGGATCCAAAGCATGGTTAGAAACTCACCAAAACCCTTCCTCCCCAGCGGATCTGCTCAGCATTGAGCAATTGGCCAATGTCAACGATCGAGGCGGCGGTGCTGCCATACGCTTCGATCGCCATGTTGTCAGTCGCGTGCCAGCGCAGACCAAGCGTGCCATTGCTTTGAGCCAAGTTGTTCACCACCACGTTGCCTTCAGGAACGAGCTCCCAGCGCGGGGCTAATTGAACGCTGGAACTAACCCCCACACCCCAGAGGTTACCGGTACCAACTAGGGCAACCTTCGGATTAAGGCTGATGGCCAGTCTTGGGGTTGCTTCCCATGTGGCCATTGTTTCTGCGAACAGATAACCCTGTCCTGTGGTGTTGACGAGATCAAAATTGCGTCCAACTGTAATGCGCCCTCCACCCCAGAAGGGGGCCCCACGCAGGGGGCTAAAAAACACGGCTTTGCCGCCAATCCGCAAATTGCGGGCGCCGTCGTTGGCGAAGAGGCGCGCCTGGGGTGTGGTCTGGGGCAAGTTATTAGAGAGACCGCCAATCACCTGAAGCTGAAAGATGTTGGAGAGTGAATAGCCCACGAATCCGTTCACGTTGCCGCTTTCGTCGGCATTGGCCCACAACTCCGAGCTGTCGTCGGGGGGGACTAGGGCGGAGTTCACGGTCAGCCCCCCTTTGGCGAGGGAACGTTGCCGCTTCGTTAGGGGTTGTTGCGGAGTGTCGGGACCATCGGGGGTGAATACAAAACTGGCTGAGTAGCCGAGCCGATTGTCTGATGGAAGGGCGAGCAGGGCAGTCGCAGGAGTAGTCCCAAAGCCATTGGTGAGTTGTCCGCGTAGGCCGATTCTTGGGTTGAGATCCCAGTTCAGACCGGCTGAGTAGATCGGTACGCGTGAAAAGTCCAGATTGGTATTGAAACTATTGCTCCCTGATCCAATCGGCTGAGCAAAGGTTGCTGTTAATCCCAAGTGCTGATTGGCTTGCCAGAGCAGACCAGCGGCGAGGTATGGAGTGGTGCCATAAAAACTGCCGCTGCCGCCCTGTCCTGCGCCTTGCTTGGCCGGGAGCCAACTCACACCTGGGACAAAACTGAGCAGTAATTGGTCAGTGGCCTGCCAGCTGAGGGGAAGGGTAAGAGATCCCACCAAGTTGGACGTGAACACCCGCTGCCCTGAGCTATTAAAGATGTTTGGTGTGGCGTCGTCCCCTTTGCTCGCAAAAGAATCGTCTCCTCCACTACCAACATTCCATATTTCTAAGGAACCATTGGCGGCAATACTGAGGTGCTTGTTTTTAAACAATCTCCAGCGAGCTGCAGCGGCGTAGCTCTCCCAGAAGTTGGCGGGCGCAACACTGAATCCATCCAAAGGGGCGTTTAGAGGGTCATCGGCCTGGGAGTAATAGGCGGAGAGTTGAAAAGATTCTGAGAGGCCTACATCAAGACTCACGGCATAATTTTGATTGCCTGTGCCAGTAGCACTCCTAAACGGCGACAACTGGGTAGCCGAGAAACGCCATCGCTCAGGTTCGAGTAACAAAGACGTTGGCACTGCAGCAGAAAGGCGCAGCAACGGCAAGTAGTCCGCAGAGATCAGAGGAGTGTTGATGTATGTCGCTTCAATTTGTTCGGCATTCAGTGGTTGTAAGGCCGGAGCTGGAGGGTTGGCTTTGATTGGTAATGCCGGCTCCTTGAGTACTTCCCAGCGAGGCCCATCGTTGGAGATAAAAACTGGTGAAATGATCGGCGGCGGTGGGGGTGGTGGAACCGGAGTCCAAGTGATTGGCATCAGCTTGCTCCTGCCTGTGATCCTCTTAAGGCAGGTTTTCTCAACAGTGCGAGTTGGCCTGGAAGTGGGTTGGTGCCTTTGTGCACTTGCATCAGGTAATCGAGAGCTTGCTCAGGGCTCAGGCTGTGGCGTTGCACCAGCCAAGCCAGGCAAACCAGGGGAGATCTTTCCATTGCTGCCACACAATGGACAAAGACAGAGCCATACTTTTCGTGCAGCGTTGCTAATTGATCCAGTGCTGCGAGTAGCTCATTAAACTCGGGAAGGCGACCGCTTTGATGGTCAGGCAGCACTAGGCGACAACAGGCGAATTGGTCATTCATTGCGGCTGGAGGAAGAGCTTCTTCTTCTGCGCACAGGCTGAACACGGCTTTGATACCGGCGTCCTTGAGGAGGGAAATATGATTCTCTTCGGTGGGAGCTGGGCCAATCGCTAACTCATCAACGAGAATCCAATTGATCTGAAAACGTTTTTGCATAGAGATCAGCTATCAATCCAGCGCATAAAATTTCTGCGTTTTCTTGTAAATTTCTGGCGCCAGTTTTTTGTTTTAGTAGTTGGTTTGTCTTGTTGGGTTGACGCGTTCTCTACGTCTGAGTTGGCGTAGTGGGCATAGGTCCATGAGGAGTCGTAAGCACCATATCCATATTTTTTATAACCGTACTGCCCATATCCATAGGCGGAGCGAGACTCTTTTGATTGCTTAATCCCATTGGTGACTAAACCCAGAAGTGGAGCACCACTGGCAAGAATGCGGTTTACGGAATCTTTAGGCATTCCACGGTCAACACGTTCGAGACTTACGAGAAGCATCAAGCCGTCGCAATGTTCAGCCACGAGGGCTGCATCTGCGAGTCCCAGAACAGGAGGAGTATCGAATAAAATTAAATCAAAATCATCACTATTTGCAAGCTCATCAATTAAGGAGTGCATTCGGTTAGAACTCAGCAATCTAGTTGGATCTGGTGGTCGTCGACCAGCAGTCAGTACTTTCCAATTGTCGTAACCAGGAACATTTTGCAAAGCGTTGTTCCAGCTCTGTTCACTTTCAGTCAGCAGATTGGAAAGGCCTGTGAGATTATTAAGGCCCAGACGGGTATGCATTTGTGGTTTGCGCAAGTCAGCATCAATCAAAAGCACACGCTGTCCCATTTCAGATAGGGTTTTGGCAAGAAGTACATTCACCAGTGATTTACCTTCTGCAGGAAGAGAACTCGTGAGAGCAATAGTCTTCAACGGTTGATCACTATTCAAAAAACGGATGGAGGTAAACAAGTTACGAAACGCTTCTTGATAGAAAAAGCGTTGATAGCTTTTCAGCTTGATGTCTGCTTTCTCTTTGTTTTTTGCAACATCCGAATTGCTATCCAGTTCTGAGAGCAGGAAGCGTTTATCCTCTCGAACACCCTCAAAGAACTCCACATGGGGTATGTGTCCGAGTAAAGCAAGTCCTAGTTCTTCTTTAACTTCTTCGGGGTTGTGAAAGACATGGTCAAAGCGCTCTCGTAGGAGACCGATGCCAAGGCCAGAGAACAGTCCCAAAAAGATTGCCTTGAAAAGCCCATTCCCCACCCTGGGCTCGATGGGATTTGGATTCATCGTGGGAGGAGATATTAATCTCCACGGCACGCTATTTTGAGCGAGTTCGAGCCGGAAGGATTCTTGCGCAGAGGTGAGAGCTGCCAGATTACCTTGTACTAACTGAAGCCTGCCTATCAGCTTTTCATAAGCTTTAATTAAGGCTGGTTGGCGCGAAAAATTCTGATTGAGGCGATTGACCTCCTCCTCTGTGGAATTGATCTGGTCGGCATTGACCTGAAGAGCTGTGTCAATAGCTTGAAGCTGGCTTGCTAAAAGTAAAGGCTCGATTTGGGCTTTTTTTTGCACCAAGCTTTGCACCACTGAGGAGTTCGGCTGATAGGTGCTACGAGCTTCCGCGAGAGCTTCCTCAACTGAGGTGAGTTGTTCGACTAAGCCTGGGTCGATGCCCGTAATATTGAGACTTCCAATGATGGAGGAACCAGATGTGGAGTTGGATCCTCCCGACATGCTGCCATTTTGACCACTACTAATACTGCCTTGGAAGCCAGAAGAACTGAGATTACCAGCGGCTACTTGTATACGTATTTGTTCTAAATTACGACGCGTATTTTTTAAACCCAGCAGACCTTGCTCTTTGCTAGCTAGATTACTCTCAGCTGTGGCAGCTTCGTCTGCTGCGTTGATTAAACGATTCTGTTTGCGGAAAGATTCAAGTTCATTGAGCACTTCAGCGGTTTTTTCTTCTAGGTCGGGTGCCTGTTGATCAAGAAAGGCCAAGCCATCTCGAAGACGCTGCTGGCGCTGTCTTTGAGCTGTTTTTAGATAGGTATTGGCTAATTCAGCAAGCAGAAGTTTATCTTCTTCTGGATCCTTGCCCTTGAGGCTAACTTTGAGAATCCCTGCGCCAATATTTCGTGGTCCGCCACCTTCTGGCGTAATGGAAATGCGGGATGCAAGGCTACCTTCATTAATGCCTATTCTTTTCGCTAACGGCTCAAGAACGAGATAGCTGCGCATCACCGCAATTAAAGTTGGCAAGTCGTTGTTGATAGAGTTAAGCGCTAAATTTTGAAAGTTTGTATTGCTTTCCTGAGCGCTTTGTCCTGAAGGGTTATTGCTAATAGGGTCTTTAATGAGAAGGCGAAATGATCCTTGGTATACAGGATTAAATATCCTTTCAGTTAATAGCTGTAAGCTCATTGCCGAGATAACAACGCCGGCTGTGATGGCAATTAGCTTTTTTCGTCTTGAAACTACTCGAATAAAATCTTTCCATCTGAAACCTTTGTCTGCAAAACTATTTGTGTGGCTAGGTGAACCCGTTGCAGAAAAAGATTGAAATTGCTCATTATTTTTTGAGCTTGAGCTCAAGGCCATATCGCCTAACTACCAGTGAGACTATTGTCCGGTGCGACCTTGCTTAAGCGAGTCCCTGTGGGACACTTCTATTAATTGGCTTTGGTGCTAGCGGTGATCTCATTGATTCGTCGTCCCCTAGCGCTAACTCTAATGTGCGCCCTTTATTCGGCTCAGGTTGCTTCCGGGGTTTTTGCGGTAACAACAGACTATGATGCACTCAAAAATAGTGCATCTCAACGAGAAATAGATGTTTCTGAAGATGTTTACATCATAGGTCCTGGTGATGAGCTTGAGCTCAAGGTCTTTGGTTCTGAGGAATTGTCAGGACCACTCACAGTCTTAAGTGATGGCAGCGTTTCGTTTCCCTATCTTGGCTCTGTACGACTGGCGGGGCTTACGTTGCAGCAGGCGATGCTTTGGACGCGAGAGTTGTTAAGCAAGGAATTATTGCGGACTGATCTGCAGTTAACCGTCACTCGTCCGCGTCCTATGCACATTTCCATCATTGGGCAGGTTCAGCGACCTGGGCTTTACACTCTTGGTGAAAATACTGGAAGTTCTTCCGGCGGAAATTCTGAAGGTGTGGGAGGAGCTACAAATGGACTTCCTACCTTAGTTTCTGCGATTCAAACAGCAGGGGGAATCACGCAGCAGGCCAGTCTCCGTGATGTGGTGTTGCAACGCCGAATGCCAGGCTTGGAGCCTCGTTACAAGATGCAGCGCCTCAATCTTTTTTCCTTATTGTTTGATGGTGATCAACGTCAGAATCCTTATTTATTTGATGGCGATGTGATTAAGGTGCTTTTGGCGGAAGAAACGCCAGAGCAAGCCGTTGAGCTCGCCGCAGTTAACCTGTCGCCTAATACCATCAGTGTCAATGTGATGGGAGAGGTTCAATCGCCGGGGGTTATGAATCTCCGGGCTAATATTCCTCTTACTCAAGCTGTATTAATGGCTGGCGGTACACGAGAGTGGAGAGCAAACCGCGGAGATATTGAGCTTGTAAGACTCAACCGTAATGGCAGCGTTACATTGAAACGCTTTCGGCTGAATTTAAGTGCGGGAGCTTCAAACGAAAAGAACCCGCCGTTGCGAGATGGAGATATTGTTCGCGTTAAGCGCAGCTTGCTGGCGAAAGGTTCGGATGCAATTACCGGGGTAACCCAACCCTTTACGGGCTTGGTGAGCGTCTGGGGATTGGTGAGGCTTATTGGAGATAACAACTAATTCTTTAATTCTCGCAAAGATAGATAATTTTGGATTTTTGCCATTACCTCGCAAAAAAATATTTATTTGGCAGATTTTAAACATTGTCCTGTTATGCTGCTGTCCTAAGGTGTATTAATTGCTGGAATGAATGTTCAGGGCTTTTTAAAAGATAAGGCAAGAATATAGGCGTAAAGTAAAAATATCACTATCCCTATAGGCGTAAGTATTTTGATGTATTTGTGCTTAAGAGCGATGCAGATATTGCTTCTGATGAAAGAAGCTATTGATGCTTTCGAATTCGTATGTTGCTTTTGTGAGGATGTTTTTAGATGTTGTTATAATTGCCAGTATGGCTATGTTGCTGAGAGAATTTCCTTTTGATGCGTAAGATGTTGCGGTTAGTTTTTGAAGAGATGATTGGCCGGTTTTCCTGGTAGAAATGATTCGGGTTCTAGTTGAATGTCTCGCTTTGGTTTTGATAAGTGATGTCTTGTGGTTGGGAAAATAAATCAAATGTTGTTGGAAAGATTGGCGGAGGTAACGTTTTTGAGCTCAATTCAGATTAAGATTCATAATCAGGCATGAAAATACGTTGATTTTAGTCAGGTTTATATTAATATTTTATTACTATTCCCTTTCGCTCGCTTTGACCACGCCCCTGCTAACCAAGTAGGGAAAAGCAAGCTCAGCAGCTTGCTAAGAAATCGGGATGGCTATAGATCAGGGAGAGGATGTATCTAAGTTAGAAAAATCTGTTTGTAGGGAATCACAGTGGTTTACATTTGAAAATTGAATTAGGGAAAATTATCCTAGCTCTAATCTTTGGCACAGCTTCCTATTTTAAGCAAGAAAGAACTTACGCCGAGTTTAAGAAGGTTTGTAGTTCTTCTTTCCTCTACTACTTCGCCTACGCAAGATGACAATTCTGGTGACTGGGGGAGCGGGTTACATCGGTAGTCATGCCGTGCGGGCGTTGCAGCGAGCCGGCTATCGAACGGTAGTGCTGGACAATTTGGTGTATGGCCACCGGCAGATTGTGGAGGAGGTGCTGCAGGTGCCTCTGGTGGTGGGCCAAGTGGGTAATCGAGAGCTGCTGGACAAGCTTTTGAGCGGGGCTCATCCCGCCATAGGCGGAGAGCCTATTCAAGCGCTTCTGCACTTTGCCGCTTACGCCTATGTAGGTGAGAGCATGGCCAATCCAGCTAAATACTATCGTAATAATCTAGGCGACTCGCTGACGTTGCTTGAAGCGCTTAAGTCAGAGGGGGAGCGCCGGGGAACAACTCCTCTACCGCTGGTGTTTTCCAGCACCTGCGCCAGCTACGGGATTCCCGACCCGGCTCAGATTCCCATTGATGAGAGCTGCCCGCAGCAGCCAATCAATCCCTATGGCCGCAGCAAAGCGATGGTGGAGCAGCTGATTGCCGATTTCGGCGCGGCCTATGGCCTTCCGAGTGTGATCTTCCGCTACTTCAATGCCGCTGGCGCTGATCCAGCCGGTGATCTGGGGGAAAACCATATCCCTGAAACCCACCTTATTCCCCTGGTGCTCGATGCCATAAGCGGAGCCCAGCCCTACCTGCGGGTCTTTGGCGACGACTACCCCACGCCTGACGGCACCTGCATCCGCGACTACATCCACGTGACTGACCTTGCCGATGCCCATGTGCTGGGGCTGCAACGAGTTCTCGCGGTCGGAGGCCAGCACCTCTTCAACCTTGGCAATGGCACCGGCTACTCCGTCAAGCAGGTGATCGAGGTGGCCCAATCCGTCACGGGGAGGGGCCTACTGGCCCACGTCGTGCCAAGGCGACCTGGGGATCCGCCGGTTTTGGTTGCTTCTGCGCACAAGGCTCGGCGGGAACTTGATTGGCAGCCGCGCTATACGGATCTGAGTACGATCTTGGAGCACGCCTGGCTCTGGCACCGAACCTTTTCACCTTAAAGATGTCTACTGCCATCACGCGTAACTTGATCACCGGTGGTGCAGGCTTCCTTGGCTCTCATCTGGTAGATCGGCTGATGCAGGCCGGTGAGGAGGTGATCTGCCTCGACAACTACTTCACCGGTCGCAAGGCCAATATCGCCCAGTGGATCGGCCATCCGGCCTTTGAGCTGATCCGTCACGACGTGACAGAGCCGCTGCGCATCGAGGTGGACCGGATCTGGCATTTGGCCTGTCCGGCTTCACCCGTGCACTACCAGTTCAATCCGATCAAAACGGCCAAAACTAGTTTCCTTGGTACCTACAATATGCTTGGGCTTGCTCGGCGGGTGGGAGCAAGGTTGCTGCTGGCCAGCACGAGTGAGGTATATGGCGATCCGGAAGTGCATCCGCAGCCCGAGACCTACCGCGGGTGTGTGAATACGATCGGCCTGCGCAGCTGTTACGACGAAGGTAAGCGCATCGCTGAAACCCTTTGTTTCGACTATCAGCGCATGCACGGCACTGAGATCCGTGTGATGCGGATCTTTAACACCTATGGGCCACGAATGTTGCCCGATGATGGCCGGGTGGTGAGCAATTTCATCGTGCAGGCGCTGCGCGGTGAACCGCTCACCCTCTATGGCGATGGCAGCCAGACGCGCAGCTTTTGCTTTGTGGATGATTTGATCGAGGGCATGATCCGACTCATGAACGCCAATCACTGCGGTCCAATAAATATCGGCAACCCTGGTGAATTCACGATTCGCCAGCTTGCTGATCTCGTACGCGCCAAGGTGAACACGCAGTTGGAAGTGATCGAACAACCCCTGCCTCAAGACGATCCGCTGCAACGCCAGCCGGTGATCGATCTTGCTCAACGGGAGCTGGGCTGGCAGCCCACAGTGCCCCTTGAGCATGGCCTCGATGCCACAATCGCATGGTTCCGCGACAGCCTGGCCAACACCCCAGAACATCAGGTGTCTTCATCCCCGTAAGTCGTCAGCGTTTCAAGAGGGAATCTTGACCCCTGTGCCTGCAGCCATCGCCGCAACATGGAGGAGAAGTCCCATTGATCCTTTCGCGTGAGACCCAAAGCGGCTATGGGGTGTTCAACGTCGCAATCTTTGTGCTGGCCAGGGTTAGGGGGAGCTTTTGCAGGGGCGTAATGATCAGCTCGCTCACTGTTACGCGTGATTCTGTTTAATACCAACGCGGGCTCTGCCGTAATGCAGAACCCCTATATCCGGCCCTGTTGATCTGCGCTACACCCTTAGGGAAGAGAGCGATCCTGATCACATTTTGGCTCTTGGCAACTGCGAAGGTCCCCAACGTTCGCGGCTATCTTTTCTTCATTCAGCGCTGAGACCCTTGAACGCCGACCGCCTGGATCTACCGCGTCATCCAGAGTGCTCCCGACCTGATCGTTGAGCTCCTCGCATCTCAGCCTCCTCCTCGATGGTGTGCTCTGGCCGCGCCAATCAACAGGCTGCGCTAAACCGGCAGACCAGAGTGCCGGTGGTGCTGCTTGAGGACGTGGGGATCATCGTTTTTACCAATGGAGCAGCGCTGCATCAAGCAATTGGAGCAAGAGCTGGAGGCCTACCTGGGGATGTTGTTCTTCAACGGACCCAGGCTCTATGTGTTGGCTCTCAAGTCGTTTCGCTTGAGCTCGACGTGATCAATTCTCCGTTTTCGTTGGTTGCTACCAACGATGTGCTGCGCTTGAATGGCCTGGAGCGGATCTTTGCCGAGATTCATCAAGACATCTAGAGGCATAATCCGGCCATATCTTTGTGCAGACATTATTCTTGGCGCTGCAGCCGTCCTGCCAGGAACAATGTTAAGGCTATCTCTGTGCTGTATATGCAAATCTGCGCATGGCCGATTTTTTGAAATTCAAGGTGATTTCAGAAGCGGCCTATGCCTTCGGGGTTGGTGGTCCACTCAGGCTCCCTATTGCTGCATGGTGATCTAAGCGTGCTGAGCTCTCACGTTTTCAAGATGTTCAATTCCTTTGAGGCTGGCGCAACCGTCTGTCAGGGCGCGAAGACAAGGAAGCCCATCGACCGCTTCAAGAACTTCGGTTTAGGGGATGAGCAACAATGGCGGCCAACGGCATCAAGGCCTAAATGAGTGAGTTGCAAACTTCGGTATGAAGTGGCGCTGTTGCCGGGCGTTAATGCTGCGATGGGGAAATGCGGAAGATAACTTAGGCCTATCTGGAACAATTACCTGAGATCTCAAGGCCAGTGCTGCTGGATTTTAGAGTCTGCAAACGGCCGAACCACGCCTACTTCCTTTTGCTGATCAAAGAAACAGCCGCCTTCAGCAGCGATGAGCTGTTGGCAAAGCTGCGGTCTCTAGGGATTGTGCGTGGCGTTACATTAATCTGGTGATTCCGAGGGTTAAATTAAAATTTTTGAATTGCCAGATTGAAATCTAGGCAGCTAAACAGATTGCACTCCGGCATCAACAGAGGCATTCACCTCATTTACCCCGACATGAATTATTAGGCGGTGCTGCTTTCACTATCTAATGCCCAAGCCCACTACCAACATCAATTTTGCGCCTTCCCGTAGTCCTGCACAATTTCCTCAATCCCCTTCTGGGCCAGGAGCCTGCAATCCAGCTGATTCGCCATACAGCACGGCAGCAGTGGCGAGTGATTGCTCTGAACCTGGGAACCAGCCTGCTGCAGGCGGCCACGGAAGGTGTCACCTTGGCGGTGGTGTTTCTGGCCGTGGAAGTGTTGTCGGCCCCGGCCGGCGGATTCAACTGGGCCACCAACCCGTTGGTGGGTTGGTGGCCGGCGGCGGCGGCCTGGATGAATGGGCTCACCGCCACGATGGTGGTTCTCAGCATGCTGGCGCTGGCGGTGCTACTGCAGGCGCTGCAGAGTTTCAGTCGCTTCCTGAACCGGGTGAGCGTGGGTTACTTCTCAGCTCGCTGCAGGGCGCTTGTGACATCCCGGATCCACAGCCAGGTCCTCAGCTTCAGCTTTCCCTGTGCCAGTAGCTACCGGGTGGGGGATCTCCTCAGTTACGCCAGCAGGGGGCCTGATGCCGTTCGTAGGCAGATCGAATGCCTGAGCAACGTGATGGTGGGTCTGTTAATGACAGCCACTTACCTGGTGGTTCTGGTGGGCATCTCGCCGTGGATGCTGCTGGCGGTGCTGCTGATGGGCGCCTCAATCATGCTGCTGCAGAATCAGTTGCTGCCGCGGATCCGAGCGAGATCGAAGGGCGTGACCCTTGCCCAGGTAGAGATCAGCAGCCGGATCACCGAGGATTTTCAGGGCCTGCGGTTGCTGCACAGCAACGGTCATCTTGATGAGTCCGATCAACAATTGAGAAGGCGCATGGGTGAGCTTGAGCGGCAGTTGCGCGCTCAGTCGCGGCTGTTAGCGGTTGTGGAACCTTTCTCCAGCTTCCTGCCGATTCTGGCAATTGCACTGATCGTTGCCATCAGCCTGCTGCTGCTGGGGGGGCGCAACTCGGGGGTGTTGCCCAGCCTGGTGACGTTTGTGCTGGCGCTGCAACGTCTCACCATGCGCTTGAGTCTTTTGTCCTCAACGATTAATCAACTGGCCGCCAACACTGCAGAATTGGAACGTCTTAATCAGATCCTCTCGCCCAAAGGCAAACAGTTTCGGCGCCTTGGGGGCTCCCTCTTCAGGAACCTCGAGAGTGCGATCCGATTTGAGCGGATCGGCCTGCAGTACAGCCCCGAACTCCCCCCGGCCCTGGCGGACATCTCCTTCACCCTCCAGCAGGGTCAGATGCTTGCCCTGGTGGGATCCAGCGGTGGTGGCAAGAGTTCCATTGCAGATTTGCTCGTCGGCCTCTATTCATCGACCTCCGGCCAAATCTGGGTTGATCACACACCTCTGCAGCACCTGGAGTTAGCCAGCTGGCAGCAGCGTCTGGGGGTGGTGAGCCAGGACACGTTTCTGTTCAACTCCACAATCGCGGAGAACATCGCCTTCGGTACGCCTGGGGCCAGTCAGGCCAAGATCGCAGCTGCCTGCGAGGCTGCCCAGGCGGCTGAGTTTATCGAGAGATTGCCGCATGGCTACGACACCCTGGTGGGTGAGCGTGGCTACAGGCTCAGCGGAGGCCAGAGGCAGCGGCTGAGTCTGGCGCGGGCAATCTGTCGTGATCCAGAGCTTCTGATCCTTGATGAGGCCACCAGCGCGTTGGATTCTCAGAGCGAACTCCTAGTGCAGGAGGCGATCGAGCGCTTGGACAGCAACTACACGGTGCTGGTGATTGCCCACCGACTTAGCACGATCGTACGGGCCGACCAGATCCTGGTGCTTGATAAGGGCCGTGTTGTGCAACAGGGCAATCACACCAGTCTACTAACTGAGGTCGGTCTTTACCAACAGCTTTGGGTGCAGCAATCTACGACCGCCCAACCGGCTGCTCGTAATTGAACGCTAGAATTGAGGCTCCAGTTCGCGCTGATGCTAACCAGGAGCAACGCCCGTGGGGCTGTTCATATCAGCTTCAGTCTGGTGTAGTAAATCAGGTCATGATCTCAAGTCGGGGATGTGCGAGATCAGGCAGTATTCAGGTGATTTTCCTTTGAATGGCGGCTACCCTGAAATTATTCGCTTGTCAGGCCGAGAGCATTGGCGCATTATGCAGCTCACCGACGCGAATTTTGCGCTGCAGGCTTTCTACTGCATTCCTTTTATTGGCTAGCTGCCGGCTGTGGATTTTATATTGAAGAATTGAAACTTCTCATTTAATTTAGTGCATCTCCTGTGGATCAGTTTCTCCACCCACTCGATCAAGGAAATCGGCTGCCTTCACGACTAATCCATCCTTTTGATTGTTCTATCAGGATATTTTTAATCCAGTTCCAAAAAATAACTCATCAACCTCAGCTGTCGCTTGTGTCACTAGAGGTATCTCATTGAGGGTAAAGTAGTCAATAAATCTCATCTCCTATCCATTCTAAAATTTTCATAAATTATCAAAATAATGCCAATTCCTGATCCATGCATGTGGTGGAAACCTTTACTACGTTGTCCAGACTGTGGCGCCACTCTTGAGGCAAGCAACCAGGGGTTCAGCTGTTCAGGAGGTTGCGGCTGGCAGAGCAGAGATGGGCGAGATCTGCTCTGCCAAAATCCAAGACCCTGTTCCCTTACCCACACCCGTGATCCAGGCCTCGATCCAGACGCTTACTTACAGGAGCTGAACACTGACCCGCCACCATCCTGCTATACCGGCCCAGCCGCCCTACGAGACTCGACGCAATTTCTTTCTGTGCTTCAAGACCAACTGCAGCCGGGTGATGCGGTGCTCGACCTAGGTTGCGGACCTAGAGACCAGGCATTGCCGTTGCAGTCGTTGGGTTTTCGTTATGTGGGTGTCGACGTCGACTCCCCAGCGGCCGATTTGCTCGTCGACGGTCACACCTTGCCCTTTGCAGATTTCAGCTTTGATGCAGTGTTTTCCTATGCAGTGTTGGAGCATTTACGGGATCCGCTCATGGGCCTGGTAGAAGTTGCACGTGTGCTCAAACCCGGTGGTCTCTATCTCGGTACAGTCTCTCTGGGAGAGCCTTTCCATGCTTCTTTTTCTCATCAAACCGCTTGGGGACTGTTGGCACTTCTTCATTAGGTGCCTGATTTACGCGTTGTCAGGCTCTGGTCCACTCGCGACACGTTGCACGCTCTGGCCAGTATGGGGCGTTATCCACGTTTGATCCGCAACGGCCTTCAATCTTTAGCCACGCTCCATGAGCAGCTGCCTGTGCTTGCACCCCGTCGCATGCGATGGCCCCAGAAGAAGAAGCAGATCGATGCTCTTCATCGAGCTGGATCGATTGGCTTCGTTGTAGAGAAAGCGGTAGAAAATTAATCAGGCTTCTCTGCCGGATAAATTTAACAGCGAACTGAGGCCTGGTTGATGTATCATGATCATGAATTGGTAATGTGATATTAACGGAGAATTTTCGGATCAAGTGAATCTGTAGAGCAATTGATTGTGCCACTTGCTGGTAATTCAATTCGTCAACATGTTCAAATCTTTAGTCAAAACTTCCAAAATATTTAACATTCAATAAATTAAGCTACTGACCAGCTTCTTTGCGGATGATTTTTCCTTCCGTTTGCTAGATAACTTCCATCCAAAAGTTCTTGCCCAGTAGATATCATGGAGGGCGTTGCATGCAATGACGTATATCATTTTAACATAATGGTTATTAAAGCATGCGCTTTATTATGTAGCGGCATGTCATTATTCTCAATGCTCACTAAGCTAGTGGCAACTGAGATTGAATTCGCTGATCAGCTCAAGAGAATAAATATTTTCTCTCTATCTGGTTAATTCATAATAATGCCTTTTCCCATGGTTAGGGGGTTTCGGGTGCATATTGGCAACGAAAGGCTTGTAGAGTAAGATAGAATTTAAAAATGAAAGTTAGATTCTGTCGATTCGAATACCTAGGTTTCGCTACAGAGATGTCAAATTCATGGTTTCTTTTCCTATTGCTAACACGAAAATATTGTGCTGTCGGCCAAGGGTAGGCTTGGCCGATTCGTTTGCGCAGATTAGCAAGTGCATGATTTATGCAAAAGCTCATAATCGAAGGCTATGGATTAATGCTAAGAGTGCTGGCCAACTTCAAAGATTAACTGATTATTTTTTAGTTCATGCATCTTCTTCGAAAACAATTGCCCTGACTGAAAGTCTTAATCAAAGTTTGCTAAATGAATCATATTCGAGTATTTTAACCTTAGCCGAGTTGAGGGATCTTGACTCTCTGTTTCCAGTCTACGATCAAGTATTAAATAAACACATTGATCCTCGCTCAAAGCTCGTAACCACTTTTGATTTCAATATAGATTATCCACACGATATTCTTCTCCATGAGCAGTGTGGATCAGGCCCTTCCTGGAATGTTTTTGAACGCCTTGTACTCACCTCCAAAGCTAGAATATCCATATCAGAAAGATTGAGAGAATTACCCCCTAGATATATGCTGTTCACATACGTAATACAGATCTAAAAACAAATTACAAAGAACAGCTGAAATCTATCAGTGCCAAACTCTATAAGCATGGTCTGCCTGTATTGATATGTACTGATAATTACCATACTCTCCAAGCTTGCAAAATTCTTCTTGTGGGTATAGACGTTTTGTCAATTTATAAATTCCCTAACAACTCTAAACAAGCTATGCCTTCTTCACTGCATTATAATTTGAATACTGGCAGGCTGGGATGGTGACATTGGCTTGCTATCTGAATCTTATGGCCTTAGCCTTGTCTGAAAATCTCTTCATTCTACAATTAGAAAATGGATTTTTCTCTGGCTTTAGCACCATAGCGCAAGACTTGCATTCGCGGCCTTGGATTCTCGAGCGGCTCTTCGGCTCTCGAATCGCTGAAATTCGTCTATAATAACGGTACTGGGTTTTGATAATAATCTTTATTGATTGGATGAAATGAATATAGCGCTTTGTTTTTCTGGTCAGGTTCGAGAATTTGCAGTAACTTTGAGAAGCCTTAGAAAACATATTTTAAGGCCGCTCCGCTCACACAATGTCTATCTGTTTTGCCATACACCTGCTGTTGGTAAATACCCAGAGCGGTTTGGTCTTCACTTTACGTCAATCCATCGTGAAGAAAACGAGCCGAGATCCTTTCCATTTCTTGAAGATCTTTCGATTCACCACGATGTTGAAGCTCGCCCCTGGAACCAAAGTGATCCTTTGATTGGTTATGTCCGGCAATTGAGAAGTATCTATTTAGCTCATCAGCTACAACGAGATTTTGCTCAAACCAACAACATCAAGTTTGATCTAGTTTTTCGGCTTCGATTCGATAACCTTTACATCCAATCTCTCGAGCCCTTAAGCTCTTTGGCCTGCTCTGCTCTTTATGTGCCCGCCCATGACAGCTGGGGTGGCGTGAACGATCGATTTGCGTTCGGGCCACCCGAGATGATGGATGTTTATTGCAACCGCTTTAATGAGTTAACAGCTTTTTATAAAAAGAGGGTCTTCATTCACCCTGAAACCCTTCTTAAAGATTACTTAGTGCACTGTTCTGTTCCTGTGAGGCATACCCGAGTGGTTCATCATCTCTATCGCCACGGAACCCTTAACAAAGCAAACTTCAAAGTTGAAGAAGGAGATGACCCTTTCTTCTCACCACAACAGCCAGGGATGCGTTGGCGCTTCCAGATCAAAAAGCACTTTGGTGGTATGTTCTATAATAAATTAGCGCTCTTTTGGTGGAGGTTCTTTTGCTAATATTCATAATCATCCTGAGCCAACTCATTTCAAAATTGTTTTTCCTTTGATATAAATATAGTCAAAATGTATGCTCACATGTTCTACCATTTGCTAAATTATCAAAAGCTATTGTAATCTCATTAACCTTATGCCAGTCGAAACCAAATACGTAGTTGTTAAATCAAACAAGGGTGCAGGCTTGGGCGATAATCTCTGCTCAGTTTTCGCTGGTATCGTTGTTGCTACAGTTTACGGTCGCAAGCTTATAGTTGACTGGAGCGACGGTTCATTTGGAGAACCAAACATGAACGTGTTCCCGCTTCTGTTTGATTTAAGTCCCAGTATTTCTACTGATAAATCTCTAAGCGAGCTTAATGGCTCAACTTCTGTACAGCCGCCTTCATGGGTTGGTAACCTTTTAAGGCATTCATATGAGCTCTATCTTGAGCAAAACTGGGATACATATCAGAGGAAGCGTACAATTGATCTTCTTTCATCTGACCCTCAGTATTTCAACTCTGAAGTTGATATTCTTGTAATAACTGACTTTACTAGGTTGCCCTGCCAGAGCACCTTAAAGGACCTTGCTCCAGTGGTTGCTGGACATATCAAACCATCCCAAACAATCCGAAAATATCTTGATGATTATATAAGTTTAAATCTTACTCAGCACTACATTGGAATTCATGTGAGGATGACTAGTGAGAAAGGAGCTCAGGAGAAATCTAGAAAGCTTTCGTATTATATTCAATTACTAAAAGAAATCCGAGCAGAAAACCCTTCTTTGAAAAAGATCTTTCTTGCCACTGATAATGCCTCTGTTATCAATGAGTGGAAGAATATTTTTCCTGATGTTGTTGTGCGTCAGAAGCTAATGCCAAAAGCTGGCGACCCTATGCACCTTACAGAATTTGGTTTGTCCAGGTTTGAAGTGACAATAGATGCTGTTCTTGATATGCTAATTCTATCTAAAGGTAATTTTTTGCTCTTCCCAGATAATTCATCATTTAGCCTTTCTAGCGCAATATTAAGTGGACTTCCATCTGGTAATATTTATCCAATTCCTTTTAAGCCAGTCTCTCCTTTTGTTTTACGCCTTGTATCTAAAATGCATAAAATACTCCTTCTCTTGATCTCAAAAATCAGGCTGTAAAATAATGACTTCTTTGCTCTATAAAACAATTAAAAGGCTAAAGCCTCGCCCATCTCCTTTTCCGCTCATTCGCGTAGGCCCTTTTTCTGATGGTGGATATTTACTCCCTAATGATCTCAGTGGAATTTCGGCATGTTTCTCTCCTGGAAATGATAACCGCAAGCCATTTGAAGATTCTCTTTTGCATGGATGGGGTATTCAATCTTATTTGCTTGATAAAAGCTCAGATGTTGACCAATTTGCAACTCCACTGCTTTCGGGTCAATCTTTTCGCAAATTGTGGTTATCCGCTTTTCCTGCTGAGGATTCAATTACTCTGTCTCAGTGGCTAGCTGAAGCTGATGTTCCCAACGATCAAGATCTAATCTTGCAGATGGATATTGAAGGAGCCGAGTGGCTTATTTTGTCCTCTGTTCATTCGTCTATACTTTCTAGATTCAGAATTATTGTAGTTGAATTTCATGGTTTAGGCGATCTTCTTAATTCGACAAAACTTGCTTCCTTGCATGCACCAGCTCTTCTCAATCTTACTTCCCACCACACTTGTGTACATGTTCACCCAAATAATACCGGTAGCGAACTTATGATCCCTGGCACTGCGATCAATATTCCTACGATACTTGAATGTACATTTTTGAGAAACGATCGTTTTGATGTGCGTTTTAATAGCTTTATCCCTTCTCCGCCAATACTGCCTCATCCACTTGATAGGTGCTGTTCATCCAACTATCCTTCTCTATCGTTATCAGCAGGCTGGTCTGCAAATACGATGAAATTCTCTTGCTATGCTGTTTTTTTCGCGGCTTTGATGCACCGTTGGAGTCTTATTCGGCGGCGAATGGTAAAAAATAATCGATTTTTGGATTTTATTTTAACATTGATATGTCCCGAGCAAGACAAATGAGTCTAATCTTTGCATATGAAAAAAATTCATAACTTTAGCCTCGGCTTTGTACTCCTATCCGTCTTTTGTTTATTCAAGGTCTTTCCGGGGTTATGAACCAGTCTCTTCTTGTTTTTCTTACATTCTCTCCCACGTATGATCAGTTGCACGAGTATAGCCAGTATGGCGACAGTGGTTATGATGTGTATATCATAATTGATGATAATAACTTTGTCCCTCCACTAGCGTTTTCTCGTATCTGCATTCAAGTTAAGGATAGCGAATGTATTGGTCGAGGGTTTTCAGACTTTAACCCTGCAATTGTAAAGCGAAGTCGATGTAGTGCATGGGACAAAGCTGTTTATGCATTGACATATATTCTTTGCGACTATCAAAGTTGTTGGATTATAGAAGAAGATGTTTTTATCCCCTCGCCTTCAGTCTTGGTGCAGCTTGATATCGATTATCCTCTTGCAGATTTATTGGTTGAGTCATGCTCCATGATTGATAGTGGTTGTAAATTTGCTTCAACTCAACGCTGGCCTTGGGCCAGGCATATGCCGGGTTTACTTTTTCTTCCTAAGCGTGCCCATGGGATGGTTTGTGCATGTCGTATGAGTAGGCAATTGATATATTGCGTAGGTTTATTCATTAAGTGTTATTCGTTGTACTTTAGCTGTTTCAATATGTTTGTTCGAGGTGTGAATTTTTTATTGAAGAAGTTGCCAGGCATGGAGAGGTGCAGATTGTATGAAAAATACCCTTTTATAGAATATATTTTTCATTCGATTGCGCTTTCTAGGGGTTTATCCATTTGTGTTCCTGGTGAGCTTGGTACTATTCAATGGCGAGGTAATGTGGACATTGATAAGATGGTAACAACTAATCTTTACCATCCTGTGAAGGATGTATCCAGTCATGCACGAATCCGAGAATTGATATTCGATGACTCCCAGTAGTGGCCCCATGCATGATAGACGTGTGACATTTTTCGCCCCTTCTGCGTACACGCTGGGAGGTGTTCAAGTGTGGCTCAATGATTTTGTTAATTATTTAAAAGACCAACGCTCTTGGCAGGTTGATGTAGCACTCGCCTCTGGGTTGCAACATGATCATCTTGCATACCAGGCTGCTTACCCAAATCTTCCGATCACTCCTTTAAGCAATTTTACTGGGTCTGCCGAAGGCCGCCGACGCACTATCTGTACCTATTTGCTGGATCGCCATCCTGCCCTGGTGGTCGGCGTGAACATCGCAGATCTTTATCCAGCCGTTCGCAGGGCACGTGCCATGGGATTTCGGGGCAAGGTAGCTTTTAGCCTGCATGGGATTGTTGCAGACCTTCTCGATGACATCGCGGCCAATGCCGATCTGTTGGATGCTGTGATTGCTACTAATCGTCTCAGCTGTGCCCTCGTAGAACGCCAGGCTGGCCTGCAGCCATCTCGTGTGTTCTATGCCCCCTACGGCGTCAAATCGTTCTCCCACCAATCGCGCCCCCTTGACTTTTCAGTCTTGCGCATCGCCTGGGTGGGCCGATTGGAGCAAGCGCAGAAGCGTGTGCATGATCTTGTGTTGATTTTGCATTACCTAACCAACGCAGGCACCAACTTCCAAATCACCATTGCAGGTGATGGCCCCGAGGCATGCTTACTGCGTGAGGAGCTTGATCCTTGGATTCGCTCAGGCACTGTAGTCATGGCCGGTGCCCTCTCAAGCCCCCAGTTGGCCCGTCAGGTGTATGCCACCCATCACGTCTTGCTGATCACCTCCAGCTGGGAAACCGGTCCAATCGTGGCCTGGGAGGCCATGGCAGCAGGGATGGCTGTGGTGAGCAGCGCCTATGTTGGATCCGGACTTGAGAAGGCTTTGGTCGACGGCCATACTGCCCTGCTATTCCCCGTTGGTGATGCGGCTGCGGCAGCCAGGGCTTTGGGGCGGCTGCTTGATTCTGCACTGCATGAGCGCCTGACCCTGGCTGGCCGAGATCTTGTGGTGCAGCGTTACTCGGATCAAGCTTCCTGCAACGCCTGGAATGAGGCTTTCGAAAAGGTTCTGGCTCTTCAGGATCTGCCCCTACCGACCCCAGAGCGACCGATTGCACCGTCCGGGCGTCTCGAAGGCTTGATCGGTATTAGAGCTGCCGAATCTCTGCGCCGGCGACTCGGCGTACGCTTCAAGCACAGGTCACCCGGTGGAGAATGGCCCCACACCGCCCATGGCTGTAGTGACGAGCAGACTCTGTTGAGCCTGGCTGGAGCGTTGGACCAGCATGCGTGAGTTGCTGGGCGTCTGGTTGAAAGACCTCTGGCGCTATGAACGTGCCTTAAGGGGCCCTGCGGAGCTCTACCTTTCCCTTTGTAACCGACATGAAGTGCTCGAAGCCGCCCCCGGCCAAACTTCTGGATATGCATGCTGCTGGGCCTTCACCTCCCACTTGCACGCCCCCACCGTGTTGCCAAGCCTGGGTCAGCGGCTTTTGCAGCGTTGCCTGGAGCAGGCCCCGATTGCACAACAATATGCCCCAACACCAACCACCGCTCCACCCCAGATCAGCGTGCTGATCGGCCACCGCGGTCTGGAACGCCTGCCGCTGTTGTTGGCCACCCTCGCGTCGCTCGCTGCCCAACGTCAGGTGCGCTTTGAATGTCTGGTGATCGAACACAGTGATCATTCCAGCATTAGCAACCAGTTGCCTGCATGGGTTCGTCACCACCTTTGCCGGGTACCACAATCCACGCCTTACAACCGCTCTCAGACGTTCAATGTGGGTGCACGGCTCGCCAAGGCCCCTGTGTTAGTTCTGCATGATAACGACATGCTGGTTCCCTCTGATTACCTCAGTCGCATTATTCAGAGGTTGTCCCTGGGTTACGAAGTGGTGAATCCCAAGCGTTTTATCTTCTACCTCTCCCGTCAGCACAGTGAGGCCATGCTGGCCGGCACCAGCACCGCCGTTGAACACGCGCCGGAGGCGATCGTGCAAAACCTGGAGGCTGGCGGCAGCATGGCAATCACTCGCCAAGGCTACGAGCAGATCGGCGGCATGGATGAGGATTTTGTTGGTTGGGGCGGAGAAGATAACGAATTCTGGGATCGCTGCCTCACCCTTCCTACATGGATCTGGGGCTATGAACCGATCGTGCACCTTTGGCACAGAGCCCAACCCCTCAAGCAGCAGGACCTGAATCCCAACCTTGATCGCCTGCGGCAGCGCCTAAGTATCCCCACCGAAGAGCGGATCCTTGCACTGGTTGGATCTCAGCAGAAGAGTTAAGGATCACTTCACACATTCCGGCGATCGTATACGTGACCTCCGGCAATGTGGAAGTCTTTTTGGACATGGATTCACTTCGCCAGAATAAACCTGTCAAGTTGAATGGCAGCCTGTGGTCTCGCTTTTTCAGAAGATCACCGACAAGCTGCTTTTAATAGTCATGAATCTTGCTTCGTCAATCATCAAATTACCCTAGTTCAATCTTTTCATATCAATGCAATTTTTACGGTTAAAAAGAGTGTTTTCTTCGAATTCACTTGCATTTTCTTATTGCGCTAATAATAATCCGCAGCGCCTTCGTTTTTTCGATACCTCTTAATGGTGATGATCTTCTTTTTTCTTATTCAAGCCTTGATGCTCTTTTGAGTGAACATGCAATGCAGCTACTTATAGTAGCAGCCTTTGCGACTTGGGTTGCTGGATTTTTAGGAGGTCTAGTACCTTTTCAGACCTCTTTCTGGAGCGCTTCTGTACTGGCTTCTATGGCCATTTTTTCGTTGGCCTTAAGGCATTATTGGGCGCCTAAATCTTCTACCTTTTTTGCGCTAACGGTTGGTTTGCTATTTGGCCTTCTCCCATATCACACAGATATACAACTTTTTGGAATTGCCAATCCCACTCTTGTTTTTTGCTATTTGATCGGTTCTGTTGGTATTGCACTTGCAGGTCGTGAGGGCCTCCAGAGTGTTATTTCGATCTTTGCAATATCATTAGCGCTTGGTTATCAGACATTTGCTTCTATCTTTATTTCGGCTGGCCTAGTGAAGACGGTTTTGCTTGTTCATTCCTCGCTATCTGGTAATGGTAAATTATTTCATGATGCTTTAAGGCCTAGTATTTTGTATTTCTTGCGGCTTGTTGCTGCTTGTTTTGTTTATATGGCTTTTCCTGTCTGTCCGCAAAATTGCTATTTCTGCCAATATCTGACAGAGCAACACTTGCTTCTTCCCCCGAAGAATTTATTCAAAATGCTCTATTCTTGTTCCGAAATGTAAAGCGTTATGTTTATGGTCTTGATTTTGGTACAACCATTGCCAGCGGAAGAATCACTAATTTAATGCTATCCGCTATTGAACTTGTTTCAATTTTATCATCCAACCTGATTCGCTCAACAAATAACAAGCTTCGATGGTCTAAGCAGTTCTTCTTTTCGCTATTTGTATTAATTGCTTTTTTCTTAAGCATTGCATCCATCCAGTTCCCATCATTACTCTTGGCTAAGGTTGGGGAAGGGCCTAGGACCTTGATTAGTGCTTCAGTATTCCCCGCTGGAATTTCGTACTTATTGCTTTTATCGCCAAGTTCTAAAATGCGGAAAGCTGGGCTTGGAGTTATTTTGTGCATTGTAGTATGCTTCTCCCATCATTTCATCTTCTATTGACCAGGCAAACCTTAGATCGCAAAGACGTGAGATATTAGTTGCTCAAGCCATGGTTGAAAGGCTAAACATTGCCTCTTCTGTGCCCACAAGAACCGTTGTTTTTATTGGTAGTTTTAGTCTTCAAGTTCACGATCATTCTTCTTCACCATCTCGTCGGAAGTTCGTCCACAGTCTTTTTTGGCCTTGGGCCCGGCTGCCGCTTTTGTCTGAAGTTAGTGGGCAACACTTTTCGGTTCCAACAAATCGCGACTTAGAAATTGCAAACTCCTCTGCAATTGATAAACCAGGCTGGCCAATGAATGGATCTGTATATGCAGTAGATGATATAGGTATTGTAGTCCTTTCTTCGTTGTCTCATGAGTCTCCCTAGTTTTTTGTCTTGTCCTAGAGGCTCGTCTTTCACCGTTCAACTCCTTTCCCTGTTTTTGGTTTTTGAATTGAGTCATGATTATTAATTGAGGTCTCGTTGAGGTCTGGTTCTTGAGGCTGAAGTCATTCCCGCCATCAGCCCCGGCGGTTGGCTGCTACGTATTGCTCTGGAATTTGAACATTTAGAAGCCATATTGCTATGACCCGCAATCTCTCAATTGTCTGTCAGGGATTAGAGCAGCGCCATTCTGTGGCAAATGTGGCCCTCCACCACGCCGAGCAGCTCAAGGCACGCGGCTGGCAAGTGCGCCTTCTCTCCGACAGCTTCCCTTGCGACCTCCCGTTGACCTTGTTACAGGAGCGGCTTGACCCGCTTCGCTTCAATTGGCTGCGCCGTTTCTGCCACCTACCCAACGCCCTGAGCTTCAGCCTTACAGCTCTATTGCGACTGCAGAACCTGGCCAGCAGCAGTGCCTGCGATGCCGTGCTGTTTCACAGCCATCCCGATGCCGCTATAGCCGGACGTTGGCTTCAGAGGCGTTATCGCCTCCCCTATGCACTGGTGACTCATGGAGTCGTGAACGATCGGCCCAAAGGTACCTATTCGCCTCAGCTCACCTGGCTCTACAAGGTAAGCACCAGACCAGCTTTTGCTGCCGCAGACTGCAATGTGGCACTAGCACCGGCAATGGCCGAGCTAGCAAGCCGGCACGGTGCCAGGCCCCACACCTTGCGTTTGATCCCCAATGGCATCGATCCTGCCGAAATCGGCCTCGCCCCTGCTGCCCCTCTACTTTCTGGCTTTCCAGAAGCATCCGGGAAACTTCTTTTTCTTGGTTCCCTGGCCCCAGTAAAAGGTCTCGACATCTTGTTGCAAGCCTGTGCATTGCTGCGTCAGTGCCACCAGCCCTTTTCCCTCACGATCGCTGGTAGCGGCACTCCCGCCCAGGAGCGACACTACCGCCAGCAGGTCAATGGTCTTCGCCTGGGCGATCAGGTTACTTTTATAGGGCGAGTACCCCGCCCCCAACTCGGTGCCCTCTTGCAGTGCCATCATTTTATGGTGGTTCCCTCCCTTAGCGAACCGTTGCCCACCGTGGTGCTCGAAGCGATGATTGCTGGCTGTCCAGTGATTGGCTCAGACGTGGGAGGCATTCCATTTTTGCTCAATGGTGGCAAGGCCGGAGGCCTGGTACCGCCCGCCTCTGCGGAAAAGCTGGCCGCTACCATTCAAAAAATGTTGATTGAATTGCACACCACCAGTCAATGGAGGCATCAGGCTCACCAACGAGCGTCTTCCCGCTTCTCCTGGCCATCCTGCGGGGAGGCTCTTTCTGCAGCCATGACTGAACTGATGGCCATGAAAGCCTGAATGACTGAGAATCCTGGCCTCGTCTCAACTATTATTCCTGTCCACAATCGCCCTGAACTTCTTGCTGAGGCGGTGGAATCGGCCATGGGGCAGGAATATCCGCATATTGAGGTTTTAATCGTCGATGATGCCTCTACCGATCACACACTCCAGGTCGCCACAGGCCTCAGCAAGCGCTGGCGAGGCCAGGTTCGCGTGCTTCAACAGGAGCATTGCTGCGGCCCCGGAGCAGCTCGTCAGCGGGCTCTGGAGCAGGCTCAAGGAGAGTTCATCCAGTATCTAGACAGTGACGATCTGCTGTTACCTGGCAAGTTCCAGGTGCAGGTAGCGGCGCTTCAGGCTAGTCCTGATGCCCAGATCTGCTACGGCCGTAGCTACGAAGAGAATCACTGTCACCAGCCATCTACTTATACCGGTCCGATGCGCTCCACAGGTGAAGTGCTTCCAACACTCTTCCCACACCTGCTCCAGGAGCGTTGGTGGAGCACTAGCACACCCCTCTACCGCCATAGCCTCTGTCGCCGAATCGGCCCATGGCTGAACCTTATCAACGAAGAAGACTGGGAATATGATGCGCGAGCTGGCGCCTATGGAGCCAAAATCTTGGCGGTGCCCCACGACGTTTCCGTTCGCCGAATCGGCCTCTCTACAGATCAATTGAGCCTCGGTGCTGATAAGACTCACAGCAAGCTTCGCGATAAGTCAAGAGCACGCCTACTAATTCATCGCCACGCT
Source organism: Synechococcus sp. AG-679-C18 (assembly GCA_003210755.1). Lineage (GTDB taxonomy): Bacteria > Cyanobacteriota > Cyanobacteriia > PCC-6307 > Cyanobiaceae > Synechococcus_C. The sequence goes on from QCUL01000011.1 coordinate 33,883, forward strand.
CTCAGCGCCGGTGTGGATATTGACAGTCCAGAAATGGCGCATTTCCACCGTGCAGCGCTAGTTCTCTCGCGCCAGTGTGCGGCGGCGGGCTTAGACGCAGAAGCTACCTCATTGTTCGCCCTAGTAAAAACCAATGCAGCAAAATCTATTAGTAAAAATCCTTCCGTGCGGTTGTATGGCCGCCTAGCACGATGGATTGGCTGGCGGAGAGCGGCCTTGGTGGCTCAAGCTATTACCAACCTGGCTTATCCCCTGAGGCGCAGCGGATGAGGGTGAGCCAACCTCCAACCGTTTCCGTCGTGATGGCGGTTCACAACGGATTTTCTCAGTTGCCAGCCACCCTGACTTCCATCCAACAGCAGGAGGGTTTACCACTCGAATTTCTCGTGGTGAACGATGGCTCCAATGATGGCAGTGCGGAACTGCTTGATCAGGCTGCTGCACTTGACCGGCGACTGCGGGTACTACACCGTCCCCATCGCGGCCTCACCGCTTCGCTGATCGAAGCTTGCGCCCAAGCCCGTGCTCCCTTCATCGCACGTCAGGACTGTGGTGATCGTTCATTGCCGGGTAGGTTGCAGCAGCAGTGGGATCTCTTGCAGGCATGCCCTGAAGCTGTGCTCTGCTCCAGCCACGCTCGCTTCGTGGTTCCGGAAGGTGTAGTGGTGCATGAACAGCGTCCCCTCCAAGAGGATCTTCAGACTGGCCTCACCGGCCCGGCGCACCATGGCAGTGTTATGTTTCGGCGCGACGCCTACGAACAATCCGGTGGCTATCGGCCGATGTTCTTCTACGCACAGGACATTGACCTATGGAGCCGCCTCTCGGAGCTAGGCGCCCACATGATGGTGCCTGAGGTGCTCTACGAAGCAGGTGTATCTCCTGGTTCGATCAGCGGCCTGCAGACACGGGAGCAGCGCCGTTTCCACGGTCTCATTCGCGCCGCTACAGCAGCCCGCCGCAGCCAGCGCCCCGAAGCTCCATGGCTTGCTCGTGCGGCAGCTCTTTCTGATCGTTGCCGCATTCTCCGCCCAGATCCCCGCCGTCGCGCTCGGGGGGCCTACTTCATCGGTGCTTGCCTGCAGCCTCAACACCCTGAGTTGGCCCGGAAATATCTGCGGGAAGCTGTAAAGCAAGACCCAATGCATCTTCGGGCATGGTTACGCCTCATCCAAGAGAGGAAAAAAGGGAATATGCGGTCTAATCCTTAATTCTAATCTGTTATCCACTTAGTTCAATCAATCTTTGTGCCAACGAAATCTTCCTTTTCAAAAGCCCTCTGCCATGCTGATGCAAGCATCCGAGATGCTTTCAAAAGATGCCTTGAATTGGTTGGAAAAGAGGCAAAAATAGCAGTTCCTGATGACGAGCTATATGCCTTAAGATTTAAGCTCAAAGATATCATACAAGAGCGTGTATATAAGTATCTGTTGGCGTCAACAGGATGTTTGGTCAGGCACGGTCCATTTCAGGGAATGTCTTACGAAGTAAGAAGCACATGGGGAGATCCAGTGATGAAGTTGCTGGGGCTTTACGAGTCCTGCCTGCATCCAGCTATAAATTCCATAGCAGAGGAGTGCTTTGGATATACCGTAATAGACTTGGGTTGCGCTGAGGGCTATTACGCTGCAGGTTTAGCGAAACTATTGCATGCAAGCCATGTAATCATATCTGATATTAGCAAAAATGCGATTACTGAATCTAGTTCTCTTGTTTCTCTTAACTGCCCATCAGCAGATCTTTTGATTTATGGCAAAGCAACTGGTGAAGCTTTGCTTGGATTACTTAAAGTGCATCCTATGAGTGTTATTATATGCGACATCGAGGGTGGTGAGCTTGAGATGTTCGACTCTCGTGATGTTGTTAAAGCATGTCAGTCGTCCTATCTGATCATCGAATTGCACGAATTCTGTCGGCCTGGTGTTGGTGATATACTTTCAAGTAAATTTTCGTCCTCTCACAATATCAAGCGCGTTAAAGAATTGGATTTAGCCCCAACTGATGTGCCTGAGTTGCGCACATTGCCGGGTCTTGATCGTGCTTTATCAAGCTGCGAATCACGACCTGAGCCAATGGAGTGGCTGTATCTGACTCCTGTAGCTAGGTGACTCCTGATGGGATCTAAGCAACATAGAAATTCTATTGTCTGCTGTTGTGACAGTAGCTATGCGCCCCATCTTGCTGCTTCTATGACGACCTTAGCCGAACATAATAATGCCTGTCTTTATGATGTTTACGTACTGTCTAGTGATGTAAAAGCTCGTTCTATAAAAAGACTTAGGGCTTGTCTTTCGGGCCTAGGCTTTAATGTCCATTTTCTGCAAGTTGATGCTTCGGCTTTCGAGGGATATCCCATTTCCGGTCATATCTCGATGGCTGCTTATTACAGGCTCGTAATTCCGGATGAGCTGCCGCAACATCTTTCTCGTGTTCTTTACTTGGATTGTGATACATGCATCACCTCAAGTATTGAGAGTTTGTTTGGTGTTGATATTTCAAGGTATGCTTTGGCCGCAGTGGAATCATCGGATAATCCTGAGTTTGATAGAAATAGACTGTCAATTCCTTGTCCGCATAAATACTTTAATTCAGGCGTAATGCTTATGAATTTGGAGTACTTAAGGCTTGCTAAGCTTTCGAGTCGTTCGCGTGATTTTGTAGTAGCTAATAAAGATCTTATAATTTGGTGGGACCAAGATGTCTTAAATGGATTGTTTTATGATCAATGGTTCGAATTAGACATGACTTGGAACTTCACTCATAGTCATTCTTGCCTGACTCGCGATGGACTGAGTTTGACGTATGTGAACTCGCGAGGGGAAACCCGAAGTGACATCATAAAAGTTGTTCACTTTACTGGCGGCGGCTTTTCAAAGCCATGGAATATTAATTGCAAAAGCCCGTTTACTTCTATTTATAGAGAAGCGCTCGCTAAAACATCCTTCAAGGGTCTTCGGCTTGAGGGCACTCCCTCGATTCTCTCTCGCATTGTTAATAAACTAAGAAGGATCTTTACTCTACAAAAAAAGTAATCCTCTTTGTTGCTTCCGCTGGTTTATTGTATGATTTTTGAAGTTTTTATATTTCTTGAGTTGTAATTGTCTTGAATTCATTGTCTCGATTCAATCTATCGGTTGCGATCGTCACTTACCAGCGCGAGCAGGTGCTGGTGGATTCAATTGCCGCTCTGTTGGCCCTTGATCTCCAGCCCCTGGAGATCCTGGTGATTGACCAGACAGTGAGTCACATTGAGCCGGTGCAGAGCCAGCTGCAGGCGTGGCATCAGGCTCAGAAGATTCGTTGGGTCCACCTCTCTCCACCCAGTATCACCGCCGCTATGAACCGGGCTCTGTGGGAGGCCCGCTCTGAGCGTGTGTTGTTCGTGGATGACGACGTCATTCCCGCACCGGAACTGCTTTCAGCCCACATCCATGCCGCTGAGCAGTGCCCTGGGGCTCTGATCGCCGGCCGCGTTTTGCAGCCCTGGCATCACGGCAACCCGCATTCAGAGGAACTCACGCCCTTCCGCTTCAACACCCTCAAGCCGCGCCTTCCCGCCGATTTCATCGGTTGCAACTTCTCTGTTCCCCGGGCTGCCGCTCTTGAACTCGGCGGTTTTGATCAGAACTTCGTGCGTGTGGCTTACCGCTATGAAGCGGAATTCGCCCACCGCTGGCGCCAAGTCGGCCATTCGATCCGCTACGAACCTAGAGCCCTGCTCCACCACCTGCACGCTGGTGGTGGCGGCACACGCAGCTACGGCGATCACCTCACCACCACACGGCCCTTCCATGCCGTCGGTCGTTACTACTTTCTTCTGCGAACCCTCCCCCTATTGCCCGCCCTGCTGGCTGCTTCTGGTGCCCTGATCCGATCCATACGCAGCCGCCACCACCTTCGGCGCCCCTGGTGGATCCCCCTCACCTTGCTGGCCGAGCTGTGGGGACTGGCCTGGGCTTTGCTCATGCACGGCCGCGGTCCCCAGCTCCGGGCTGATCCCCGCCCTCGGCTGCTGATTGCCACCAGCCATCCAATTCAATATCAGGTTCCACTCTTTCAGGCCATTGAACGGCAGGGGGATTTGGCCGCTGAGGTGCTGTTTCTTACCATCCCCGACGCCCAGCAGCAGGGTGTTGGATTTGGTGTGCCCTTTCAGTGGGACCAGCCCCTGCTCGATGGCTACCGCTGGCGTCAGGCCGCCTCCCAGCGAGGTGATGGCAGCCTTGAGCGCGCTGGGGGCCTCTGGCTCTCCAATCCATTTCGCGAGTTGCGCTGGGGCCCTGGAGGCCTACGGCCCGATGCTTTGCTGATTACCGGCTGGCAGTGTCGCGGCCTGCTCCAACTGTTGCTGACCGCTCGCTTCCAACGGCTACCGGTGCTCTTGCGCATCGAATCAAACAACCTCTGCCCGCGGCCCTTCCTTGCTCGCCTCTGGCACCGCTTGTTAGTGCATCAGGCTCGCACCTGTCTCTCCATCGGATCCGCCAACACGGCGTTCTATCGCGCCTTGGGCGTGCCGACGCAGCGGCTGATCCCCGCGCCCTATTTCGTTGACAACAGCTTTTTTGCGGAACGGGCGTCCAAAGCTCGCGAGCAACGGCAGGCATTACGCGAACGCTGGAGCATCCCCCCTGAATGCTTTTGTTTCCTATTTGCCGGCAAACTCCAGCAGAAGAAACGTCCCCTACTGCTGCTTGCCGCCCTTGCGCAGCTGCTCGCCCGCCCTGATCACCCATCCGTGCATCTGCTTATCGTGGGTAGCGGCGAACTTGAAAGCACTTGCCACCATCACGCAGAACGTGCGGACTTGCCTGTCACCTTTGCCGGCTTTCTCAACCAGGGTGAAATTGCAGACGCCTATGCCGTCGCTGATGCCTTGGTGTTGCCCTCCGACGGCGGCGAAACCTGGGGATTGGTTGTGAATGAAGCCATGGCTTGCGGCCTGCCTGCCGTTGTGAGTGATCATGTGGGCTGCGCTGCTGACCTCGTCACCCATGGACAAACAGGACTGATCTTTCCACTGGATCAGGTGTCAGCCCTGGCTACCTGTCTCGCCCAGCTGGCGCAGGCACCAGCTGAAGCCCGCGCCATGGGTGAGGCCGCCAGAGAACGCGTCGGCCAGCACTACACGGTTGGACACGCTGCTGAAGCCATCATTCAAGCCACTCAAATCAATTCACGGAGCTTACAGACTCAATACAACACAACCTTTTCAACGAATTTTTAATGATAAAAATTGTTCGGCCACATGGAGGATATGGATTAGGAAACGAGCTGATCCCATGGGCAAAGGCCTGGATTTTCGCTCAAGAAGCAAGTGCTATGTGTATGCCGCCAGCGTGGGGAAGTAATCCAAGAGAGTATTGGAGATATTTTAAATCACCAAGGTGGGACTCGCTTGTACATCGCGCAGTCTCTAAAGTTGTCCCAACGATTTCCTTCGCACAGTCCGACTTTGATGCAATTGGATTAACCGATTTTCGAGAAGCCTCTCGTCGCTTTATCGAGCTTCACAACCTGGACATCAAAAGCTTCTGGAATGTTGAAATCACAGGGCTTTGGGGCGCCTTCGAAGGCCTGCGGCCCAGTCGCTCATTTCTTCTATCTAGACTTCTTTCAACAACCCACACAATTCAAAATATCTATCGCATAAAACAAAACATTGATAATCAGAAACTGTTCGTGGGCCTTCATGTTAGAATGGGAGACTTTAGTAAATCAAATTTATACTCATACCAGTCTTCTGTTAATATGTCTTGGCCAATTGAATGGTGGGTCAATATTATAGAGCGCCTGAATAACTGCTTTGGCGCTAGTAACATTAACTTTTTGCTGGCCAGTAATGGAAGCTTGAATGAACTTTCTCCACTGCTATCACATGATAATGTCTTATTTACTAGTTCCTTGCCGTATTCAGACATTAGCGACTTATTGACGCTTTCGGAATGTGACTTAATATGTGGCTCGCTCAGTTCCTTTTCGATGTGGGCAATCTTTTTAGGTAACGCATTTAGCCTTTGGTTCGATGAAAACTTTGAGAGGATTGATAGTACTACTCTTGCTTCCCATTTTCATTCTTTGCTAGAATTGGGTGTGAGCAGCCCTCATGCACTTGAGCAAGATGCGCATCAAAAAAAAGATAATGCATATCCAAAAAGTTTCGCCTGCGGAGTTGGAGGTCCAATTAGTGACAAGCTTTTAAATCGACTCCATGTCATACTTGAGGAAAGAAAAACTCGCTATGACTTTATTAGAGAAGGTCGCATATATATAGACTGACAAGAAACTTCTCCTATCGTCTGCAGTATTGAACATGGGATTTATTTCATTTTCTCAAACCCTTCGGGGATGTTTTGATTGCATTAGAACTCCAGTCTCCCAAAGAGTTTGGCATGGCCCTCTAAATGGGCAAGCTTTACGCCAAATCATGCTTATAAGGCTCCTGTGTATATTTAAATTTAAGGCAATAGTCGAGGCGGGATCTTTTAGAGGTGCTACAACTGAAATGCTAGCTTCTATATACAGAGGTAAGGTGTATTCTATTGAACACAATTCTCGTAACTTTGGGTACGCGCTTGCTTGAATGTTTCTATATGATAATTGCACGCTAATCCGCGGAGATAGCGCAAGCATATTAAGAAGCCTGTTGTCAGAGAAACTAGCTGATTGCTCTCCTCTATGTGATTTACCTTGATGCTCATTGGGAAAAAGTTTTACCGATACGTCAAGTAATCGAGGCTATTGGAAATTCTAGAATAAACTTTTTAGCCATTGTTGACCATTTACGGTGCCAGGCGATGCAGGATATAAATGGGTTTACTATGGCCAATCAGGCTCCCTGCAATTATCATTTATTCATGACCTGCTTGAGAAATATTCACTTGATAGCTGGTTCCCATCCGCGCCGTCATCACAAGAAACTGGAGCAAAAAGAGGTTCTCTCATGATCACATCTTCGGGAATGCTTAATGATTACTCGGAGACCATTGGTTTAGTCGATTCGAAGGAGTATACTTTCTAGGACTTTATATGCTTTTTAAGGACCAGCTTCTATCCCTCTCGCTTGGACTCTACCGTTGACTGGCTTTGTCAAGAGCGTCTATCACGCAGTGCTGCCTGCAGAGGTAAGGGGCCGTATCGGTTTAGGTTCCGCATTCAGCAGAGCTCTGCATCGCCGCAAGGCAAAGCTGATTAGTCAGCTTGAGTGCCACTCACCTTTCTCCTCTGGGTCAGTGCCCCAGCGTTATGATCTCACCCTTGATGCAGCTGGATGCTGCTATCTCACTCTCCTGAGCTTTCTCAATGCCTGTGACCCAGGCTTCAGCGACCGCCGAAGGCTCACTCTCGGGCCCTCTGGTTCATCTCTAGAGCGTCAACTCTCTGAGCAGCTCGATTACTACGGCAGCGACAAGTCATCAAGCCATAGTTATCATTATTTGTATAGCCGTGCATTCAATAATCCAGAGAGAATCAGTTCATTACTGGAAATTGGCATCGGTACCAATAACCCTGGCATCGTCTCCAATATGACAGAAGTTGGTCGACCAGGAGCATCCCTTCGCGCCTGGCAAGACTTCCTGCCAGAAGCCAAAATTATTGGCGCAGATATTGATCCTGAAATACTTTTCTCAGATGGGCGAATTCGTTGCATGCCTGTAGACCAACTTGACCTAAATTCCTTGACAAAACTTGCCTCATCGCTTCCACGTCAAGTGGATGTGATTATCGACGACGGCCTTCATTCTACGCAGGCCAACCTCCATACAATTCAAGCTCTTTTGCCCGCCTGCGCCCAAGGAGGATGGTTCTTTGTTGAGGATATCTTTCCACCTCAGATTGACTTCTTTCTTGCCTTGAGCTGGATTCTTGACAAGCAAGGGATACAGAGCCGCCTATACGAGTTCAACAAGCCGGGAGCTGTTTTTGCAATCAGTCCGGGTAGATCTCTAGATGATTTTCCTGCCTGAGATCAGCAAGTTTCTTGCTTTTTTGCCTGTAGCCTCTATTGCTTAATGCACCGAGTGACTGGCCGAATGAACATCCTTATTTGTATACACTCTTATTCAATATTAAATCCTAATCATGTGGGGTTTTGAAGATTTAAGATTGCCAGGTCTCTTAGAGGTGTTTTGTTGATCCGCTTCGATAAAACCTTGCCGCCTCCAACGCCCATTATGGATCTCATGGATTAGGAAGCTGGCACGATGACCCAACAATTCAACGCTCTTATGTTTGATCGAACCCTAGCTTAGTGGTGCGATTCCAGTGATCAAGCCGAATCTGGGAACCGCCAATTATCAAGTTCCTCCGCATTTAATTCTTCTGCAAGTTGGTTCCCGTTTTTGATAGTTTCCTTTCAAAAGCTTTTGCTGGTAATATGATTACTTTGTTAATAAAATAATGGGGTATTGCTGAGAAATGTGCGGCATCGCTGGCCTAATCCAGGGTGATCCCTTTCAATCCAAAAGCAGCACCGATCAGCTTTCGAGCCGGCTTGCCGCGGCTTTGAGTCATCGCGGGCCGGACGATGCAGGGCACTGGGAGCAGCCTTTCGGTGACGGCCCCTCCGCCCTATTGCTCCACCAGCGCCTGGCGATCCAAGATCTTTCCGCTGCAGGCCACCAGCCGATGCACTCAGCCTGCGGCCGCTACGTGTTGGTGTTCAACGGTGAGATCTACAACCAGCGGGAGCTGCGACTCGAGCTTGAGGCTCAGGGCCACAGCCTCAGTTCCAGTAGCGACACTGAGGTGTTGCTGGCCCTGCTGGCCCGCCAAGGCCGAGCGGCCATAGCGCGGCTGCGAGGCATGTATGCCTTCTGCCTCTGGGACCAGCAAGAGCGAACGGCCCTGTTGGCCCGAGATCCCTACGGCATCAAGCCTCTCTATTTTTGGCAGGGCAGCGGCGGGGAGCTTCTTTTTGCATCGGAGCTGCGGGCCCTGTTGGCCTCTGGCATGGTGGAGCGTCGCCTCAATGGCGCTGCACTTGCCGCTTTCCTCCATGCTGGCAGTGTGCCGGAGCCCCTCACGCTCGTGGCTGGCGTGCAGAGCCTGCCTCCAGGTCACAGGGCTGAGTGGTCGCAGGGTGCGTTTACCCTCAAGCGTTTCTGGCATCCACCCTTCGCTCACCAGGAGCAGATCAGTCTGCAAGAGGCCACTGACCGTTGCCGCCAGGCCCTCGAGCGCTCAGTGGAGGCTCACATGCTTAGCGATGTTCCATTGGGCCTGTTTCTCTCCGGTGGGCTCGATTCGGCTGCCGTGCTTGCCCTAGCTCCACGCGGCCTCCAAACTCTCACGATCGGTTTTTCCCAGGCCAGTCACGATGAATCGGCCCGGGCCTCTGAACTGGCTTGCCAATTTGGTGCCCATCACACCCCCCTGCAGATCGATGCTCCCCAGGCAGCTGAGTTGCTGCCTGGCTTCCTCTCTGCCATCGACCAGCCCACGGTGGATGGCTTTAATACTTATTGCGTGTCGGCTTTGGCTCGCCAGCAGGGACTCAAGGTGGTGCTCAGTGGCATGGGTGGCGATGAGCTCTTTGGTGGCTACCCCAGCTTTAGCCGCCTTCCGCGCCTCCTCCGTTGGCACCGCCGTCTTGGCCCCATGAGGCCGGTCGTCGCCAAGTTGCTTAGACAGCGCCCTTCTCATCGGCAGCAACGGCTGGCGGCCTTCCTCACTGGCCCGGCCAGTGCTACCGCGGCTTTCCGCAGCCAGCGCGGTCTCTTTGCACCTAATGAAGTGCGGCAGCTGCTGCGACACTGGCAGCTGGAAGCGGACGATCCGGCTGAAGATTCAACCTCCATCACCTTTCCCTGCCTGGCCGATGAGATTGCCTGGTTGGAGAGCTGCCGCTACATGGGCCAGCAGCTCTTGCGCGACAGCGACGTGTTTTCGATGGCCCACGGCCTCGAACTGCGCCTGCCCCTGGTGGATGCCCAGCTGCTGTCTGAGCTCGCCCCGATCCAGGCAGCCCAGCGCTTGGCCAGCGGTAAACAGCTGCTCCAGCAGGCCGTGCCCGAAATCCTTGAACGCTTACCTCTAGAGGCCAAGCGCGGCTTCTCATTCCCCTTTCAGAGCTGGTTTGAGCAGCCTGATTCACCGATGCGGCCTGGCTCAGCTCTGCCCATGCCCAGCACGCCGCAAGGGCTTGATCTGAGTCCCTGGGCTCGGCGCTGGGGCCTGATCGTGCTGCGCCACTGGCTTCACAGCCACCTGGATCTGGAGCTGCCATTGGTGGAGGAGGTATGAAGATTCTCCAGGTCACCGCCTCGATCAGCCCCCTATTCGGCGATCCTTTGGTGGGTAGGGGCTGATGCTGTTTGCTCCCCTGAGCCAGCAGGGGTAAAAGCTTCGATCCTCGTTGGCACCGAACAAGGTCCCGAGGTCAACCGCTTCATGCCCTTTGTGCTCTGGATTTTGGCAGGCCGGTCTTTCCCATACACCCATACCATCAGTCAGCTCAAGCGTTGAAGTCTTGCCATAGTTCAAGCAGCAAGAACTTGTAATGAAAGCTGATCGAACATCAATCATGCTCAAGCAACAGTGATTGATTCCACAGTCAAAACGGGATGGAATGAGGACCACATCCATGGTTTGGCCACTCTCGCGTGAATGATGCCTCATGGCGTGTAGCTGACAGACTTGCTGGGCGGAGTGCATCTCCAACTGCTGATTGGTTTCTGCTCCCCTCGTCTTCATAAAACTTCTGCATCTTCACAATCGAGACTCTCACCGTTTGAACACCCCCAAATCTCTGTCCGAATTTGGCCGTGGGGTTGTCCATCGCCAGGGTTCGGTCAGTGTTGACCACCTAGGCCGTTTTCAAAGCTCTTGCAGGTGCTGTAAGCAGCTCTCCAAGTCCCGTCGTCGGAAATGCTTCCTTAGCAGCAGCTCGTAGTCTGGCGGCCTGCAACTCCAGCAGGCTGGCAATCGCTGGCCAGCTCCAATAGACCTACGCCCCAGTCTTCGGTGACGTTCCTTCTCGTTCTGCTCTTTGCGGCCCTGGCCTTGGTGTTGCTAAGTGGCGACTGGAGCCTCGGCCTGTTGATCACGGTGGTGATCGGTTTTGCGCAAGACCCGATTCGCAAACTCACCCCGGGGCAGCCCGGCTTGTATGTGGGCCTCGTCCTGGTTGCCTTCTTGGCCTGTGTTCTGGTGCTCTGGCAGCAGCGTCGGGGCCACTTTGATCTTCCCTTGATGTTTCCCGCTACGCCTGCCCTCCGTAATGTGCTGCCGATGTTCGTGGGGCTAATCGCCCTACAGGCCATTCATTCCCTGGTGCGCTGGGGCATTCCTTCACGCACGCTGATCGGCGTGGGGTTTTATTTTGCGCCGCTGCTCGGTCTATGGGTGGGATTTCAGATAGGCCGCTTTCAGCCGTTTTTTCGCCGCCTCTTGAAGCTTTACCTTTTCGGTGCGGCGCTGTTCGGCTTCACCGCCCTGCTCGATTATCTCGGTGTCGAAAGGGCTTTGTTTGAGGCTGTTGGGGGTGGCCAGATCATCCATTTCCGCTATGGCTATTGGACAACAGGTGCGATCGGCTTGTGGCGCAGCAGCGATATGGCTGCAATCCATCTGACCATCGCGTCTTGTCTGGCGGTTGTTTTTGCTCTCTCTGGTTCGGCTGGCGTTCAACGAAGCGCATGGCTAGTGCTCTCGGGCTTTTTTGCGGCGATGAGCATGCTCACCGGTCGCCGCAAGGCGATCGTTCAAGTGGTGGTGTTTCTCGGTCTCTTCTTCTGGCTGGTGTCTCGCTACGGTCCCGGTCGCAGTCGTCAGCAGATCTGGGGGCTTGTCATCTCGGCTGCGGGCCTGGCTGCCTTAGCCCTGGTGCTTGATCTCAGCGAGTTTGTGAGTGATGACTTCGGCGAATACCTTGCCCGTGCCGGTACTGCCCAGGGTGATCTCTTGGAGCGTTTCAACGTTATGGGTCTCTACGCTTTCCGCCGTGGGCTAGACATTTCAGGCGGTATCGGTCTTGGTGTTGGCACTCTTGCTCAGACAGGGGCCGCAGGTGTTGCTGGCATTCAAGGTGCAGGTTTCGGCTTTGTGAGTGAGAGTGGTCTAGGCAAGATCGTTGCTGAGCTGGGTTGGCCCGGGATCGTGTTGTTAGTGATGCTGGCCTGGGAGTTGTTTCGAGCTGTTCTTTACTCCCTGAGGATGATGAGATATGAACCTGATTCGATTGCCATTTTCGAGATAGGCCTGCTTGCCTTCGCTCTATCCAACCTGCCTTTCTTCTCAGCGGCATCGGGTGTGTATGGCGACCCCTTTGTATTGATCCTCTGCGGGTTCTCTTTAGGCTCTGTTTTTGCCGTGCCCACAACGAGCAGCAAAGCCCGCGTCGTGGGTTCCAAGGAGGTGAGGATCGTCGGCTCCATCCCTTCATGATCCGGACCGCATTCCATCCCCTCATAAGCCGGACCTTGTTTCATCCCCGTACTCTTGCTGCGCTGCTTTTGTTGGCGTGCTTGCTCAACGGGACTCCGTTCCTAATGGGTCGCATCGGCTGGCTGGATCCCACGTCCTATCAGGTCGATCGCCAGCGCTTTTGCCCCAGCAGCGGGCCTCCCGCCGGCTTGGTGAGTGCTTGTGCGCCCTTGCTAGCGGCTGCGGAGCATCAGGATGGCTTCGCGCGGCTAAACCTGCAGCGCCTGCATTCCCCTTCTGGGTACTGGGACCTGCTGAAAGCCTCACGCCTGCTGTTGCTGCTGGGTTGCCCGCTGTTTGTTCTGCTGGGCATGGTGCGCGGGCACTGGCCTTGGCTCGGATGGCGACCCCTGCTCCCGGCGTTGCCCCTTCTGGCGAGCAGCGCGATGGCGCTGCTCATTGCCTTGCCTCAGGCCCCCCTTGCTGCGCTGCTTTACAGCCTGCGCTCGATGGCCTGGCTGCCGCTGCTGGTTCTATCCGGCCCGACCAGTCAGCGGCAAGTGCTTGTCCAATTGGCCAGGGCAATGGCCCTGTTGATCCTGCTGCAGATCCCCTTAATGCTGGTGGAGGCCATCTGGGGATTGCCGATGTCTTTTGGACCGCCTGCTGCACAGCTGGCTCAGGCTAGTGCGGGTCTTCCCACCCGGCTGGTGGGCACTTTTACGATGCCCAACAGTCTTGGTGTGGCAGTGGTTTGCCTGCTGGGCTTCTGCATGGCCTACCTGCCCCAGCGCCGTGCCCTTGTGCCTCTTGCAATTACAGCACTGCCGATCGTGATGCTGGCCCGATCGGGAACCGGCCTGTTGATCTGGGCCGTGCTTATGGCGTTCTGGGGTAGTGGTGCCTGGCGTCCTCATCCAGCACTGAAGCTGATAGGTCTGACGCTGCTTGCGCTCATTGCTGTGGCCCTTCCTCTCCTCTTGGGTCGCCCTGATCTTTGGCAATCGCTCAGTGGCCGGCTTTCGGTTCTCAATTCAGTTATGGCAAACAGCAGTTCATGGCAGTGGTTGTTTGGACAAGGCTTGTTCCATGGAAAACCTACCGAAAGCCTGCCCGCTCATCTGGTGTTAGAGGGTGGCTTGTTGGCCCTTGTTGCCTTCTATGGACTGCTGGTTTGGGCCTGGTGCCACGACCAGCAGGCTCGCCCCTTCTTGCTCACTATCACATTGAGTAGTTTAACGCTCACAATTGTTGAATTGTTTCCATTAAATTTTTTATTAGCACTAAGTATTAATAGAAGTTTGAAGCTCATTAGTTTGAGCCAGAAGAGCCCTTAATTCCCTGCAATTATTTTTCAAATCAGCGAATGGTGCATCAGCTACGATAACTCCCTGCTTAAGTACAACCACTCTCTCGCAGGTACGCATCACTGCCTCCCGATGGCTGATCACTACCACAGCAGGTTTTTGTGGCTGGTTTTTTAGCGTCTGGATCAGGTTCTCGGCGAGTGCCTCCTGAACGCCACTGGTAGCTTCATCAAGAACAATCAGCCCTGGCTTGCGAAGCAGAGCTGCCGCTAGCGCCAGCCGCTGTTGCTCTCCACCACTCCATCCCCGCCCGTCATCGCCAACTCGACTATCTAGCCCCTGAGGCAGCCGCTCCACTTGTTCTCGGAGGCCAACCTGCTCGAGCGCTTGCAAAAGCTCTGCTGCTGCTGCTGGCTCTGACCAGCCGCCCAGATTCATTCGCACTGTGCCTTTCTGCAGCTTGGGTGGTTGACTTACTTCGCTGCATTGTCTTTGCCAAGCAGTTATTCTGTCTAGTGTTAAAGGTGAGTCATCGATTAAAACTTTTCCACTATCGGGATTGAGTAAGCCAAGTAGTATGGAAGCTAGAGTACTTTTACCGCTACCACTTGCTCCTACAAGTGCAACGATCTCACCTCTTTCTAGGACTAAATTTAATTTTTGAAGTGTCCATGTCTTTGAATTTGAATAGTATTGGCTTATTCCCTCAAGATATAGTTTTTCCCAATGCATTTGCCGCAAATTTTTCCAATTTGGCACTCGAATTGGTAGTTCGAGTAGCGGCAATAAGTCTCCTAGCAATGGTCTTCCTGCTTGCAAGCGACTATAGCTTTCAGATAAGTTTTGCATTGGCTGCGAAAGACGCAGAAGCCCTAGCGTGACCAAGGCTAACCATGGCAACGCAGCACTGCCATTGCTGCGGATGGTAGGAATCTGAAGTAAAAGTAGGACGACGGATAAGCCCAACGGTTCTACCAGCTGTCTTGGTAAATGAGGCAACACGCCTGACCAGCTGGCGTTGTTTACAATTGCACTAATAAGGTTTTTTTGGCGTGAAAGTACGGTTTTTTGGCCTCCTTCCAGCAACAAGCGCCGGATGTTTTCGAAAGAATCAAGAATTAGGTTGTTACTTTCTAGTTCTGCTTGAGTAACTGCACGTCTCTGACTCTGCAGTACCGGTTTGAGCAGCAGTACTTGTAAGCCGTAGCCAATCAAAACTACCAGCAGAACCAAAAGGCTACCCTTACCAGCCAAGAATAAGAGGCCGGAACTCAGCATGATCACCGTGACCCCACTGGAAACGGCTTCGATTAAGGGCTTAAGAGTGTTATTTCGTAGTTGAGATAGCTGCATTTGCAGCCGTGTACTTAGTTCACTTCGGTCATGATGAAGGTGAAATGCATACGGCTGGTAAAGCAATTTGCTGAGCAAAGTGTTATGAAAAGATTTCCAAATACGATAGATAAGTCTGTTTTGCCACAGATTGACTCCAGCTCTGGCAAGAGATGCCAGCCATGCCAGAGCTATGACACTCACCACCAGATTTCGTATTGGGAATCCGCCGCCGCTTATCAGTGCATCGACCAATTGGGCTAGTAGAACCACAAGGATAAGATCGACTGCAGAAACTCCTGCAGCACAGACAATGAGGCCTAGCAATTGCCCAATTTGCTTTGTACTGCACTGTTTGAACAGGCGTTGAAACAGCTTGTCAGAATTTTCGTTCAATGGTCTTTTCAAGTCTATTCATTTCATTGAGAGCTCAGCCAGACTGGAAACATGCATAAATTCCTAATCCCATTCTTTTATGTAATGATTGTGCCATATTAATTGATCTCTATGGCTGATTCTATCAGAATCGGCGTATTTCTTATCCTGTTTTAACTTGCTTCAGCTGTTCAGGATCTTCAATGTCTCGATTGCTCTACCAAGCGTGAATCCTGGAGTGTCAATCCTCGATTTTCATTTTTCTAATTTTGCGCCGCTTTGTAAAAGGTCAAGCTCCGCTTCTTGTTTGATGCAGGACTTTCCTAGAGTAATTGGATAAGAAAATCGTTTGGCAGTCAGAATTGGAATTTATTAGTTATAAGCACAACGGATAATGACTTCAGTTAATTGTCAGGCTCTATATAATGATCCTTTGGCTTTGGTTGAATAAACTTTGACTTATGGTATAATTATGGCATATTATTTTTTAAGTCTTGATAGGCCGATGGAAGGAATTGCGTCCTACATGCTCATGGCAGCTGAATCTGTTCGATCGGGTATTCAAGAAACCAATGGTGTATCGGTATGGGCTTGATTGTTGCAGCCCCTATAGGTTGTTAGCGCCTTGTTAAGGGAATGCGCCTAAAAGAAGATCAATCTTTGAATGTTTTACTATATGCCATAATTTAGCATTGAATTTATTTGTTTTGTATTGCTTGGCGGATTGAGATGGCTGTCGCATTTATTCCGGTAATTGATTTAGGCCTACTTAAGCAGGCGATTCGTGATTTGTTTACTGTTTAATGAAAGGCCCATTAAGTGTCGGCCCTCTTAACATGATTTTGTTGTGATCGGACTGGTTAGGTAGTGTTTTCTTGCTGAATGGAAGACTGTCCTTAAATGATTTTTGTTGCTCTGGTCCATATACTCCACTTTCCAGAAACCTTTGCTGAAATCGGGGGCAATATGGGCTTTTATGCACTGCTGGCCGCGCTTGATTCCTTAGGGCTACGGTAATGAAGCCAATCGATTTGCTGATTCCAGAATTATTCGCTGCTGATGGCGGCATTCAGCGTTATTCGCACACCCTGATTAGGGCTCTTCGTGTCATCAGACCCAGCACACCATTGAGGGTGTTCATTCGTAACGATTACCTCCATCAGATGCCTAGTTGCGGCTGGTCTGGGATCGATTGGCACCCAGCACACGGATCCCGACAGCGGTTGATCCAATCCCTCGCTTTGGCAACATTTCGGCGACGACCACAGCTCCTCCTCTCTACACACCCCAACTTCGCCCCTATCCAATGGTTTCATCAACTCGCCACTGGCTGCCCAAGTTGGTGCAGCGCCCATGGCATTGAGGTGTGGCAAATGCAGGATGGCCCTAAACGTTGGGCTTTGGCTCGTTTGCAGCGCTTGTTGCCTGTGAGTCGTTTCACTGCCAAGCGGCTCAAGCTTCAGCTAGGAGCAGATTGTCCTCCCCTTGGAGTGCTCTTCAATAGTTTCGATCAGACGCGTTTCTTTCCGGGACAACCTTCCAGGCAGCTGCTAAGTCGCTACGAACTCAGGCCAGACCAGCTAGTGATATTCACCCTGAGTCGCCTTAGCCGTTACGACTCTTATAAAAATATTGATCGGTTAATTGAGGCTTTACCTGATCTGATCCCAGAGTTTCCTGATTTACGTCTTCTCATTGCAGGTGATGGTGATGACAAGCCACGTCTTGAAAATCTCGCTGACCATCTTGGTCTAGGTCGCTATGTGATCTTCGCGGGAAGGATTTCGGAAGTCGAATTACCCGATCACCATCGTATGGCCTCTGTTTTTGCTCTGCCAAGCACAGGCGAGGGATTTGGAATTGTTTTTTTGGAAGCCCTTGGTTGCGGTAAGCCTGTCATGGCTGGGAACCGCGATGGCTCCATTGACCCCCTTGCGGATGGTCGATACGGGCTTCTGGTGGACCCTCGTTTCCCTTTGGCTCCTCCTCTCGCCTCTCTTTTGCGACAGCAGGGTGCATCTCTCTGGTTTCATCCAGAGGCTTTATCTAGTGCAGTGACCGAAACTTTTGGCTTTGAGGCATTTTGTGACTGCTTGGATGCTCAACTGGACGCTTTAGAGGGCTAACGCTTGCCCCGTCCAGGGACAGAAGAGGATGGAGGCTGTCTTCTGAAGTGGGCTAAGTGGGGTTCGTCTCCTTGGTTGACAATTGCCTGGTGATTCAGGACCTTGCTTTTGGGGGTAACCAGCTAATGAATTCTCTCTGCAATCTTTGCAAGTTGGTTTTCAGAAAAGTGAGATCAACAACCAACTTGACCTCCGTCGCTATTTGTAATTTCAATAGTAGTCTTTTCAATCGCGAAGCAACACATAAGTACTGCAGCAGTTGCTGATGCCCAACGACTTTTGAACCCTGCAGCGCCTGCGCGAAATGTATAACTTTGCGTTCTGGGATAACTACGTGTAATGGGCTTTGCTTGCTTGTTATCTCTTCGGGGACCCATGAATCATGGTCTTATCTACCGAAGAAACAGTCCATGGCCTCGCAATCGACTGTTTCGTGATTGATCTACTGCTCAGTCTTCAGGATTGTTGCTGCTGGAAGCTGGATGAAGAAGGCCATAATTTGCTGTTTTGGCACGCTCCTCTGGCACTCTGGTCGAAGCGCCTCATGCTTTTATTCTCTGCTACAACCACAGCTCAGCTCAACAGCAGACCTTTTTCTCTCGCAATTCAGGCCATACGCGAAAGCCTTCGGGAGCAATCATCCATAGGTGCATAACTTCAACTGAGCGAAGAATCGCCTTCAATCTGCACCCTCTTTCAGTCCGCTCAGCGAGAACTACTAACCATATGCGAGTCCTCCACCTGATCCCTTCCATCAGTTTCCTTCGTGGAGGTCCCAGCCAGGCCGTGCTCTCGATGGTTGCCGCGTTGCGCCAGCAGGGGGTGGACGCCTCGATCCTCACCACCAACGACGATGGAAGCGGCATTCAGCGTGCGATGCCTCTTGGACACTGGCATCAGCAGGAAGCGTTGGGGCAAGCCGTGCCCGTGCTGGCCTTTGGCCGGTGGAGCCCTTCACTCAGCGCTGTACGCGAATTCGCCATAGCCCCATCTCTGAGTCGCTGGCTTGGCAAGAACTCCGGGCAGTACGACCTCGTGCATGTTCATGCCTTGTTCTCCTGCACCACCTCTTTGGGCATGGCCCAGCTGCGCAAACAGCGCGTGCCTTACATCATGCGCACGATTGGCCAGCTCAATCGCTGGAGTCTCGGTCAGAGCCGAATGCGCAAACAGCTCTTCCTCAAGCTTGTGGATCGGGCCAATCTCCAGGGGGCTCGATATTTGCACTTCACCAGCGAGGCCGAACGCCAGGAGGTGGCTGATCTCCATCTTTCCACACCTTCCTTTGTGTTGCCGCTTGGAGTTCCCGTCATGCCAGAGCTCAGTTACGGCAGTCAGGCCGTTCCCAACCCCAAGGCTCCCACTCGATTGTTATTTCTCTCCAGGCTCCATCCAAAGAAGCAGCTGCCTGTACTTTTCGATGCACTCGCAGTGCTCAAGAAGCGACATCCCTTGAGACCTTGGCAACTCGAGATTGCTGGTGACGGCGATCCGGAGTACCTGCAGTACTTACAACAGCATTGCGCTGCTTTAGACCTTTGCCCTCACATTCACTGGCATGGCTTTGTGCAAGGTGAGGCCAAACAGGAGTTGTTGCAACAAGCCGATTGGTTTCTTCTCCCTTCAGCGTCTGAAAACTTCGGAATCGCCGCCGCCGAAGCGCTCATGGCCGGAACCCCAGTGTTGCTCTCTCCAGGAGTGGCCTTGGCTGCCCAGGTTCATGCCACCCAAGCTGGAATAGTTTGCGAACCCACTGTGCAGGCTCTTGCTGTCTGCCTTGAACAGTGCTTAGAGCTACCGTCGTCGCGTATGCGGCTCGCGGCTCGTCAGCTTGCTGAACAACAGTTCAGCTGGCCCTCCATTACCCGCCGGCTGATTCAGCACTACGAAGAGGTGTTGCATGGCTGATTCCCTGGACCAAATCACACCGCTGATCCTCACCTTTAACGAAGAGGCCAATATCAATCGCACCCTCTCAGGCCTTCGCTGGGCCAAGAGGATCATGGTGGTCGATAGCTTCAGCACCGATGCCACTCTGGAGCTGCTGGCGCAGTACCCGCAAGTGGAGGTGGTGCAGCGCGTTTTTGAGTCCTTCGCCGAGCAGTGCCATGCCGGCTTGCAGTTGATCATCACTCCTTGGTGCCTCAGCCTCGATGCCGATCATGTGATCACACCCGAGTTCCAGGCTGAGCTGGCTGAGGTTGTAGCCGCCGCGCCGGCCTCCGTTACGGCCGTCCTCACTCCCTTTCGCTACTGCGTGCGGGGCAGGCCGCTACAAGGCACGTTGTTGCCGCCCCGCTTCAACCTGATGCGCCCCGATGGCGGTCACTACGTGAACGATGGTCATGCCCATCGCTTCCTGCCCAGTGGGCGCACCCTGGCTATGCGCCAGCCCATTCTTCATGACGACCGCAAGCCCCTCAGTCGCTGGTTGGCCAGCCAGCAGCGTTATCTCAAACAGGAAACTCAAAAGCTGATTAAGACGCCCCAACACCAGCTTTCCCGCGGCGACCGTCTGCGCAAGCGTCACGTGATCGCCCCCTTCGCAGTGCTGTTTTTATGCCTGATCTGGCACCGCGGCTTGCTCGATGGCAGACGCGGTTGGTTCTATGCCTTCCAGCGAATGTATGTAGAAATTTTGCTTAGTCTCATGCTCTGGGAGGCCCGCAATGATGGCTGAAAGCACGTTTCGAATGATGATTGCGTAGATGAAAATTTTTCATAGAAGTGTATCTACATTCTTTTTTTGATTATTTGTGAAACTGAAGTATATTTTTATTGCTGCATTTTATATAATTAGTTGTCCCCTCTGGTTTGCAAGGCTTGTTTTGGGCTTTGCGGAATCTTTGGTGGTTATCTTTTGGCTGGTTAATAGTTTTCACAAGCTTCGTAAATGTGTTTTTGTTGACAAGGCGGTCAGCCCAAGTTAAAGTAATGGTTGTATTTGATTTCAGTACAGACAGCTTCCTATGAAGGTAAGAAAAAAGTGATTTTTAGACTTTTTGAACTACTTAAAACGTATGATAATCCTAGGCTATGGATTAAAACATTACTTATCGGTTGCCTTCTACGATAAGTGATCTAGATGTAGTTTTTGTGGTCGGGTCCCCACGTTCCGGCACGACTTTATTGCAAAGGCTGTTGTCTGTTCATAGTCATTTGTTCTCTATAGACGGCGAGGTATCCTTGTTTTCTTATCAGAATATATTTGATCCAAAAAGGAAACATCTTGGGCTTTCCAGGAAGCATATTAACGCGCTCTTTGATCAGTCTATTGACATTGTAGATTTCTTTTCGAAAGGAGTAAATCTGCTTTCTGCAAAAAATAGTGGTAAGAGATTCGTCGAGAAAACGCCTCAGCACATTATGTATTTACCGTTTATCTTCAAACATTTTCCTAATTCTAAAGTGATTCATATCGTGCGAGACGGGAGAGATTGTTATTGCTCTTCAAAATCTCATGTGGATATTCCGCAGAATAAGTCTGTTAGAAGCTTCGCAATGTACTAGAAAAAGTGTGTTTCTTCCGCGATTCCTTTCGAAAGTCGTGAGAATATTTGCATGGTTAAATATGAGCATCTTGTAAGTAAATCGCAGGCCTCTTTGCAGAAAATTATGGACTTCCTTGGTTTGCCATTTGAGGAAAAGCAGTTGAACCCATTGATTTACGGCGCAGATGCCAGAAGTCAATTAGATGTTTTTAAAAAATTAGCTAATCCTATTGATACTGCATCGGTGGGGCGCTATATATTGGAAATGAGAGATTCTGAAAGGCATCAGTTTGAGCGTATTGCCAGGAATGAACTCTCTTACTATGGATATTTGTGATTACAACCGTAATATGTTCAGGCAAGCAATGATCTAAATAGGCAGAAGTTGATTAATATTCTGCATATTTACATCAACCTTTAAGCTTGCCATAATACTTACCCTGAAAGGTACTCTGTCGTAATTATTTATAAAAATGATGCATCGGTTGGTGGCCGGTTCAAGGACTATTTGATCTGCTTTTTGGCCGTCTGATTCTCGATATGCCGACTCTTCAAATTGTTCGTCTTTCCCATTCCTTATCACGGCTACCTCAAGAACTGCGCCCTGGCCGTAATCGGCAATCTTGATGCTCACTTCACAGCTCTTTGGGACGGAGGCCACATCAAGTTTTGGAGCCGGCGCACACTCGCAGTCCTATTGAAAGAGGCGGGTTTCGAGGTGGTGGCCTTTTGTGGTGCCGGTCGGTTTCCGTTGTTGTGGAAATCAATGCTGCTGGCTGCCCGCAAGCCCTTATTGTGAGCGGATATTGTTTTTTTGTTTGCTTGAAGGGATCTTTTTCTGTCCACTATTGGAGCGCTCGTATGCTGTTTCCTTTGCACGTTTGATGCTTTCGCGACTGAAGTAGCAGAAGATCGCATCACATATACCGACTGACGTCAGCACAAGGCATTTCTAAATGGATCATTCCACTTGAATGTTTGAGCAGGAAAACTGATTTCTCTTGTTTTCCAATCAACACTCTTACAAGATTTATTCTCATCTGAGCGCTACTACTATTTCAAAAATTTTGGTTGGTAGGCTCTTTCTTGATTCAACGTCTCGATCTCTACCGCACCCCGCCCGATTGGCATCCTGGCGCTTCCCTTCTCGTTCGCTACTTCTGGTTTTGTTTCGGTGCTCCCTTGTTGAGCGCCCGCTGGCTGCCCGGCTCTGCCTGGCGCGTAGTTTTGCTGCGAATGTTTGGGGCTCGCATCGGCGTTGGCTGCAGACTCAAGCCAGGGTTGCGGGTGAAATTCCCTTGGCGCTTGCAGGTTGGTCATGCCTGCTGGCTGGCAGAAGATGCTTGGATCGACAACCTCGCCCTCATCACCATTGGCGATCGTGTTTGCCTTTCTCAGGGCGTTTATCTCTGCACAGGCAACCACAATTTCCGCTCACATGGCTTTGATCTGCTCCTTGGCGAAATCAGGATCGGTTCTGACGCATGGATCGCTGCTCGATCAGTCCTGGCACCTGGTACAGCGATTGGGGATGGTGCTGTTGTCGGTCTTGGGGCTGTTGTGAGTGGTGAAATACCCTCGGGAGTGATTGTTCGTGGCAATCCAGCAGGAGTGGTAGGAAACCGCTAAAAATATTATTGGCCTAATGGTAAGGAGATCCAAATATAAGTGTGTGTTAAGGATGATTTATGGGTATCCTAGAGTATTTTTTGAATTATACTGTGAGATTGGACGGGATTAATATAATCAGATTTGAATTCAGATCCAGTTCGGCGAGGTATTAAACGTAACTCTCTGATCTGGGCTACGAACAGAAGAATTGCCCCTTGCTGCAGGATGGAAAAGGGTCTATTTTTGTCTTGTTGACCCGAGGCGGAATTCATTTAAATATGGAAACTTCTCGTTGCGTTTTTTGGTTGACTTTTTCAAGTGGCTGAGTCTCTAAAAACACGCATTTGCCGGAAGCTGCGTCATCGTTGGCAATGGCGAGCAAGTCGAAGTCAGTATTCCAGGTTGACGCTGGTTAGTCAGTTTTTCCCTCCTGACTTTGCTGCTACTGGGCAGTTGCTTGATGATCTCACGGTTCGTATGGCGAGCCGTGGCTTGCAAGTGCAGATTTTGAGCGGCATGCCTGCCTATGCATACAACTTTGGCGATGCCAAGCGAATTGAGTTCACGCCCAATCGTTGCATCCGCCGGACTTCCGTTTCTCGTTTTTGGCCGAAGAAGATACGTGGTAGGGCTGTGAATGGTTTGTTGTATTGCTTCCGCATCAGTCTCCGTCTGTTGCGCTATTCCCGTCGTGGTGATTTGCTCCTTTACACCACTGAGCCCCCCTACTTACCCATTCTGGCTTGGGTTCTGCATCGATTCACGCGTACGCCTTATCTTCTGATTCTTTATGATTTATACCCGGATGTACTTGTCGAACTTGGAGTGCTTTCACGGCAGCATTGGTTAGTTCGCTGTTGGAGGAAAATTAACTGCTGGGTGATGGCCGATGCAGAAGAATTGATCGTTCTAAGCGATGCAATGCTTAAGCGTGTAGTCAAGTTTTTACCAGAAGTTGCGAATAAAATAACAGTAATTCCTAGTTGGGCTGATCCTGAGTTGATTAGACCAAGAAATAAATCAGATAATTGGTTTGTGCAGAAGCATCAACTCGTTGATCGCTTTGTGGTGCTTTACTCAGGGAATCAAGGCCGTTGTCATGACATGGTGACTGTTTTAGCGGCGGCAATGTTGCTTAAGTCAGATCCAGATGTATTGTTTTTGTTTGTTGGTAGTGGGCCTCAACATCAAAGAATGCTTGGATTGGTGCATGATTGGGGTCTAGGTAATTGTAAATTTCTGCCTTATCAAGATCTTGACGATCTTCCATTCTCTTTATCGTCAGCTGATTTAGCTCTTGTCACTCTATCGATTGAAGCAGAAGGCTTGGTTGCTCCTTCAAAGCTCTACGGTCACATGGCTGCAGGGACACCGATTGCTGCCATCACCCCAAAGCATTCTTATCTAAAAAACTTAGTTGAGGAAAGCGGTTGTGGTCGTTGGTTTTCGAATGGTGATGCGAAGGGGCTCGCAGATTGGATCTGCTCTCTCAGGTCTGACTCCGTTTTGGCTGCCGCATGCGGAAATGCTTCAAGGCAATTGCTAAGGCGCACTGCATCTCCAGAGATTGTTGTGGAGCAGTATCTGTCCTTAATTCTCGCGCACTTGCCTGATCAGAAAATCCATTCTTTGAATTAAACAATGTTGCCTGTTGACTAATCTGTTGGAGGGTAGGCTGAGATCTCACGTTTATAGATTTAAGCAAGTTGTTGAAGTAGTGGCCGGCTTGATGTTCTTTTGCGGTTGCATTTCGTCTCAATTTGCTACTTGTAAGTAATAACTATTGTTTTTGATTGTCTGAATTAGGTGCCGGCTGATG
The DNA here is from genome assembly GCA_003210755.1 of Synechococcus sp. AG-679-C18. Classification (GTDB taxonomy): domain Bacteria; phylum Cyanobacteriota; class Cyanobacteriia; order PCC-6307; family Cyanobiaceae; genus Synechococcus_C. Next base: position 58,310 of record QCUL01000011.1, read on the forward strand.
CGTTGCGAATGATCGACTTCTCTTTGCGTCTGCGCCTAGTGCAGGGAGAACTTTCCTTAATCAAGTGAAATTTGAATCTCTTGAGGCGAAATCATAAAGAATGAAATCAGGGTGATGTTCCGAGATCTCGCTAGATTCGTTTTCGTATTCCTCTATGGAGTGCAAGCGACAAATCGCAAAAAGTATCTGATTGGCGAAAGGCTTCGCCTTTCTTTTGTCGCTTGAAATTATTGTTTTTTAAATTTCCCTTAAGGCTAAAAGCAGCCCAAGGATAATAGTAGCCTTAATAGTGACAAATTTTTATAGAATATCGAATGTATTTGTTGTTTTGGATAACAGTTAAAATTGCTTTGCTTATTTGTTTGCAGCTTGATTCGCAGGCTGATCGACTATTGAAACTACCCGAAAGCTTTGCAATATGCATTAATCGTTCACGGAAACCACTGCTTTTAGTACGCGCTGGGTCGCTGTTGAGTGATTTCACTCAGTCTTTTCGGTGTGCATCTGCACTCGTGGTGAGCTCTCGCTCTTTGGGCGATCTTCTTTAAGCGTTTTTTAAAGGGTCTGAAAGAAGCCGCAGCTCGATATTCCATGCTGAAGAGCTGTTGGCGTAGTTGAAACCCGTGAGGCCCTCTTGAGCGCCCTGGTCACGTTGCTGCTGTTGGTGCTGGCGATTGCCTGTTTCATTGGCGGCTGGCTCGCACCTGAGCTTGTGGCCTTGCTGGCGGCAGGGCTGTTTATGGCTACGGGGGTTCTCACGCCTAACGAGGCTCTAGCGGGATTTGGCAGCCCAGCTCTGATCACTTTGCTGGGCTTGTTTGTGCTCTCCAATGGCCTGCTGCACAGCGGTGCCTTGGATCGTTTGCGTGAATTGCTGGCGTCGCCGCGAATCCGCAACCCCAGCCAGTTGATGGTGGTGTTTGGCTTTGTGGTGGCACCGATCTCCGGGTTCATCCCCAACACTCCGATCGTGGCGATTTTGTTGCCGGTGGTGCAGGGCTGGTGCCGGCGGCGAGGAATCAGTCCCTCCCGGGTGTTGATGCCACTGTCGTTTGCAACCTTGATCGGCGGCACCATCACCCTGATTGGCACCTCCACCAGCCTGCTCGCCAGTGATCTGGTCGCCCGGCTGGGCTATGGCTCTTTTGAGCTGTTTTCCTTCACCGCAATCGGTATTCCGGTGTGGCTGCTGGGGGCTTGCTACCTCGTGATCGCAGGCCGTTTCCTTCCCGATCGTGGTGATCAGAGCGACGACAACCTCCAGGCGTTAAGCCGGGATGGTTACCTCACCGAAGTAGTGATTCCGCTGCGTTCACCACTCTGTGAGGTGACCTTGCATGAGAGCAGGTTGCAGCGCCGGTTTGATGTGGATGTGCTTGATGTACACCGCGATGGCCAACGGCTGCAGCCCCCCCTCGCTCAGCTGCGATTGCAAGCAGCTGACCGCTTGCTGTTGCGCTGCAGCCGCCAGGAGTTGTTGCGCTTGCAGCAAGACCGGATGGTGGATTTAGCTGGCACCCTTCTCGCCGAGGAATTGCCCCACATTCGCCATGCCGAGGTGTTGGTGCCAGCGGGCTCCTTGCTGGCGGGCGCCACGCTGCGTGAGCTGCGCTTTCGACAGCGCTTCAATGCCACGGTGCTCGCTGTGAACCGCGCCAGCAGCACGTTGCGAGATCGCTTGGGCAGGGTGGTGTTGAGAGAGGGAGACATGCTGCTGTTGCAGGCTCCCCTCGATGCCCTGCGTGGGTTGCAGCAATCCAGCGATCTGGTGGTGCTCGATCAGCTCGATAACGACCTGCCCTCCACCCACCGCAAGGGCTTAGCAGTCAGCGTGATGCTGGCTGTTCTGCTGCTGGCAGGCTTGAACGTGATGCCCTTGGTGGCCGCCGTGCTGTTGGGTGTTGGGGCGTTAGTGATCGGCAATTGTCTGGATGCCGGAACGGCCCTGCGCTCGATTCGCTGGGATTTGTATCTGCTTTTAGGTGGGCTCTACAGCTTCAGTGTGGCCCTGCAGAAAACCGGTCTGGCCGATCAGGCGGCCACCAGTTTGCTTTCAGTGCTGCAAAACACGTCCGCCTATGGCGCTCTCTTGGTGATTTACGCGATCACTCTGGTGACCACTGAGCTGCTGAGCAATGCGGCAGCCGTTGCTTTGGTCTTGCCGATTGCCGCTGGTGTGGCCCAGGGATTGGGCCAGCCGCCGATGTTGTTTGCCACGGCCGTGGTCATTGCTGCAAGTCAAAGCTTTCTCTCGCCGATTGGCTATCAAACCAACTTGATGGTGTACGTGCCTGGGCGTTATCGCTTCCTCGATTTTTTCCGCTTCGGCTGGCCGTTGTCGCTCACTTACACCTTGATGGTGCCGCTGCTGCTGCTCCGGTTTGTTTAAAGCTCCAGGAGTCCTGGCGGTGGGGTGAGCAGTAACCAGCCCTCCTCGAGGTGCACCTCGGGCACGATCGCCTCCACGAAGGGAATCAACACCGTTTTGCCAGCGCTCAGCTTGATCTCCAGCAGGTCGTTGCCGCCGCTGATCAGGTTGCTCACCGTGCCAATGGAATCGTTCTTTCCTGCCAAGCGAGCCTCCAATCCCACCAGATCGAGTAGATGAAATTCACCTTCGGCGAGCTCGGGCCTGTCTGTGGCGGGCACCAGCACGGTGCAGCCCACGAGTGCTTCGGCGCTGGCGCGGTTGTTGATGCCCTGTAAGCGCACTACATACAGGCTTTTGCCAGGAAGCTGCCGGCCATCGAGGAGCTCCACTTCCTTCGGCGTTGATCCCTTGGCTTGCAACCAGCGCGGGCCCGGTTCGGTGAACCGTTCTGGAAAGTCACTGGCAGGGTTGAGGCGCAGCTCGCCGCGCAACCCCTGAGCTCCCACCAGCTGTCCTACCGGCAGCCACTCGTCGTCCCTGCTCTGATCAGCTGAAGGTGTTGGCGGAGTGGAAGTCATCATTCGATAATGGCGCCACGACTGCCCATTCCATTCATGGCCTCCGCTGCCCCGATTCTGCCCGGTGCCACGGTCACCGTGGTCGACTCCCGTTCGATTTATGCCGGCTACACCGGATTTGTTCAGCGCATCAGCGGTGATCGTGCAGCGGTGTTATTTGAGGGCGGCAATTGGGACAAGCTCGTCACCATGCGGCTAAGCGATCTCAGCGCCGCCTGATGCGATGAATCTGCGTTTGCGCTTTCGGCGCGTTGTTCTTGATGCCGATACTCGGGCTGGCCGCATCTACAACCTGGTCATTTTTGGCACGATTCTCGCCAGTGTTGCTGGGCTTTTAGTAGAGCCCACGCCCACCTGGATCGCTGCTTCAGAGCAACCACCCGATTGGACGAATGGTCTCGAGCAAATCTGCTTGGCGGTGTTTATCGCCGATTTCCTCTTGCATCTGTGGGTAACCCCGAAGCCGACTAGTTACCTGTTCAGCTTTTACGGCTTAATCGATTTCTCAGCCGTTCTGTTTTTTTTTATCCCCCAGATCAGCAGCGGCCTCATCCTTTGGATTTTCAAATTCGGACGAGTCCTGCGGGTGTTCAAACTCTTGCGCTTTCTCGATGAAGCTCAGTTGCTCGGGAATGCCTTGAAGGCGAGTGCGCGCCGCATTGGCGTGTTTTTGTTTTTTGTGGTGATGGCCCAAGTGGTGCTGGGTTACCTCATGGTGTTGGTGGAAAGCCGCCATCCTGAAACCCAGTTCCAGACTGTTGGGGAAGGGGTGTATTGGGCCATCGTCACCATGACCACCGTGGGGTATGGAGACATCGTTCCCCAGACGGTGCTGGGACAATTGCTCGCTGCCGTGGTGATGCTGCTGGGCTTTGGCATCATTGCCATCCCCACTGGGATCATCACCGTGGAGACGATGGAGCAGGTGCGTCGTGGTGGCAGGGAGTGTGTGAGTTGTGGAGCGCAGACCCATCGCGCCAAAGCCCTGCACTGCGATCAGTGCGGGGCAACGCTTCCGCCAGCTGTGGTTTGAGGCTCGAGAAGAGCGGCTTTTGCGGCCTTCTGCTCTGCTTGGCGGCGCGATCCACCCCATGCTTCCGCGGCTTGGCTGTCTTGGATAAACACCTGGCAGTGGAAGCGTCTGGGGTCGCCATGACGCTTGCTGATTTCCTGGCATGTGTAGGTCGGCAAGCCCAGCCCCTGCGCTTGAGTCCGTTCCTGCAGCGCGGATTTGCTGTTGCCCCGATGGGGATCAGCGAGCACTTCACGGCTTGTCCGCTGCCAATAGGGCGTAAGCCAAGTTTGTACGGGCGTCACCTCCCCGCTGATGCGATACATCGCACCGATCAGGGCTTCGCAGTGCTCGGCGCGAAGAGTGGCACGTGCCGCTAAATCGCCACTGGCCTTGGAGCCGAGATTCAGCAGCGTTTCAATCCTGATGTCTTCACCGAGGTCAGCAAGCCAGCGATCACTCACGAGCTGGGCGCGGAGTGCAGAGCGTTCACCAACAGAAAGTTGGCCATGCTCTGATTCGATGAAATCCGATGCAGCCAGCCGCAGCACCGCATCACCGAGAAATTCCAGCTGTTCGTGATGGCGCGCAAATCCCGTAGAGGTATGGGTAAGGGCTTCATCGAGTTGGGCGAGTTGCTCCGTGCTCAGCTTGCTGTTGTCGGTACGGCTTGGCTCTGGAACAAGCTGGCACCAGAGTGCGCGCAGTTGCTGTTCGCGGTTGGGAGTGATCACGGCAACTGTGATGGTATTCCCAACCATCATGATTCAGTTTGTCGATTGACTATTGGCTACTGCCGAGAGAGCTGAAGCAGGATTTGCAGAAATTATTCGTATAAACTAATTTTAGAGCTTGAGATTGTCAAGCTAGTTTAATGGCAAGTATCGCGATCCTGGTAGAAAATTGCGATTGGATTTGATTTTACTGTATTTGGTTCTCAGTCACTGATCATTGCGCAAGTTAATGGATGAGTGAGTTGATTAAAGTCGATAAAGTTTAATCGCGAGTTGATTAACTTTAGCACTCCCAAATTCCATTGGAATACTTGACTCCTGATCCTTGTTGAGCGCAGCCGGCTCTTATAAAGGCAGGATCAAGTCGCGTATTTTGATCAACTTTTTTGTTGTCACTGCAATACCAGCCCGCGCCTCGGGTGCCGCCATTTGAAAATCCTGGACTGCTTGAACATCCTGTGTGGATGTAGGCCTTTTCTAAGCAGGTCCAACCTTCGCCGTTGGTGAGATAATCAACATAATAGTAATCACTGGTGCAACCTTTTTGGATGTTGCAATTGTCCATCCTGGTGTTGTTTGTGATTAGCTTTCCATCTTTGCAATACCATTCGGCGCCCATACTGTTATTGACGTCGGGGCTTTAGCCGACTCCAGCCTGGCAATTAGTATGGATGAAGTAACGGTCATAATTGCCTGTTGAGTTAATATGGGGTCCTTGGTTTTGAGGCCCCTCATTTTCAAAGAGTCCTTGATTTTCGCCGTGTATATCCAGCTCTGGCGGCTTTCCACCTCCAAGTCTTAAATCGATTCCAACTTCGGCAAAAGCCTTTGTTGGGCTAAAAAATACTAAAAAATCCTATTGAAGGACAGGCTGCTAATCCTGTACGACTTGTAATTAGAAATTTTGAAATACAGAACTCATTGTTCATTATTATCCAATGAGTTAATAGCTAGCGCTGTGTTCTGGTGTGAGAGCCTTCCAGAAAAATTTAATGCTTGTTACTTTGCTCGAAGTATTTTGCTTTTGGGCTTGAAAATGATGAGTTCAGCCTTGGCGTTCAAACAGCATTTAGGGCTGATTGGGGTGAAAGCAGGACATAAGCCGGGTTCTGTTCTTCCTTCCAAGAAGGAGGGTGATCATCTATCTGGGATCGCCGTTACCGACAACCTCGAGCGGCGCACTAAGACGGAACGGGGAAAATAGCCAACCGTCGTTCCTTGGCCTTGCTCCCAGCCGGGGTTTACCGAGCCAGCACCTCTCGATGCTGCTGGTGCGCTCTTACCGCACCTTTGCACCCTTGCCTGTGCCAGCGAGCTGGTCATCGGCGGTGTGTTTCTGTGGCACTCTCCTCACGGTCACCCGCACTGGGCGTTACCCAGCAAGCCTGGCCATTGGGGAGCCCGGACTTTCCTCAACCAATAACAGCTGTCCGAAAACAACAGTCATCGATTGCGATCACCTCGCCTGCTTTCAACCCCCATAATGGCTTTCAACGGGGCTGTAGCTCAGCCGGATAGAGCGACGGTTTCCTAAACCGTAGGTCGTGGGTTCGAGTCCCGCCAGCCCCGCTGAGTGATTGCAAGGGGTCTTGTAGCAGGCCTCGTCAGATTTGCCTTGCTGACTGGGAATAGGACAGGGGTAATGCTCATATCGTTGATGAGACATCCCCGATGCTCTGGCAGCAATCAGAAGTGATCCAGAAGTCATCAAAAACTGTTCTTGGGGTTCCTGTTCGATCTCAATCCTTGGGGTTTGGTGGACCGTTGTGATGGTTGCTTCCACCTCAACTCGGCCGGTAGCGTCGGTTTTTGAGGTCATCACTGCTTTGATATTGGTATGGCCTCTTTCCTCGCTTTGAGCACGCAGACCTTCTTTCCTGAAAAGTGAGGAATCATTTCTCAGTCGTCGCTCTTGCCACAATTGGGACAACACTTTCCCGTTCCCCCTTTCACGTCGATGGCTTTTCTTTGGGAAAATCTGGCCAAGCAGCTCGATAGCATTCGCGCTTCTGAACCGTTCAATTACGGAGCGTTGGCAACACCGAGTAATCCTCCTTCAGAAGGGAGTAGGGAGGAGAGACTTAAGGCAGCACTAAAGGCAGTCAAGGCAACAGGTAATAAGCAAATGATTGAATCATTGACTGCAGCTCTTGAGGGTCGTGAGGCAAAGATTGATATCCCTTCGATCGAAAGTGGACCGCAAGCCTTCCTGAATGCTTTAAATCGTAAAGAAGCTCCATAGAAATCAGTGTTACTCCAATTCCTGCTTAGCTACCAATAACTTTGCCATTCGTCAATTTCTCTTACTAATTTATATACTAATAATTAAGAGTATCCCCTTGAAAATACAGTTAAAGGGGATTTTTTTTGATTTCTGCCTGCATGGGTCAGGCATTTGATTCTCGAGTTTGGAATCAAACTCAGAGCCCGTTTGGCTGTAGGGACACTAGAAAGACGCTTAAGTCTGAGATGGCTTGAGAAAACTAATTCCTGCGATTCCCATGCATTCCTTCAAATTGATTTGAAATTTATGATCTTCGAAATCATATTCTTTTCCAAGAATCTCTATTGTTCCATGCACAGTTTCGGATTTGCCTGAAGCAATCACGCGATGATCTACTTCATTGAATTTCTTAGCTTCTTCCTCAGTCAGGAAGTCAATATCTTTCTTGCCGATCATGGCCCCAACGTCTGAACCGTATAGATCCGCCACGACAGGGTTGACATAGATAAACGTTAGGTTTTTGTCTTTTGCGTAGATGGCTGCATCTGAGCGATCAACAATGCTTTGAAGTAACGCCACATCAAAACTGATCATGGGAATCAAAAAATATTAATTGTAAGCTAGTCAGATGCATCAAAGAGAACGGCTAATCGCGGATTCTCTTCATATGATTCAATCAACAGAGTGCCAAGTATAAATAGCGCCTAGAAGGTAAAAGATTGATGCTTTGGGATTATGAAGGAAGCTCGGGGCTAAGATCTAAGATTGGGACGCCAAGAAATTCTCTAGTAAGTGATTGAAGCGTTTTGAATTCTCTAAAATTGCGAAATAGTGTCCTCCTTCTTTGCGCGGAAAGATCTCCAGCATCGAATTAGGGATTTGGCGATGAATCCATTTCTGGCTATCAGGGGAACAACACTATCTTCTCCCCCAACGATGAGTGATGGAAGCTTGATTTTCGTAATCACATCTCTCCAATCTTGAGTGCTGTGATTGAATAACAAAGTAGCAGCATGGTGGAGTGGAAACTTGAAGTTCTCTTCCATAATCCAACGTTTATCAGAGGCAGAAGTCTGTTCACTCAGCATATTGTTCATCATATCTATTGTAAATAATTCTGCATTAGAACTCATCAAGGAACTGCAAGCAGAATTGAGAAACGACCATGGGACTATTGCCCTGCAGTGTGTTTGCTGGTTTCGGATTCACTGTCCAGGAGCGTTATTGCTGCGGGTTGATCATCAATAATCAAGCCCTTCAAATTTTTATCCCCATAGGAATCAAGATAGGCCCAGATAACGGATGAGCCCATCGAATGCCCAAGTAAAGTGATTCTTTCAAGCTTTCGATGCAAGATGAATTCTTTCAAATCTTGCGCTAATCGGCTCATCCGATATCCATAATATGGCTTTCAGCTTTCACCATGACCTCGGATGATCTAAGGCGAGACAATGGCAACAATGACTTAACCCCAAAAATTGTTCGCGAAATAGCGCTGCTGATTGAGACCAACCAGGAGGCATCAATAAAGGTTGGCCAGATCCTGCTTCAAGCCAGCTGAGGCGCACCCCATCACTCGTTTCAAAACAATGACGTGTAGGTTCTATTCGCCAACTTTACGCACTAGATAGCAGTTTTCCGCCAATGCTGCGAGAAGGTGATGAGTGAAAAGGCAGCATCGGTTGGCTACACAGAAAGCATCAGAGATCTTGAGAGCGCCATTGTGAGATCTCGCAAAGAGAGCGTTATGGAGCTGTTCGATCGATCAATGGGCTTAACGATTCACGCTTAGTGCCGTTGATGTTCAGCTGTCTTG
>QCUL01000012.1 GCA_003210755.1 Synechococcus sp. AG-679-C18
AATTCGCCATTAGAATTAATTAGCCCCCTATATCCTATCCCCAAATTATCAGGATTAATAACAATATCATTTACTTTTTCGTCAGCATAATTTGCCGGCAGTGCAGATTTATCTCCTACGATAACAATTCCACCATCTCCACCTTCGCCCCCAGTTCCACCAACACCAATACCAACAGCCAAAGAGACACCAACAGGAGAAGCAGAAAATGCTGCAGACGTTGCATAACCACCATTTCCACCGCCACCACCAATACTTTGAGCAGTAACTCCTGTAGAGAAATCACCGCTTGTTGTAATCTTTGAATCCCCAAGATTACTATCTAAATTAACAAACCCACCATCACCTCCAGCACCACCCGAACCACCAACGGCAACAGATGCCGCAGCAACTAAACCAGCAGATATGGAAATAGAACCTCCACCATTTCCACCACCTCCACCTACAGACTGAGCGAAAACCCCGGTGGAGTTACTTCCACTGGTAGAGATAACAGAGGGTTGAAGGAGAGATTGACCACCTGATTTGACGTCAACATCACCGCCTGCACCGCCATTACCACCCTTACCACCAATAGCCAAAGAAGTGAACAGACCAACAGCTGTAGCATTTCCGCCATTTCCGCCGCCGCCGCCAACAGATTGGGCCAATACACCAATAGCTTGTGGACCTTGAGTTGTAATTGAGCCTGAATTATCAACAAATACGCGACCTCCTGCACCTCCTCCGGCGCCGTCACCTCCAATCGCAAACATTCCACCAGAGTTACCACCATCACCACCACCACCACCAATACTCTGAGCAACGATCCCTCTCCCACCGTAGGCACTTTTATCAGTTACAAAATCAAATCGATTTCCAGTACTGATATTTCCAGCATTCCTAACAGCTACGTCCCCTCCATCACCTCCAACATCACCAGTACCACCAACACTAATTAAACCTCCAGAATCACCGCCAGCACCGCCGCCGCCTGCAATAGACTGCGCAAAAATGCCATCTGAAACCTTACTTTCTGTAGTAATTAATCCTGAATTGACAATGAATACGGAACCAGCACCGCCGCCTAATCCTCCAGTTCCACCGAATGAAACAAGAGAACCAGCGTTGCCACCACTACCACCACCACCTCCGATACTTTGTGCATAAATACCTCGAGAAAGGGCTTGTTTTGTAGTAATAGACCCACCATTAGTAACGTCGACAAGGCCACCTGAACCACCACCTGCTCCAAGATTTGCACTTGAAACGAAAAGATTCCAAGAATTACCACCATCACCACCTGCCCCACCCACACTTGTTGCGTAAATACCATGCGAAACCAAACCATCAGTTAACAAATCACCTCCAAATCGATTATTAACGGTAACTTCGCCACCATCAGAAGCGCCTCCACCACTACCTGATTGACCAAAAAGCCCGACTTGAAAACCTCCATTTCCACCCTCTCCAGCTCGAGAAAGGGCATAAATAGCGTGAGAACTTTCTCCCTTAGTTTTTACACCTGTAAAATTAGTAAGTTTTAAATTGCCACCTTCAAGGGAACCTCCACCAGCTCCTCCTCCCGGAGCAAGTATTCCATTACCACCATCACCACCAGTACCTGCAATGCTATAAGCAAATATTCCATACATTCCACGAGTGATCCCTCCACCCGCTACGACACTACCCTCATTATTAACTTCATAGAATCCTTCAGTATTAATTAATGCCTTATTTTGTAATTGAATATTTCCTCCTTTTGCCCCCTCTCCACCAGAGCCAGGCTTCCACCAACTGAAAGCTGAATCACCTCCTTGTCCGCCATTGCCCCCAAGAGAACCAACTTCAAGACCTGCTCTTATAATATCTTCTGTAGGAGTAGAAGGAGTAGGAGGTGATATAGCATCAACTTTTTGGTCATTTGTATAAACTAAATTCGGTGATGGAGTTGCGCCATTACCTCCATTACCTGGAGGAACAAAGAATACACCTGTCGAACCCGTTCCACCATTCGAGCCTTGAGCTCTTACAATAACTCCATCAATTTGTTTAGTTATGTAAGTTTCTCCTGGAATTGATTGTGAAGTTCCACTTGTAGGAAAATCTTTTTCAAATTCTTCCCTAGTTATCACTAAACCAATGACTTGACTTTGAACAGGCTTAGTACCAGGTACACTGAATGTAGAGGTAGTGGTAGTTATATTATTATTTAAAAATCGCTGTCCATTGCTCCAGTAATATTGACCATTATTAAGAACATTGTAAACATTTCCGTCAGTCGCTTCAACCCAAGCTGTTATTGCTTTTGATTCAACTGGATTATTATTTGATTCGATCTTAACAACAAGTCCTATATTACCATCGCTAAGAGTAACCTCTTCGCCAACTGTTGATGATTGAGATGGAGGTGGTGGCGACTCTTGTGCTAGTACTTCCAATTGGGCAGAAGGAATAACTAATCCAATGAAGACTGCCAAAAGATTGACACTAGTTGCTCCAATAAATACTTTCAACAAAAGGCCGGAGAGAATAACCACTCCAGCTCCATAGTTTTGCGTCTTTAACCTCGAAACACGTGATGCATTGGCTCTAGCGCGTCGAATATTTCTTTTTTTTCCCACGATACGAAAATAGTTCTTTGCAACTTAGCCCGTTTCAAAGAATATTCTTTGTATAGAAAGATTGCTTCAGAGACGAACTGGAAATCCTCATGAATGAGTCTAGATTGAGACTCAAAAAATATATTTTAAAAAAAACCTGAGCAGCGAGAAATCGACTACTTCATCTCACGACAATTTTTCTCACTAAGTACTCACCAATTCTTCAGCTTCCTTTCATTGCAGCGAGTCTCAAGATTAAGCCTCCTATCGCCGTGGCGAGCCGGATTCAAGCGCAGGCGCCATCGATGCAAACCCCAGCAACTTATCCGTATTCATTATGAGTTTGCTTCTTAGTAATCTCTTAATTTTTTTGTTACCAGGTCCTGCATTGCGCAATGCCAAACCAAGCCACAACCTGGCCTTGCATCACTAGTTAATGCGTACTATGGCGTTCTCAGCAGCGGCACCTTCTAATTCATTGCAAGTTCTCTAGCCAAACACGCCAATTCCCGTAGTTCTCATCAAGAATGTTTGAAGACATCGGCCATGGCCTGATCACTGAGACATCATTCAAAATTATTTTTCTGGTGAATCTTGTTGTTGGATATGCACAAAGCTGTCAACCAAGCCCCATTCATTGACAATCACCGCAAACAACGCAGTACTGCTTCGAAAGCGGTCGTTAGAACTTATTCAATGAGTCCAGAATGAGATACCAAAGGTAATAGCTTTTTGAGCCAAGCGATTACGGATCGCTTCAATCAATTTTCATCAAGCACTCGATCTACCCTCACCTCATTTTCATGTCAAAGGATCCAAGGAATAGTGCCCCCATCGCTCTGGCGAGCCAGTTTTAAAGGCAAGTGTCCTCAACGCAAATTTCAGCCACTTATCTGTACTCATTATGAGTTTGGCTTCTAAGATTAACTTGATTTTTTGTTACCAGATGATGCTTCGATCAGGTCAACCGCGGCCATAGCAACTGACCTCAATTTGTTAGTTAATGCTTATTCCCACTCCCTCACAACGGCAACCTCTACTCCATTGCAAGCCCCCCTCACCAAAGCCTTCAACCAGACGCTGCTAACCAAGAACTTTCAGAGACAGCGGCTTTGGCCTGATCACTGACGCATCAGCCAAAATTATTTTCATGATGATCCTGTTGGACATGGACAAAGCAAGCAGCCAAGATTTATTGGTGATCACCGCAAGCAACGGCGAAAATCTCAAGCTTGCCAAGAGATTTGTTGAAACAGCTAACAACCTCGGCCAGACCGCAGATCTACTGGATCTGACAACGCTCGATCTTCCCCTGTTCACCCCACCGGCAAAGGCCAAAGGCACTCCAACCGGCGTTGCCCCGTTACAGGATCAACTCATGGCGGCTCCTCGCTGGGTGATCTGCGCGCCGGAATACAACGGCTCGATTCCGCCTTGTCTCACCAATGCCATCGCCTGGTTATCGGTGCAGGGCGATGATTTCCGTGCTCTGTTCAATGGCCGGCCGATCGCCATCGCCACCTTCTCTGGCGGCAACGGGATGGAACTCTTGGTCTCTTTGCGAATCCAGCTCACCCACCTGGGGGCCGAAGTTGTAGGCCGTCAGTTGCTCAGCAACTATTCAAAACCTGCCAAGGACGACAGCATCATCGACCTGCTGCAACGGCTCAAGCAGAAGCAACCGCTCTCATGACGACACCCCCCAGAAGAAGTCATCAGTCGCTGGTGTTCCGTCCTGCAGCCAACCGCTTCCACAGCGTGAGCGATTGGCTCGATTCATGGCACAGCTTCTCATTTGCAGGCCATCACCATCCCGACTGGATGGGATTCGGCCCTTTGCGTGTGATCAATGACGACACGATTTCAGCAGGCCGAGGATTTGGCATGCATTCCCATCAAGACATGGAGATCATCACGGTGATGATCGAGGGAAAGCTCACACATCAAGACTCGACGGGACAACGCGGCGTCATTCAAGCTGGCGACGTACAACGCATGAGCGCCGGAACAGGGATCATGCACAGCGAAACAAACGAAAGCGATCAAGCCTGCCGCTTACTTCAGATCTGGATTGAACCCAACCGATCAGGACTCGCTCCTGCCTATGAGCAACGACGGATCGCCTTAACTGATCACGATTGGACCAGCGTGCTGGATCCAAACCGAAACGATTGCATGGCGATTGAGCGGCCGATGCAACTCTGGCGAACACAGATTGCTCAAGATGAAACCATTCACCTACCAGAGCTGTTCTGCCATCAAGCCTGGATGCAGATAATCGAAGGCCACATCACCCTGTCAAATCAAAATGGATCAACCATCCTGGATCTTTATCGAGGCGATGGTGTTGGATTTCATCCACTCCAATCAGGAATGAGTCAAATCAGATCTCACAGGGATCAAACTGATCTTCTTTTATTTGCGCTGAATTAAGTAGTCAACAAATTTTAATAGGCTAAATCCGGCAAAGCTTTTGTATCAATTGCTATGAAAGCCACTCTAAATTCAATACTTTGCTGCCAAAGCAAGAAATCAAAACTTCAAAAAGACGGAACACTGACATTTAAAATAATAAATCTAAAGAAAATCAGTTGCGAGCGCCAACATTCTTATTTTCGCCTTGAAATAATCTTCATATCACCTACTTGCCCCTTCCACCATGGGTTTGCATGGCGAGCCACAATTTGCAATTCGCTACCGCGGATTCATTCTCTTGCGACAACCAAATCTGAGTTGGCTGGTCAGGCCGGAACGAAGCCCCATGCAGCTTTTACCGTTTAGGACACCCGCCTGCTCGATAGAAGATGTGAAATCCTTAGTGGACTGCAGGCTGACTGATCAGAAATCAATCAATGCAGCGGCTTAACAACTAACCAGATTAGGCAGCCTGAGGAGGAGGAGTCGGAGAACCTAGGGGCTGTAGTGGCAAGACCAATGTTGCCCAACGCTCTGGACGCTCTGGACGCTCACGCTTGGCGCGCCTCACTCCAAAAGGAACTCGAACCACATTTGTGCCTTCAATTGACAGGGTGTGCCCACGGCCCAAGGCTGCCTGCAGGCATTCAGGAAGCTCAGGAAGCTGCAGAGAACCACTAGCAGTTGATAGTTTTTGGCCGTGAATGCTTGAAATGTCGCTGCTCATGTTGCCTCCAGAGACGGAGCAATTGCCGCACAGTTTGCAGACGGGACATCACGCAAGTGCGAAATCGAAACATTTACTTCCGATTTCAGTGAACTTACCGCATAGCAACAGGTTCCGCCATCTCTTCAACGCTCGGACAAGTGCAGATCAAATTTCGATCACCAAAGGCGTTGTCGATTCGAGCCACCGACGGCCAAAACTTGTTTTGGCCCTGATCAGGAAGGGGGAATGCCGCTTGCTGCCGGCTGTAAGGGCGATCCCAGTGTTCAGCCGTCACTGCTGCAAGGGTGTGCGGTGCCCGGCGCAGAGGGTTATTTTCGCGATCGCTGGATCCGTCTTCGACCGCAGCCGCTTCTGCGCGGATGGCAATCATCGCATCGCAGAAACGATCAAGCTCTTCCAAGCTCTCACTTTCCGTGGGCTCAACCATCACGGTGCCGGCCACTGGCCAACTCACCGTGGGCGCATGAAAGCCAAAGTCCATCAAGCGTTTCGCAAGATCATCCACCTCCAATCCAGCGGTTCGCTTGAGACCACGCAGATCAAGAATGCATTCATGGGCAACAAGCCCACTCTCTCCACGGAACAACACTGGATAGTGCGCATCCAAGCGGGTGGCCAAGTAATTAGCGGAAAGAAGAGCAACAGCAGTGGCCTGACGCAGGCCGAAAGGGCCCATCAAGCGCAGATACATCCAGCTGATCGGCAAGATTCCCGCACTCCCCCAAGGAGCCGCTGATACGGCCTGGATAGCCTGCTCGCCACCACAGGCCATCAATGGGTGTCCAGGTAAGAACGGCAGTAGGTGAGCCGCCACTCCAATGGGACCAACACCTGGTCCCCCGCCACCGTGAGGAATGCAGAAGGTTTTGTGCAAGTTCAGATGACAAACATCAGCTCCAAAGGAACCTGGACGGCAAAGCCCTACCTGAGCATTCAAGTTGGCACCATCGAGATACACCTGCCCCCCGTGCTCATGCACAAGGGCACAAATCTCACGGATGCGCACTTCAAACACCCCGTGAGTGGAGGGATAGGTCACCATCAGTGCCGCTAAGGATGCGCTGTAAAGCTCAGCTTTGGAACGCAGATCATCCACATCGACATTGCCCTCGTCATCACATGCCACAGGCACCACACGCATTCCAGCCATAACAGCGCTGGCTGGGTTGGTGCCATGGGCACTCGTAGGGATGAGGCAAACATCACGATTGGCCTCACCACGAGAGCGATGCCAGGCACGAATCACCAGCAGCCCTGCATATTCGCCCTGAGACCCAGCATTGGGCTGAAGTGAGACACCAGCAAAACCGGTGAGTGCCGCCAGCCAGGTCGTCAGATCCTCAACCATCTGCTGAGACCCCTTTTGCTGCTCAAGAGGGGCGAAGGGATGCATCGCAGCAAACTCCCGCCAGCTCACCGGAACAAGCTCAGCTGCAGCATTCAGCTTCATGGTGCAGCTTCCAAGCGGAATCATTCCATGCACCAACGACAAATCCTTACTCACCAAGCGCTGGATGTAGCGCATCAGCTCTGTTTCACTGCGGTAGCGATGAAACACGGACTGCTGGAGCCAGGGATTTCGGCGGCCAGGAACACCGTTCAGAAATCCATCTGAGCTCGGCTCTCTCAAATCTGCTGGAACAGGGGCTTCAACCGCATGCGCAAAGACAGCCAGAAGTCGGGTGATCTCCTCTGAGTCCGATTGTTCGTCAAGACTGATGCCGAATCCCTCAGCCGTCTGAACTGTTGCCCCATCAGGCAGGACTCGAAGATTAAAGCCCTCTTGGGCCGCTAAGCGATGGACCTGCGGTGCCATCGATCCGTACACATCAAAACTGTCAAATCGAGGTGACGCCTCTAAGGAATAGCCGAGCTGGCGCAACCCCCCTTCGAGCTGAAGACGAAGAGCCACGAGTTTGCGGGCCATTGCTTCTAACCCCTCGGGGCCATGGTGGATGGCATAAAACGACGCCATCACTGCAAGTAGGACTTGAGCCGTACAGATATTGCTGGTGGCTTTGTCTCGTCGGATGTGCTGTTCCCTGGTCTGCAAAGCAAGCCGGAACGCTGGCTGACCATCAGCATCACGAGACTGACCGACAATCCGGCCGGGCACCTGGCGGCGAAACGCATCGCGGGTCGCGAAGAAAGCGGCATGGGGGCCGCCTCCACCCATCGGAACACCAAAGCGTTGTGTGCTTCCAACAGCAATGTCGGCACCAAGCTCTCCAACAGGCGCAAGCAGCACCTGGGCGAGGGGATCCACAGCAGCAGTCACCAGAGCTCCGCTGTCATGGGCAGCATTTATGCAAGCTGAAGGGTCCCAAAGCCGTCCGCATCGACCAGGCAACTGGAGCAACACTCCAAAGACGTCATCACCCCAGCGGAAGGCCTCTGGCTCCACCACCTCGAGCTCCACACCAATCGGCATAGCCCTGGTTTGCAACACGGCCAAGGTCTGGGGCAAAACAGCAGCGTCAACTAAAAAACGCGTTGCCTTCGGATTCCGGTTGACCGCCAAGCTCAGAGCCATCGCTTCCGCCGCCGCGGTGCCTTCATCCAAAAGAGAAGCATTGGTGATCGGCAAACCAGTGAGCTCACTGATCAGCGTCTGAAAATTGAACAGAGCTTCCAAGCGACCCTGAGCGATCTCAGCTTGATAGGGGGTATATGCCGTATACCAAGAAGGATTTTCCAAGACCTGACGCTGGATCACTGCCGGCGTCACGGTGTCGTGATAGCCAAGGCCGATCAGCGAACGGCTGAGCTGATTGGCATCAGCCAAACCCCGGAGTTCAGCGAGGGCACTGGCCTCGGGACAACCTCGGGGCAGCGCCTCAACAGGCGGTAGCTGATCAAAAATATTTGCCGGGACAACAGCTTTTAAAAAGCTCTCCAGATCCGAGAAGCCCAAGGCCTTGAGCATCCGTTGTTGCGCCTGCTCGCCAGGCCCGATATGCCGACTTATGAACGGCGAAAGTGGCTCAGCCAACGACGCGTCAGACACACGTTGCTCTAGCAAAGTCAAAGGGCCTGTTGCAGTGAACCAAACTGTAAGGAAGTCACCTTCGCAGTGCCGGTCCCTCAGGCAGCGATCAAGCAGCAGCCACCTTGGCGGTGTACGTCCCCGAATCCATCAATTCATCGATTTGAGGTGGCTCAGATGGCCGAATGACCAGGAGCCAACCCTCTCCATGAGGGTCATTTTGAAGCTCCTCGGGATTGGCCAGTACAGCCTCGTTGCGCTGCAGGACTTCACCCGTGATTGGTGCGTACATCTCCTCAACGGCTTTCACCGATTCCACAGTTCCAAAGCTATTGCCACGACTGAGCTCAGAGCCCACGTCAGGTAGATCCACAAACACAATGTCCCCGAGCTGATCTACGGCATAGGCACTGAGGCCAACCCGCACAAATTCAGCTTCTGGCCGTACGTATTCGTGGCTGTCGGCGAATCGAAACTGGTCGGGAAAGTCGAAGGCCATCGGGCCAGCAGATGCGGTTGTCAACCAGTCTGCGCCACATCTACCCAACCTGCTGATCTCAAAGCGTAGAGGGCCCTCACCAAAGCCAGCTCAACATGGGCGCGATGGGTCCCTCCTTGAACGTACAAATTAAAAGGGGCTCGCAAGGGAGCATCAGCTGAAAATTCACTGGTGCTGCCATCGATGAATGTGCCGCCGGCCATCACCAGATCACTGGCATAACCAGGCATCGGTGCGGGCACTGGGTCGAGATACGACCCCACTGGCGAGGCCCCCTGAAAAGCTCTGCATATCAACTTCAGGGCCTCTGGGTCTCCGATCTGAACGGCCTGAATCAGATCACCGCGGGGCTCGCCCGCCAATGGCTGGACCGGGTAACCAAGATCTGCAAACACCGCCGCAACTAGATCAGCACCGATCAATGCCTCCGCCACCATTTGAGGTGCCAAAAACAAGCCCTGAAGCAACAAGCGGTGCAGATCAAATCCGCTGCCTCCCTCGCTGCCGATTCCTGGGGCAGTAAGCCTGCAACAGGCTTGTTCCACCAAAGAGGAACGACCTGCCACGTAGCCTCCAGCAGGTGCGATCGTGCCACCGAGGTTTTTAATCAAGGAGCCAGCAACGAGATCGGCACCCACTTCAGGTGGCTCGCGCTCCTCCACCAGCTCCCCGTAGCAGTTGTCAACGAAACACACACATTCAGGTTGATGCGCATGAATGCGCTCACAGAGGCGTCCAATCGTGTCCACTGACAGCGACGGACGCCAGCTGTAGCCACAGCTTCTCTGAATCAATACCAGGCGGCGAGGCGTTTCAAGGGCTTGATCCAGGGCCGCCTCATCGACCGCACCAGAGTCGAGCAGGGGCAACTCTTCGTATCGGATCCCAAAATCACGAAGAGACCCCTGCCCCTCGCCCCTCAGACCAATGACCTCTTCAAGAGTGTCGTAGGGGCGTCCGGTAATGGAAAGCATTTGATCTCCAGGTCGCAGCACACCGAACAAGGCGGCTGCAATCGCATGGGTGCCACTGACGAATTGCAGACGCACCGCCGCTGCTTCAGCGCCGAGAACCCTCGCGAAAACACGATCGAGGACCTCTCGCCCCTGATCTCCATGGCCGTATCCGCTCACGGACGCGAAATGCTGGGTACCAACTCGCTCAGCAGCAAACGCCCCCAGCACCTTTTCCAAGCGAACAGACACTCCTGCGGTGCGTTGCTCTGCCAAGGGCTTCAGCCGATCTTTCGCCTGGTGAATGCGTGCTCGCGCCCAAACCTCGGCCTCAGCAGCATCACTCGCTTTTACCCCAGGAATTAAACCCATCGCGCCTAATTCGCACTTTTCATGCTCAGTTCTTTTACATTCGCATCTTCCAGCCGATTCACGATTCACCGGCTTCCAGCCGCTTGAATCAGAAAAACCGGTGCCAGGAGACTGTTTTGGTCACATCCACCCAGGTTGACGCCCGCACCAAGCGCGAGCAGCGAGTACGCGCAGCCGTCTCGGCACCACGTCAGACACTGCCCTCTCAGCAACGTCGCTTCAAAGGTGGAACAACCGGCTTCATGGTTGCAGTCCACGTGCTGGCAACGATTGCGTTGCTTCCGCGCTTTTGGAGTTGGCAGGGCCTGATCGCTTTCGTGGTTTTGTACTGGATGACCGTGCTTGGGGTCACCCTGGGCCTTCATCGGCTCGTTGCTCACCGCAGTTTTGAGGTTCCAGGATGGTTGGAACGTGTGCTTGTGGTGATGGGCACTCTTGCGGCCCAGAGCGGACCGATCGATTGGGTCGCTCTGCATCGCCACCACCACCGGTTTTCCGATCAACCCAACGATCACCACGACGCCGGTCGTGGCTTGTGGTGGAGCCACAGCGAGTGGATGCTCCATGACATTCCCGCCCTAAAGGAAAAACATCGCTACGCAGGCGACCTTTTGAAGGACCGTTTTTACGTCTGGCTCGATCGCTGGTTTCTTCTCCTGCAAATTCCCCTTGGTCTTGGTTTGTACTGGTATGGGGAAGCAGCAGGAGTGCACGGGGGGGGGCGTTGGCCTGGTTCTTTGGGCCATCCCTCTCCGTTTAGCAGTCGTGTATCACGTGACTTGGCTGGTCAATTCGGCCACCCATGCTTTTGGCTACCGGAACTTCAATAGCCCTGATCTATCTCGCAATTGCTGGTGGGTTGCAGTGCTCTCCTTTGGCGAGGGCTGGCACAACAATCACCATGCCTACCCAGACAGCGCGCGCCACGGGTTGCGCTGGTTCGAATTTGATATCACCTGGATGCACATCCGCTTGCTTCAACGTCTGGGACTTACCCGAAGAGTTCGGCAGGCCCGCTACTCGGGCTGATTGTCCTGTGATGTTGTTGATGGAAGGCGACTGCGCAACTGTTCAAGAAACACTGCTGGAGTTTCACCTTCCTGACCATTAAGTGCGAGATGAGTGGCGTGGAGATCTAGAAATTCCCCATCAAGCTCATCAGCTGAGTAGTCGCGAAGCCCAGCCATGACGGCGGCGAAACGTTCCCGGCGTTGTGACTTGCCAACCGGATAAGCCGTCATCAACTGATCGCGACACTGACGCCAAGACTGTCCGCGGCAGAGACACTCAGCGAGTGCAGCACTCAAGGCAGCCGCTTCTCCTTCATTAATTCGCCAATCAAATCCTGGAGGTAAAGGGGCCAACCCAACAAAAATCTCAAGCAGCTCTCCTGCTCCCAGCGGCGTGCCATCGGCACTCACAACTGGCACAGCACTCATAGAGAGCACCTTGAGTAAATCAGGATGCACCTCGGCCAAATGGTCCTTAATCAGCTCCAGCCCACCATCGAGGATTGCATTGGCCTGCCCTAGAGCCAGAAACACTTCTGGGCCAGGGGAAGCGAGCTTTCCGTTGCGCAAGTTTGAAATTTGGGAGTTGTGCACCCTTCCGAGATCCAGGGCCTCCGCAAGGGCGGGCAACACCTTGTGAGACCAGCCATTGCGCTCATGCCATACATGAATCAAGTGCGCCATTGCCCGACGGCCCTCGTCCAGCCGGTCCTTGTAACCCTTGGTCACATGATCAGAAACGACTTCTCCTTTAATCACTTGATACGGATCCTTATTGGGTGTAACTTGCAGCCATCAATCGGATTAGCCATGGTGTCAAGCACGATCAAAACTCCACCACCGCCAAGCCGTCCGGCAGCTTCGCACCTAGCTGAATCTCAGGCAAGCCTTCTTCGTCGCCCGCGCAAGGGCGAAACCGGGGGCAAACCTAAAAGCCACCAGCACTCCATCACGATTGGATTCATGATCGTGATCCACATCCTTGCGGTTGTGGCCCTTCTTCCTGGTTTCTGGAGCTGGCCCGCGGTCACCAGCCTGCTCGTTCTCTACTGGGTCACGGCCTGTCTCGGGGTCACCATCGGCTATCACCGACTGTTGAGTCATCGCTCCTTCCGACTACCCCTATGGCTTGAGCATTTCTTCGCCACCTGTGGAGCCCTGAGCTGCCAACACGGCCCGATTGACTGGGTGGGGCTGCACAGACATCACCACAAGTTTTCTGATACGGATGCGGATCACCACAACAGCCACCGAGGCTTTTGGTGGAGTCACATGGGCTGGATGTTCCATCCGATCGACGCGATGCCGGCCGTGCCTCGTCTCACCGGAGATCTTGCAACTGATTCGTACTACCGCTGGCTGAACGAGTATTTCCTGTTTCTCCAGCTCCCCCTTGGCCTGCTGCTGTTCTGGATCGGAACTGTGACTGGAGCCGGCGGCTGGGCCATGGTGCTATGGGGCATTCCCTTGCGCCTGGTGGTTGTGTATCACGTCACCTGGCTTGTGAATTCCGCCACCCATTGCTGGGGAAACGTTGTTTATGACAGCGGCGATGCGTCGAGAAACAACAAGTGGGTAGCCGCCCTAACTTTCGGTGAAGGCTGGCACAACAATCACCACGCCTATCCCCATTCGGCTCGCCATGGCCTCCAGCCTGGTCAGATTGATCTCACCTGGGAGCACATCCGATTGATGCGCGCTCTCGGTCTTGCAACCCGCGTTCGGCTACCGGTCACGTCGTAAACTTCGCAATCGCTTCTCATCGTCTCCCGTTTCTGAATCGCCATGGCCAAGCGCGTACAAGTCGTACTCAATGAGGACATCCTCAGCCTGGGCCGTAATGGCGATCTGGTTGATGTAGCGCCAGGATATGCCCGCAACTTCCTGCTCCCCTTTAACAAGGCTGTGCCCGTCACTCCTGCAGTGATGAAGCAGGTTGAGCACCGCAGGGCCAAAGAGGCCGAGCGACAGGCCACCCTCAAACAGGATGCTGTGGCATTCCGCACGGCTCTCGACACGATCGGGCGCTTCACCGTTAAGAAGCAGACAGGCGGAGATGATGTTTTATTTGGAACCGTGACCAACGGCGATGTCGCCGAAGCGATCGAATCAGCCACGAAAAAAGAGGTGGATCGCCGGGACATTACCGTTCCCGACATTCACCGCACCGGCTCCTACAAGGTTCACGTCAAGCTCCACAGCGAAGTGACTGCTGAAATCAACCTCGAAGTTGTTAGTTACTGATTCAGGCCATCCCCCAGCGAGCCAGAATGTGATTTCTTATTGCGTTAGTCCGTTGCCATCATTGCCATGGTGAGCGTCTCCCAACCTGATCACAGCGCGAGTGATGGTGGGGGACAGCGGAGCTATCGCCAAGGGGGGCAACGAGATGCGCCCAGTTTCGAGGCTCTACCAGATTCGCTCCCTCCCCAAAATTTAGAGGCAGAGGAAGCGGTCTTGGGCGGAATTCTGCTCGACCCAGATGCCATTGGCCGCGTGGCGGACGTCCTTCAAGCCGAAGCCTTCTACTTAGGAGCACACAAGGAGATCTATCGCACAGCGGTGATGCTCCATAGCCAGGGCAAGCCCACCGACCTCACGGCGATGACAGCTTGGCTTGCGGATACAGGATCCTTAGACAAAGTTGGCGGTAGCAACCGCTTGGTAGAGCTAGTGGAACGGGTGGCATCTACCGCCTCCATCGAACAAGTGGCCAGGTTGGTCATGGATAAGTTCCTACGCCGCCAGCTCATCCGCTCTGGCAATGAGGTGATTCAACTGGGGTTTGATCAAGGCCTACCCATGGAGCAGGTGCTGGATCAGGCCGAACAGAAAATTTTCGCGATCAGCCAAGAGAAACCTTCCAAAGGGCTCACACCCACAGCAGAAATTCTCACCAGCACCTTCAACGAGATTGAAAGCCGCTCGCTGGGCACCTCGGTCGCTGGCATTCCGGTGAACTTCTACGACCTCGATGCCATGACCCAGGGCCTGCAGCGCAGCGACCTGATCATTGTGGCTGGCAGACCCGCCATGGGCAAAACCTCGATCGTGCTCAACCTGGCCAAAAACGTGGCTCAATTGCACAACCTGCCGGTGTGTCTGTTCAGCCTGGAGATGAGCAAAGAACAGCTCACCTATCGACTCCTGTCGATGGAAGTTGGTATCGAAGCAGGGCGTCTACGCACCGGCCGGCTTCAACAGGAGGAATGGCCACTACTAGGCCAAGGCATCAACACCCTCGGTCAATTACCGCTTTATATCGATGACAAACCAAATTCCGGTGTTCTGGAAATGCGATCGCTCTGCCGGCGGCTCATGGCCGAACAGGGCAAAGAGCTTGGCCTGGTGGTCATCGATTATCTACAGCTCATGGAAGGATCCAGCCCCGACAACCGGGTGCAGGAAATCTCGCGAATCACAAGGGGGCTCAAAGGCATGGCCCGAGAGCTGAACGTACCGGTGATCGCTCTGTCGCAGTTGAGTCGAGGCGTGGAATCACGAACCAACAAGAGACCGATGCTCAGCGATCTGCGCGAATCAGGATCGATCGAACAGGATGCTGACCTCGTGCTGATGATTTATCGCGATGAGTACTACAACCCTGAAACCCCTGATCGAGGAATCACGGAAGTGATCGTGACCAAGCACCGCAATGGTCCTGTGGGAACAGTGAAGCTGCTGTTTGAACCCCAGTTCACTCGCTTCCGCAACCTGGCGGCCTGAGGAATCAATCGGTATGTGGATTGGACGCATCCTGCTTCTTGGCGTTGGCTCCTCATACCTCGGACGCTGGGTGCTAAGCCCCCAACGCCATCGCAACTACGTATCCGGCTGGCTAAGAGCTCTGCGCAAAACAACAGGTTGGCTTCCGCGTGGTCGCTACAAGGTGAGGCGCTTCGGAATCCGAACGTTTCGCTCCACACTCAGCCCAACAAACCGTCGCTAGCCGCGTTCAGCTGAGCAAAGGCTTGGCCATTGCATTCGGGTCAAGCAACAACAGGCTACTACTTAGATCTCAAAGCTTCAACGATGCGCATACTTTTCAAGCCAACAATTTCAATAATTAACGCGAGTGAAAGCGTGCACAAACACAGGACAATCGAGCCATTCGCGAATCATTCAACCCCGCAGAGGTAAAAACAAAAATGAATTGCGAGATAAAGAGAGAAAGCAATTCTAGAACAACAGAATCATGCATAAGTGTTACGTTCAAAGAGAGCAACTACAACTAAATTTACGAGCAAGTTTCCATCAACAAGTCACCTAAAGAGTATTGCTCACGGATTACGCCAAGGGCACAAAACAAATACTCCTCTCGCATCAATAACGTCACGCACCATGCCACCCCGACGGCATCATTCAGCATTGTGATCAAAAAGGCTTAGGGAAAGAGCAATACCTCAAGTTTTAGAGGATTGATCACTATATCTAAAACTTACATTATTCAAGCCTGATCAAAATGATACCAAGCAAATCGTACAACGCAATAGCCAGGGATCGCGGCGAGGCTTGTCACATTCACTTTTAAAAGTATTTAAATTCATAGTAGTGAACAAAACCAATCCATTATTTCAACAGGAGCCTGGATGACAAAACTAGGCAACGTAATCCGCAAAAGTAAATCAATCAAATCCTCAACCATCAAACCTAGGATTGAAAAGATATATGCATCGTAATATCAAAGCAAGATACTAAATCACTGCAAAAAATTGATCATTTGATTTACAGGTCAAGTGCATTATTGATGCAAGATTGAATCACCGAATCAATAGTCCCCTCGCTACTACTAAGCGAGCTTAAGGAAGGAGCAGGCCCACCTACATCAACAAGCTTTTTCATAGCCTCATTGATACATTGAACAACAGAAGCTTCGGGTATCAAAACTGATCCAAACGAGAGAGTGTTTCGCTCAGCCGACAAGGCAGGCAGCACTGAAAAGAGATTTGCAAGAATCCCTACAGACAAAACCAGGCAAGGTTTGGAGATAGGGAGTATCTAAAGGAAACTTATCATATGGGAACCATCCTGAAATGCAAGAAGCACTGTGCCACAGACTAAAGATGAGCAACGTTTAATTCATTTGAGCTTCGGTATTTCATAATGATTAAATTAAGACTCACGCCTCTCAATGAGAGATCGAAAAACGAGTGAGGTCGCAGTTTACTTTCTTTTCTAAAGAGAGCTCAAAATTATTGTTGCTGAACGATTATGAGCCACTCGGAGGCTACGAAGCCTGATTTCCTAAAATTCAAAACTTAACGAATACTATCTCAGCGCAAAGGCACTGTAATGACAAACCAAATATAAACGTCAATTTTCAAACTCTAAAAAGCGTCTTGAGAAATGTCGAAAGACAAATAGTATAAAATAAAAAGCTGCTCAATCAATATGAACGTCAACCATTACCAAAAAATTGATATAAGAAAAAGGCAAAAGATTACAGAAGCAACTGATCACCGGTGAAAACAAAATCACACTTCTCAGACAACAACACCTTTTAAAAAATTGGCTGATAGATCCTGGACTGATCCCAAACGTCGCAGATCTCTCAGGTATTTCTCACCAAAAAGTCATCTATGGCTAAGTCGTTACCGCTACTAAACTCAGCATACTTGAATCATTTGCTAGGTTCATCAAGTGAATATCTTTCTTAGTCGACTACAAAAAGCTTCAATTACTTCTATCGCAATTACTGCATCCGTGATTGGCAGCAGTTTTTTTGTTGAGTCAAAAGCTGTGAGCTATGTCAATAATCCAGGCCCACTAACAAAAAATAGATCGAAAGCTCCAGGAGCGACACTTGATTACAATTCCACTAAAGTAGAAGATACTTGTAAACTTTTTGGAGATAAAAGAGGACAACTCGCTGCTTATGCTGATGGTAATCGTCAATACATCACCTCTTATGTGCCTACTTCGGGAATTGCCATAAGCAATAGTAATCCTAGATCTGCCAGCGTCAAAGCCATGTCAACAGCACCAGGAACCAAGTGGAAAGTAAGAGCTGATACTGCCCTACTTACAGGTGGCTCAGTCGTCCCTGTGTCTTCGCAAGTTAGTCTAGATGGATCAAGTTTTGCAGGTTTCAAGACAAAAAATGCAACCGGGACCGCGGCCGGAAGTGAACTTTTGGTTGAAGTGGATGTGAAATTCAAATCCCCAACAACTGGCTTTACTCCCGATGTACCTATGGCTGCTACGGTCGTCGTTACATGCTTAGCTAGATAGTAGCCCTTACTTTTAAAGTTATATATATTTAATTACTACAATTAAACGCTTTACTCTTGTTAAAAATTGTATTTTTTACTATATTAAATACTTTTTAAGCTTACAGTTATTGCGCCACCAATTTCTGGATTTTTAAAACTTCATTTATTTAAAATTTTTGACAATAGGAAATGCATATTTAAAATAATCGCTTTTGCATGACTATTAATAAAAGAAGAGCCTTTAGGTTAATTAATTTAGCAAAATTGACTGGGTTTAACAATTTTAATTTTTAATTGAATTCTTCTTTTATATACGTCAGTATCAAGACCTAATAAATCCCATGCAAGCCATATCCATATATTCAGTTTTCACATTTCTAAGACGCTATATCATCTATCATTCTATGATTAAGCAAATATCCTGATATCAGATAATATTTCAGTCTGTATAAGATTTCTGAGAGAGAATTCTAATAAAAAGGATAAAAGGACTAGTTCAATAAGATAAATTACTTCACTTAGGATTCTCAGGAGATATTCAGGCATCCCTAAAAACATATTCATGAATTGCAAATGTACGCATTACGCAAGTTTAAAAGGAAATTGAGCGAATTGCGCACTGTTTTGAGATTTTTAATTTGCTCACAAAAAATTTTTGCTAAATTCAGATTGTAGTATTGTTAGTCTTATTTTTAATTAATTAGTATTTGCTTTAGCTTTATTTTGCTACTTAATTTCATGTATTTAACCTGCGTTTGCGAAAATCATAGACTCGCAAACCATGCATATTTTAAAGAATTATGCTAATAAATTACAATTGTTTGAAGCCAACAAATCCCAAAAAAATTGATTCTAAACTATCATTCACTGCAAGAACATTTCTACTTTTGTCATGTTTATGGTTTACTTCAACTCCAAAAGCATATTCTCTGGCTATTAGTCCTCTTACCGTAACTGAGCCAAGTGGTGAACTTAAGGTTGTCAACGACCAAGAAAGACTGAGAAAGATCAAAATTGTCGCTTATCCTGCGGTATTCACCAAAGACGATGAACGAACCCTAAAAACTAGTGGTTTCGACGCGGAGGAAATGGAAAAGTCAGTCAAATTTTCCCCAAAAACAGTTCGTATTGCTGGCAAAGAGAGTAGATATATTCGTTATTCTATTGAAGGAGAAGGCGCTTATTATATGTGCGCAGAAAGTGTTATAAATGTACAATTGACGTTTAGAGTCTGCACGCTATATGAAGGAGATTTCTGATTTTATCAACAATAGTAAAATAATAACTTAGCAATGCTCAGTCAACAAAAGAGATAAAAATAACTTGTTTTCGCACCGACCGTCCAACTTATCTTGGAAGCGTTTATTAAACTGGACTGTCATGTCAACGCAAAATCAAGGCCCTTTACGCAGGCTCAGCCAATTCTCTTCAATTAGACCTGAAGCCCGCTTTCTGAGTTGACTTGCATTGATTTGTATGGTTAAATGCAACTTGCTAAAGTAATTGTATTAATTAAAAAGTTAGTGAATTCTAATTTGGATTAAACCACATTTTTTTTAAATGTTCCATCGTCAAATAAAATGACAATCTACAAACAAAAATTGTTAGTACGCATTTTCATTAGGAAAAATCTTTCTATACCAATAAATTGCTTTTTGACAGCAGTATTATTATGCCTAGAAAGTAGTATTTATTTTGCAAAAGCTCAGATTTTTTTAAGTCCACAGAATTCCAGTGCTGATCGATCTAGTGCATCCATCAATATAGACAACACACGTTGTTCATCTTCTGGTGGAAGCGTTCCTTCATTATCACTGGCAGTTGGAGCAGATCCCTACGCAATAAATTATTTTAATGATTTCGATATCAATAATAATAATAATAATAACTCTCCTTTCCTAGGCATAGTTAGTTTAAATATTCCACTTCAGAGAACTAATCAAAACTTTGATTGCTCAAAGCTCCATGATCTTGCTGTCAAAAGGGCAAAGCTAAAGAGCTTGAGAGAAATGGTTGATGAACAAATAATTTCAGACGAACAATATACAAAAGCTGTGCAAAATCTATACAAAGATATTATTTATGGTAAGTCCACTCAAAACATAAGTGACCTGATAGATACGTCAATAAATACAAAAAAGCTCAATGAAAGTGGCGCTGTTTCTATTCCTCAGTGAATTATTGTTATTTCATCAGAACATTATACATTTTATATTAATAAATCAAATTTTAAATTTTATAGATTTCTACATTGTCTGCAAGAGTCAATTAATCAAAAGATTTATCGCAAACTATGCGCTGCCATCATTTATTCAATATCCGAATTCTTACTCAAACTATTTAAGCGAACCCGCTTCAGCACTCTTTTCATTTACATCGCCAAGATTCAACTCAGTTGATATTTATGCCCTAAGTCAAAACCAAAACAAAAAAATGAATCATCAGATTTATGGCAGAAGCTCTTATGTTCACACTCTCCTTGAATTAAATTAGAAATTAGAAATTAGATTCGATTTAAAGTTATTAATCTCCACGTTATTAAAAGGTATTGCTCCTGATGACTTTGAAAAAGCAATGCTTCTGCTTACTGCAAGTACAAGCCTCACTTAGCACTAATCTCTTCCAGGTCATACATTACGTGCATGGCTGTGAATGAATGCTTTGACCTGATTGTGGTGGGCGCAGGCCACGCTGGCTGCGAAGCCGCGATCACTGCGGCACGGCTTGGCCTCAACACTGCACTTTTCACTCTCAATCTCGACCGGATCGCCTGGCAGCCCTGCAACCCTGCCGTGGGCGGACCAGCCAAAAGCCAACTTGTGCATGAAGTGGATGCTCTTGGTGGTGTGATCGGACGCCTGGCCGATGCCACCGCCATCCAGAAACGCGTTCTGAATGCCAGTCGCGGCCCTGCGGTTTGGGCCCTGCGCGCCCAGACCGACAAGCGCCTCTACTCACGCCAGATGCTGCATCTGCTGCAACACACTCCCAACCTCGCCCTGCGCGAGGCGATGGTGACAGGCCTCGAGGTGACGGGCGATCCAGATCAACCAGGGGAGGCTCGGATCGAAGGCATTCGCACCTATTTCGGCAGCGTCTATCGAGCCAAAGCGGTGGTGCTTACTGCCGGCACTTTTCTTGGCGGTCGTATCTGGGTAGGGCATCAATCGATGGCTGCAGGACGCGCCGGGGAACAAGCCGCTGAAGGCCTAACCGAAGCACTAAAGAACCTGGGATTCCATACTGACAGGCTTAAAACCGGCACTCCCGCCCGCGTTGATCGACGCAGCATTGCGCTCGACCAACTCGAAGAGCAACCAAGTGATGCCGATGACCGCTTCTTTTCCTTTGACCCAGAGGCCTGGGTCAGCGGCGAGCAGATGAGCTGTCACCTCACTCGCACCACCGCTGCCACCCATCAGCTGATCCGCGACAATCTCCATCTCACTGCGATCTACGGCGGTGTAATTGACAGCAAAGGCCCGCGCTACTGCCCCTCGATCGAAGACAAGATCGTGCGCTTTGCCGACAAAGAATCCCATCAAATCTTCCTGGAACCAGAAGGTCGAGACACCCCTGAGATTTACGTGCAGGGCTTCTCCACCGGCCTGCCAGAGCCGATTCAGCTTGCGCTGCTGCGCACCCTCCCTGGCTTGGAGCAATGCGTGATGCTCAGACCGGCCTACTCCGTTGATTACGACTATCTCCCCGCCACCCAACTCAACCCCTCATTGGAAACCAAACGCGTGCGGGGACTCTTTAGTGCCGGGCAACTCAACGGCACCACCGGGTACGAGGAGGCCGCGGCCCAGGGTCTCGTCGCTGGCCTCAACGCAGCTCGTCTTATCGGAGGCCAGGAACCAGTGCACTTCCCAAGAGAAAACAGCTACATGGGAACAATGATCGACGATCTGGTGAGCCAAGACCTGCGTGAGCCCTACCGGGTGTTGACCAGCCGCAGTGAATACCGCCTGGTGCTGCGTGGTGACAATGCCGATCGACGCCTCACCCCCCTAGGCCGTGAGCTTGGACTCATTGACGATCGCCGTTGGCAATTGTTCAACGACAAACTCACCGCCATGGAGACCGAAAAAAAACGGTTGGAGACCGTTCGGCTCAAAGTCAGCGATCCCGTAGCAGCATCGATCGAGCACGAGAGCGGAGCGCCGATTAAAGGATCGATCACCCTCGCCGACCTGTTGCGCCGATCGGGCGTGCACACCGCTGATCTCGTGCGTCATGGCCTGGCCGATCCTGAGCTTCCTCTCCCCGTTAGGGAGGGCGCAGAAATCGACATCAAATACAGCGGCTATCTGCAGCGCCAGCAGCAACAGATTGACCAGGTGAAACGCCAGGGCCTGCGCAAACTCCCGAGCCATTTTGATTACGCCAGCATCGGCACTTTGTCTCGAGAAGCTCGCGAAAAACTGGCCGCAATCCAACCCACCACCCTGGGGCAAGCCTCACACATTCCAGGTGTAAGCCCGGCGGATCTCACGGCCCTGCTGGTTTGGCTCGAGCTGCAACAGCGTCGCTCCAGGGCAAGTGAAAACCTCGCCAGCACAGCCAGCTCTCGATAGCGTTGCTTGATCGAAAGGTAAGCAGTGCCATCTCGCCCCTCCACCTCTAAGGCGTACTGGAATCTGCGCGCTGAACAGGTGATGGATCGTGTCTTCAATGAAGCTGAGCCCTCGCTGCAAACCGCGAAGATCCGAGTGGATCCGATGCCAGATCCAGTGATCAATCCAGTTCCGGATCCCTTACTAAAGACGCAACGCAGCCTGCCGCCTTGGCAGCAGCTGACCCTGATTGGAATCACCCTCGGCGCCTTGTTGTCCAGTGCCTGGATGGCACGCAACTGGCACCTTTCCCAGCAAGCCCTCCATCGGGAGCGCAATCTGGCCCTGATTGAAAAGTTCAAAACCCGCGAGAGTCCCTCCCCCATCTCAGAGCCACGCCAACCTGAGGTGATCGCAACACTGCCAAACCTCGAGCCGCTCACCCTTCCGCTGAGCACGGCCATCGCTCCAGCTACCAGCAGCTTGTCCGCAGGCCTTTCAAGATCCAGCGCACAGTCATCCGCTGCCGGATCAACTCCTCCTGCGCCAGCTCCAGCAAGTTCACCACTGCTGGTCGGCGTCGTGCACGCCGAAAACGGTGGATCGGCCATCTTCCAACTGGGTGATCAATCACTGTCTGCAACCCCTGGAGAAAGCATCGGCAACAGTGGCTGGTCCTTGCTCAGCCTCTCCAGCACTGGTGCCGTGATTGAACGCAATGGTCAACGCCAATCCCTCACGGTTGGAGGTGCCTTCTGACCTCATCATCAGAACTTCTGGCTTCTCCCACCTGCCTATGGGAGGCACCCGCTGGAACAGTTGTGGCCGGCGACAACCCTGGAGAACTACCAGGTCCCTGGCGGCTGATGCTCTTAGGAGACGGCAGCCCAACCAGGCATCTTCGCCTCCTCACTGGACATCCTGTGACCGTGCAATTGATCGCCATGGCAGCGGAACCGCAGGGTGATGCAGCAACTGGCTGCCCCCAGGAAGTTCAAGAACTCACGCCCCCACTTCTGCGCCGTCAGGTGTGGTTGAGCTGCAGGGAGCAAACCTTGGCCTGGGCAGAAAGTTGGTGGAACCAGGACGAAGCCAACCAGCACCTTCAAGATCGGAACCTACCGATCTGGCTCAGCCTCACACAAGGTCGCTCTGAGCTCTTCCGCGAGGTGGATGGCTTAGCTCTGGTGAGTGAACCATGGCTCGAACAACGGTTTGGTCAATCCGGACCTTTTTGGAGTCGCCACTACCGTTTTTTTCGTCAAGGACGCGAGCTCACGGTGATTCGCGAAGTGTTTAGTCCGGCTTTGGAACAATGGCTTGGGGCCAACCCACGCGAACCGCTTCACCTCTCAAGATGAAAAGACAGTCTCTTGATTGGGTTCACGGAAGACGCTTGCGATCGATCATGAATTCGGGATCATTCCACTAGTTGCGAAGGTTCCATGACGCAGACCCGGTGGCTGACCCTCTCCAACCTCGGAACCAGATTTGGGCTCTCGAAATTGCTTTGTGTCCTGGCTCTGGAGCGCCACGGATTGAGCGATCGCAGCGGACAACCAACGCAAGCAGCACTAAAAATTGGCGCTGTCCAGCAGAGCAAAGCTCCCAACCAAAGTTGTTCCAATTTGTGGAATGTTGAAGTGTGCACAGCCGTTCTCTGCTCGTCTGGCTATCGCCCCGTCAGTCGCATCGAACACATTTCACAGTGGGTTTCACTGCTCGAAGCCATGGAACAAGGATCGTCATCGCTTCTAACGAGCCCTGATCAAATGGCAGAAGATCTGCCATTTGATCTTGTTGAGGAAGTGAACCATCAGCTCAGTAATCGAGGCTCTCGCTTCCTGGTCTCACCTCGCCAAGAGAAACACTGCGCCTGATCAGCCCAGCCTGAGAGCTTCGGCGTGGCGGCGTGCCTTGTCGAGCTGCTCTTTCAGCAGATCCTCATCGGTATGGCTGAGGTTGGTATGAATCAAACGAGCGTGAGGCGCATGGCGACGCAGCCTTTCAATCACGCGGTCAGGCGTAGCCTCCCGCACCAACAACGCCAAGGCGGCGCTTCCCTCAGGCAGGGTTTCTGCCAGTTCTTTTAAAAAATTGTCGTTGATACCCATATCGCTGAGGGATCCGGAGGCGGCGCCAGCTCCAGCACCAACCGCGAGACCTAGCAAGGGATTGGCAAACACCAAACCAATCAACAAACCCCAGAAGCTGCCGCCCATCGCCCCAGCGGCCGTCATATTGATCGCCTGACGCAAATGAACATGGCCATCCTCTCCATGTTCAAGAACCACCGCATCCTCAAGGGCAATGAGATGCTCTTGCTGAATAGTGACTAACTCACGACGTACCTCCTCTGCTTCTTCAGCCTTGGGGAAGCCCACAACCACCAGATTGCTCATAAAAAAAAACTCTTTAATAAAAGACTAGAGATCATTGGAAACTTTATTTAGTTCCTTCGTCGGCTGGAGCGAGGCAGTGGACGTTTAGTGGGGCCTCGTGACAAGCGCTGCGATGTCTCATCGTTAGCTTGTTCCCTTGAGGCAGTCACTGAGGATGCAGCCGAACGTGACCAGCGCTCCACACGGAAGCTGTCATCATCGGGCCAGCTGTCATCGTCGATGGGCGTCGGTTGAGGTGCAGGCAGAACGGCCTGACGGCGTGAGATCGCATCAAGGGGACGCTTACGACTCGTTGCAACTGGAACCTCCTGCCCCATTGAGGTTGGAACTGGATCCCGCCAGTCTTCTTCCTCATCCATCAGCCAATCGATCTTGTCTCCCACCCAGCGACCGACTGTTTCCAAATCCATAGGGGAACGCGACCCACTCCCGTTGCGGCGTCCAGGCCTCGTACCGGCAACACCATCCACGAATTGACGTCCGGTTTCAATCCATTGTTCAAAGCGCCGATCGTTGTGATCGTGGCTGCGCTGCCTCGGCTGAAAACGTCCGTCCATGTCCTGACACTAACGACGTCGCTGCTGCAGCCAACGCTCTCGTTGCCAACCAATCAACGCGATTGACACCCCGCCAGCCTCTAAGACCCAAAGAAACAAATCCATCTCAATCCTTGGAGGGGGCAGGTACAAAACTGAGCAAACAACTGACATGCCACTGACCGCCATGATGCCGATCACAACACAACCGGCAAGCCGCCTGTCTGACTCGGCGCCGATAAGGCGAACGGTGCCCACAGAGAGGGCAGACAGCGATCCAGCGAGGAGGCCTCTGAGCAACGGGAAACCGATGGCGAATGCTCACCTTGAAACGTGTTTGTGCGGCATTAATCGCCTCCATCTGAGCTCGGAAGCAAGGGCCATGACTTTCCCGTTGCCTCAAGATCAGATCAACCCAGGCATGAATCATTTCATGGCAAAGAGTGCTCTCGGTGGCGCTGCGCGGCAATGGATCCAGCAATGGTCTGGACAGCACGATTTCTCGTCCAAGCGGAGGTGCAACAGACCTCCCACGGCGATAGAAACCTGCCGTTGTCCGCATCCGTCCATCACTCCAACGCACTGCAACTAAAGGCTTAGTGCCCTCCACAAGACAGCCATCAAAGTGTTCTCGATTGAGCCTGTGAAACAGCGGCAGCAGCGGCTCGAGTGGCATGAGGACTAAAAAAGAACCCAGACAGGACGAAAGTCGGCCCAGTCTGCCTCGGTCCTGCATGCAGTCAGTCAGAATCTGCACTCATTCGGATGCACCCGATGGAACTGGGTCTGGTTCGCGAAATCGGAAGTAAGGCTTTGTTAGCCGGCGGTGGAGCGTTGCTGCTCTACTGGACAATCACGGCGGTGAAGCTGGTGCTCAGCGCCCGTGGCATTAATCCTTTGATCAAGCAGTTTTTCACGCAAGTGGCAGCTGGCCGAATCGATGCCGCTTACTTACTGACCACCAAGAACTATCGACAGCATGTCAATCGCCAGCAGTTCATTCGCTACTTGGCTGGCTTGAAATTGAATCGCTTCCGCAATTTGAAGTCAGGGCGTCCGCGGCTGCAGGAAGGCAACATCATCCTCACCGTGAAATTGATCGCGGAAGACAAAGAAGAGATGCCTTTGGATTTCACCTTCATCAAAATGGATGATTCCTGGAGGATCGAGAGAATTGTGGCTGTAAACAGCTGAGTGAGCGGTGGTAAACACCTCTCAGCCACTTGGTTCCAACCATGACCGTGCAGAGCGCGCAGAGGAGCTCAGGCGCCTGCTCAATCGGGCTGCACACGCTTATTACGTGCTCGACTCACCAGAGATGGAAGATTCCATCTATGACCAGCTTTATCGAGAGCTCCTGGATCTAGAACTCCAAGACTCATCGATTGTCACAACGGATAGCCCCACCCAACGCGTTGGAGGACGACCAGCAGAAGGGTTCAGCAGCGTTCGCCACAGGATTCCCCTGCTAAGCCTCGATAACGCTTTTAACCATGACGACCTCCACAGCTGGTATGGGCGACTGCTCAAGGTTCTCGACCGAGAACCACCAACAGGTTCACCATTGCCAGCCCTGGCCATGGTCGGGGAGCTCAAGATCGACGGCAACGCTCTTGCCCTCAGTTATGAGGATGGATTACTCGTTCGTGCCACCACGCGTGGGGATGGGGAACAGGGAGAAGAGATCACTGCCAACGCACGCACGATCACCTCTATTCCCTTGCGGTTGCACCTCAAACCTGCTCCAGCCTGGGTGGAAGTCCGAGGGGAGGCGTTCATTCCCGATGCGACCTTCCAAGCCATCAACAACGAACGTCAGAGCCGCGAGGAGTCTTTGTTCGCCAATCCACGCAACGCCTGTGCAGGAACCCTGCGCCAACTCGATCCGATGGTGGTGGCTTCTAGACGTCTGGACTTCTTCGCATACACCCTTCACCTACCAGACGATTGGCAGGGAAGCACTCCAAGGAATCAATGGGATGCGCTGCAGTGGCTGGGAGATGCAGGTTTCAAGGTGAATCCGAATGCCGGCTTATTGCCGGATCTCGCATCCGTAGAACACTTCTTCGACCAGTGGGACAACGAACGACGGCAACTCAACTACGCCACTGATGGAGTGGTGGTCAAGCTCAATGATTTCCAGCTGCAGGACGCCGCAGGCTTCACGCAGAAAGCACCACGCTGGGCGATTGCTCTCAAATACCCGGCGGAGGAAGCTCCCACCAAGATCTTGAGAATTAGCTGTCAGGTGGGCCGTACGGGAGTGATCACCCCCGTAGCGGAATTCGAGCCGGTGAGCTTGGCCGGTACCAGCGTGAGCAGGGCCACCCTTCACAACGCGGACAGACTGGAAGAACTGGATTTACATGATGGCGACACGATCGTGGTGCGCAAAGCCGGGGAGATCATTCCCGAGGTGGTTCGGGTGCTGCCTGAACTCAGACCCGCCATTTCCCAGCGCCTGAAACTGCCCCAAATTTGCCCAGAATGCAGTTCTGAACTGGTGCGCGAGCAAGGGGAGGCCGCCACCCGCTGCATCAACAGCAGCTGCCCAGCGATCCTGCGCGGCGCTTTGCGCCACTGGGTCAGTAAAGGGGCCTTGGATGTGGACGGCCTCGGCAGCAAGCTGATTGAACAACTCGTCGATCGGGGACTGGTTCAGTCAATTGCAGACCTTTATCGCCTCGATGAAGCCCTGCTAGGCAGCCTGGAGCGCATGGGCTCGAAGAGCGCCGAAAACTTGATTGAGGCCCTGAATGCATCACGCAGCCAAGGATGGGCCAAACAGCTTTATGGCCTTGGCATCCATCATGTTGGAGACGTGAATGCCAAAGCAATCACCACTGCCTTCTCCGATTCAGACAGCCTGCATCAAGCAGCGTGTCATGAGCCAGACAGCATCACTGCCATCTATGGCGTCGGCAAGGAAATCGCCCAAAGCCTGCAGCAGTGGTTTTCCAACCCTGCCAATCAACTGCTGCTCAATGAGTTACACAGCCTCGGGTTCAGCCTTGCGCTCAATGAGGACGAGCAAACCCGAGCCATTGCAGCTGCTGCTAATAATCATCTCGATGGCTCCACCTTTGTGCTGACCGGCACCTTGCCAACACTGACTCGCTCTCAAGCCAAAGAACAAATCGAAGCCTTCGGAGGAAAAGTCTCAGGCTCCGTGAGTAAAAAAACCACCTATCTCGTGGCAGGCGAGGAAGCTGGAAGCAAGCTCAGCAAAGCTCAAGGGCTTGGAATCAAAATCCTTGACGAGGACGCGCTTCTGAACATGCTGAAAGAATTCCCTTAGGCAACCAATTAGGCATGCAAAGCCTTTTTCAGAATCTGTTTGGGAGTCTCTCAGGGGAGTGGAAGCTGAATCTGGAAACGCAGGTCCCCAGAAACGACCTTTACAAAAGCCGCATCGCCTCCTCAAGACCAACTCTGGGCTTCTTTTTGCTCCTGATCTGTTCTGCAGTCATTGCAACGCTGGGCTTGATCTCTAACAGCTCCGCTGTCGTGATTGGCGCCATGATCGTTGCACCTTTGATGGATCCGATCCTGAGCCTGGCGTTTGGCCTCGCGATTTCTAATAACAAATTGGTGAAAAGATCAGCCATCACGGTGATCATTGGCGTGATCACCGTGATTGCCACCGCAACCCTTCTTGGCTGGATTCTCGATGCGAGTGAGGTGAACCGAGAGATCTACAGCCGTACCGCACCCAATTTGATCGACTTAGGCATCGCAGTTGCTGCAGCCATCGCCGGATCGTTCACACTCACCCGGGATCGACTGTCCAATTCGATTGCAGGAGTAGCCATCGCTGTAGCCCTCGTCCCACCGCTGTGTGTCTGCGGGATCGGACTGAGCATGGGCAAAGAAGTCATTGCTGTCTTCGGCCGAGGGAGTGTTGCTGGGCTGAGCAATCAGATCTCGGAAGGGTCATTTTTACTCTTCCTAGCCAATCTAATCGGCATCACCTTTGCCAGCCTGATGATGTTTTTGCTGCAGCGTTATGGCTCGATTCGCCGCAGCTGGCGCAACCTACTCGCTTGGCTAGGCCTGCTAGGCCTGCTTTGCATCCCCTTGGCGTCATCACTTCACGACTTCAGCGTTCGCCAGAACATTGATGCTGAATTTGTCAGATTTAAAGCTGGACGCGTCAAGCAATTCAAGATGACTGAAAGAAACCCATACCTCTGGAAAAAAGTAAAATTGCTCTACAGCAATGTTCGCGTTATTAACAACAATGCCACAATTGAGCTTGTACTCACTGCACAAGAAGGATTGATTACCCAACCAGTCGTTGACGACCTACATCATGAAATAATCACGCGCTCAAGAAAGGATTATGGCATTGACGCAATCAGCATCAATATCAGCGTCATCCCCAACCAAATCTTCAAATACAATATTACGAAAGGCCAACAATCATGACTTCGCCAAAAGTCTTTCGCTGGGTTAAAACAGAATGCGGGCGTACCAAATATCTTGATCTAGCCGCAAGATCAGGATATTTGGCGAAACTACGCCTTTACTGGTTTGTGCTAGTTGCGGCCCTTCGGGACATAAATTTGCCCAGTCCAGACTAAGGCTTAAAAGACTTGAAGCTGCCTTAAATCGCTTCTCCTATTTAAACGAATCATGAGCCACCAGATCCGAGTCAAGGCAATAGCATAGTTTTCAAACCTTTGATATTTACTAATTCAACACAAACAAATAATGCATATAGCTTTATAAGCAATAAATTATAAAGTAATTAATTTCGCCTAATTTATATCTTCAAAAGTAACATCTCCATCGTCTGGAATCTTCAAATCAAATCAGTCAAGACTTCATTTGTTCATCAGCCAAGGCACGCTGTGCTGCTCGACCAACCAACCAAACCACGGCGACCGTGGCCAGCACTCCCACCACTCGCAGGATCCAAGCCTCAGCAGAGGCTTCCCCCGCTAGTACGTCGCCAAAGCGGGCCACATCACCCGCCAAGGCCCCCAATGCACAAAACAGAACGGTTCCCGGAAGAATCCCAATCAGGCCAATGTTGTAGTCGCGCAGGCTCACCTCACTGAGGCCATAGGCCAAGTTCAGCAAGGAAAAGGGAAAGGCTGGGGATAAACGCGTCAGCAGTACAAGCTTGAGCCCCTCTCGACTCACGGCCCTCTCAACAGCTTGCAGTTTCGGGAATTGGGTTAAACGCTTGCTAGTCCAATCCCGCAACCAGGACCGGCCAAGAAGAAAAGCCGCCTCTGCACCAAGACAGGCCCCCACAAACACAATCAAACTTCCCCACCAGGTTCCATAGAGGGCTCCGGCAAGCATCGATGCCCAGACGCCTGGGAGAAGGAGCGTCACCCAAATGGCGTAGAGCGGAATGAACACCACTCCACCCAGCGGAGTACGAAGCCAACCCATCAATGGCTCGAACCAGGACAACCCCTCAATCATTGTTTCAACCTCAACCTTGGTCGAAATCCCATGCTGACTCTTTTAACCCTAAACAAATCAGCACTGGCTTTCTAGCTGAAATAATGCAGTGACATCCTTGGGAAGGCGTAATGCCTGTGCCTGCATTTTGCAGACTCGTAAGCAGAAACACCTGTCACATGGTGGTTCTTCTAAGCACTTACTTGTTAGCAGGCTGTGCCATAAGCAATCGCGATGGACCGATCGTCCTGAAAGTCGCACAAGCCAGCAACGAAAACGAACAAAACTTCTTGGGTCGCTTTGAATCAGAGCGAAGAATCAACAACGAATACATACAGGACTTATCAGAAAAACAGCCCGACATCCGATTACACCCATCAATCATTCCTGCAGAGAAGCTTGAACAAGAGCTGAGAGTTCAAACGAATAGCGGACTCGGGCCAGACCTGGTGATCGCCAACAGCAATCAGGCACTCAGCCTGCTCGCCGATGGGTTGACCGACCCATTGAAGATGACCAGTGAGCTACAGAAAACGATTTCCGCAGAAGCTTTAAAACGCGTCAAAACATCTGATGGTTCTCTCGCTGGGCAACCCGTCTCTCAATACATCCAGCTTGCATGCTTTGACAAACGCAAGCTGGCTCAAGCCCCCAAAACACTGGCAGAATTATCTTCTGATAGCAGCCATGACAAAGTTTTTGGGATGGTGCTCAATATGGATGACCTCTATTGGAGTGTTGGCAGTTTCGGGGCTGGAGAGGCATTAGCCCATTCCCTTGCCGACAAAAAAACAACAACAGCAGCAGATAAACGTCTTACAAATTGGTTGCGATGGCTCAAAACCGCTAGCTACCAGCAAAATATTTTATTTTTGCGCACTCAAGCAGCTCTTAGAGCAGCGCTGATTTCTGGAGAAATGAGTTGGATCAGCTGTTGGAGTAACCAGTTACCACAACTCCGTCAGGCTCTCAAAGAGCATCTCGGAGTGGCTCGATTACCAGATGGAACATTCGGACGTGCAACGCCAATCACGCGACTACAAGTCTGGGCTCTTGGCAAGAATTCCAGCAAAGTTCAACGGGAGGAGAGCCTCAAATTAATGGAATTTGTAGTGCAACCATGGGCACAAAAAACCTACGCTCTAAAATTTCGTATGGCTTATCCAGTCAATCCTGCAGCCGCACAAATTGTAAACAAACAGCTGCCTGGAGGCTTGGCAGAATTTAGCGAGGCTGAATATTTACGTATTACTCGTGGAGACAGGATTGTCGCTGCTATTCAAAAATCACCCATTTTAAAAGACGCAATTGAATCAACGCTTAGCGAAATAATTTTTGATGGATTATCTCCCGAAAAAGCAACGGTACAGATCAAAACTCAATTCAAGACGAAGCAATGACATCACCTCTTTTATTAACGACAATCTCTCCTGGAGCCATTGCTGATGAGTTTCTGGTCTGGCTTGTTTACCTCAATCGAGGCACCGTCCAACTCCAGCTGCTCTTAGTCGCCCTGGTAATGCTTGCGGAGCACCGAGGCATTCTCCGGCGCCGAGTCAAACATCGCCTGTTTCCGGAATACATCCGGGTGTTGATCGGACCCCTGCTTCTTCTGTTCAGCGCTGCTGCCTTTTCCTTAGTGGGCCTTCCATGGGGATTGCTGCGCTATTTCGGACTGCTCTGGCTGGGCTGGATGCTATTCACACCCTTGAAAACCCTACTCCTAAGAATTAACAAAAAATTCCCAGTTGAAGAGCTAGAGAGCACTTTCTTAAGACCAGTTTACGTAATTGTTGCATCAATATCATTCGTAAGATTAATGGGGAGCATGGAAAACTTGTCCCAGATGCCAGTGGCAAATCTGTTTGGAGTGGAGTTAACTCTTGGGCGAATATACTTGGCAATAATATTAATTTATACAATATTCACACTGGCTTCAAGGCCTGCCACATTTCTGGCATGGTTGAGCGGAGTTTTACTGGCAGTTCGACCACGCAACAGACGTGGCTTGGAACTTTTATTTAGATATAGCTTCATTATTATTGGGATAATAGGAGTTGCTTACTACATTGGAATTAACGGAACAGCATTTATTGCCATTGCCGGTGGTCTTTCAGTTGGCATTGGCTTCGGAGTCAAAGAAATCATCTCCAACTTTATTAGCAGTATCTGGTTACTGTTTGAAGGTTCGGTAAGACCAGGCGAAATTTTGATGATTAACGGTGACCCTTGCACCGTGCGAAAACTGGGGCTTCGTGCAACACAGCTCAAGAGGGGCCGTGATGGAGCCGAACTGTTAATCCCTAATCAAACTTTCTTCACAACAGAAGCAACATCCTTCACTCAAACCGAAACCTCAAGACGCGAGAGTGTATTTGTTGGCGCCGCGTACGAGCACGACCCAGACATCATTATTGAAATACTGGAAGATATTGCTAAGTCTCACAAAAAGGTTCTTGAATATCCAAATGTGAGGGCATTCATGATCGACTTCGCTGATTCTTCGATCAACTACAAATTAGCGTTTTGGGTTGCTAATCCTCTTGATTCATTTGATGTAGCCAGTGATCTACGTAGAACAATCTGGAAGCGTTTCGAAAAGGAAGGGATCAGCATTCCGTTCCCACAACGTCAGGTGTATCCCATGGAATGGCCGCCAACCCTTCAGCAAAGTTTGCATTCAACTGGAGGCAGAGGTGTAGTACCGCAAGGCGAACCACCAGAAGCTGCGGGCAGCAGCGAAGAATCCAGCGGCGAGGCCAATCCCTAAGAACAGCATCGGAGCATTGGCACGTCCCAGCACCACTTCAGCTGGAACCGTCGTAAGAAAAGCCACAGGAATCACCAAGGTAAACAGCATCCGCAGGGGGGCTGGATAAGCCGTTACCGGATAGCGACCAGAAGCCAATACGGCCCGCAACACCTCAGTGGCATTCCATGTTTTCACAAACCAAATGCTGGTAGCTGCAATCAGAAACCACAGCGAATAAAGAATCAAACCACCAACCAAGAGCATTACCAAAACGATGACGATCCCCAGAGGCGACAAAGGGGCACCTGCCTGATGGCCACCCCAAGCCACCAACATCAAGCCGAGGCCTATCTCCGGCAATCCAGCGGGCGAAAACGTGCGCAATGACAACCAAAACTGGCTGTCGATCGGCTTGAGCAATATGAAATCAAGAGTGCCCTCTCGTACGTGGGTCA
Organism: Synechococcus sp. AG-679-C18; assembly: GCA_003210755.1. Lineage (GTDB taxonomy): Bacteria > Cyanobacteriota > Cyanobacteriia > PCC-6307 > Cyanobiaceae > Synechococcus_C. The sequence goes on from QCUL01000012.1 coordinate 33,882, forward strand.
CGATCGAGGACAGGTTGGGGCGTAACCATGTGCTCGCCATCCCATCAAGCACCGTGTAGAAACCCTGCACGATTAACGCCTCAGACCAACTCCAGCCACCTAACTCTCGGCCTGGGCCAAAAAAAAGTGAAAGCATGAACAGGCTGCCGAGCAAACTCAACCCAACGGCAACCAACTCAATCAACACGTTGACCTGATACTCAAGCTGAGTAGCCAGTGCTGTGCCCCAAAATCGGCGGAGGCTTTTGAAGTACCTCCCCATTCAGGCCCCCATGGCGCTGTATCTCCGAACCCCAGCGCGCCAGAGCAGAAGAACAAGCGGTAACAACACCAAGATCCAAATAAGTTGAATGGCAAAACCAGCCAGCAAATTGACAGGCTGTTCTGCTAGCACCCTTGCTGGAAAGTCAATCAAATAAGGGAAAGGGGTCCACTCAGCAAGAGTGCGTACCAAAGGTGGGAAAGCCGTCAGGGGCGCGAGTAAGCCAGACAAGAAAAGGAAGGGTATGAATAGCAACCTCTCCAGAGCACTCGCCCTCTCGCTCCAAAAGCAAAGAGCGGCAATCAGGCTTTGCAGCAGAAAGGCGATCGTAAAGGCCATCCAGGTCGCCAACCAAGCAAGCAAAAAACGGCCGATCGACGGCAACCAGAAGGCCTCGGGCTGAATCAGAAAAAAAACCGCGGCGATGGCCGCAGCGAAAGGCACACGTGTGAGCTGTTCGCCGAGATGACGCGCCACATAACGCCAGAGCGGATGAAGTGGCTGGAGAAGATAGGGAGACAATCTCCCTGTTAGAGCATCATCTTCAAAGTCGTACACCATCCAGACAACGGAGAACTGACGCACCAAATAAGCACTTAAGAAATAACGATCCAGAGCCACCCCATCCATTCCCAGGGCGCTGCGAGCATCACTGCCATTCCAGAGGCTCAGCATGATGAAAGGGAGCACGCCTGAAAGAGCCCAAAGCGCAATTTCGGCGCGGTATTCGAGCATGTGAGCGTATTCCGTTCCCAACAGAACGCGAAGGATTTTGCGATTGAGTCCAAAAATCCGCATCAGAGGCGTCCCTGGCGAAACAGATCGCCGATCAGCTGATCGATGGGGGGATCGTTCACCTCCAGATCGCGCACCGCAAACCGATCTAGAAGCTGAGCCACGACAGCCGTGAGCTCCTGAGGCTTAACCCGCAGATTCACCTCCCTGTCATGGAGACTGTCGAGCCTTCCCAATCCAGCAAAGGCCTCAGCCACAACCGGTTCATCAAGTTCAAGGCGCACATGACGCTCCGGAGCGAGCCTGCTTGCCAAACGATCAAGCGGGCCGTCGTGAAACAAATGCCCCTGATGGATCAACAACACTCGCGGACATAAGGCAGTGATATCAGCCATGTAGTGGCTGGTGAGCAACACCGTCGCACCCGTGCGACGGTTGTAGTCCGCTAAAAACTGCCGGACCTTGGCTTGCGCATTCACATCCAACCCGAGGGTTGGTTCGTCTAGGAATAAAACCTCAGGCTGATGAAGCAAAGCAGCGAGGAGCTCAGCCTTCATCCGCTGCCCCAGCGACAATTTGCGCACAGGCCTAGTGAGCTCTTCCCCCAGCTCCAATAAATCAGACAACTCAGCAATGCGGCGGTTTGCATCCCGATCGCTGATGCCATAAACAGCAGCATTCACTCTCAATGAGTCCATCGGCGGCAGATCCCAAAGCAACTGCTGCTTCTGGCCCATCACCAAGGTGATCCGACGCAAAAAGTCTGGGTGGCGTTGTTGCGGTTGATAGCCGGCGATGACCACTCGGCCCGAGCTGGGATAAATCAACCCGCACAACATTTTCAAGGTGGTGGTTTTTCCTGCGCCATTGGCACCAAGAAATCCCACCATCTCGCCAGGAGCGATGGTGAAGGAAACATCGCGCACAGCCGACACATCACGATGACGCCGGCGCACAAAATGCTGAAGGGTGCCTGTCAGGCCTGGTTGCTTATCGGCAACCCGGTAGATCTTGCTCAGCTGTTCAACTGTGATCAGTGAAGGGGTCAGCTAGTTACACCAGATACTGAATCAAGATTAGAAGGCTCAAGACTGATGAGAGGAATCAAACATTTATTCTGAGAGTAAGGTTCACCAAGGACGAACTCAGCCCTATCAATATTATTAACCTTAAATGAGGTTTTTTGCTACCTGACAAGAGGAGCATGAACCTTTCAAAATATATTAATGCAATAACTTGAAGCCGATGGCACATTCGCAGACGTCTGCCAAATACTATTCAGGAAAGCTGCGCTGAAATGGCATGCCAACCAAGAGCCTGTTCGCGAATGCCATCACGCTCATATCCATAACTTTATCGGCCTTACTCTCTGGCTGCACATCAGTCAACAAACCAGCCAATACTCTCTATATTGCCTACGCACTTCCAGAAAACGACTTCAATCAGTCTACAAAAGAACGCATTGAAAATCGAATCAAAATTTTTACACAATTATTCCAACAGACAAATCCAGATATCCGCGTCGTTACAGTTGCCTACAAAGCGAATAGAATGAAGCATCAGATAACCGAAGACAGCAGACTTAATCTTGGACCAGATCTAATAATAGAACTGGCTACTTCTTTAGGATCCTATTATCAAGATTCATTGGTGAGCTCCTTCTCTAACAGTCCACCCTGGACTCAACAATATGACGACGTCATCAAAGGCCTCTCCACCTTCAACGAAAAGCTCATTGCAGCACCCTATGCAATCATTCCTCAAGTTGCCTGTTACAACAACAAGGTCGTAAAACAGCCGCCCAAAACGATCCAAGAATTAGTAGAGCTTGGCGCCAGCGGTGTTCGCATTGGATTGGCCGCAAATCCAGCAGAAGTCATCTGGACAGCTGGATCGACCGGTGCGATCCCAGAAATCAGCTCTCTCGTCACCAAGCAGAATCAAAACAAGCAGCCACTCAAAATCAAAGAGTGGCTCACTTGGCTAAGGCAAGCGGCTTACTACCAAAACATTTCCTTTTACAGCAACCAATCCCAGCTTTCAGATGAATTGACCTCCAATAATCTTGACTGGATCAGCTGCAATTCCTTCCAAGCATCGGTAATGAAAGAGAAGATGGGGGAGCAACTAAGTATTACTATCCTTCCAAATGGAGTTCAAACAAAAGCTTTTACTTGGCCATACATAACAGCTTTTGGATTAGGAGCTAATTCAAGCCCAACACAACGAGCACTCGCGTTGAGCTATGTGAAATCGAATACCAATGCCGTAGGACAACGTCAACTGATGCTACGCAATGAGGATCTCCTGCCAGCAAATAAGAATGTTGACATTCCCAATGAAAGCTCAAAGACGCTCAAAGCCCTCAATGAATCTTGGAACGAACAATCACTGAGCTATCTCGAGGAGTGGCCCATGATCATTCAATACCTATCAACATCCCAGAATTATCTAGATGTCAAAAAAGCATTAGCCGAGCTAACCAGCGGGGTTCTCAGTGTTGAGGAAGCAGAGCAAATTTTAATTAACTTGGCCAAAGAAGATAACGAATGAACAACCTCCTCTTCGAGATTTCATCCTGGACTGGATATTTTGATCGCGCAGCGGTGACCTGGCAATTGGTCTTGATTGCCTGTGCACTGATCGCTGATATTTACATTTGGAAAAAACTCAAAGCAAAAAATGCTTCACTCCTCACCTATCAAGCCGTAGGTCCTCTTGCACTGCTCGGGATCAGCATTTTGCTTGGGATGGCATCCATTCCCACGGGCATCGCCATCCGCTTTGCTGGGATCTGGGTTTTATGGAACCTTCTTTTGTGGATCGAGCTGAGGCTTATCCAACGCAACCCGAAAGATCGTAAAGCGCGCTGGCTCAGGCGCCTGGCCAGGCCTTCCATCATTATTTGGGCCCTGCTTTATTGCATCGATCGACTCAACAGTCTCTCTTCCATTGCTCTCATCAATGTAGGCACTTTGCTGGAGGCCCAACTGCTGGTCGGCGGACTTTTTTCTTCCTTGATAGGGCTCTATCTGATTCTAATCGCCAGCGGACCGATCGCATTTATGCTCTCCTGGTTATTAAAAACAGGCCTGAAAACCAGCGATCAAAGCCGCAATGCGCTTGAAATAGTTATTCGCTATTTGATTATCGGTTTTGGCCTCCTTGCTGTTGCCTTTCAGGCTGGCTTGAATACCGCAGCATTGTTGACAATCTCAGCTGGTTTATCTGTTGGCATCGGTTTTGGCGTCAAAGATATCTTTTTCAATTTCATCAGCGGGATCTGGCTGCTCTTTGAAGGATCAATCCAGCCCGGAGAAGTTCTGATGATCAAAGGTGAGCCCTGCAGGGTTAACAAATTGGGGCTTCGAGCCACCCAGCTATCGCGGGACCGTGATGATGCTGAATTACGCATTCCAAACCAAACTTTTTTCACCCAAGATGCAGAGTCATACACTGCAGGTGAGAACTTCAGACGAAATGAAGTGGTGGTGGGTGCTGCATATCATCACGAACCCAAGCAGGTGATAGCACTTCTCGAGCAGGTCGCCTCCCAACACCCAAAGGTCCTACGGAATCCCTCACCCAAGGCCTTCGCAATCGATTTCGCAGATTCGTCGATCAACTACAAAGTCAAGTACTCGGTTGGTAATCCCCTGCAGGCTCTCTCTGTAAGCAGTGATTTGCGCCAAGACATCTGGACTGCATTCCAGAACAACGGCATTGGCATTCCCTTCCCACAACGCCAGGTCTATCCGATGGAATGGCCGCCTAGCCAGCAATCCAGTCAGGGATCCCAGCTTCATCGCGAAAATCACGCCTCCACCGATGGGCAAGATCAGGCTTGAGCCAAAGCTCTGATCAGCCGAGATCCACCAATCGTTTTCGGGCAAGCTGAGCTTGCACTTCCGCTTCGGCGAGGTTGGCCTTGCATTCAGCTACCACAGCGGCTGGAGCCTTTTCCGCGAAATTGGGATTCCCCAAGCGGCCGGCCAGGCCCTTGATCTCCTTCTCCGCCTTGGCGATGTCTTTCTCAAGACGGCCCTGAAGTGCTTCGAGATCAACGAGGCCTTCGATGGGCAGCAACACCTGCAACTCACCACTCACTCCCGCCAGTGCTCTGGCAACAGGCGCAGCCTCAGCTTGCAATGGTGTCATCAACTCCACGGATTCCGCTCGAGTCAGAGCGGTGATGTCAGCCGTACCTTGCTCGAACACGGCCATCAGAGCAGGGCGGCCAGTCACGAAGCGAACGGGCACTGGTTGGGACGGCTTTAACCCGGCAACGGCTCTCAAATTACGAACCACTCGGATTGCAGCGATCAGCTCTGAGAAGGACGCTTCTAATCGATCATCCAAAGCAATTTCGTCCACAACAGGCCAAGCTTGAAGCGCCAAAAAAGTGGTTTCGCTTGCTGCCGTCACGCTGTGCCAAAGCTCTTCTGTGAGGTGCGGCATCAGCGGATGCAGCATGAGGTGCATTTGGCTGATCACTTTTGCCAACACCTGCTTGGCAGTGAGCTGATCCTCCAAGGCTTCCTTACTGGGATGTTCTCCTGGATTCAAGCGGCGCTTACTCAGCTCAAGGTACCAGTCACATACGTCATTCCAAGCAAACTCATACAACCCTTTAGCCGCCTCCCCAAGCCCGTAGTTCGCATAGCGATCAGCGGTTTCCCTGTTCACCCGCGCCAAGCGCGACAAGATCCACCGATCTGAAAGTTGAAGTAACGCGGGGTCCGGCTCACCCAACACCGCTGGCGTTGCCCCACCCAAATTCATCAAAGCGAAGCGGGTGGCGTTCCAGAGCTTGTTGGCGAAATTGCGAGAGGCCTCCACCGTGGCAGAGGTGTCCTTTTTACGGTCGTAATCAAGGCGAACGTCTTGGCCAGCTCCTGCCACCTCGCGCACCAACGCGAATCGCAAGGCATCGGTGCCATAGCGCTCAATCAAAAGCAGCGGATCGATACCGTTGCCGGCGCTCTTGCTCATCTTGCGGTTCTGCTCGTCCCGCACTAATCCGTGGATATACACATCTTTGAAAGGCATTTCGCCTGTGAAAGCGCCAGCCATCATCGTCATCCGAGCTACCCAGAAAAAGATGATGTCGAAGCCCGTCACCAAGGTGCTGGTGGGATACCACCGCTGGAGGTCTGCAGCATCTGCATCCGGCCAACCCAGGGTTGAAAACGGCCAAAGACCACTTGAGAACCAGGTATCAAGAACATCCTCGTCCTGCTCAATACATACCTCAGCACCAAACTGCTCCTGAGCTTTTGCAAGCGCATCGCCCTCATTTCGAGCCACCACATAGGGGGTGGTGTCGGTGTATCGACCGCCGGTTTCACTGGTCACGAACCAGGCGGGAATGCGGTGGCCCCACCACAGCTGCCGGCTGATGCACCAGTCGCGAATATCTGTAAGCCAATCGCGGTAGACCTTGTCCCAACGCTCGGGGATAAAACGCGGTTCCTGTTTGGCTAGCGCCTCACGACAGCGGGCTGCCAAGGGCTCAGTCTTCACAAACCACTGGGTGGAGAGCAGAGGCTCCACAGGCACTTTGCCCCGATCGGAGTGGGGAACGCTATGCCGATAGCTCTCCACCTTGACCAGCAAACCCTCCCGATCGAGAGCTTCCACCACTGATTTGCGTGCCTCAAATCGATCCAACCCCTCAAAGCGACCGGCCTCGGCATTCATCGTGCCGTTTTTGCGCATCACGGTGATCTGCGCAAGATCATGGCGCTGGCCGATCGCGAAGTCATTGGGATCATGGGCTGGTGTCACCTTGACGCAGCCGGTACCAAAATCTTTGTCCACGTGACCATCTGCCACGATTGGGATCTGCCGGTTTGTAAAGGGGAGATCAAGGGTCTGACCAACCAGATGGGCATAACGCTCATCGGTGGGATTCACTGCCACCGCCGTATCACCCAGCATTGTTTCCGGCCGGGTGGTGGCCACTTCTAGATGGCCCTCACCGCTACTGAGTGGATATCTGAAATGCCAGAGGTGACCATCCACCTCCTTCATCTCCACCTCCAAATCACTCACAGCGGAACCGGAAGCTGGGCACCAGTTCACTAGATACTCACCTCGATAGATCAAACCCTGCTCGTGCAAGCGCACGAAAGCCTCTTTCACCGCTTCGCTGAGGCCCTCATCCAGCGTGAAACGTTGACGCCGCCAATCCACGGAATAACCCAAGCGGCGCAACTGATCGACGATGCGTCCGCCACTCTCCGCTTTCCACTGCCAGGCGCGCTCCAAAAACACGTCACGACCAAGGTCATGACGTGTTTTGCCCTCCTTCTTTAGCTGCTTCTCAAGGATGGTTTGGACCGCAATCGAGGCATGATCGGTGCCTGGCAAACACAGCACGTTCTTCCCCGCCAGTCGCTGATAACGGACGATCGTGTCGATCAGGGCAGTGTTAAAGGCATGCCCCATGTGCAGGCTGCCAGTGACATTGGGTGGCGGAATCACCACAGCAAACGGCTCACCCTCAGCAGCAGGATCCGGATGAAATGCTCCCTCGTCCTCCCAGGCCTTCTGCCATCGGGCTTCGGTACCAACCGGGTCGTAGGTCTTGGCCAGCTCGGGCACGGTAGGAGCACGCACACAGTCGTTCATGGTCGCAAAACACCTCCTCCCTGCGCTTCGAGGCGATAATCAGATGGCGTTTTTGCGAACAATCCATGGGCCAGGCCTCCAACGATCTGAGCGCTGCAATCGAAGCAATGCTTGAGGCCGTGGCCCAGAACGAAGAGCTCAAAAGGGGGCTACGGATGGCTACTACCGCCGCTGGCGTTAGCGAGGTGGCAGCAAAAGCTGGCGTGCCCATCGATCCTGCTGCGCTCGTGAGGCACTATGCCCAGCGTCTTCTCGACGCGTCCGATGCAACTGCCATCCATAATTTCGATCTTTGCGGCTGGGATGCCGGTGAATTGTCGTGGACGATGAAGAACTGGAAATCCTGAGATAGGGGAATGGTCGAGTAGGCATTCATCACCTTGAAAGTGATCAATACGATTTTTTGATCAACAACCAGTACGACCTAAAACAACTTGCTTGAAGTGCGCTCGTCGTGCCCTCAAGGAAACTCAAAGGATGATCAATATCCTCAAACCGATACCAAACAAGCACTTCAATGACAATATTGAGAATCTCCCTTAATCACCACTTTTTCCATAATTGTTGCCCTGAGGGATGAATCAACGCCCCTAGATTTAGACATCAAGACAGACGACATTTCAGACCTCAATAACAAATTATTGAGGTTCAGGAGACTATTTTTGCCGCTTACAAGGATGACGGATTGCACTCTTCTCCCCGCGCCAAACGCTGAAGGTACCCCCTGCGTGAGCCAGCGTTGATCCAACCCGTGGCAATGGTCTTACTCAGATCCGGATTCACCCGACCACGATGAATGTGAGAGGGGCCTGCTGGAAAAATCACCAACTTGCCTCGCTCTGCTGGTTCGTGATGGCTCTGCCAATGAAATTCCGTGCCAGCGTCTTCCACCGAATCGCAGTAAAGGATCCAAGCCAGAACGCGATGAACGGGCTCGGTGGCCTCATCGCTAATGGTCCAGTCACAGTGCCACTGCTTAAACCCCTCTGCAGGTGCGTAACGCTGCAGATTGAAGATCGGCATCACAAAGAGCTCCTGATCAGGGCAAACCAAACGGAACTGAGGCCTCTCTTCCAAGTAGCGATTCAATCCCGCAGCAACGCCTCGCAGGATCACCTCTGACAAGCCGTAAGCATCAGGATCAGTGCGATCAATTGCCACCAAACTGATATCGGTTGACACCTTGGCTGGTTCCTCGCCACCACCGGGGCCAAAAGCCACCCCTTGACGCTGCAGGTCAATGCGGCGATCGAAAAATGCCATCACTCCATCGGCCACCGCTTCAAAACCGGCGTTCCTGTATCGAGCGATCAGGTCCATGGTCAGCAGGATTCAGAACGATTCCAGGGAATCGCAACAACTCCGTCCAGAGCTTGCCATTGACTGCGATCAGCAGTCACATGCTCCAGCAAATCAACGCGCTCCAGAGCCCTCACAAGGCGGTCTGTTGCCAACACAGCTGAATCCTGAGGAGCCTGAGAAAGCAAAAGCACCTGGGAATCAGCTGGATCTGCCAAAACAAGAAGCTCAAGATCGCCCAGCTCGCGTTCAAAGAAGGCTCGGCGCATGCGCGTTGTGATGTCTTCTCCCAGAGATCTAGCAAAATGCTCCAAGCTGCCTGCCTCTCCCGAAAGGCCGCAATTCAAGGCAAGCCAGATCATCAATTTGGCCCAGCTATCAACACTCCAAAGAGGTTGAAAACTGAGCCGGTGCTGTCGAATCAGCTCCAAAAGAGCGAAGTCCACAAGGGTTCCTTGCAGCTGGTCAGGATCCGGAAGGCTCATACCGAACATCTGCTGCAAGACATCTTCCCTCCTGGAGGTCAAAATGGTGAAGCCAACGATCGGTGACCATGACCCTGGATCTCAACGATCCCGAACTCGAGTTCTCGGATCTGGTGTACGCCTATCAGAGCTGGGTGATGGCTGTCATCAATGACGAGAAGCTTGAGGGAGACGACATGCTTTTGACAGATGAGATCGCCGAGGACGCTCTAAATGCCATGCGCTTCTTACCAGGCGAAGTCACAAGCGCGATCGAAACCTCTCTCGCTCGTGTTTATGACGTGGATGCTGACGAACTGGCGGAGTTGCTTTTCCCCGAAGACTGAACTCAGCAGCGAGACTGGAACAACTCTGACGACCGCTCCATGGGCTGGACCTTGAAGGACATCCCAAACCAAACAGGACGGGTGGCCCTGGTCACCGGTGCCAACAGTGGTCTGGGTTTGGAGACCAGCCGTGCGCTCTTGCAGAAGGGCGCAACCGTATTGATGGCTTGCCGAAGCAAACGCAAAAGCGAAGCAGCGCGACGGGAGCTTCTCGATCTCGGAACCACCGGGATTGATCTGCTGGATCTTGATTTATCTGATCTCAACAGTGTTGAGCGTTGTGCTGGGGTGATCCTTGAGCGCTACAAGGGCCTAGACCTTTTAATCAACAACGCTGGTCTCATGGCACCACCGCGGCGTTTGAGCAGTCAAGGCTTTGAAATGCAGTTCGCCGTGAATCATCTCGGACATATGGCCTTAACTCAGCGATTGCTGCCGTTGATGGAAGGCCGCCACGATGCGCGGGTCGTCACTGTCACCTCTGGGGCGCAATATTTCGGCCAAATGAACTGGTTAGACCTTCAAGGCGAGAAGCGCTATGACCGCTGGAGTGCTTACAGCCAAAGCAAATTGGCGAATGTAATGTTTGCCATAGAACTCAATGAGAAGCTTCACAACCAACAAAGCACCGTGATCTCTCTTGCCGCCCATCCGGGTTTAGCCCGTACCAACCTTCAGCCCGTTTCGGTTGCTGCTAGTGGCGCCTGGCAGGAATCTCTCGCCTACCGACTTATGGATCCTTTGTTCCAGAGCGCAGCCATGGGCGCTTTGCCCCAGTTGCATGCTGCAACAGCTGGCTCCGCTAAAGGAGGCGAGCATTTCGGACCAGGTGGCCTTGCTTCCATGCGCGGAACCCCTAAGCGCCAACCCGTGGCCCGCGCTGCTCGCGACGCCCAGCAACGCGAGCGCCTTTGGGCAATCAGCGAAGAGATGATCCAAACCTCCATGGCCAAAATCTGAAGACCAATGGCAACACAGTCGACAACGAACCGAAACCGACAGCAGTGCCTTCTCGAGGAACTTCGTAGCTGCGGAGATGAAATGAGCGGACAACAGCTTCATCGCAGACTCGAGAACGGGCCAAGCGCAATGGGCCTGGCCACCGTGTACAGAAACCTCAGACATCTCCAGCACAAGGGTCTTGTGCGCTGCCGGCATCTTCCCAGCGGAGAAGTACTTTACGCTCCCGTTGAAAATGACTGCCACCACCTCACGTGTGTTGACTGCGGCAGTACAAGGACTTTGACTCATTGTCCGATCAACGGATCAATCATGTCCAATACAGAACAATCCGATTTCAAGCTTTTATTCCACACCCTGGAATTCTTTGGCATTTGCTCCAACTGTCAGCAAAATCGCAACCAGGTCAGCTCTGGTTTCAAAAAATAGAGGTTGATTACTAGTTAGAAGAGACATTTCCCAGGTCAACTCTTGAGGGTTACCGCAGAAGTTCTTGGCTAGCGCTCATTTTGCAGGAAAGCATTTCACTCCCTCTAGGATGAATTTGTCATCTCATTGTCAAACCGTAAGGCTTGATCAGAGGATGATTGCCATTGAGCTCGAAAAATCAATCACTTTTTTAATAAGAGCAAAAAACTGGATGGCATGCCAGATCACTGAAGCGCAAATCGAGACTGAGTGAAAAAATCTGTGATTAGCTGCGCGGAAGGCTCTTAGACAATAGGAACATATCAACAGACTGATCCGAGCGCGTGTTCGGCCGAGGGGGGGATTTCACTGTCACGACCAAACCACTTTTTTAGCGACGATTAGCGAGTTCTGAATCTGTTTCACAATGTCAATCGAAATTCGCAATTGGGATGTCGTTGCAAAAGCCATGGAGGCTCAAGGCGCAACATCAAGCCAAATGTATATCCGGGCAAAAGCTTTGGCTCAGGGAAAACTTGATCCAATGCCTACCAGTTTCCCTGAAGCCCCCTACAGCATTTCAGCCAATAGTTAATAACCATTACATGCATAATTAGTTCTTCACCTCAACCAAAAGTCCTACAGATTTCAGCCATTACAGGCCGTATAAAGCCTGTGTTTTCAACCATTCTACGCAATAACTCATGATGATTCATCAAGTTAGTAAGCATTACAAAATTAGGTACAACGATGTGAACGGCTGTTCAAGAGAAGACAATGTTTACGCCCTCGACGCAATGGAAGCTCAATGCCTAGCGATGGAATTCAATGATGAGTTAATGCGAAGGCCGCACTGCATCACAGCCATACTTTTGGGCCCCGACTAGAAACCGCAAACCAGCAGTGGATGTTTCACAAAAGAAACGAGGGTTTCGGGATACTTCCTTTTTCCAGATCTGCTGTGATGCCTGCAGGCAAAGCTTCATACCTATATTCCAATAAATTTATTAATCTATGCATGTAAACTGAATCGTTTTGCACCAATTTTGACTCAAAAAAGCTTACTTTTTCATTTATAAAGATACATTTTTTGAACATTCTAGGTACGTTTATATATGATTATAATTCAATAGCGTATGGACGCTGAATTAATAAGAGTTTTAAGCCAAACATTAGATATCACGTCATCTTTTCCTCATTGAGTCAACATTCAAACGGTTGAAGGTGCTGGAGTCGCAACCAAGCTAAGGAACCTCTCAACACCTGATCCTTTCATTTAAGAGGGTCATAACGTCAGGCCAAGAGAGCGCTCAGCTGAGAATAATTAATCACAATAGTGGGGTTCATTAGCTACATCCGATTGATCTTTCTCGGCACAAGGGAGCCAATCATTCTTTAACTTTCGGTCCTGGTCTGGTTTGAAAGTGGAAATGACACAGGGAGGTCGGCCCCCTGCGTTGGCCTGGTTTGCAGAGAGGCTTCCTTTTGAACTCTCTGCTTTCCCCTAGACGATGTTGAGCCGGGAGAGTCATCTCCCGCACCAATGGCTGATCGCAGTGATGGAGCTCTCGTGTTGGACGAACCCTTAGTGCGCACCCAACTCCTTCCTTACAGACTTCCGAGTGGGAAAGAAGTGCCAGGGCTTGTTGTGGAGATAGAAAACGATCTGAACGGTGGCGTGAAAGTACGCGTATTCACTGACGCCAATGTCGTCAGCGGAGTCACAGTGGCCCCACTGCACCAGGGTGACCGTTGAGGACAAGTACGCCCGAACTGCAGATTGACTCACCGCTACCAAACAACCTCTGATCAGAAGCGTGCAGGGAATGAATCTCGACCCACAAGCACCCCGGAACAAGAATCCAAAGGAAAGGTCCTGAAACCGAACCAGTGGGTACGGCTCGCCCCTCTTCCGAGCTGAGCAAGGTCGCAATAGACCGGTCAAGTCCCACTCGGAGACACCCATGACTACAACAACACCACACACACCAACTGGTCTCGTCACAAAAGATGGCGAGGGTCACGGCAATGTTTATGCCAAAGAACCCCGCATGGAATTTGCAGCTTCTGACGCTGGTTGGGGCTTCCACGAACGTGCAGAAAAGCTCAATGGACGCTTGGCCATGCTCGGTTTCTTCGCAGCTCTGGCGACTGAGCTCATGACCGGTGAAGGATTGCTGCGCTCTATAGGGCTCTGAACCTAATGACTACAAACAACCAATCAGCTGGATATAAATCATGAAACTTTTCTCAGCTCTAGCTGCACTCAGCTTGATGAGTACACCAGCTCAGGCAGTGATGGGGCCCAAGGCCCCATCACTCCTCGTTGAAAAGCTCTATTACGCAGAAGGACGTCAACATCCAGATCATCCACTGCATGGGTCCTTTTCAGGACTTAGTTGTGGCTCTGATAGCTAAAACCATGAATGAGAGGTTGTATCTAAATCTGTTCCTAAGATTCAATGAATGATTACAACCCTCATACCAAAGGCCGCCAATAAGGCCAATCATTGTCATTTTCCGACTCAAACCCACTGAAATCTGCAGTGGTGGTTGCACTGATTTATAAGCACCATCACCGCTTATCTCAACATCAAGTTTATTTGCACCATGAGTTGCATAACTCATTCCCAAAATATGAATAACCAAGCTATTCTAAATTTTAAATAGATCAGAATATGAACTTGATAGAATCAGGAGCTAAGACTTTTCTCAATAATTTTATGAGCTACAAGAGTTGAACGCTTATATGGTTGAATTGGCGCTTACAACTATTTCCAAATATCAATATGGACGATAACCGCCGTTGGATATCGGAGCTCAGACTCTATTCCTGACATTCAATAAAGGTCGTCTTCTGCATTTGCAATGACTGAGCAATCACTCATTGGGTAAGACACGCATAACAATGCAAAACCCGCAGCAATCTGATCATCATCCAAGAAACTCTGGTCACTCTGGTCGATCACGCCAGCAGTAACCTTTCCTGCACAAGTTGAGCACGCCCCTGCCCTACAAGAATAAGGCATATCCATACCTTGCTCTTCAGCAGCATCAAGGATGTACTGATCATCTGGGCAAGTAATAACTGTTTCTACACCTTCATTGACGATGGTCACTTTGAATTCGGACATAACACAACTCTCATATGTAAATAGTTTTAGCTAGACCCGCTTCTCAGGCGCGAAAAATCAACAATCCCACACCTGAACAAATTGACGCATCATTAGTCACAACCCCATTCGCTGCGTCTTAAGGTTTAGCTGCGATCCTATGAAACCAAGAACTACCGGAGTCAATAAAGGCTCTTCCAAGTCAAGACCGACTTACATCTAGACAAAGCGTATAGATATTTGGCAAAAATAACTCGCATTCATAGCAAAAGAACGAGCGAATCATTAAGCAGCTGAATCAATCATTTTAACGATAAGGCCACTTAACTGTTCAGGCAACCAGGGAGTACCAAGGTCTATTGAGTTTAATTCAAAGCCTTTACCGCTGGGACTGAAAGTGGAATGGGTTAATAAAATCACGCAACAGGATTATCCTTAACAAATCAAAGCTTCCCGAAGGAAATTAACAGGGCTCAGCCTTCATCAAGCTCAAATGAATGCTCAAGCAAGCAGCGAAACAGTTGGTCTTTGCTTTCAATTAAAAAGTGTTGTTCAAGGGGATCACCACCAGACCAATTGCGTAAGGCATCGCTGGTTGTCTTGTAAGCCAACCGCAGAGCCTCCCGGCTTAAGTGGATTGTGGCAGCGATTTCACCAGACTGTTCTCCAGACATTAGATAACTCGTTATTTTTCAGAGATGACCCTTGCTGTTGCTGCTTTCTGCATGAAATAGAGGTCTAACAGCTGTCCAGCAACCTCCTTTAACTCGTCCATGTCATGGGCTTGCTGTATAGCCCCCTGAAGCCGGCGCTTTTCGAATTGAAAATGAAGAGGCAAACTCATGGCCAGACGGCAGATCTCAATGAATGTAAAGAATAATCAAGATCAGTTTAGTAGCTATTTCTACTCAAAGCCCATTTCGCGGCCTGGCGGCTGACCCTCGCAGCTCCAAACTCGAAGACCGGTATTCCCTAGTCCTTCGCCAAACCCATTGAGCCCACACTCAGCGTTCGTTGCTCAAAGCCATCACTGTTTTGATTGGGATCAAGGCTGAGAAATGAGGTCGACAATCCACTCCTCAGCCCATCACCAGTCATCCAGGGAGAACATTTAGAAGATGGGAAAAGTAAACCCCGCCCTCGTTCTCCTCGGAAGCTCTGAAGATCACTCCCGAGCCATCTCAAATATGCATTCCACCTGCATCCGCACTGTGATGAATGCATTCACTCCGCTGTCATAAAGCTGCAAGGCTCTAGATCAACCAGCCAATTTGCTCCCGTACAAACCGCCAAAAAAGGCCCTGATACCGAACCTTCCATTACGGCTGGCCCCTCTTCCGAGTTCAGCAAAGCAGCAATAGACCGTTCTGGTCCCTCACTCGGAGACACCCATGACAACAGCAACCCTTCAGGCACAAGAGCGCTATTGGAATGGCCTTGCTGCAGAGCAGATCCGTCGTGAACGGTTGGCCAAAGCTGAATTGCTTAATGGACGACTCGCCATGCTCGGCTTTGTGGCTCTAATCGCCACAGAAGACCTGCTCCATCAGGGCCTGCTTCAAGCCCTTGGTCTCTGACCCAATTCAAATCCCATACCCATCAGATCTCTCTTGGAGACAGCCATGACTGAAAACACACCAAGCCGTTTCGGTTTCGTCAGTTTTGCCGAGACTTGGAATGGCCGTTTAGCGATGCTTGGTTTTGTAATTGGCTTGAGCACTGAGTTGTTAACTGGACAAGGCATCCTGAATCAGATTGGGTTCTGACTTAATCCCTTCCCTGGGAGGGTCCATCTTTTGAAGTCATTGGGGGCCATACCGTGGCCCTCAAAAGATTGCGTCGTGACTAAGAGTCTTTACTCGTTCACCGCTCCATTAATTTCGTGATCGGTGTCATGGTCTTTTAGGCCAGCCTGAATGGTTCATTCAGACCGTTTTCTGAGTTAGCTCACAACCCCGAAAGCGGCCCCATAGGAATAGGTCGTTCTTCCGATTCGGAGCTTTCTCTCTAAACAATCAACACTCCAACATCAACATTCCCTTGAAAAGAAACTGAAAGAAAGCCATGACAAGAATCCTCGTCGTACTCACATCACACAGCCAGCTCGGAGACACGGGCCGCAACACAGGGTTTTGGCTGGAGGAGCTTGCTGCGCCTTACTACGTGTTCAAAGATGCAGGAGTAGAGCTAACGCTGGCTTCGCCAAAGGGCGGTCAGCCTCCACTCGACCCCAAGAGCAATGACCCGGATGCGCAGACAGAAGCAACGCATCGCTTTAACGCAGACAGTGCTGCAAATCGCGAACTGTCCGCTACTGCGAAGCTTGATTCCGTTTCAGCCCAGGACTTTGATGCAGTCTTCTACCCAGGCGGGCATGGCCCCCTTTGGGACCTCGTGGAGAATGATGCGTCAATACAGCTAATCGAAGAATTCTGGGCAAGCAATAAACCCGTATCCGCCGTGTGCCACGCTCCAATCGCTCTCGTCAATGCCAAAGACAAGAACGGAGAGCACATTGTGAAAGGACGAGAAGTGGCGGGATTCACAAACTCTGAAGAGAGTGCTGTAGGGCTTAAGACTGTTGTGCCATTCCTCGTAGAGGAAACAATGATTGCCCGTGGTGCCAAGTATTCCAAAGGCAACGACTGGGAGTCCTACACGCGTCAGGACGGAAATCTCATCACCGGTCAAAATCCTGGATCATCGGTCGCGGTGGCAACCCTCGTTCTCGCTGCACTTGAACAGAACGAGTGACTAGGGCTCGGGCGACTCCATCGTTCTGAGGTACCTCCGCACAATCTGAGTACCTGGTGTTGATGGTCTAAGCCTCAAGAAAACTGACCATTGGAATGGAGATGCGCGTAGCGTTTGGGTTCGTGCACCGTTCAACAATTGATCAGCACGACCTGACATGTGCCGGGTTGGTTAGCTTGAAAAACCCAAGGTTTCTGATGACGATTCCGTTCGGTGAAAATTCGCCATCAGAAGAACCATCGTCTGCACTGTTTACCCCTCGCTTACGAAAGTGGCTCGAGGAACGGTTAAATCTTCTGGCCAGACAACAACGCATACAAGACGCAAGAGCCTTGCGCAGCGAATTCTCAATCGAAGAACTATTCACACGCTGACCTAACCACTTTCAGATCAAAGCTACGTGGCCAAGAACGAATCTCTGTTTACCTGAACATGATCAGAATCCCTCAAGGTTCGACACCAAACCAAGACATCAGTTTTGTTATTGCTCAGTCAGTTTTTATTTGACTTTTCAACGCCATGAGCAACGGTTCTCAAAAGACCTTCGATCGTGTCGTATCGGACTTGGTCAAGGAGCTGTCGATCAATTCCATGCCGAATGTCTAAGTCATGAGTGAG
The DNA here is from genome assembly GCA_003210755.1 of Synechococcus sp. AG-679-C18. Taxonomy (GTDB): domain Bacteria; phylum Cyanobacteriota; class Cyanobacteriia; order PCC-6307; family Cyanobiaceae; genus Synechococcus_C. The sequence continues at coordinate 51,475 of QCUL01000012.1, forward strand.
CAAATCTTCCAAGGCTTTGAGCCTCTGTTCCTGCGATTCGAGCAGCTCAACAATTCGATTGAGAGCTGCCAGCTTTTTGCTTTTAAACATCCTGCAAAAACCAATGTTTTTACCAGGATGCCGCAAGTACCTGAACAACGCTGAAACAGGCATTTAGTGCAATCAACGCCTAAGTAGTGCAGCTTCGCTATATAACAACTCTCAAAGCATCATCTTTGGAAAACGCCCACGATGACCCGAGCCCGTGAATTACTTCGCTCCGTTAAAAATCTTGCGATTCTGCGCGAACTCAGCAAAACCAACGGCGGGCTCGATGGCATCGGCGACCTGATCGACAATTTCATCGACAGCGAGGCGATGAAAGTCTGCCTCGAACGCTTCAAGGCTCTTCCCGGAGGAGCGGAAATGGTGGAACAGCGCTATCCCCCCTTCCAGCCGGACATCGAGATGCTCGAGAAATTACCGGAGGGAACTCTGGGCAAGGCATACGCACGGATGATCCGCAAACTGAATTACGACGCAGACTTTTTCAGGCCCAGGGAGACCAGCTCAGAGGCACTCTGGCTAACTCAACGGATCGCAACCACCCATGATTTGCACCACGTGATTAGTGGATTTAACACGGAAGCCGCCGGGGAGTCTGGGGTGCTAGCGATAACGGCAACCCAGATCGGATTTCCTGCTTTTGTTCTACTCAACGCACTGGCTCACTTCCGCGCATTTCGATTTAAGCCACGGGAGCTGGAAATGCTCAGCCGCGGAATTGCCGTAGGCAACCGCATCGGCCTGGAAGCTGCGCCTCTCGTATTACAGCGCTGGGAGGATGGCTGGGAGAAGCCACTGAAACAGTGGCGGAAGGAATTAGGCGTAAGTCCCGCAGACGAGGAACCATTCGGGAGGACCTACTAACGGAAATGAAGATTTCGTAGAACAGACAGAGAAAAGCAACGCATTCTAAATCAAAGAAAATTTCAATCGCTATACCTATAATGCAATCTAGATCAGCCCTTGATAGCAACAATTTAATCAGCAAGGCATTAATTTATCAGTGCGCCCTGTGCCCCATAGTCCCTAACATTTGAGAGGCCAATACAACCATCAATGGCAGGGAAGAATCAGATCTCAGAATTTTATAATATTAAACACATTGCAGTCAACTGTCTTGCCGAGCTCTATACGGATTCGATGAGAATTGACCAAATAAAAATAAAAAGCCGCGCAACCATCGGCGATAACAGCAGAATCAGAATAAGCGATTATGAAGATGTTCAAAATTTAGAATCTTGAATTAAGCTTCTACCAATTGCTCAAAATATTGCTCGATTAAATACTGAGTACGGATGCAATTAAACATCTTGCCAAAGGACAAAACCACCCATTACCCCCGACTTGTTCGAGTGAAGTCTGACCGTATCAGGTAATTCAACATCCTTGAGGAGCTTTGCATTACCACCCCCTAGATGCAATAGATCCCAATTCCAAACAAGTTTTGTATTTTCGATAATATTCTGGACGCGTTTGGTCCATTTCTTCTTACCAACAGATTCAAGCGCGTACCTCCCAACATAGTCCTCATATGTCATTCCTTTTTTTAATTGATGGTGCGCCAATTCCAGATTTGGAACTAAAACACCATTGACAAATAATGCTGACCCCATACCCGTTCCTAATGTGATAACCATCTCTAAACCTTTTCCACTAATGCAGCCAAAACCTTGGACATCAGCATCATTGGCGACACGAACTGGTTTACCAAAACATTGCTCTAGCTGAGAGGCCAGATTGACACCTACCCAATGGACATCAAGGTTTGCCGCTGTTTCTACAATTCCGTCTCGAATAACTCCTGGAAATCCAACTGCTATACGATCAAATTCAGGGACTTTATGAGTAAGCTCCTCAATAACCCTAAAGATTGATTCTGGCGTTGCTGGGTGAGGTGTTTCCTCCCTTTCACGATCACAAAGCGGACTTCCTTTTGCGTCAAGAACAATGAGCTTGACTCCGGTGCCGCCAATATCAATCGAGAGTGTGTTGGGCAATGACTTCATTTTCACTCAAGGTATCTGTTCACATCATATGTGTACATAGATATATTTTCAACATCTTCACCTTCCATCACGAGGCACACGCAAGTACATATGGCACGTTAATCTCATTGAGTAAAAATCCATTGAAGTCGCACATTTTGTAGTTCATCGATTGGCATCTATTGCATTTATAAACAGTACTATCATCATTTTAAAACCAATACAGGCCAGAAGACGAGACCTATACAATGAAGACGAGCGGCGACAAAGGCTTCACTAGAGACCATAAAGAAGAGGCAAGTTGCGCGAATAGAATTCAATCCATAAGACTCTTTATTTGCTAACGGCCTACTAGCAAATCAGCAACTATTTATCCAAGCCAGCTTGCTCCTGCCAAAGAACCATATCCTTAGAAATGCCACTATTTTCATCTACCATTCCATATTTGAAGATCTCCCTGAACGGAGATATAAGAAGTTATTTTAAAAACCTTGTCTTGGCCAATGGCGAATGCGAGAATGGCAACACTAGCAATGCTTTGATGACAAAGATACTGCTTGATTACGATATTCAGCGCTACAATTTCCACGACTGGGCTCGTAATGTGCTCGGCACTAAAGAGCTAGAAAATGCTCATTGCTCGCGTAACATCAAGAACTTAAATAGAAGCCCTACTGTAAACCAGTTGGCCGAATCATTTTCTGACATTTCCGAGAAATATCATTCTCTTATTTCTGACTTCTTAAGTGAAATATACGGAGAGATTTCTACTTATCAAAGCCCACCATCCTTTCGATTTCATTATATCGGGCTTGGATGTAGTATTTTTCACTCAGATAGAGATTTTGGAGTTGAGCAGGGGCGCATGAATGTTTGGGTCCCATTGACTGACGTATGGGGAAGCAACAGTTTATGGATCGAAAGTGAGGAAGGTGCTGGTGACTATGCTCCCGTAAGCATGCATTTAGGTCAGGCCTTGATTTTTGATGGCGTCAATATTGGTCATGGCTCAAAAATCAATACCACCTCAGCATCACGGATCAGTTTTGATTTTCGTTTTGAGCCAGGGCCTGGACCTGCAACTCCAACATCGTATTAAAATATATAGAATTAGCAAGTTTATATTTTTACATTTTCGCGATTAGCCATCTCATCAAATGTAGCTGAAAATTAATTTCAAATTTTCACATTGAGCATATAATCTTTTGATGCCTCGCTTCTTAGTTTTAAGATTATTATTAACTTTAAGGACCGTAGCGAAGCTGAAGCTGTCCACTAAACCAGACATTGGTATTACAAATGTGGCATCTTAACAAGATACATTTTTAGCAAATGCTTCGTCGATTCTCTGCAGGGCTTCTCATTATCGCTGCTTTTGTTGCATCAGATAGGGCCATAGCCTCACCAAAACCAATCGCCGAAGAGCTCATTAAGGCGAATCAAACACTCGGAGGAAGAGTCGTCAAATATCCGGAAGGAACACCTGAAATGCGGATGTACCAAATCACAATTCCTGTGGGAGCAAAAATCCCTCTTCACACACATCCCTCACCCGTGATTGTTTATGTCCAGCAAGGAACGCTCACTAACGTGCGAATCGTAGATGGAGTTGAAGTAATTGATCTTATAAAAGAAGGAAAAGGTTTTCTTGAAGGCTCACCTGAAGAACCCCACTATATAATCAACAGTGGATCGAAGCCAGCTGTTTCCTTGGTTACATTTGCCTCGGCCGAAGGCATGCCGAACTTAATTCCATTCAACAACTAGTTGTGATTTTAGCTACCTATCATTGAAATTTCTTTGCAGACGTTGTCCATATCACTCTGGAATCTATCTTTATTGTTTTGCAGCCTCGATTGATCTTGTGTGAAGAAGAATCAATCTGTGCTCGTAGGCTGGTTTTATTGCCCTCATTCCGTAATTGCTTATATCTCTAACGATCACGGTCTGGTCCGAGCGTCAACATCCAGACCCAGAGACCGAACAGAGTTCCCACAGGCACAATGATGACAAGCAGCTGGGCAATCACAAAGCTGCGGACTTGTGGATCCATTAGCCCATCCGCCCCTTTTTAATCTGGTGCTGAAGAGCGTGATGCAAATGTTCAACCTTCCGCTCCAGTTCCTCCACCCTTTGCAGCAAACCAGACGCTCGCAGCAGAACTAAAAAATCCTGGTCATCAATCGGTTTAGTCATAGGTTCAAGTCCATTCCATCTGCTTTAAATCCATTGACTCCTTATTTCGCAGAATTGAGAGTCGGCTAACAGGCCAATGGATTGAATCACCTCTACCTTCGCATTACGAATCAGAACATCGCCTGCTGCCTGGCTCGAAAGTTCTCAAGAGACCCCTTGCATTGAGCTATCAAAAATAGGGCGCGTACCTAGTCGGCGGCCCATCAACCTGCTTGGAACTCCCATCCCTAGGGAGTCATCAACCTTGGTATTAGCGATAGCAAAGCGCATGAATCCAAATTTATCGACGCCTTTGATAGCGAAAAGGTGACAACTAGCACCAAACACAACCACAGCTAAAGCAAGTATTCCTTCACCTTAGCCAGATCCAGATCCAGATCCAGATCCAGATCCAGATCAACAATGTCAGGGGCCTTTTGTAGAGGAAGGGAAACAATGAGAGGCGTGACATCAGCGGTGGCTGAGCCATCTCATTCCCTCTTGCAATTCGCAGTCAATCGTTAAGTGATTTCTCTAATTGCTCAACATTGAGCTCTAAGGCTTGTGTCCGCTGCTTCAAATCCAGCTCATTCTGATGCTCGGACGCATTCATTTTCTGCTTGCCGCCGTTCATCATCTCGGTGTAAGTGAAAGCCCTAGGAGTTTTTGAATCGTTTAAATCAGTCATCAGACCACTACCCCAGGCTTACTCTGCACCATTCCAGCCTGGGCCAAAGTGAGGGCAGGCTTAGTTTTCTCCATCTTCCTTTCCGCTCTTAAAAAACACGCTCCAATCTTCATTGATAATCCACCAAGTGCTGAGATTCTTCCATCGGCCTTGAGATATGCCCATGTAGCAACGCACACATAGGTCGGTAGGGCCTCGCCACTAGAAGTATCAAGATTATTTGTCGCTAGATGCAGCTCTACAACGTCTCCTTTCGGTTTCCTGAGATAGAGGGCCAAAAGGCCGCTTACGCCAAGTTGATCGAGTACATGTCAAGTGGCGCCGAGGGTGACAACTTTGAGGGGTTTGAACTAATCACTCGCGTCCACTGTCCCCAGGTAGGAAGTGGTGTAGTGATCTGCAAAGCCAAGAGCGGCAAAGAGCTTTTTAAGCACTTCGCTCCCTGGCGAGCCATGTTTGGGGTTGAGTTCGATATGCAGCCCGCCTTCACCGACGAGGAGATGTGCGAGTGCCACAAAGAACTCTTTGAATCGATGGCTGGCTAACGGCCTTCCAGTCCATAAGCAGATCCCAGTGCAGGTGATGAATCACCAAGCGGAGACCTCCGCTCCATCACCTCAGTGGTTCTCTCCGATCATCACTAAGCCTCTTCCCGGCTCAGGTTGTGAGCATGGTCTAGGGAAAGATCGCCAAACTGATCTCTAGATGACTTATCCGTACTGCAATGTTCTGGATCTTGGTCATCCTTTGCGTTTTCACGATCGGCAGCTGCCACTGGTGGGCAGGATTGATCTCGAACCGACCCAATTCCGAACAGTCACGCTGGGCTTCTGCAGGAGGCGGCGCGAGCCTTGCCTACGTCTTTGTCCATCTCTTACCTGAACTGGCCAGCGGCGGTCAAACCATCAGTGATGCCTTGGGTATGAGCAACTACATACCCAGCCCTACGACCGAAAGCCTGCTCTTCCTCGTCGCCCTTATGGGAGTCGTTGTCCCCTACTCACTGAACGTGATCAGCAAGCAGGATCCAGCTACTAGTGGCTGGACAGGCACAGCCAGGCTTGCCACCTTTGCCCTGGTCCAATACCTCTACGCCTACTCCTTGCCCTCATTGCTCACAACAGGAATCAGCTATGGCCTGCTGTTCACCGTTGCAATCAGTGCACACGTGTTGCTAGCAGACCGCACCATGGCTCAGGACCATCCAAGGGCATTCCGTCGACGCTTCCGTTGGACCGGCAGCGCGGCACTTGCGGCAGGGAGCATGCAAGCTGCGTTGCTGCATCCCGTATCTGATCTCACCCTGGCAGTCGCCACGGCTTTCGTAGGTGGAGGGATGCTGATGAGCGTGTTTCGCGAGGAACTCCCCGATGCCAACGGCTCTCGCCTTGGTTGGTTCAGCATTGGCTTATTGAGCATGACAACTCTGCTGCTTTTTGCCACAGCAAGGTTCGGTCACGTATGAACCTCTGTCATTGGGGTGTTTGAGCTCTGTAAAAGCAGAGCTCTCCGTATCAGCCCATCACTGACTCGCTACCCCTGCTTTCAAGGGCCAGCACTTAGGGGATGATCATGGATTGATTGCTCGCACGATCAATCGAACTCGGACCAAACCCCTTTGATGGACGATGTAGACACCCAGGTGTTCGGGCACTTGTGAATTCAGTAGAAGCCAATCAATGAAATGTTGTTGTCGTGTTGTTTTCGGCTCAGTTGCTGGTGGTCTGCTGGGAGCTGGCTCACTCTTCGCTGTTGATGCCCTGATTCCACGCGTTATTGATGCTCAGTACCTGTTCGATGCAGGTGAACGCATCCACGGAGAAAGCAGACTACTCAGTGCCATCCATCCGAAAAGCAACATGCCCGCACTTCTTGGTCAAGAGGAACGTGATGAGCTTCAAGCGGCTCTGCCGCAATGGCAACTAAGCGATGACAGGCTCAAGCGCCAGTGGGAATTTAAAGATTTCAGCGAGGCCTTCGCCTTCATGACCAGAGTTGCGTTGTTAGCTGAGGCGATGCAGCACCACCCCAACTGGAGCAACGTTTACAACCGGGTGACCATTGAGCTAACAACTCATGACCTGGGGGGGCTGAGCGACCGAGATGCCCAACTTGCCAGAGCCATCGATGCCCTTGAAACCTCAACAAAAAGCGCTCATCATTAGTCATCGCAGAGCAATTGATGATCACAACAAAGTTGTTCCTGATCCTCTCGTGATTGAGCCTCCCAATCATTTGGTCGACGCGTCCATCGGCCATTAGGACATCATTGCCAAACAGATGTGCGTTTCATGGTGAAATCTGAAGATCAGTCGGATCCAGCTGACTTTGATCCCTTGGCAATGGTCGCCATGTGGGAAGACATGCACTCTCTCGTCAAGCAATGGGAGGAGAAGCACGGCGCTACTCCCAAGATTTCGTCAGTGGCTTTCGAAGAATTCGCAGCAACGTTGATTGTGAAACGTCCTGAGATCTGGGAGGTTTGACCCCATTTGCTTCAAGAGGGTGCCAGAACAAATCAACCAGCCAATTTGCTCCCGTACAAACCGCCAAAAAAGGCCCTGATACCGAACCTTCCATTACGGCTGGCCCCTCTTCCGAGTTCTGCAAAGCAGCAATAGACCGTTCTGGTCCCTCACTCGGAGACACCCATGACAACAACAACCCTTCAGGCACAAGAGCGCTATTGGAATGGCCTTGCTGCAGAGCAGATCCGTCGTGAACGGTTGGCCAAAGCTGAATTGCTTAATGGACGACTCGCCATGCTCGGCTTTGTGGCTCTAATCGCCACAGAAGACCTGCTCCATCAGGGCCTGCTTCAAGCCCTTGGTCTCTGACCCAATTCAAATCCCATACCCATCAGATCTCTCTTGGAGACAGCCATGACTACATCAACACTCCACACACCAGCGGGACTTGTGACCAGAGATGGTGAAGGTCACGGCAATGTTTATGCCAAAGAGCCTCGTATGGAATTGGCCGCCGCAGATGCGGGATGGAGATTTCACGAGCGGGCAGAAAAGCTCGATGGAAGACTCGCAATGATTGGATTGATTGCAGCAATTGCCACAGAACTGATCAGTGGCCAGGGGTTGCTGCGCACCATTGGGCTTTGACCTTATGAGCATCGCTATTACTGTATTTAGCCATAAGCTCAAAACATCGTTTATTGTTGATTATATTTCATCCTAACTTCTCAATCGCAAGCGAGTAGTATTCACTTGAGGAACAGCTAGTTAAAATCAAGGAGTGGCGAAGGGTCAATAGCAACGAGTTCCCCAGACTTGATACGACGCAATTCAAAATGTAAATGAGGCGTACTCGTTCTACCGCTACTACCCACAAGGCCTATCACCGTTCCTTGAGAGATAAATTGACCCGATTCAAGTTGAGAACTTTGCAAATGTGCATAGAGTGACTGCCAACCATTTCCGTGATCAAGCAAAACAGTTAAGCCATAGCCATTGATTGGTTGGACCATTAACACTCTTCCCGAAAGTGCCGCGAACACATCAGTTCCCTCAGGCACAATCAGATCATGACCAGAATGGATACGCCATCTATTTTGATTCTCCGAGAAACGCCAACCAAATGGGCTTACCTCCCGGGCTATAAATGGGAGCGGATATTGGAGCTTAATTGATTCTCCAGTTCGGAATGGCCAAAGCCTTGCCGGCAAGGGTTGGGTTCGAGGTGCTAACAGTGCAACATTGGAGACTGATACATATTTTGGATTCTCTCTCGGCCGTTCTGGCTTGGCCAATCCATGGCAGCAGCAAGCAATCGAAAGGAAAAGCAAAGCCAACGATCGTCGATACATGCAGACTTTGCAACGTGGTCTTTATAACCTGAAGGCAAGGTAATGCAAGGACAATGATGATCTTGAAACAGATAAAGCGTTCTCATCTCCTAGTCCGTGGAGTATCGTCTCAACTTGAAGCTACCTTCACTATCGAGTGAAAGAGAAGGTTCGTTTGAACACACAAATCACCAAGGCAAAGCAGAACTATAGTTGAGGTTCTGATGGTTCCAACCAAAAACTCACGTGTCTTTAATGAGGTCACTCTATGGCTAAAATCAAAAACGATATTGGCCTCAAGAGTGCGCCTTAGGTGCTCAATGCCGGGAGGTGATTGCTTTTGGGGGAGATCATTAAAAGGTTGCGGTAATAGCCGACAATCCACCAACAATAATTATCAAATCGAATGAACCTTTCTTTCATTTAGCAAGAAGTCTTTTAATATTACTTAGTCCTAGCTGATCTGTTCACCCAAAGTCAGCTGGCAACCACAATCCCATCTTTCAAAGGCCATATTGCATATTGTCATTTCTGCAGGTGTTGCTATGGTCGAAAAAATCTGCTTTGCTACCATATTGATTAGAGCACTAAAATGAGATTCGCAATTAAATGGACTTGGCCTGCTGATGCTGATGCCGCATATTGCAAGGCTCACCAAGAAGTATTGGTTGGGTACATCAAAAATGGGTGTCCGTCTGATAAGTCTGATGGGTTTGAAGTCCTAGAAAGAATTCACTTCCCACTGAAGGGCGGCATTCAATTTGTTGAAGCTATAAATGCTGCCAAAGTTTATAAATACCTAGACCCATGGTTCAGAAAATGGGCGGTTAACGTTGAGGTTCTTACGGCATTAAGTGATGAAGAGCTTGTCTCATATGAGGAGTCTATTTCTCCATGAATTGATGGCTACTGCCTTTGCATAACTTGTATTCACTTCAGCTACGAAATGGTTATCCAATGCCGAAAGGAGTTGAATGAATTCAATGTATCTACTGCTTCTCCAGCATGGTGTTTGCCTGTTCAGGGCCTGCATGTCATGGACATTCAGCTGGCACAACAGGCTTGGCTCTAAAAGTTAAATTAACCCTAGACACAAAAAAGAAGGCGATGAAGCCTTCTCTGAAAGTGTGAGGAGCCAAACCTTGTGAGGAGTTGGCTGATCCATGATTAGGAAGGCTGTACAGATCAGTCAACCAACTGATGGGCAAGTGATTTAAAAAAGAATTTTTGGTCAACGATTATGCAAGGAGAGATTTTATCAACGGAGTGGAAGCAAGGCAGAACAGAATCTCTGGAGAGAAATGGGGAAATCCTGCCTGCATTGAATTTTTCATTCATGGCCATTGGTGGACAATGGATAACGAATGTATCCAATGACTCGAAGGAAGATCCCTGACTACTGGTTGTGAATCTCTTCAGCGGCGGCTCAAAAGAAACGGGATGCGAGATTTCAAAACCATATTGACGAAGCAGTAGTCAATATCCAGATTGATCTGCAGGGTCAATAAAGACCAGAAGACCAGGTGACTCCTAGCAACCAAAAATATTGACTTAGATCAAGCCTAGTTGGCCTGAAATACTCAAGAGAACCGAACAAAAACTCCAGGTGTCTTTTGAGATAGTTGGTCAACTGGAGAAAGCGACATGGCAAGGTTCGATCAATCCACTCCCTTCATGCTCTTGGCACGCATCCACGTAAAGCCTTGATGCGTGGACGACTATTTAAAGCTTGCCCGTAGAACTGATCAGTCTGTTCAGGATTCCGAACCTGGAATGCTTCATCACACTTTTGACAAGGACCCAGAAGATCCCCAGGCGTTTGTTTGGTCAGAGGTTTATGCAAATGACGATGCATTTGCCGCTCACGTCTCCAATCCTCCGGTTCAGGACTATTTGCAGAAGCACGCCGAAACTGGCGATGGTTTCAGCATCGAGGTCTATGGAACGGTTGGTGATGACTGCCGCGAATTGATGACATCTTTTGGGCTTCCTCTCAAGATCTTCGAGTCCAAGCTCGGGTACAGCAGAGTTTGATCTCTCTTCCAGATCGAGTGGAAATCCCATGCGACCTGCCAATCCTGCAGCTTCTGACTAAACGGGTTGACTTGTTTCAAATCAGAAGGCTGGCCACGTGAAGAGTTCGCCCATGTGCGCCATTCAGCCCCTTATGGCACAGGTCCTAAAACCGAACCTCTGATGACGGCTGACCCAGCTTCCAGGGTGGACGCTGGAGGCGTAGACCATAGAGATCGCTCTCGGAGTCAGCTATGACAGCCATTCTTGTTCGCTGCGAATGCCCTCTCTGCACATGCACCATCGAGGAAGCCACAGCAGTGAAGCGAGGCAATCAGGTCTTCTGCTCAGAAGCTTGCGCCACTGGGCACATCAACCAAGAGCCATGTCACGGCACAGGATCTTGTGGATGTAATTGCGGCGGGTGATCAACCAGCAGCTGCGGCTCTTCACAATCAGGCTACTTTCGATTGAAAATCCATAAGCAGATCAATTTCTCTCGAAGGAACCCTGCTTTATGGGGTTTCTTTGAAGAATGATTGGCACAAATCTGCGATTGCTTAAGGCAACACTGATCAACGTTGCGATTCACACAGCCTGGCGGCCGCTGAGGATTTCCGCCAACCCTGTCATGCTTTTGCAGCAGTTTTCACTGGTGCCTCAGGGGCTCACAGCCATAGGTGGATGCTTCCAATCGTTTCATCGTTCTGGCAACAACATCCACCGAGACGATGAATCAAGCGGCCTCAAGCCGATCACTCCATCAAATAATAAAAGCCAAAAACCCAGTACAGAACTGACTCCCTGTTTGGCGAACTACTCCATAACTAAAAAAATTGTGTTGGAATTATCTAGCTGCTTTTATGAGATGACCGAAACAACTGTTCTGGACTTCAAGCTCAGCAATACATTCGAGGAATTTCGCACGCATATGAATGCGCCTGAGCAGCAGGCAATGTTTGCCCAAATGGGAGTTAAGACTTTTTATATCGGAGTCTCCAAGGACGATCCTGGTAGAGCAACAGTGATGTTTCAAGGACCTGAAAATGTCCTCTATGACATCTTTATAAATCCAGAAACCAAACCCATTGTTGAAGCTTCTGGTCATATTTACGACGGAACGGTTATTACCCGTTGGCTTGCTTGAGATGATTTGGAGGCGCTGCCCCCGCCACGAGAGGGGTTTTTATGACATCCCTGCAGGACCCTGCCCTACAAGCACAACTAAGCAAAGCGCGGACTGATGCGAGTCCAATGCTCTACTTGAGGAAGGAACTCTTCTCAGTTATTTTTGCCTGGGGCTTTGCATGGAGCCCAGTAGTTGCCAACCCTATGTGTTTCGGTGCAACCAATAAGGTTGCCTGAAGTTCGTGCCATGTCCTCATTGTCGTAAATGACATAAGTATTTTTATAAGCTGATTTGTGAATGATCTCATGTCCATGGTGCATATGTGGCATTTTCATTTTTGAGCCCCAGAGATGAACACGGCTCATACTGAGAGGACCTGCTGTAACAACCCCCATTGTGTTGTAGCCAACAGAAACTATCCCCATTCCTACTACCGAAGCAGTTATTACGCCCATTGATACCACTCCCAATCCAATGATTCCCATGGGGATAATTCCAATGCAAATTATTCCCATTGGCGCAATCCCGATAGAGATTACTCCCATTGGAGCAATCCCTACAGCAAATAGTTTTTGTTTCGAACTTCGCTTTTTTTGATGAGCTTGAAAGTCTGAGTTTTTTTCTGCTTCCAAAACAGAATGAATAGTATTTGACTATTTAAGCAATTTTATCACCGACTGTCAGCGAAGACTTATGAAATGTGACGCCAAAGTGCAATATGAGACGTAAAAATTGCTACTTAAGGATTTTGAGTTGCTTCGAAACAGCTGAAGAGTTCATCCGCCTTCGCCGGGTTGTCGACGATGTAAAAGAATCCGCCGCGAGTTAGACACCGTTCTGGTGACAGTCAGCAAGCCTGTGACGCCTTGTCTCGGGAGAGCTTCGCTCTGCATCGACCTGAACAACACTTTGTATCTGAACGCTTCGACGTAAACGTACAGCCACAGCAGCAACATTGCCTCGGTGGACGGGTTGGCTTGAGAGCCCGGCGACGGCGAGCATCAGCAGCACGTTTTTCAAGGCGATCTTCCAGTTGCCTCTGCCGCCCGTCAGCCAATAGCTCCAGAAGTGAATCCGTTTCTTCAGGGCTGGTTGCGTTGCTTAAATGCCACAACTGATCGTCGGCGACGATCCATGGTGTCCTGCGCCACCGGCGAGCACCCAGAGGCGCCCACCAGAGCCAACCTGATGTGACGAGCTTCCACCAGCCTTCACTGTTTTGCCAGGGGGTTCTGGTCAGTTCCCGGCGGTGCTTTGCAACGGGCCGCGGACTGTCTTCGCAGACGGTTTTTACGGGCTCTAACTGGGGCGACTTGTGACTTTTTCGGCTACGCATAAGCGCACGTTAAACCGTACCTCTTTGGTCGGTCGTCCCCCTGTCGAGACAAGGTCATCAGGAATAAAAAGGAACTGTTCCATACCGGTAACCACCATGAATACTGATCTCATCAAGTGCCAATGCAACACCGACTGTCAGTGCAGCGTCGAGGTCACAAAAGCTGTGATGCGCGATGGCAAAGCCTTCTGCTGTGAACCATGCGCGGATGGTCTCAGCTGTGGTTGCCGTTGATGGTCTGACCTCTCACACCTCAATGCCCCGCTCTAACGAGCGGGGTTTTTTATTGCGTACTCAA
>QCUL01000013.1 GCA_003210755.1 Synechococcus sp. AG-679-C18
CATTTTGATCTGGATCCTTGCTAATTGACTGAATCTCGATTTTCGTTCTGAGTATTGAACTTGACTCACAAACGGTGGCTCTGACTTGAAAAGGTGGTAGGGGCTTTAGGAAGATGTACGAATGGCATCCCTTGTATGAGTTTCTCAGCAGGACTAATAGATTCCAGAACCAACCTCCACAGGTCCATCAGCCGTGGTCGGTCTTAACCAACGGCTGCCTGATGTGTTTTTGATTTGAGTGATGGCTGCTTAATCCCCCACGACCTCAACGTAGAGCGGATTGCCTGGACTTTGTCCCATTTCCATCGCATGTGCAATCAGCGGCACCATGATGATGGAGACCGCCAGCAATGCAGTCGCGGCAGGTTGAGCCAGCTTGATCCAGTCTTCTTTGGTCATCCTTTTTGGGCATTCACTTCACTTGAGATAGCAACGTTTTTGGCTCCTCTGCAGGAATCTCAAGCAGAACTTGATAAGTGACTGCCTTTTCGATCAGATCACCTTGCACGCACTTTCAAACCACGCTGCCTTGCTTAGTTGTGATGTGAGCAGTTGTCACGATTGTGATGCTCTTTTACCCTCTGATCAATATTCGGTGAGTACTAACAATCAGTTGTGACAGGTTCTGTCCAGATCATTCATGCTAATGATTTTAAAATACATCTTCAGCTTAGGGGCTTAAGCATCCGCAAACATCATTGGTCATTGCGGTTTGAGAACGTTTTAGCTAAGAACAATATAGAAGTTGATAGACAATGCGTAGTATTTGGAAATTCCTTTTGAGGTCAGTCGTTGTCTTTGCTACTTATGGCTTTGTCGGCGGCATCATTGGATTGTTTAGATGTGGATTTCCTCAGGCTGGTCTAATAGGAACTGGACTCATTGGTCTGATCGGATGGGGTGCATTAAATGCGTTAAATCCTGACAAATCGAGACGATCATTTCCTCCTAGAAAAGGAGTGGAACGAACACTTGTCTTGGGTGGCGCGATTTTTGGAATAGTAGTGGGTATTACGGGAAAATGGTGTTAGCAGGGCTGCAAGTCGATGATGCTCTAGATGATAAATATCCTCGCATGAGTGAGATGTTTGCCAGTTCATTCGTCAAGAGTGGCTGAAGGTGTGAGGCCCTGCAAGCTTTTCTTGAAAGTGGCTCTTCTCTGCCAGGGATGCATCAAGATTTTTTTGATATGAGCAAGCTGAAAAAGGTTGAAGTTGTGGGACTCATTAATTTACTGCTTTCTTCAAGCGAAGCTTCCTGCACTCTTCAAAACATTCGTATTGACCCTTGCACATTAGTATTTAGGAGAGTAAAAATCTGACTTCATTGTCAACTTGGTCGGCCAGGGTAAAGAGCTCAAGAAGTCATTAAATAATGTGGCAGTGCATTAGTGAAAAAGCGAGCCTGGTGGCTAAAAATCCATGCATCCATATATGTAGAGAAGGTTATCTTGACTCTTTACTTAAAGTAGAATAGGCAGGAGCAGATGAAGCCAACATGCTCAGGCGGTTTGTTGATCCAATCATTATCTTCGCAATACTGCTTAGATAAAAACAGCTTATTTTCTAGCTTTTGTGTACCTAGCAGGAGGCATGGCTGATGTAAAAACTTTATTTTAAGGATCTAATATTAACTCTGGCATAAGCTACGGATAAACTTGCTGGTGGACGATCTGATGGGGGATATCCGCCTTGAAGTTAAAAAATTGGCCCCAATCCTAAATAAAGTCACCCGTGTTGAAGCGGAGGTTAAGTCAACAAGTTGATTTAGCCAAAAGCCAGCACCAAAAGACAAGCTTCCTTACGAAGGAGTCCTAATACTGTGGACATTACTTTAAATTTCATCCTTAACGAAGGCATCCGCGAGCCCTGTTATTGCAACGGTTTTTCACTCATAGCCATGATTTCTGTTCTCACTCTGTTGCAGGTGTGATTCAGGTCTTTGAATCACCGTGCTCGAGCTTGGAGTCGAGTGATTGTCGTGCGTGCTGGATTACCTATCCGTTGGCAATCTCTTGCTGGTCCGTACCAAATGAACCAGTAGCCTTCGTTGTCTCGGTTCAGTGCCATGGTTCACAGCCTTTTCAGCGCTGCATCCAGGCCATCGATGACTCCGGCGAAGAAGCAAAGATCAAGCGTGTCAATCGTGTCGCTCATCCGGTGGTAATTGGGGTTCCTCATGAAGGAGGTGTCCGTCACCATCAAGGCGTCGTAACCCTGATCCCAGAACGGACTATGGTCGCTTCGGCGTAAATCGGGCACATCAATTCCAGCGCGTGGTATCGGCAACGCTTTGGTGGTGATGTGTTGTCCCATGGCATGCGTGAGTCGGGTGAGCATCAATCCAGCACGAGCGTTGGCCACCAGAGCAATGAAGTCGCCGCGATCGCCGTAGAGCCTGCGCATGGCGGGATGGGGATAGACCTGCTCAACGCTTGTGTAGGCGAGCATTTCAAGACTCACCATTAATTTAAGTCGTTGGTGCTCAGCCTTGAGCTTCTCTGCCAGCGCTGAGCTTCCGAGCATTCCCCATTCCTCCTGATCGAAGGCCACCAACCAGACAGGTCGTCTGGGAGGTTCAGCGCGCCATCGTCTGCCCAGTTCGAGGAGGGCTGTGACCGCACTGGCATTGTCATCAGCTCCAATCGAATTGACAGGGCCGTCGTAATGAGCGCCCACCAGAAGTGGCCGATGCCTGGGGATGCGGCCAGGAAGTTTCAAAATAAAATTGACGCCCTCATGGCTACTACGCGTGAAGCGGTGCTCTTCCACATCCCCCAGCACAGCGAGTTGTTCGCGCAAATAGCAGCGCACGGACATCAGTCCAACCGGATCCCAGAAGGCATGGCGGGGAATGGCGATTGCTTCGAGGTCCTTTCGGCAGGCTGGTGAGAGCGATGTCATCCTTCCAGATTGTTCGTGGTTTGGAGGTTTCGCTGATCTTGAAAGTGTTCACTACAGAAACGGCTGGCTTACTGAACCGATTGATCAAGACTGCTCAACTTGTTAGATCTGCCATTGAAGGATTGACCGGTATCTCGAGTCTCTTGGGATTGCCTATCGTCTTACCAGGGGTGCATGTCAATCCACATCTTCCGACCATCGCGAAGTTTGTTTTGAGTACGGATTTAGTTACCGGTTATTCCTTCGTAGGTGACTCGATGTTGCAGGACGGCGTGATTGACGTCGTCAACCTCGCCGTGGATCCTCTGATCGCCATCCCAGAGCTTCGGCTGGCCGCCTGCTATGCCCAGCCAACGCCTTCAAGCCAATCATTGGCTTGACGTTGCGCGCTGAAGAGAACGGAGTGGGCGGGACCGTCAGATTTCAGACTGCCGTAGATAAAGATCAACTCGAGGGAAGAAGCCATGGCACTTGCGGTGGTGGTGATCCTGCTATTGACAGCTTTGGGCTGGTGGTTAAGCCGCTCAACACCCTGGGGCCAGCAGCTCGGTATGACAATGGTCGTGCTGCTGTTGGGACTGTTGGTGACCAACATCACTGGCTGGCAGCCTGATAAGCAGGCGACCAGCTGGATTAGCGGACCGCTCACTTCTTTAGCGATTGCCCAGTTGCTGCTCGCGGTTGATCTCCGGCGGGTGTGGCCTGATGCCCGCCGCTTGCTCACCCCCTTTGCGGCGGCTGTTCTGCTCACCTTGATAGCTGTGTTGCTGAGCGGACTTTTGCTGGGGCCCTGGCTGGGAGTGCAGCGTGGTGTTTTATCTGGGGTATTCACCGCCACCTTTACTGGCGGCAGCCTCAATTTTGTTTCTGTAGCACGAGCGTTGGATCCGCCGGAATCGCTTCTTCTGCTTGCCTCTGCTGCTGACCATGTGGCTTTTGCGATTTGGTTTGCCCTCAGCCTCTGGATCGGTCAGCGATGGGGACGTTTTGAGCCACCCAGCGCTAGTGAACCCAAAGCTCAGGAGCAACTCCAGGCCGGCAAGTGGGTGAGCTTCTATGGCCTGGCTTTGCTTTGGGGGGTGGGTGTGCTTATGGCATCGCGCCTTCTGGGGCTACTTTTTCCAACTGTTCCCTCAATCTTGGTGCTCACTACCGTGGCGCTCATCGCTGCGCAATTACCCGGCCGCTTCAGCCGCCGTGGTTGTTATGGAGAAGGTTTGCTGCTGATTCAGCCTTTTTTCACGGTGATTGGCTTGAGCTCACCGGTGGGCGGCCTACTGGGAGAAGGATTGCCTGTTTTGATCTATGCCTTGCTAATTGTTGCGATGCAGGCTGTTGGTTTGTTGCTGTTGCGCCGGTGGCGCGGCTGGCCGTTAGCGGAGACCCTGGTTGCCTCGCAGGCATCGATTGGTGGGCCGAGCACGGCGTTGGCTTTGGCCACATCGCTCAAGCGCCCTGAATTGGCGTTGCCTTCAGTAGCCGTAGGACTTCTGGGTTATGTAGTGGGTACGTACCTAGGCTTGATTGTTAGTGCTGTGCTGTTGGTGTCTCCAGCGCCATGAATCACTGGGGTTGATGTCAGCAAGAGGTCGAAATTTGACCTGCGAATAGCTCTCTCCTGAGGTGGCAGGTCATTGGTCTTGAACCTAGATTTCAAAACTGCTCAACCCTGAGACGAACTGTTGGTGAAAGCCATATTTGATGATCACAACATCATTAACATACGTCGTCTCTCAGGCTTCTTTATTTAAACCAGTTTTGCCAGATAGGCCAATCATTGATCATTTGTGCAGTAATTTCGTAACCGTTTTCATCGCAATGCATTTTGTCACCTCGTTTGAGACCTTCCATATAGTCTTTATTTGTAAGCAGAGGAGTCAAGATGTCTAGGAATGGAATGCTATGTTTCCTGACGACATCTCGATAAGCATTATTCAGAGCGATTGGCCAGCTTTGATCAAAACTTATAGCAAAACCGGGTTTTGGAGTCATCGGAGAGCATGGGACATTGACCGGTGATTGTCCAATCCATTGAGTTTTATACAGCGCTGACACTTCAGTAGCGATTGTTCGGGCATTCTCAACACTGTTGCCATGTTCTACGCGCACTCCTGAGCCCTGAATTTCTGCTACATCGTTTAGACCAAGTGAAGCACTACGCGGTTATCTGATCCATCAGTAAGCCGCGCTCTGCACTCAGTCTTCCAGCGTGCCTTGATGTCAGCTGAAGTATCGCTACGAACACCCAACTCGTAAAAAGTGAATCTTCTTTTGAAGTTATATCGACCTCTATAAAGGCGTTGGACTCAATCCAATAGTTCTATAACATCGGTTCCATTCATGTAGCTATTGCCGACGAAGTAAATTCTCAGATCATCCATATCGTAAATTCAATTCAGTACTCATTATATTTAATGTATCAATGCTTGAACGTGCAACCCCACTTTCTTGATGATATTGCAGTGGAGAAGAATTAGTATTTTGCAGCTTAGATAATGAAATCTTTTATGTCTAAATACTTCGCAGATTTTGGCAGAAACTTCCTTTTTCATGGGATTTGAGGCTCAATCAAATTCTTGAGTAGTGGCATCAACTCACGTAGACAAGCAACTCAAGTTCCTTCGTAAGAGGAGTCATCTAAAGACATACCACTTGAGAGCAAACCGAACCGCCACCTGTAGTGAGATCACCAGCTACGCATCAAGTTCATCTTCACTGAGTTGGTTGAGCACTTCAGCAATGAATTCGTGACTATGCTCTTTAGCAATACCTGCAATGCTTTAATCGATTTTGCTATTTTGAGCTTTCATTGATGCTTGTGTTGTCGTTGACTTTGGCGAAAAATATTTTAGTTGTTCTAGGCATATTGGAGTTAGGCCTCTCCTTGAGATTCAAAGTTCAGATGTAGCCATTGTTGAATCACGTTAGAGACCATTAGTGGTTGCTCCCAGATTAAATTATGACCACATGACTCAAGAATCACGGTCTGGAATATGGCTGGATCTTGTAGATACTTAAATTGATCAACTGGAGTTAGCAATGTATCTGAGGCTCCCGCGATCGCAAGCGATGGACATTGAATATCAGGGATGCATTGACTTACGTTTGGGTTTTCAAGTATGGCTTTGGTTTGCCTGAGGAAAATCTCAGGACCTATGCGGCCAGCCATTGATACCCAGCGATCAGCCATAGCATCTCTCGTCTTTTTGCTTGTAAATCCTTCTACAACAACTGGCCTTAGTGAATCCAAGGGTTTTCCAGACTTAAGTTCTTTGTTAAGACTCTGGATCACTCCAAGATATTGAGACGGTGCTTCTGTCCATGAAGAAATCAGAATCATGCCCTTAACGCTAGATCTCAACCTGCTTGCCACTTTCTGTGCGACCCAACCACCCATTGAAAAACCAACCAAAAGAAGTTCTGAGTGATGATATTGCTTTTCGATTTTATGAGCCATTTCATCTAATGAGATTTCTGAGGTGAACATCATGCATTTCGTATGATTGATACTTTGATTATTTTTTAAGTCATTATCTAACTCCAGCATGGAGTCACTATCACAGCCAAATCCAGGCAGCATTAGCGCTATCAATTTCGAGTCATCCATGGTGATCTGTACTGCCCTCTTTTTGAGTAGTGGTGGGCAATGGAGCAAGAAATGTAGCAGTAGCGAGAGCCCTGCCGTGAACTGGCACAGCATGGCAGAGAGCTTGATTGGATTACCAAGCTGACGTCTTCCTAGCACCAATGCAAGCGGCAGTAGGCAATTTCAGCTTTGCTGGTTGACCGTTGATTCGAAGAGTGTACTTTCCATCGGTTATTCATTAGATCAGGAGCGTTGTGATGTGGAGTTGAAAGAATTAGCTGATCTGGCTATGGCCACCTTGGTGGCTTTTTGCCTTCACGTTATATGTAACAAAATTATGATGTTCAATCAAATGAAAGTGCTACACGAGCTTTTGGGAAGACTCAAGCATTAGATCTAGTTGTCGTGAAATCTACTCACAGAAATTATGCTCGGATCTCCCCTCATCAATTAATTCGGATGATAATCCTAATCACTGATGCAAGGAGAAGTGCCCGCTGCTCACTACTGTTATCTCACTACAGAAGTTTTTGCTGTGAGTTGCTCCAATCAATAGTTCTTTTAGATACACAACCACCTGATGGGTAACGCCAAATTCGAACATCAGACATTCGGGGATGTGCTGCATCATTTGGTGCAAGGGTTGTTGAAATAACGACCTACCCAAATCAAAGATCTGCTGTCAGTGGCGTTATTCGTCTGGGCTATAAGTGCTTAACTACCTAGAAAACCTGCATCTCTCGTTTAGGTTCTGGCTACGAAAATCAGGTCATTGGTATCGGTGTGATAATCCATAAACCTTTTCTAGTATTATTTGGGCGGTAATAAGTAGTTAATGTTGGCCAGCGATTGAATCAATCAACTATAAGAAAGGATATTCAGTTAATGGATGAACATTCTTATCACTCAGGCTGCCGCCTCTGAATTAATGCGCCTTTCGTTGATGTCGCGGGATGGTGTTGCCGGGAGAATGTTTATCGGCATCACTCCAGGCGGATGCGCCTCATGGTCATTTTCTGTTAGCGCATCTGGTAACTTAGAAATTCCTATATCTCGCAGCAATGGAATAACATTATATACTGAAAAAGTACATGTGGAGAAGCTGAAGAATATTGCCATCGACTATATCGAAAACTTGGCTGGAGGAGGATTTGTTTTCACTGGTGAAAAAATTAATGTCATGCCTTGTGGCAATTGCTTTGAATTTAATGATTGAACGAATTCACGTTGTGTAATATTTTAAATCCGTAAGGTATAGGATGAGGAATCTACGGATGTCTGAAAATTATGTTATTCCATAAAAAGTAGAAGAATCAAGTTTGTCCATCAGAAGTTCTATTAAAGAGCTGTATCCCTTTGACGTTGCTGCGAGCTGCTGTGGGCAGTCTCAGCTTTGCTGGTAGTCAGTAGGTAACAAAGAACTCCGCTACAGCTCAAAACCGTGCTGCAACTGAGTTCGTTTCTCAAGCCGATGACCTGACTTGAACAGGCGACCCACGCTTTACGAAAGCGTTGCTCTACCAGCTGAGCTACATCGGCGACATTAGGAACTTAACATTTGGCATTACGCATCACAGGGTTTGACCGACGGCAACTCACAAAGACAATTGGACCCTGCAATGAAAGAGCGTCTCTTAAAGGAATCACGCACTCCCTGGCGTGCTCTCAGGCGTTTGATCTGGTTTGCTCTCTTCGCTTCCGGTGGCCTTGGGTTGTTCGTCATGACCTTGAGGGTCACTGCTGGAAATGATGTTGTTCTCAGTGATCTCGTGATTCAGATCGGTGCTGTTGTCCTCTTCGGTGGTTTGCTTTGGCTGGATCGAACCAGAGAAAACTGAATCTGTTGCTTCCGTTGAGTTCAAAGGTTCTTCTTCATTCCTGGCAACAACTTCTTGCTCTACACGATCTTCTTTTGACTTGTCAGAGGTTTGCTCAGGACTACTTGTGTCAATAGTTTTATTGTCTACATCTAATGTTTGAAGTTTGAACTTGGGAGCATCCCATTCAAGATTTCTCAGCCGAAGAAGACTAAAGCCGAGTGAAAGCCTTGATTGTTCAAGTTCTAAATCACTCATTATTGAAGCCTCATCGATAGCTTTTGACGGACGAGTAAGGAGCCAGATTGTTTGGACCAACTGATGCCATTGCCAAAAAATCACTGCCAGTATCGGTGTTGAGATCAGCAGACTTTTCAGTCGATGCCCACCCGATAAGGGAGAAAGTTCCGAAACAAGCAAGGAGGAACGGTCGATCCACCAGAACAAACCAAGCAGTAGAACGGCCCCTGAAGCACCCACCAGCTTTATGAACAAGTTGTCCTGGAGGCGGCTTATTTTTCGTTGCCAGAGG
Organism: Synechococcus sp. AG-679-C18; assembly: GCA_003210755.1. Taxonomy (GTDB): domain Bacteria; phylum Cyanobacteriota; class Cyanobacteriia; order PCC-6307; family Cyanobiaceae; genus Synechococcus_C. The sequence goes on from QCUL01000013.1 coordinate 8,839, forward strand.
TTGCGTTCTGCTATCCGCTGACGAACTAGTAAAAGTGAACCCCAGTCAACCGGTTTTTTCCAAAACAGGACCGCCGGTGCAATAACGGCTATTCCCCAGCACAGGAGACGTTCAATAGGGGGCACCGGACCAAGATCAGAGCTCGCCAAAATCAATCGAAGCAGCTGTAGCTCCAGTGGAATGGCTCCAATTGCCACCAACTGGAGCCAGAGAAGCGGCTCGCTTCTAGAGGACATCAGGTGGCTAGCTTGCGGCGCTGGGTCACAAGTTTGTAGCCCTCAACAATGTCCCCATCCTTCCAATTGGCAAAGCGATCACAGCCGATTCCGCATTCGAATCCTGTGGCCACATCTTTAACATCGTCTTTGTTTCTGCGTAGAGAATCGAGATCTCCAGCAAAGACAATTTCATTGCCACGACGGACGCGTACCTTGCAGTTCCGCTGAAGTTTCCCAGTTGTGATGTAACAACCCGCTACAGCGCTCTTACCAATCGTGAAGACAGCCCGGACTTCAGCTTCACCAAGAGACTCCTCAACAAGTTCTGGTTCAAGAAGACCCTCCATCGCTAATTGAATGTCCTCCAGCAACTTGTAGATCACGTCGTAATCGCGAACGTCAACGCTGTTTGCATCTGCAGCTCGTTTCGCACCTGAAGCCATCGAAGTGTTAAATCCCACGATCACGGCTCCAGATGCCGCCGCTAAATCGACATCGGTTTCCGTGACTTCGCCAGGAGCAGAAAGCAAGACACGCACCTGAACCTCGTCCTTCGGGAGCTGTTCAAGAGAGCCAAGGATTGCCTCCACACTGCCTTGAACATCGGCCTTGAGAATGAGATTGAGCTCTTTGAGTTCTCCCTCTTTTGCTTGGCCAGACATGGCCGTGAGAGACACTCGCCGTGAGGCCATTTGTTGAGCCAGACGACTGGCACGGGCATCTGAGGCGCGATCGCCTACAACAGCGCGTGCTGACTTCTCATCGGGATAGACCTCAAACTCGTCGCCTGCAGTGGGCACTTCGCTGAAACCAAGTGCTTCCACAGCACAGGAAGGACCGGCTTCTTTCAAACGGCCGCCGCCGTCGTCCACCATGGCGCGCACTTTTCCAAGAACCGGTCCTGCGGCAAGCACGTCACCAGTGCGGAGCGTGCCGTTCTGAACCAGCAATGTGGCTACAGGGCCTTTGGCCTTGTCGAGATGGGCCTCGATCACGGTGCCTTTTGCGAGTCGATCGGGGTTGGCTTGTAAATCCTCTACCTCGGTCACGAGAAGGATCATTTCAAGCAACTTGTCGATGTTTTCTCCGCGGAGGGCACTGACGGGCACCATCACCACATCGCCTCCCCAATCTTCCGCCAGCAGGTTCTGTTCAGAGAGTTCCTGTTTGACGCGATCGGGGGAGGCTCCCTCTTTGTCGATCTTGTTGATCGCCACAACAACCGGCACTTCTGCCGCTCGTGCGTGGCTGATCGCTTCCAAAGTCTGCGGCCGCACACCATCATCTGCCGCAACCACAAGGACAGCAACGTCGGTGACCTTCGTTCCTCGAGCACGCATGGCGGTGAAAGCCTCGTGTCCTGGGGTGTCCAGGAAGGTGAGCCTCTGAGGGGAATCGTTGTGCTGAATCTCGACTTGATAGGCACCAATGTGTTGGGTGATTCCACCGGCTTCTCCAGCGGCGACGCGCGCTTTGCGGATCGCATCGAGAAGGCTCGTCTTGCCATGGTCCACATGACCCATGACAGTGACCACGGGAGGACGGCGAATGAGATGAGCGCGGTCTTTCTCTTCGATCATCTCGACGGTCTTCTTGGCCGCCTCTTCGACATCGTCCTGAAGTACAGGTACGCCGAATTCTTGGGCCACAGCTTCAATAGTTGGCATGTCCAAGGTCTGCGTGACCGTGGCGATGACACCTTTGAAGAACAAAGATTTGATGATCTCAGAGCTTTCGATGCTGAGCATGTCAGCGAGCTCTTGCACCGTGAGATTGTCTTCTGGGACCACGATCATCTCGGGACGTACCTGTTTGGCCTCCCTTGCTGCACGAAGTTCCATTGCGCGCCGCCGCTGACGCTGACGTGCGGTTTCCTTACGCCGCTTCCTGATCGCAGCAACTGGCTTGGGAGCTGGCTTGTGCTTGGTTCTCGGCTTGGAAGGACGCGCCAGGCTGGCGGACAGAACCATGGCCTGCTGTTCACCAGCGAAGCCTCCTGTCTCAGCGGTGAGGGCATCATCGTTTTCGCCAATAATGTGGACTTTTTGGCGCTGTTTTTGCGGTGATTTGCTGCGCAGAGCTTCCAGCTTCGCGCTGTCATCCCAGTCAGGTCGTCCAGGCCTTCGCTGTCCACCAGCTCCAGGGCCAGGTCGGAAGCCTGGTCTCCTTGGGGCTGATGGCGGGGTGGCTGTAGGCCTAGAAACAGGGGGAGTTGCTTTGGCTCCTCCAGGTGCTGCTTCACCGCTACGGGCTGCAACGGGTGAGCCGTCAACGCGCCTCGGCGGCGGCGCAGAAGGACGGTTATTTGGCTTTTGGAGCTGCATAAGCTCACCAGGAGCCACCGGCTTGCGCATCCCTGGCATGCCACCAGGACGGGGGGGCTCCTGGTCTTGGCGCGCCTGATGAACGTCCTGGTCCATCTCCACGACCACTGCTGTCCCCATCTCTGCGGATGGGCTTACCAACCAGTTCGAGGCCCCCAGCGCCTGAGCGAGGTTGGCCTGGTTTTGTAGGTGCGCTACCAGGCCTAATAGGAGCTCCTGGGCGCTGAGCTCCTGCTGGTCGTTGCGGCATATTGGCGCGCTGTCCAGGAGGACCACTTGGCCGAGGACTCACACCTGGGCGCTGACCGATTTGACGTACGGGAGCCCCAGGCGCGGGACGTTTGGGCTGGGGCCGACCAACGAGCTCTGGTTTCGGTGCTGGTCGTTGGGGCGCCCCGCGGTTGACGGGGGCTTTGGGTTGAGGACGAGAAGGTGGAGAGGACGGTCGCCCACTGCTGGAATCTCCCGATCGCTTGATAGGAGAGGTCCCTGTGGGCCGCACGGGAACAGGAGTCGGTCTCGCAGAAGTCGGACGTTGAGGCGCAGAAGGAGCCGAGGCAGCCGGGGGGTGAATCGAGGGTTTTGGGGCCGAAGGCGCGGGAGCTGCCGTTGGTTTTGGCCGTGGTGAAGGCGCAGAAGTTGTAGGAGCGCTTTGACGGTTGACAGGCTTCTGTGGTGCCGGTTGGCGTGAAACAGGTTTCTGTATTACCGGGGGCTGGGGAGCCTCTGGTCGCGAAGGCGCAGAAGGTTTTGGACTCGGTTTAACTGCCGTTTGACCTACGGGTTTACTGGGCATGGACGGAGCTGATGGGCTGGATGCTTTTTGGACCGAGAGGATCGCTTTGCCTGCTGCGGGCTTTAGGGGAGCAGATGCCGTTGGCTTGCCACCTTGGCTCAGAAGACTTCGGATTTTTCCCGCTTCTGATTCACTAATGGAACTGCTGTGGCTTCTGGCCGAGATGGACAGCTTCTCGGCGGCATCCAGGACATCTTTGTTCTCCAAGCCAAGGTCCTTGGACAACTCATAAATTCTGACTTTGCCGCTGCTGGTCATTCAGGTCTCCGATCGGTCCGGGCAGGGTGTGCCTCGGGGCTCCACACACGCGGAGCCAATGTTCATTTTGCCTCAGCGTCTGCTACCCGGTATTGGGTGAGTCGCTCCTGCAACGCCGTCATTAGATCATCAGGAACCTGACAACGCAGGGATTTCTGAAGTCTTTTTCGGCGGCGTGCCTCCTCAAGACAGGCCTCATTCGCACAGAGGTAGGCCGAGCGACCCATCCCCTGATCGAGGCAGACCCCATTCTGATGGTCACGAATCACTCGCCACAGCATGCTGCGATCGAGCAGCTGACGGCAGGCAACACAGCGACGGAGAACAGGGCGCGAAACGTTCACCGGGCCTCTTCCTCGTCCAGGGTTGTGTTGGTATCAACGTTTGAAACATCTTCAGCAACGGGTTGTTCGTCTTGCTGTTGAGGTTCGCCGTCTGTTTGTTCTATTGACTCAGCAAGCTGATCCTGGCCTGCTGCTTCGGTCTCGTCGTAATACTCACCATCTTCTGAATATCCCTCCTCGTCTTCGGGAAGGGGATAAAGCTCACGCAGTCGGGCATCTTCTTCGGCTCTTGCAGTTTGTTCAATTGCAAGCCGTTCTTCAGCTTCTCGCTGAAGAGCTTCTTCCTCTTCTCTCTGTGAGATCAGTTCTGCGACGACAGCATCTTCAGCCGTTTGGTCATATTCAGTGGAATTTTTGATGTCGATCTTCCAGCCAGTCAATCGAGCGGCAAGGCGCACGTTTTGCCCCTCTCGGCCGATGGCAAGGCTGAGTTGATCTGGAGGCACGAGAACATGTGCATGCTGCCCCTCTGGATCAACAAGTCGCACAACTTCAACGCGAGCAGGACTTAGAGAATTGGCGATGTATTGGCTGGGGTCATGAGACCAGCGAATGACGTCAATCTTTTCACCGCGAAGTTCATTCACCACCTGTTGAATACGAGAGCCACGTGCTCCGATACAGGCTCCAACTGGGTCGACCTCTCTCTCGATGCTGTCGACAGCCACTTTGGTGCGGGGACCTACTGATCGGGAGGGTGGATTCGCCTCGCGGGCGACTGCAACGATGCGCACCGAGCCCTCCTGAATCTCGGGGACTTCATTTTCGAAGAGATAAACCACAAGACCTGCATTGGCTCGACTAACGAACAGCTGAGGTCCACGACGCGGGACCTCGCTGACCTCTTTGAGAAACACCTTGAAGGTGGCATTGGCTCGATAGTTGTCGTTAGGAAGTTGGTCGCGCCTGGGCAATTCAGCCTCTACTTCAGGACGCCCCAGTCCTGAACTCACCGCCATGATGATTGACTGACGCTCGAACCGAATCACTCTTGCTGTGAGGACTGGGTCCTCGAGGTCTGCAAACTCTTCCTGAATCATCCGCCTCTGTTGATCTCGAAGCTTTTGAGCCAGTACTTGCTTGGTAGTGGCGGCTGCCATGCGTCCGAAATCTTCTTTTTCGGGAGTGACATCCAAGACGACAGTGTCACCAGCCTGGGCGTCATCGGCCACTTGCATCACCTCAGACAAGGCGATCTGATGATCTTCACTTTCGACTTCGTCAACAATGATTTTGCTGGCGAGAACCCTGTAACCCTCTTCGTCTAGATCGAGACCGACATCAAAATTACTGAAATATTCTTCGTCAAAAGGATCTTCACTGATCCCTAAATAAAGAGTGCGTCGATAGCGTTCATAGCCTTTTAAAAGGGCTTCGCGTAATGCCGCCTCAACAACCTGAGGGGGAAGCTTTTTTTCCTCGCTGATGTCTTCGATCAGGTTGCTGAGGCCGGGGAGAAGGACGAGAGCCATCGTTGACGGAAGGGAAAGTCTGGGAAAAAAGTGAAGTTGGGGTGCGGCTCGAAATCAGCCTGTGGGGTTGGTGAGCTCGACAGAAATAATGGAGTTTCGTGAGATGCGCTTGATTCGCCCGTGAATGCTGATCTGCACGTGGTCTTCTGTTCGTTCCAATAAAGTTCCGGAGTGTTTCTGCTCGATGCCTGCGCCATCACGGTGGATCACATCAACCGGGTAACGACGAAAAGTCTGGAAATCGCGATCCGAATGGAGATGTTCTCCGATTCCTGGACTACTGATCTCCAAAACATATGGGTCGGAGAGAACCCCAGCATCCTCAAGGGCTTGACCCATTGGTGAGCTGAAGCCGGCGCAATCATCCAACGTCACATCGTGTCCGTTGGAATGTCTGATCTGGATCTGCACCGTCATGGGTTGCATGTGGGCTAGGACCTGCAAATCAGCCAAATGAAAGCCGTGGTCTGCAGCTGTGGCAGAAGCCAATTCCTTTAAATCAGGGAGCAGAGGGTGGGGCAATGGCAATCTGAGAGGGTGTCGGGTGTAGGCCCGATGGTTGATGCTGCGATCACCCTCCCGGAGAGAGGAACTCACCAGGCCTTTTTCAATGTAGTTGATTGCCCCTCTCCGGTTCAGTTGCAGCCCTGCACCGAAATGCGGTAACTGAATCCCGTCGCTCCAGGATCGTTGCTGGCACCAACCTTGAAGTTCACCTGGCTGACGGCTTTTTCTGAAGGTGATTGAAATGGTCCGAACTGCGCTCCGGTGCCTGTTGGAGGCTTCATTAATTCGTTAACAACTCTGAGGTTGCTGCCGTCAGTGAATTTCAAAAAGGCTTCGATTGGATAAGCACCTGGCTGACTGTCAGAAGAGTCTGCTGTGAAGAACAGTTTGTAGGAGGCAAAAGGTTGGTTCACTACAAAGTCGGTGTTCCAGTTGCTTCGGCCAATCAATTTCGTACGTTGAACCCTCTTCTTGACGATGTAAGGCTTAGGGCCGTCGCCATTGCCGCCGATCGGCGTAAGGAACTTGCAACTTGCTTGAGCTGCTGATGTTTGAGTCAAAATCAGCGTTGAACAAGCTGCTAAGACACCGATAATTGAAACTGACCTGCGGGCCTTGTATGTAAGTGAAAACATGGTTGTTGTTGAAGTGATCAGGGTGCTTTCACCCCGTTGGCCTCAATTTGTTCAAGAAGTACGTTGACCGGGATTTGGGTCGAGAAGCGACAGGCGCAGGTCTCGCTAGCGGCAAGTGTTCCATGTTCCCAATACTTGTTGCTTCCGTTGCCTCCGCCACAGAAGCCGTAATAGTCACATTGTTCACGACACAGCGTTGTGCCATGGCTCATGTCTTTAAGCAATCGATGAAAAGTATCACTTTGCGTGGCTTCAACGAGAGTGTGATCACGGATATTCCCTAAATTAAACAATCCATATTTTTTAGTTTCGACGGATAGTAATTCTGGATCAAAGGTTGAAAAATTACCCGCTGAGTCAACACTTAGAATGGAATAGGGTCGATTCATCTCATTTTGAAGCAGCCTTTGCCCGCCTGCGATCATCTCCATTACTTGATCAAATTCACGCAATCGAATTGGGAATCCATCTTTTTGATTGTAGTTCCAGAAGGATTTTAAGAAGTTGTGGTATTGCTTTTCTCGGTCTAGACCTTGCATAGAAGATTGAGAATTGACGCCTTCCTGTTCTTCAACATTGAAGCCGAGATCGTGAATTCCGTTATCACGAAAAAAGGTGTACATCCGCTTTGGGTCATCCAATGCAGAGCTTGTTAAAACTGCGATGGCATGGACAGGAATGTTGTGCTTTTGGAGTTTGCGAATGCCGCGCATGGTCAGCGCATAGGAGCCTTTTCCATTGCGGAAGCGTCGATGGGAATCATGAATGCTTTCCGGGCCATCAATGCTGACTCCCACCACGATGCGATTGCGTTTAAAGCATTCACACCATTGGTCATTGATCAACGTGGCATTGGTCTGAACATGTTGCTCAATCTGCACGCCTTGATTTTGTAGTTCAGAGGTTTGCTCAGCCAGGATGGTGCTGGCCTCGTCGTAGAAACTGCAGGGCAAGGTCAAGGGTTCGCCTGCGTGCCAGAGAATGGAGAGTTGAGGTCCCCAAAAAGGACTTTCGTAGATTCTTTCGACCAGGATGGGCAGCTGGTTGAGATCAAAAACGCGCCGTTTCTGGCGATCAGGCAAATAGCAATAACTGCAATCGAGATTGCACAGAGAGGTTGCCTGAATCACTAGTAGGCCAATAGGGCCATAGTCAGCGTGGTTCACCAATTAGCGAAGCCTCTGTTGTAACCATTCGCGAAACCGCGTCCGCCACCGTTTGCAAAGCCACGGGCTCGCCCTCCACCGTTACCCCAAGCGCGGCCACCACCATTGCCCCAGGCTCTTGCGATGAGATCGGGATTGTTGGGACGACTTTGTTCGAGCGCAGTCCAGGCATCCGTTGAAAGGTTATCGATGCGTTGCTCGAGTGCATTTCCAGGGTCGGGCTGGCTCAGAACCGCAGATTGAGATGCATTGGTGAGGACTGAACTTGAGGCGAGAATGGCAGCGATGCTGAGCAGAGTTGTTTTGTTCATGGATGAAGTGAATGTCAGTAGATAGGAGAAATAAGAATCAGGAATTCTTAGACAATTCAGCGGTGGTTCCAAGAACGATGGAGAAGAAGCCGCTGATGATTTCATCGCTGAGGTCAACATCGCTTCCAGGTCCAATCCATGCATTAACCGCTGTCCGAACCTCCTGATTGCCGTCCACGTATTCGGTCAGCATGCGGCCGATGGCCAAGTTGCTGTAATTCAGTAGGTGAGGGGTGGTGTTCGCGACGATGCAACCCAAGCCTGATCTGGCATAAGGGAAAGCGGGAACGAGATCTGAATCGGGTGCTGCGTCTTTAAGACTGGCCTTGAGCCAGAGAGTGTCACCACCAAGAAATTCAACGGTTCCGTCTTGAAGTCTTTCCAGAGCTTCTGCAGGGGTATTGAAGAACTGGAACTGGGCATCATCAAGAGATTTCGCCAGAACGGCAGCCGCCGCACTGTCTTTGATGACACCGATCGTTTTGCCCTTGAGGCTGTCTGGAGTGCCGTCATTACCTTTGGGAGCCAAAACGCGCACACCGCTTGTCGCGAAGGGCAAGGTGTAGGTGAGTGTTCGTTGTCTCTCCCAACTGAAGGCAACGCCACAGGCAATATCTGCTTCTCCGGAACGAATCTTGTTGAGTCCATCCTGTGCTGACTGGACGGGAATGGGCTGAATGACGATGTCATCAGCTTTGTTTTCAGGAGCAGCTTTGAGGTGGTCCCGGATGGTGTCAAGAACCACAAAAGAGAGGCCGTCGTATTTGCCGTCGGTCTCGTTGACCATGGGAAGGGTTTGGCCAAGCACGACAGCTCTGAGCTTGCCGGATTCAAAGACGTTGCCGGTCTGAGCTGAGGAGGCCTTGTCCTCAGTTGGAACAGACTTCTGGCAGGCCACAAGCCCAGCAGAAGAGAGCGCGATCAGGCCAGTGGCGGCGGCTTGGAGCAAGCGCATGATCGTGATTTATTTCATGGTCTGAATGTATTAATAGTCACCGTTTTGATTTTGATACCAACCGATGCCTGAAATGCGCACGATTGGGATCAATGACCTAAGTACCACTGGGCTTTGGAGCTCAAAGGAGGTGATTGCTTCCTGGCGATCGCCAGGTCTCTTGATGACTTAAAAGATGTTGGTTAACCAAGAATTTTTTAGTGAACATATTTAGGCGCTAATCAGATTCGTGACCGCTGTGACTTCAAGTATCTCTACGACTGAAAGTCATCTTGTCGCCGGTATCTGTAACTTCTTTTCGGCAAGAGGCAGGAGGGTTTAGTGGTCCTAGGAGGTTGATCGATTTTGTGATGTGCTCCCCTCTGAAGCAAGTTTCAAAAACAGTGTGACCTCCTGCTACTAATCGATGCGATGGTAAGCACCGCAAAAGTGGAGCTTGGAATTGGATGCGCTGGATCCTCTTTGCAATCTTTTTGAGTAATGGAAATGATTGCTAGCAATGAAGACTGATTGAGATTTGACCACCTGCGTCTGTGTGGAAGTAACCAATGATGAAAGGACTTTTTGGTTTAACAAGCGGGCTTGAGAGTTGATTCCAGGAGGAGACCTTTTTATAAGTGAACAAATATATCCTCGATGACTTCCTCTGATTGCTTGAGCAAGGTCACTAGCGTGTCAGAACAAATGCTTTGACGATCCTTGGCCGCCGGCATGAAGGTTTTGCATCTTTTTCGCGGTTGTCTACTAACCGCCTTGTTGGTCTTTTCCTATTGCGGAGGACTACCAGTTGAGGCTGCAGACCTTTCTTTTTCAGCAGATGGTCACAGTTTTGTTGCCAATGCCGTTCGTGAGGTAGCTCCGTCGGTCGTACGAATTGACACCGAACGTTTGATTGAAAGGCAGCCTTTTGACCCAAACCTGATTGACCCTCTCTTGAGGGATCTTTTGGGAGAACCGGGCTACGGTTTTGGCCCTGAACGACAGAGGGGTCAGGGGTCAGGGATTGTTATTGATTCACGCGGTCTTGTTTTAACCAATGCTCATGTCGTAGATCAAGTCAGCAACGTCAATGTGACGTTGTCTGATGGAGAACAACGAGATGGAGAAGTTGTTGGTCAAGACCCTGTGACAGACCTTGCACTTGTTCGTTTATCAGGACGTGCACTCCCTTCCCCAGCAACTCTTGGAGACTCAGAGGCCTTAGAGGTGGGTGACTGGGCCATTGCCTTAGGCACTCCCTATGGTTTGGAGAGAACTGTCACTTTGGGGATCGTCAGCAGTCTTCACCGCAATATCAGCAGTCTCGGGTTTTCTGACAAGCGTCTTGATTTGATCCAAACAGATGCAGCGATTAATCCAGGTAATTCGGGTGGTCCCTTAGTCAACGCTGTTGGTGAAGTCATTGGTATTAATACACTCGTTCGCTCTGGGCCAGGCGCTGGCTTGGGCTTTGCCATACCGATTAATCTCGCTGCTCGTGTTGCTGATCAGCTTCAGAGAGATGGTGAGGTAGTGCATCCCTATCTCGGGGTCCAGCTTGTACCTCTCACCGCTCGGATTGCTCGAGAACACAATCGTGACCCCAATGCTCTCGTTGACTTGCCAGAGCGTTCAGGAGCGTTGGTCCAATCGGTTCTTCCAGACAGCCCAGCCCAGCGAGCAGGATTAAAGCGAGGTGATCTTGTGGTTCAAGCCGGCGAAGACACCATTCGTGATCCTCAAGATCTGTTGAAGCAGGTGGATAAAGCCGAGATTAATCAGCCACTAGTTTTACAGATACTTCGCAATGGGAACGATCTTCAGCTTTCGGTTAAACCTGCTCCTTTACCAGGGATGAGTTGAAACCTCTTGCTACGGTCTCGCCGTCTGTAGCTGATCGATGACGGATCTCCAAACTCAAATGAAGCAAGCCGTCGCGGAGGCGGCTGTAGCGCAGATTGGCGACGGGATGGTAATCGGCCTTGGTTCGGGCTCAACTGCTGCACTCATGATTCAAGGACTAGGGGCTCGACTGGCATCAGGGCAGCTCCACAACATTGTTGGAGTCACAACGTCCTTTCAAGGGGAAGTCCTTGCCGCTGAGTTTGGGATCCCCTTGCGTGACTTGAACGCGATCGAACGAATCGATTTGGCGATTGATGGAGCTGATGAAGTGGACCCCTCCTTTCAATTGATCAAAGGTGGAGGAGCCTGCCATGTCCAGGAAAAGCTTGTCGCTGACAGGGCAGATCGTTTCATTGTCGTGGTTGATTCCACGAAGCTTGTTGAGCGTTTAAACCTGGACTTTCTTTTGCCGGTTGAAGTGCTTCCAGGCGCATGGGTGCAGGTTCGATCCCGTTTGAAAGGAATGGGGGGCGTCGCAGAACTCAGAATGGCGACGCGAAAGGCAGGACCTGTCGTAACTGATCAGGGCAATCTTGTGTTGGATGTGAAATTTGAGGCTGGGATCTCGGATCCGATTGCCCTGGAGCGTGATATCAACAATCTCCCAGGTGTTTTAGAAAATGGACTCTTTGTCAACCTTGCTGATGAAGTTTTAGTGGGGGAAATCAAAGATGGCATTGCTGGCGTCCGCAAGATGGAGCGGCTTGTTTAACCCCACTCACTGAAGACGGATCCGTACTGAGTTGGCATGACTGTGGAGACCCTCGCTCATAGCGAGAGTCTCCACAGCTATTCCAGTTGCATCCAGGGCTTCCTTGTTGAACTCGATGAGAGATGTGTGGCTCATGAATGTCTCCACGCTGAGGGCACCGCTGAAGCGTGCTGCCCCGCATGTTGGGAGAGTGTGATTAGGACCAGCTAAGTAATCTCCAACAGCTTCTGGGCTCCATGGGCCAATGAAAATGGCGCCAGCATGATTGACACGATCAGCCATCACCCTCGGTCTCTCAACAAGAAGTTCCAAATGCTCAGGGGCAAAGCGATCACTGAGAACTGCACAACTTTCTAAGTTTTCACAAATAACAATCAGTCCCCATTGACTGAGAGATTGTCGGCAGATGTGTTCGCGGGGATGCGACTCAAGCTGGCGTTCAATCTCCTGGGGAACAGACCGAGCCAGATCCGTCTCTGTTGTGAGAAGGATTGCTGCTGCCAAGGGGTCATGTTCTGCTTGAGCGAGAAGGTCAGCTGCCACTTGTTCTGGTTTGGCTGTTTGGTCAGCGATTACCAGGATTTCACTTGGACCTGCAAGGGAATCAATGCCTACCTGGCCGTAGACCGATTTTTTGGCCAAGGTCACGAAAAGATTGCCTGGACCACTGATCACATCAACTTTCTGAATTGATTCTGTGCCAAACGCAAGACCGGCGATGGCTTGGGCACCACCCACTCGATACACCTCACGAACTCCAGCGATATGGGCTGCTGCAAGAACGGTGGTGTTGATCAACCCGTTTGCTCCAGCAGGGGTGACCATCGCAATTCTCTTGACACCCGCAGCTCTAGCAGGCACAGCATTCATCAACACAGTGCTTGGGTAAGCAGCCCTTCCTCCTGGGATATAGAGACCAGCTGCTTGTACTGGACGCCATCGCCTGCCGATCTTCTCTCCATGAACTCCTGAAACGCTTAGATCGCTAGGACGCTGCCGCTGATGAAAATCTTGAATGCGCCGGTGAGCGAGATCCAAGGCATCACGAAGATTTGCAGGAGTCTTGCTCCAGGCTTCTTCCAAGAGGCCTGGATCGATTTGAAGAGGCTCTGGGCGGAATCCATCGAATTGCTCTGTGAGGCGGATTAGGGCTTGGTCTCCTTCCCGCTTCACTAGCTCCAAAATCGCCTGGACTCGTTGCTCGGCTTCGCTCTGCGTAGCTCCGGTTGTTCTGGCAGAGAGCCTGTCGAGCTCTTGTTCAGCTTGCTCAGCTGTGCTGATGCAGCGCATGAGACCGGCAGGCGGATGCTCATTGCTCAGCACTGTCATCATCTGCTCGTCGTTCTTGCTCAAACTAAGTGCACTGCGCACTACTCGACGAATGAACAGCAACGCAGTGAGCTAAGGTCACAGATTCTTGATCCAAATTACGGCTCTGTGGCCAATAACAAGTCATCAAAGAAGCGTGTCGAGATCGCCGAACGCAATCGCCTGCAGAACAAGGCGTACAAATCAGCGCTTCGCACTCTCATGAAACGCTGTCTCGCGGCTTGCAGTTCTTACAGTGAGGCTCCAGGAGATGAAGCTAAAACCTCATTGACAACAAGTATGAGTGCTGCTTTCAGTAAAATTGATAAGGCGGTGAAGCGTGGTGTGATGCACCGCAACACTGGAGCACATCAGAAGTCTCGTCTTAGCTCTGCTGTCAAGCGTGCAATCGAACCTGGCGTTGGTTGATTTCCTTCCGACACAATGGGGCTTGAAGGCGCGTTTCAGGCCCTGATCTGATGTCCACCCCAACTTTGATAGACAGTCACTGTCACATTGTTTTCCGCACATTTGAGGATGACCTCGATGAGGTCGCTTCTCGTTGGCGAGATGCGGGAGTCACGTCTTTGTTGCATGCCTGCGTTGAGCCATCGGAAATTCCAGCAATAAGAGCATTAGCTGACCGTTTCCCAGAGATGCGTTATTCCGTTGGAGTTCATCCACTCGATACGGAGCATTGGGCAGACGACACGGTTGGTATCTTGCGCGATGCTGCTGGCGATGATTCTCGCGTCGTTGCGATTGGGGAACTAGGTCTGGATCTCTTCCGTGACAAGAATCTTGCCCAGCAGTTGTCAGTCTTGAGGCCTCAACTTGATCTCGCTGTAGAGCTGGATCTACCAGTGATCATTCACTGCCGTGACGCAGCTGAGCCGATGATTGCAGAACTTCGTGAGAGAAAACCCAGCGGCAATTGCCCTCGAGGAGTCATGCATTGTTGGGGTGGTACTCCTTCGGAAATGGAGGCCTTTCTCGATCTGGGCCTCTACATCAGCTTCAGTGGCACGGTTACGTTCCCGAAAGCCTTAGACACACACACTTGTGCCAAAGAAGTGCCACAAGACCGATTTCTTGTTGAAACCGATTGTCCATTTCTTGCTCCAGTCCCTCGACGCGGCAAGAGGAATGAACCAGCGTTTGTGGCCTCCGTTGCTCAACGCGTTGCCGAACTGAGGGAACAGTCCGTGATGGATGTGGCCGAGGCCAGCACTGCCAATGCCAGAAGATTGTTCGCGCTTCCCTGACAAAAGCTCCATAAAAGACATGATGAAAGTGTAAGATGTTAAACCGGCCTGGCCAAAGCACAGTTTCTGTGCTTTGGCCCCAGAAGCGTCCATTTCCTTCCGGTGCATTGACGACGTCAGTTATTCAGACCAAAAACCTCTAAGGCCCCGGAGTACGGCAGTCAATCCTTGATTGGGGTGGCTGTCGCTTCTTGTGTTGAAGAGATTTTTCGTGAATATCTAACGATCTCTCAGGCCTTTGTTCCCACTTTTCAACTGCAGGTCTCCGCATGAGCAGCAGCGCGATTCAAGTCGCCAAGACCGTCACTTATCTTCCCGATCTAGTCGAGGTGCAGCGGGCAAGTTTTAAGTGGTTTCTTGACAAGGGGCTGATCGAGGAGCTGGAGAGTTTTTCTCCTATTACGGATTACACAGGCAAGCTTGAGCTGCACTTCGTAGGAAGCGAGTATCGACTAAAGCGTCCACGTCACGATGTGGAAGAGGCCAAGCGCAGAGATGCGACTTTTGCTTCTCAAATGTATGTGACTTGCCGATTAGTTAACAAAGAGACTGGAGAAATAAAAGAGCAGGAAGTTTTTATTGGAGAACTTCCATTAATGACTGAACGTGGAACGTTCATCATTAATGGTGCTGAGCGGGTCATCGTTAATCAGATCGTTCGTAGCCCTGGCGTTTATTTCAAGGATGAGCAGGATAAAAACGGTCGTCGTACTTACAACGCAAGCGTGATCCCCAATCGTGGTGCTTGGTTGAAGTTTGAAACGGATAAAAACGACCTGCTGCACGTTCGTGTCGACAAAACACGCAAGATCAATGCCCACGTTTTGATGCGTGCGATGGGACTATCCGATAACGATGTTGTCGACAAGCTCAGGCATCCCGAGTACTACAAAAAATCGATTGAGGCCGCGAACGATGAGGGTATTAGTTCTGAGGATCAGGCGCTCCTGGAGCTCTATAAGAAGCTGCGTCCAGGTGAACCACCCTCTGTAAGCGGTGGCCAACAGCTCTTGCAGACCCGTTTCTTTGACCCCAAGCGTTATGACCTTGGTCGTGTAGGCCGCTACAAGATCAATAAAAAGTTGCGGCTCACGATTCCCGATTCGGTCCGGACCCTCACCCATGAGGATGTGTTGTCCACCCTCGACTACCTCATCAACCTCGAGCTTGATGTCGGTGGAGCAAGTCTTGACGACATTGATCATCTAGGGAATCGTCGGGTTCGCTCTGTGGGAGAGCTTCTTCAGAACCAGGTTCGCGTTGGCTTGAACCGGCTTGAGCGGATCATCAAGGAGCGAATGACAGTTGGTGAAACCGACTCACTAACTCCTGCTCAATTGGTGAATCCCAAGCCACTTGTGGCGGCGATTAAGGAGTTCTTCGGCTCCAGCCAGTTGAGCCAGTTCATGGATCAGACCAATCCCCTCGCTGAGCTCACCCACAAACGCAGGATTTCGGCTCTCGGCCCAGGCGGTCTCACCCGTGAACGAGCAGGCTTTGCTGTTCGAGATATTCACCCTTCGCATTACGGCCGTCTTTGCCCAATTGAGACCCCAGAAGGTCCAAACGCTGGTTTGATTAATTCGCTTGCCACGCATGCCAGGGTGAATGAATACGGCTTTATTGAGACCCCATTCTGGAAAGTTGAGAATGGTGTGGTTCAAAAGAGTGGAGATCCGATCTACCTCTCTGCAGACCTTGAAGATGAATGCCGTGTCGCACCTGGTGATGTTGCGACTGATTCTGGTGGCCAAATCTTGGCCGAGCTCATACCAGTTCGTTATCGACAGGATTTCGAAAAAGTGCCTCCAGAGCAAGTCGATTATGTGCAGCTGTCACCGGTTCAAGTGATATCTGTAGCGACATCGCTGATTCCCTTCCTGGAGCATGACGACGCGAACCGCGCTCTGATGGGATCCAACATGCAGCGCCAGGCGGTGCCCCTGCTAAGGCCTGAAAGACCACTGGTTGGCACTGGCCTAGAAACTCAAGTGGCCCGTGATTCAGGCATGGTCCCCATTTCACGGGTGAATGGCTCCGTCACCTTCGTTGATGCCACGGCGATTGTGGTGCGTGATGAAGAAGGCTTTGATCACACCCATTTCCTTCAGAAATACCAACGTTCCAATCAAGACACTTGTCTCAACCAGCGCCCCATCGTTCGACAGGGTGATCCAGTGATCATCGGGCAAGTTCTTGCTGATGGTTCAGCTTGTGAAGGCGGAGAAATTGCTCTTGGCCAGAATGTTCTGATCGCCTACATGCCCTGGGAGGGATACAACTACGAGGATGCCATCCTTGTAAGTGAGCGTTTAGTTAATGACGATCTTTATACTTCTGTTCATATCGAAAAATATGAGATTGAGGCTCGTCAGACTAAATTAGGGCCTGAAGAGATCACCCGTGAAATCCCCAATGTTGCCGAAGAAAGCCTCGGCAATCTTGATGAGATGGGGATTATTCGTATTGGTGCCTTCGTAGAGAGTGGAGACATTCTTGTCGGAAAAGTCACGCCGAAAGGTGAGTCGGATCAACCCCCCGAAGAAAAACTGCTGCGTGCGATTTTCGGTGAGAAAGCCCGTGATGTTCGCGACAATTCTTTGCGAGTTCCCAGCACTGAACGTGGTCGTGTTGTTGACGTAAGGATCTACACCCGTGAACAGGGTGATGAGCTTCCCCCTGGTGCCAACATGGTCGTGAGAGTATATGTGGCTCAGCGTCGCAAAATTCAGGTTGGCGACAAAATGGCTGGTCGCCACGGCAATAAGGGCATCATCAGTCGCATTCTTCCCCGTGAAGACATGCCTTACTTGCCTGATGGCACACCAGTTGACATCTGTCTAAATCCCTTGGGTGTGCCAAGTCGTATGAATGTGGGACAGGTCTTTGAGTTGTTAATGGGTTGGGCGGCTGCCAATCTCGATTGCCGCGTGAAAATCGTTCCATTCGACGAGATGTATGGTCCTGAGAAGTCCCAACAAACAGTTCAGGCATACCTCAAGGAAGCGGCGAGTCAGCCAGGAAAAGATTGGATTTACAACCCTGAAGATCCAGGAAAACTCCTGCTACGCGATGGACGGACTGGCGAACCCTTTGACCAACCTGTGGCGGTTGGATATTCCCACTTCCTGAAGTTGGTACACCTCGTGGACGACAAGATTCATGCGCGTTCCACTGGCCCTTACTCCTTGGTGACTCAGCAGCCATTGGGTGGTAAAGCCCAGCAAGGCGGCCAGCGTTTGGGTGAAATGGAGGTGTGGGCGCTTGAGGCTTACGGCGCCGCTTACACGCTGCAAGAATTGCTCACGGTTAAGTCGGACGATATGCAGGGACGCAACGAAGCTCTTAATGCCATCGTGAAAGGCAAGCCCATTCCCCGTCCTGGAACCCCCGAGTCGTTCAAGGTGCTGATGCGTGAACTCCAATCTCTGGGCCTGGATATCGCTGTATTCACCGATGAGGGCAAGGAAGTTGACCTGATGCAAGACGTGAATCCACGTCGTAGTACCCCAAGCAGACCCACGTACGAATCCTTAGGCGTCGCGGATTACGACGAGGACTGACGGATCAACGAACGAAACGACACAACCGCCTTCATTCTCAAACGTCAATGACCAACAGCAATCTGCGTACAGAGAACCACTTCGACTACGTCAAGATCACACTTGCATCACCCGATCGGGTGATGGAGTGGGGTCAGCGCACCTTGCCGAATGGACAGGTGGTTGGAGAAGTCACAAAGCCTGAAACCATCAATTACCGCACGCTCAAGCCCGAGATGGACGGCTTGTTTTGCGAAAAGATTTTTGGTCCTTCTAAAGATTGGGAATGCCACTGCGGTAAGTACAAGCGAGTCCGTCACCGCGGCATTGTGTGTGAGCGCTGTGGCGTTGAGGTCACAGAGAGCCGGGTGCGAAGGCACCGCATGGGGTTCATTAAGTTGGCGGCTCCCGTCTCCCATGTTTGGTATCTGAAAGGGATTCCCAGTTATGTGGCCATCCTTTTGGATATGCCTCTGCGGGATGTTGAACAGATTGTTTATTTCAACTGTTATGTGGTGCTCGATGCGGGCGATCATAAAGATTTGAAGTACAAGCAATTGCTCACGGAAGATGAGTGGCTTGAAATTGAAGATGAGATTTATGCTGAAGATTCAGAGATTGAAAATGAACCTGTTGTAGGTATCGGTGCTGAGGCCCTGAAGCAACTCCTTGAGGATCTTGAACTCAACGCGGTTGCTGAACAACTACGTGAGGATATTGCAAGTAGTAAAGGTCAAAAACGCGCCAAGTTGATTAAGCGCCTAAGGGTGATTGATAACTTCATCGCTACTAACGCCCGCCCTGAATGGATGGTGTTGGACGCAATTCCGGTTATTCCCCCAGATCTACGCCCAATGGTGCAGCTGGATGGAGGCCGTTTTGCGACCTCTGATCTCAATGACTTGTATCGGAGGGTTATCAACCGAAATAACCGTTTGGCCCGTCTTCAGGAGATTCTTGCTCCTGAAATCATTGTTCGCAATGAAAAACGGATGCTCCAAGAGGCCGTTGATGCCTTAATTGATAACGGCCGACGCGGTCGCACTGTTGTTGGAGCTAATAATCGTCCGCTTAAGTCACTGAGCGACATTATTGAAGGCAAGCAGGGTCGTTTCCGCCAAAACTTGCTTGGTAAACGTGTTGATTACTCCGGTCGTTCCGTCATCGTGGTGGGACCCAAGCTGAAGATGCATCAGTGTGGTTTGCCTAAGGAGATGGCAATCGAGCTCTTCCAGCCTTTTGTGATCCATCGCCTCATTCGTCAAAACATCGTCAACAACATCAAGGCGGCCAAGAAGCTGATTCAGCGCGCTGACGATGAAGTGATGCAGGTGTTGCAGGAGGTGATCGATGGTCACCCGATCATGCTGAATCGCGCTCCCACTCTTCACCGGCTAGGCATTCAAGCTTTTGAACCCAAGTTGGTGGATGGCCGAGCGATTCAACTTCACCCCCTGGTTTGTCCAGCGTTTAACGCTGACTTTGATGGTGACCAAATGGCCGTGCACGTGCCACTAGCAATCGAGGCACAAACGGAAGCGCGCATGTTGATGTTGGCTAGCAACAACATTCTCTCTCCAGCAACAGGTGATCCAATCATCACGCCTTCCCAAGACATGGTGCTTGGTTCGTATTACCTAACGGCTCTGCAGCCCCAAATGCAACCTATTGAGTTCGGTGATCGCTCCCGCACTTACTCCTGCCTTGAAGATGTGATTCACGCATTTGAGGACAAGAGAATCACCCTGCATGACTGGGTCTGGGTGCGCTTCAACGGGGAGGTTGAGGATGAAGAAGAGCGTGAAGAGCCGATCTCTAGCGAGACCCTCAGCGATGGCACGCGCTTTGAACAGTGGACCTATCGCCGTGATCGCTTCGACGAAGATGGCGCTTTGATTAGCCGTTACATCCTCACGACTGTGGGACGTGTGGTGATGAATCACACGATCATCGACGCGGTGGCAGCCACCTAAAGCCCCTCTCTAAAAGCTTTTCCTTTCCTTCTGTTCCAAGCGCTGTCATGACCTCAACTCCTTCAAAATCTCGCAAGTCCGCAAAGGCCACTAAAGCCGCCAAGGCTGCAGCTGCTGCTGCTCATGCCAAATCTCGAGCGTTAGCCAAAACGCCACCTCCGTTCCGCAACCGTGTTGTTGATAAAAAGGTCCTGAAGGAACTTGTTGCATGGGCCTTCAAGAATCACGGAACGGCTGCGACCGCTTCGATGGCCGATCAACTCAAGGATCTCGGTTTCAAGTACGCCACTCAGGCGGCTGTGTCGATTTCGGTGAACGACCTCAAAGTTCCCGCTGCGAAGAAAGATTTACTCGATCAGGCTGAAGAACTCATTACCGAAACGGAGGAGTCCTACCGGCTCGGTGTGATTACAGAGGTTGAGCGTCACACCAAGGTGATCGATACCTGGACTGAGACCAACGAGCGCTTGGTTGATGCTGTTAAAAAGAACTTCAACGACAACGATCCGCTCAACTCGGTTTGGATGATGGCCAACTCTGGGGCTCGGGGCAACATGTCCCAAGTTCGTCAGCTGGTGGGCATGAGGGGTTTGATGGCAAACCCTCAAGGGGAGATTATTGACCTTCCGATTCGCACCAATTTCCGAGAAGGACTCACGGTCACGGAGTACGTGATCTCTTCGTACGGCGCCCGTAAGGGATTGGTGGACACCGCGCTGCGTACGGCTGACTCCGGCTACCTCACACGCCGCTTGGTGGACGTCGCCCAAGACGTGATCGTCAGAGAGGACGACTGCGGCACCATGCGCTCGATCATGGTCAAGGCAGAGGACGGTCGTTTTGGCAATCGTCTTGTCGGACGATTGACCGCCGATCAGGTGCTTGGAGCTGATGGTGAGGTCATTGTTGAGCGCAACACTGAAATCGATCCACCCCTCTCCAAACGCTTTGAAGCTGCCGGCGTCTCTGCGTTGATGGTGCGTTCTCCGCTCACATGCGAAGCGAATCGTTCCGTATGCCGCAAGTGCTACGGCTGGGCTCTCGCACACAATCACCTTGTTGATTTGGGCGAAGCGGTTGGAATCATCGCGGCTCAATCCATTGGTGAGCCTGGTACCTAGCTCACGATGAGAACATTCCACACCGGTGGTGTGTCAACGGCCGAGAGTGGCGTGGTGCGCTCAAAATTGGAAGGCACAGTCGAATTTGGTTCGAAAGCGAGAGTGCGTCCCTACCGCACACCGCATGGTGTGAATGCACAGCAATCTGATGTGGACTTTTCTCTCACGATTAAGCCCCATGGAAGTGGCAAGCCACAGAAGATCGAAATAACTAATGGTTCGCTTCTGTTTGTCGATGACGGTCAGAAGATCGAGTCTGACGTGACGGTGGCCACAATTGCGGCTGGTGCCGTGCAGAAGAGCGTTGAGAAAGCCACGAAGGATGTGATCTGCGACTTGGCTGGTCAGGTCAGCTATGACCCCACAATTCAGCCCCGCGAGGTGACTGACAGGCAGGGCAACATCACCCACAAAGCCCAGCGTCTGGGCCGGATGTGGGTTCTTGCTGGTGATGTCTACAATTTGCCGCCAAACGCGCGCCCTGTTGTCTCTTCTGGCGGGTCCGTCATCGAGGCTCAGGTATTAGCTGAAGCCAGTCAGGCCAGTGAATACGGCGGTGCGATTCGCTTGCGCGAAGCCTTGGGCGATTCGCGTGAGGTGCAGATCGTTACTACTGCAATGACCCTCCGTGATTTCAAACTTCTCGGCGAGTCAACGCACGCTGGTGAGATTTGGAACCTTGAGGCTAAAGATGGCACTCGTTATCGCTTGAACACCATTCCTGGAAGCAAAATCGGCAACGCAGAAGTGGTAGCTGAACTTGCTGATGATCGTTTTCGCACTCAAACCGGAGGATTAGTCAAATTTGCGCCTGGATTGGCGATTAAAAAAGCACGTTCTGCCAAAAATGGGTACGAAGTTAATAAGGGAGGAACATTGTTATGGATTCCTCAGGAGACGCATGAAATCAATAAAGATATTTCTTTGTTGATGATTACTGACGGTCAGTGGATTGAAGCTGGAACCGAAGTTGTGAAGGATATCTTTAGTCAGACTGCAGGCATTGTTACTGTTACTCAAAAGAATGACATTCTTCGGGAGATTATTGTTCGGGGAGGTGGTTTCCATCTCTGTACGGAGAAGAAAGCGCTAGAGCGTTTCCAGGGCGATGGCGTGATGGTCAACCCAGGAGAAGCGATCGCTAAGGGCATCAGTACTGATGTGATGGTGTTTGTTCAGGCTGTTGAAACTCCAGAGGGCACCGGTCTGCTCTTGCGTCCTGTGGAGGAATACACGATTCCTAATGAGGCACAGCTTCCTGATTTGGGTCATGTCAAGCAGCCCAATGGTCCCCACCTAGGGATCAAAGCCACCCAACGTTTGGCCTTCAAAGATAATGAGTTGGTCAAATCAGTCGAAGGAGTTGAGTTATTGCGTACTCAACTCATCTTGGAAACTTTCGACACAACGCCACAAATGACTGTGGATGTGGAAGCGGTTCCTGACAAGAGGGCTAAAACGATTGAGCGTCTTCAGCTCGTTATTCTTGAAAGCATCCTGGTTCGCCGTGACACCATCTCAGACTCCAGTCATGGGTCTACTCACACCGAACTCCAGGTTGAAGATGGGCAATCCATCAAGGCAGGAGACGTTGTTGCCACAACTCAGATTCTGTGCAAGCAGGCTGGTGTTGCTGAGATGCCAGAAGCAACAGAAGACGAGCCAGTTCGCCGTTTGATTGTTGAGAGGCCAGAAGACACCATCACGATCAATACATCCGGGGTTCCAGTAGTCACTGTTGGGCAGCGCGTTGTGGATGGCGAATCCCTGGCGAACGGACAGCTTTTCGATTGCTGCGGTGAGGTGGAGCAGGTAGGCGATAGTTCCGTCACCATGCGTCTAGGTCGTCCGTACATGATTTCCCCCGACTCCTTGTTGCATGTTCGCGATGGCGATCTCGTGCAGCGAGGAGACGGACTTGCTCTTCTGGTCTTTGAACGTCAGAAGACTGGTGACATTGTTCAAGGCCTCCCCCGGATTGAGGAGCTGCTCGAGGCCAGACGTCCTCGTGAATCTTCCATCCTCTGTAAAAAGCCTGGAACGGTTGAAATCAAGCAAGGTGAAGATGATGAGTTCACCACGGTGACCGTGATCGAATCGGATGATGCGATTGCTGAATATCCCATTCTTCTCGGTCGCAATGTGATGGTGAGTGATAGCCAGCAAGTCAATGCCGGTGAACTTCTTACAGACGGTCCAATTAATCCGCATGAGTTGCTCGAGTGCTTCTTTGAGGATCTGCGCAGCCGTAAGCCCCTGATGGATGCGGCTCAGGAGGCGATCGCCAAGCTTCAGCATCGTCTTGTTACTGAAGTGCAGAACGTCTACAAGTCGCAGGGAGTATCGATTCACGACAAGCACATCGAGGTGATTGTCCGTCAGATGACCAGCAAAGTCCGTATCGAGGATGCTGGCGATACCACGCTTCTCCCCGGAGAGTTGATCGAACTTCGTCAGGTTGAGAACACCAATCAGGCGATGTCGATCACTGGTGGAGCACCTGCCGAATTCACACCAGTTCTGCTTGGTATTACCAAGGCATCTCTCAACACCGATAGCTTCATCTCTGCGGCTTCCTTCCAGGAGACCACGCGCGTGCTAACTGAAGCAGCGATTGAGGGTAAGAGCGATTGGTTGCGTGGTCTTAAGGAAAATGTGATCATCGGTCGCCTGATTCCAGCAGGCACAGGCTTCAGCGGTTTTGAAGAGGAGTTGAGAGCGGAAGCAGGTCCTCATCCCGATATCCTCTCTGAGGATCCTGCCGGCTACCGCCGAATGCAGAATCTTCGTCCTGATTACACCGTTGATATGCCGGCAGCTCCTGCTGCTAAATCGACGGCTCTGCTGGACGATCCCAGCGCCGCAGATTTAGAGGCCACCCGCAGCCGCCATGGCATCGAGGCAGAGGCAAGCAATTTTGCTGCATTTACTCGCCCTGGTGCCGATACTGATCTTGCTGAAGAGCAGGTGCTTGACCCCGCTGCGGTTGAGGGTTTACAGGAGGAAGGACTCCTAAGCGATGATTAATCTCTCCTTGCTGTCCCGATGAGTGGCTCTTGCCGCTCCAAACTGTTTATCCCTCTCGATTCCGCTCATGATTGAGCCTTCCCTGATCCCAAAGCGGAAACTCCCCCGCTTTGGTTTTCATACTCATACCGAAAAGCTGAATGGTCGCGCTGCCATGCTCGGCTTCATCGCTTTATTAGTTGTTGAGATCAAGCTTGGACACGGCTTGTTGATTTGGTGATAAGCGCGCTTCTCGGTCGAAGCGTTTCCGAGCTGGAGGAGTGGGCTGTCACGCAGGGACAACCCGCATTCCGAGGCCGACAGCTTCATGACTGGCTTTACTTCAAGGGTGCTCATGATGTCCAAGACATCACTGTGCTCCCTAAGGCTTGGCGAGCTTCTCTTCAGGAGCAGGGAGTATTGGTTGGGCGCCTTCACGAGCAGGAGAGAAGCGTTGCAGCTGATGCCACAACAAAATTGCTTCTTGGTACCAAGGATGGTGAAACGCTTGAGACCGTTGGGATTCCCACTGACCAACGCCTCACCGTCTGCGTCTCCAGTCAGGTGGGGTGCCCGATGGCATGCCGTTTTTGTGCGACAGGTAAGGGAGGGTTACAGCGCTCTCTTGCTGGCCATGAAATCGTTGCGCAGGTGCTCAGTATTCGTGAGGTGATGGATCGTCGGCCTTCTCACGTTGTGTTTATGGGAATGGGTGAGCCTTTGCTGAATATCGAGGCTGTGCTGGAGTCGATTCGCTGCATTAATGATGATCTTGGCATTGGTCAGCGTCGAATCACAGTAAGCACTGTGGGAGTGCCTCACACTCTCCCTCGGCTAGCTGAACTTGCTCTTAATCAGTTGGGCCGTGCTCAGTTCACATTGGCGGTAAGTCTGCATGCTCCTAATCAGGCATTGAGGGAAGAATTGATTCCCACCGCAAAAACTTATCCCTACGAAGCTCTTCTGGATGATTGTCGTTATTACCTTCGGATGACGGGTAGACGTGTGAGTTTTGAATACATTCTTCTAGGCGGGGTGAATGATCATCCTCAGCATGCAGCTGAACTCGCTGACCGAGTTGGAGGCTTCCAAAGCCATGTGAATCTGATTGCTTATAACCCCATTGAGGAAGAAGATTTTCAGAGACCCACAGCCAAGCGAATTGAGAGCTTTCGGCATGTTCTCGAACGTCGTGGAGTGGCCGTGAGTCTGCGAGCAAGTCGTGGTTTGGATCAGGATGCAGCTTGTGGACAGTTGCGCCGCAAGCGACGGTCTTAGGAGAGACTGCAGGTATTGACTTGATTGGATCAGATGGCACCAATCGATTGGTTTCTGCTGGTCTTTTATTTAGTAGGAACGTTAGTTCTCGGGCTTTGGCTGGCTCGCCGTAATCGGGGAGAAGAGGACTACTTCGTGGCCGGGCGCAGCCTTAGCGGTTGGCTTGCGGGCGCCTCAATGGCTGCCACCACCTTTTCCATCGACACACCGTTGTACGTGGCGGGTTTGGTGGGAACCAGAGGACTAGCGGCGAATTGGGAGTGGTGGGGTTTTGGTCTGGCTCACGTGGCGATGGCTGTGGTGTTTGCTCCTCTCTGGCGCCGCAGCGGTGTGATGACAGATGCCGCTTTCACTGAACTTCGTTATGGAGGATTAACAGCGGCTTGGCTGAGGGGGACTAAGGCATTTCTGCTCGCTCTTCCGATCAACTGCATTGGAATCGGCTACGCGTTCTTAGCAATGCGAAAAGTAGTGCAAGCCCTTGGGATTGTGTCCGATCGACCTGTTCCAGCACTGGGTGGTCTTCCTGACACGGTGCTTTTGCTGATGATCGTCGCAGCTTTGGTCCTCGTATACACGGTGGCTGGCGGCCTTTGGGCTGTTGTGGTTACTGATTTCGTGCAACTGATTTTGGCGATGCTGGGGGCACTGGCCGTGGCTTGGGCTGCGATCCGTGCAGCAGGTGGAATGGAGGCACTGCTTGCAAGCCTTAATGATTTGGGCCGTCCAGAAGTGTTGTCGCTTGTTCCTTGGCGCTGGACCAGTTCTGGATTTGATTGGATTGGAGGCGCGGGTATCAGTGCCTCCACTTTTTTGGCTTATCTCACGGTGCAGTGGTGGAGTTTTCGACGAAGTGATGGCGGAGGTGAATTCATCCAACGGATGCTCGCAACCCGTGATGAACGTCAGGCGCGACTGGCGGGCTGGGTGTTTTTGGTGGTTAATTATCTGCTGCGCAGCTGGTTGTGGGTCCTGGTGGCACTTGCGGCCCTGGTGTTGCTGCCAGATCAGGCCGACTGGGAATTGAGCTATCCGGCCCTTGCTGTGGCCTATCTACCTCCAGTTGTCCTAGGGCTTGTGGTGGTTTCATTAGTTGCCGCGTTCATGAGCACAGTCAGCACCTCGGTGAACTGGGGTGCTAGTTATCTCACTCATGATCTTTACCAGAGATTCCTTAGGCCTAACGCCGCCCAGCAGGAGTTGCTGTTGGTGGGGCAGGCAACCAGTGTTCTTTTGCTGGTCCTTGGGGTGCTGACGGCGTTAATCAGCGACAGCATTGGCACTGTTTTTCGATTGGTAATCGCGATTGGGACGGGGCCAGGTGTTGTTCTGGTGCTGCGTTGGTTCTGGTGGCGCATCAATGCTGCTGCAGAGCTTTCTTCAATGGTTTGTGGATTTTTTGTTGGCTTGGTGACTTCTGTTGTTCCCCTTCTTCAGATCTCGGACTACGGACTCAGGTTGATGGTTACCACCGCAATCACTGCCGTCGTTTGGGTAGTGGTGATGTTGATAACTCCCCCTGAGTCAGCTGAGGTGCTTGAGCGGTTCGTGCAGCAAGTCCAGCCCCCAGGGCCAGGGTGGAGGCGCTGGCGTCTTCGCTGTCAGGTTGAGGCTTCTGAATCACTGCGAGATCTAGTGATCAGGTTTGTGCTGAGTAGTTGTGTTCTGTTTGGTGCGCTGCTCGGCTCGGGCGCGTTTCTTCTGCACCAGCAACTTATTGGTTGGTCAGGCTTAATACTTGCTGTTATTTGCCTCTCACTTCTCTGGCGAGGTCGTCACAGTCGTCTTGCTGTTTGATCAGCATCCACAATGGTTTGAAAACAGTAACAGTGAGTTTTTTTCGCAGCACCATCCTTCCTATTCTGATAGTGGCTTTGTTTGGCCTTGCTCTTTTTGCGGTGAGCGCACGTATCTGGCTGCCTGGAGACATGCTTGCTCCAGCACCGATCGGTTGACCTGCTACTTCTACGATCACTTTCATGACCGATCGTTTGCCACTGGATCGTGAACAACGGCTGGCCAATCTGGCCATTGATCCTGACGTGCTTGCTCGTGAGCTTGAAGCTGAAGAGGTTGGTGATCCATTCGACGATATCGACATCGATGATCCAGAACAGGATGCTTTAAACGCCATTCGTCAGTGTGATGAGGCCCTGAGTTGGTTGCAGCAGGGGCATGAACAGCGTCTTCAAGGTTTACGTGTGTTTTGTGAGCATCGGGATCCTCGGTCGGTCCCGCTGCTTCTGCCTCTGTTAGAGGAGGTTTGCCCGGTAGTGCGCATGAGCGCTGTGTACGCCCTCGGCCGTAATCCTTCCCCCCCTGCTGTTGGCCCACTCCTGAGGTTGCTTCAGGATGACAGCAATGCCTATGTGCGTAAGGCCACGGCCTGGAGTCTTGGAAATTATCCGGATGCGCCAATTCTGAATCCCTTGATTCGTGCTCTACAGACGGATGTTGCCGCTGTTCGTTTGTGGGCTTCAGTTTCACTTGCAGAAGCTGGAATCACATCAGCGGCAAAAGCAGATCCAGCAGCAGGTCAATTGCTCATAAGCCTTCGCATTGATAGTGAATCTGTGGTGCGTAGTAATTGCATTTGGGCGTTAGGTCGGCTGCTCGATCATCTCGTTGAGCCTCGTCGCGTTGAGGTCATTGAGGTGTTTGTCCGGGCACTCTTGCAAGATCGTGAGAGGTCGGTTCAAGACGAGGCCCGCACTGCTCTTGAGCAGATGGAATCTCCCGATGTTTTGGATCGACTTCAAACCTTGATGGACGAGGGATTGCTTGGTTAACAGGACGACGTAACAAGAAGCCCATCAGCTTCGCGTTCTCGCCTTTAACATCTGCTCATTGTTGGTTGTGGTGCATGCCTCAGCGCACGCTTCGTTTCCGAATTCGTCCCGACGGCCGCGTCGAAGAGCACGTGGAAGGTGTTGAAGGTGACGATTGTCTTCTACTTACTGAACATTTGGAAGCAGTCCTAGGCACGGTGGAACGCCGCCAGCCAACTTCTGACGCCTACATCACAACCCAAACCCAGACCCAGTCACAGTTCGTGGAGCCCTCTTGATGTCCCATTTCAGCACCGTTAAAACAGAACTCCGCCAGCGTGAGTCCTTAGTTTCCGCTCTTCAAGATCTTGGTTACGAGCCGCATCAGGGCGGCCATCCCGTCAGGGGTTATCGAGGTCAGACAGTGGAAGCTGAGCTGGCTGTCACCCTTCAGGACAGTGCGGATTTTGGTTTTCTTTGGAATGAAACCAATGCTGCCTATGAGTTTGTGACCGATCTTGATTTGTGGCGCCAACCAATGCCGATTGAACGTTTCTTGTCTCGTCTGACTCAACGCTATGCACTCAATACCGTGTTGAAGGCGTCCGTGAACGAGGGCTTTGACGTTGCCGAGCAACGTGATTGTCAGGATGGATCGATCGAGCTGGTTGTTACAAGGTGGGATGCCTGACTTTCAGGCGGGGGCACGGGATAACACGGTGGATCACGCTGCTGATGCTCCGGTTGCTGCCTACAGAGCATCATCTCTTGAAGACCATCAACCCAGTGGCATGGAACCTGTCCTGGGTGGTTCCTTGGCAGACAAAGCTGTTTGGGTTGATGAAGCTGTTTGTATCGGTTGCCGTTATTGCGCTCATGTTGCATGCAACACATTCATTATTGAGCCTCATTTGGGCCGCTCCCGTGCCATTCGTCAGGACGGAGACAGCCCTGAACTGATTCAAGAGGCCATCGAAACCTGTCCTGTGGATTGCATTCATTGGGTCGCGTTTGATGACCTCAATGGATTGCGAGACCAACTTGACTCACAAGAGCTTTTCCCTCTTGGCGTGCCTTCGCCAGCCCGTCCGCGGCGAATTCTGCCTCGGCGGCATCAGGTCTGATTTGCGATGAAAAGTACGGCTCTCTCGGCTTTGCCTACTCGTCGTTTTGGACGAACGGAGCTTGCTATGCCTGTCCTCTCGCTTGGAGGCATGAGATTTCAGCAAAGTTGGTCGGATCTCAAGGAAAGTGAGATTACTAATGCGGCTCAGCGAACTGTTCAGGAAACTCTCGATCGTGCGGTCGAGCTCGGGTTTCACCACTTAGAGACAGCCCGTCACTACGGGAGCTCGGAACGGCAATTGGGTTGGGCCCTTCCACAATTCCCTGATCCGGATCGCATCCTTCAAACCAAAGTCCCGCCTAGAGAGGATCCAGCTGTTTTTGAAGCCGAGCTCGAACTCAGCCTGGAGCGTCTCAATGTCCAGCGAGTTGAGTTGCTAGCCATCCACGGAATCAACAGGATGGACCAACTTGACCAAACCCTTCGATCAGGTGGCTGCATGGAGGTGGTGCGCCGCTGGCAGCGACAGGGTCGAATCGATCATGTGGGCTTCTCCACCCATGGAGATACCAGCGTTATAGAAGCCGCCATTCATTCCGACGCCTTTGATTACGTCAACCTTCACTGGTACTACATCCGGCAAGACAACGAACCAGCCATTGCTTCTGCCCAACGGCATGACATGGGGGTGTTCATCATCAGTCCCACCGATAAAGGTGGGCATCTGCATACGCCCTCGCTGCTGTTACAGCAGCTCTGCGCCCCCCTTCATCCAATTGTTTTTAACGATCTGTTTTGTTTGCGTGATCTTCGGGTGCACACCATCAGCGTTGGTGCATCTAAGCCAGGAGATCTCGATCTTCACCTTGAGGCAGCACAGCAGCTGGATTCTGCCGAGACTTTGATCGCTCCAATTGAAGATCGGTTGCGTGATCAAGCACTACAAGTTCTTGGCGAGCCCTGGCTTATGTCTTGGCGCGAAGGGTTGCCACACTGGAAAGACACTCCAGGAGGCATCAACCTTCCTGTGTTGCTATGGCTTCACAACATGCTTGAAGCCTGGGATTTGGAGAGTTATGCCCGTGCCCGTTACGGACTCCTTGGGCATGCTGGGGACTGGCACCCTGGCTTCAATGCCGATGCCCTGGATCTTGAGGTCAGTGAGAGTGATCTTCGAGCTGTTTTGCACCAAAGCCCCTGGGCTGAAAAGATCCCAGGCTTGCTCCGTGGATTGAGAGAACGGGTTGGTGGCTTTTCTCAGAGACGCTCATCTTCTGCCTAAGCCCCTAACGGAAGTCGGCTTGGTAGACCAACAGAGCGGGGATAGCTCTTTGGACATGGCCCTAATGGTTTGATTCGAACGAGTGTGCGAACACCGCGCCCAGCAGGCAGGTTGACTTGTTTGCAATTCACAAGCTTTGCTTTGAGAGGGACCAACGCTCTCTTGAGGTTTGCTTCATCCTCGACACTCCAGTGACCACGATAGAGAAGTGCTTGCCCTTGAAGGGTCAAAAGTGGGACGAGGTACTCCGCTACTACTGGGGAAGTTGCCACAGCTCTCGCCAGGGCAAGATCGAACTGTCCGCGACAACCCCTCTTTTGACCAGTCAGCTCAACCCGTTCGGTGCGGACTTCCACGCGATTTTCGAGACCAAGAGATTGGGCCATAGCAGCTACTGCAGCGGTTTTGCGACCAACTGAATCGACAAGCGTCAGTGTGGTCCCTGGAAGGGCAATTGCTACGGCCAGGCCAGGGAACCCTCCTCCAGTTCCCACATCGATGCAGCGGCGTGGCAAGTCGGGGTTGCGCAGCTCATTTTCAAGAGGCCAGAGGCTATCAAAGACCTGGGTGATCCAGAAGTCTTCGCTCTCCACCAAACGTGTGAGATTGACTCTGCTGTTCCAATGGCGCAGCAGGGCTTGAAGTTTTTTAAATTGAGCTATCTGAATGTCTTTGGGCTGCCAACCTAGGCACTGCCATAGGTCAGGACCAGCCTCATAGAAGGTATTTACTTCTGGCATGGCTGCCAGGACAGCGACTCTTTCTAGAATGCACTCTCATGATCTGCCAAAAGAAGGACGTCATGAAGGCCTCGACTCACTACGAACGGCTGGGAGTGAGCCATGGAGTCGATGCCGATACCTTGCGTCGGGCGTTTCGGCGTTTAAGCAAATCGGTTCATCCAGATACGACCATGCTGCCTGCAGAGGAAGCAGCTCGTCAGTTCCAACTGTTGAGAGAGGCCTATGACCAGCTCGCAGATCCTCATTTGCGTCAGATTTATGACGCTCAGTTGATCCAGCAGGATCAACTGTGGCAACAGCAGCACGCACCTCTGCCTTCGTATCCGGTGTCTTCTGCAACGGCAATTGGTGAGCGACGACCTCTTTCTGGAGGCGAGTGGTTAGCGCTTCTGATGTTGGTTGGGGCTTTGTTTTTATGCTTATCACTTGGTGTTGGTGTGGCCTGGAGCAGGGGAATGGCGCTTCAGGTTCAGCCCAGTTGGTTGGTGGCCGAGCAGACTACTGAGGAGACGTTGACTCGTGGAGCCCTTGATGGTGTCGATGCCTCCAGCGGAAACTCCTTTGAATCAGCATTCACTCCAGGCACTTGAGCATTGGCTCGAGGAGCTTGGAGCACGGCGGTTGGAAGATGACCCTTGTTGTTGGTCTTGGCAGGAAACGAGATGGACTGCCGAAATTCGTCTGCTGCAGACAGATCTAGCCGTCATTTGGAGCCCGAAAGAAGCACCTCGTCCTTGCGTATTTCCCTACGGACTTTCACGTGCTGATGTGGAGGCTGCCCTGCGTCTGGGCCCATGAGATTCAGCTCTGAGTGACTTGCTTGATCGCTTTTATTGATCTTGCAAGAGATCGAGGGCTTCCTGGAGAACGGCATAGCAATGGCTCAATTGATCCTCGCTAATGCAAAGCGGTGGAAGTAAATAAACAACTTGACCGAGTGGTCGAATGAGTATTCCTCTGTCTCTAGCTAAGCGTCGTAACACTTTTCCCGCAGGGTTGAGATACCCCTCTTGGTCGCTAACGACGAGATCAAAGGCTGCAATGGTCCCGATCACCCGAACATGCTTGATGCCTGGATGACTCGCCAAAAGCTCTAAGTGCGATCGATGTCTCGCTTCAAAACCCAGGTATTTTTCAGGTTCTGCTTCGAGAAGGTCAAGACTGGCATTGGCTGCGGCGCACCCCAGCGGGTTAGCAGTGAAACTGTGGCCGTGCCAAAGCGTCAAGCTCGGCTCGGTGCCGACGAAGGCATCGAATACAGCACCGCTGGCCATGGTGATGCCCATGGGAAGGAAGCCAGCGGTCAATCCTTTTGACAGCGAGACGAGATCAGGTTTGATTCCTGCCCTTTGTGTCGCCAAGAAATCACCGCAACGCCCGAAGCCTGTGAGTACTTCGTCGGCGATCAACAAGGTTCCAGCGTTTCGAACTCTTTTTTGCACTTCTTGAAGAAAGGCCGGACGCACCATGCTCATTCCACCGGCTCCCTGGACCAGTGGCTCGAGGATGACTGCGGCAGTTGGTGTCTCTAGGGCGGCCTCTAACTGGGTAAGTGCTGCTTGTTCACGCTGTTCGATGTGATCGTCGTCCCACCAAGTGGCCGGCCAAGGAACACGAGCAACTGGGAACAAAAGCGGGTCAAAAGGTTCGCTAAAGAGATTGCGAGCCCCTACAGCCATCGCACCAAACGTATCTCCGTGATAAGCGCCGTCGAAGGCAATGATCTGTTGCCTTGGTTCTCCTTGGTTGTGCCACCACTGAATGGCGATTTTGAGAGCAACCTCGACGGCAGTTGAGCCATTATCTGAGAAAAAGACTCGATCTAATCCCGTTTTGGCAGCTAAACGATCGGCTAATCGTTCGGCTTGCGGATGCGTGAATTCTGCGAAAATGACTTGTTCAAGCGTATTGGCCTGCTCCGAGATTGCTTCTGCGATATGGGGGTGAGCATGGCCATGCAGGGTGACCCACCAACTGCTGATCGCATCAATTAACGGTGGCCCTTCATCGCGGTAAAGCAACGCACCGTTTCCACGCAGCACCCTCTCCATTGGAGGACTCGTAGAGATTTGTGTGAACGGTGGCCAAAGGTGGGGGTGGTGGTTCTTAGACACAACTCCGTTGCAGATGCCGATTAATGGGTTTTTGTGACATCAGCGGCAGACTTCGCTTTTTTTCTCAGCTTCAGTTGAGAAAGGGCCACAGTTGACCCAGCGCACAATCCCAACTTCAACGTCAGTGAGCAAAACCAAAATTCCTGCGCAAAGGAGAGCAATGGCCACTGCGGCTCCGGTCTGACGACGGTTCATCTCGAAGCCTGAAAACGAATGATTTCGGTTTCGACCTTAGCTTTCACGTTCTGAACATGCCATTGCGAGGCAAGGGCAGCTGCATTGAGATGTTCAAGAGGTGGTAATTCGCACAGCAAAGCAACATCGCCGAGTTGCTTCAGGGTGAGTGCATTGTCGGGATGATGTGGTCCATTGATGACCAGCCCAAGGCAGTGGATCGTTCTTCTCCGTAGTGCCTCCAAGCTGAGAAGCGTGTGGTTAAGAGTGCCTAATCCGCTACGGGCCACTAATACAACCGGAAGTCTCCACCGTTCCAACTGTTGGATCTGAATCCAGTTACGTGTGAGTGGAACCATCAAGCCGCCGGCAGTCTCCACCACAAGTGGACCATCCACGGTTGGTAATTTGAGTTGATCAGGATCGATGCATTGTCCATCTTGTTCAGCAGCCCAGTGCGGTGAAACAGCAGCTGAGAAGGCATAGGCTTCCTTTCGCCATTTTTCTTTAGGCAGCTGAAGCAGGTCGATAACACGTTGACGATCCCCACCGTTTTCAGTACCGCTTTGGACTGGTTTCCAGTAAGTGGCTCCCAATCCCTGAACAAACAGAGCGCTGACAATGGTCTTACCGACATCGGTGTCTGTTCCGCAAATGACGACCTGAGCGGAGGAAGTATTCATCGCTCAATCATCAGTAGTTGGATCACCCAAGTCAATTTGATCCGACCTTCGGCACAGCGTGCAGGCCAGTCGGTGTTCAGCTGACGCCATTGCTTCACGCTGAGAGATGCACATGTGCTGGTCCCGGCGCCAATGGCTTTCATCGGTCCCAGGAGTGCTGTGATGTGGTTGGCTTGTTCGCTAAAACTCAGCTTTTCCTGTCGTCTGATCTGTTCGTTGGGTAATAAAGCAATCAAGTCTTTGGATGATGGGAAGTGCAGGGCCGAGCAGGGAACAGACGCTTGACTGGCCGCAGCGTGCCATTGAGGGAAGCAGCCTTCAATTGGTAGAGCAACGATTAACCAACCATTGGGAGCAAGCCGCTCGAACCAATGACGAAGTGTCGTTGCTGGATCAGATAACCAATGCAAACAGAAACTTGAGGCAATGAGAGTTGGTGGGTCTCGCCAAACAGGTAAAGGCTGATTCAAATCCCAAAGCTGAGTTTGATCTTGACGTGTACAGCAGGCGAGCATGGATGGACTTCCATCGATGCGCTCCACGATCTTTCCAGGGTGTCGATGTTCGAGAGCATCGGCCAGAAGCCCGGTTCCACTCCCAAGATCCAGCCATCGGCCCGACGGGATTGGCAGACGCTGGCAGTGACCTGCTATCCGCCAGGCCATGGCCTTTTGCAGACGGGCAGCACGGTTGTATTGGGTTGCTGAGCCATCAAAGCCGTCTAGAACCTTTGAGCCCCAGGTGTTGCTCATCGCTCTCCCTGCTCGTGATCCAGCCACCGCTGAACTCGGATTAGGAGATCTGGAACCAAAAGCGCGTGCCCGCTTTCGCGGATCAGCCAGTGTTCAGCCGGACACTTGAGTTTCGTCTCAAGTGCGGCGCGCAGCTCCTCTCTAGCGGCCGGAAGAACAATGGCGTCTTGACCTGCTTCCACCACGAGCACTCGAGTTGTTTCTTGAAGCCCTAGGGGTAACTCTGTACAGGCGATTAATCGATCTAAGTCGTCGCTTAATCGATGACGGCCGTCGGCAGAAAGTCCTTCATTGATGGGGCCATGCGAGAGGCCAACTGATGAGGAAGGTGATGCCGCCCGTGCCAAAAAATTGTTCAGCATCTCTGATTCTTCGCTGCTACCTAGGCAGCGGTGCATACCGTTGAGGCCAATAGTGAGTGCTCGACCCTTAGGACCTTGAGGGACAAACCTTGAGAAACTCGCCAGTAAAACCAGATCGGTGGCTTGGGCCAACACGGCATCTGGCAGCAGATGTGGTCCTAGGGAATGGCCAACGACCACGCGGCGTTGCTGTTCGAGTGGATCTTGATCGTCATGCCAGAAGGGGATGTGCACCTGGCACTTCCCATAACCACGTTCACCGCTCTGCCACGACCAGTTGTGATGTTTGAAGTGGCGGATCCAGGACACCCAGGCGTGGCTGTCGCCGCTCCACCCATGCATGGCGATGACCTGTTTCATCGTGATCTCAACTGATAGGAAGGGCGCTTAGCAATTGTTCCAATGTCCGATCAGGCATGATCCGACGCACCACTAGGCGCAGCCTGGCAGTCCCTTCAGGAACAGTGGGGGGGCGAATGGCCACGCTCAGCAGCCCTGCATTTTCGAGCTGCTGTTGGCGATCTAAGGCTGCTTGGTCGGTACCGATCACGAGAGGCAGAATCGGACCTGTACCACCTGGTCGCGCCCACCCAGCAGCAGCGAGAGCGGAACGCCAGTGCTGGCTTTTTGTGATGAGTTCCCCAGACCAATGCGGATGGCGTTGCATCAGTGTCAATGCGGTGAGAGCTGCTGCTGCAAGGGGAGGTGCCAAGGCCGTGGTGTATCGAAAGGCGCCACTGGATTGGAGAAGGGTCTCTCCGAGTTCTGCACCGCAGGCAAGAAACGCCCCACCGCTGCCAAAGGCCTTCCCAAAAGTTCCACTAAGCAGGGTCACAGCATTGCTTGGTAAGGCTTGGCAGAGCCCTCGCCCGCCCTCGCCCAGCACTCCAAGAGCATGGGCTTCATCCACAAGCAGTCGGGCACCATGACTGGCGCAGAGCTCTGCCATGGTGGCTAGGTCTGGGCTTGTGCCCTCCATGCTGAACAGGCTTTCTGTGATGACGAGTGGTTTGTGTCCCGGGTACAATTGATGACAGCGCTCCAGCTTGCGGTTCAGGTCTTTGAGGTCATTGTGAGAAAAGCGCTGAAGCCGCGCACCACTGGCTTGTACTCCGGTGAGCAAGGAGTAATGACAAAGCCGGTCAGCTAGCACGGGTACGTGGCGGTCGGCGAGAGCAAAAACGGCAGCAATATTGGCTTGAAAGCCGCTGGGGTAAAGAAGCACCCGATCTTGCTCCAGCCAGCTCGCTAATTGCGTCTCGAGTTGGTCATGCACGGGGCGGCTACCACTTATGAGCCTGGACCCACCGGCTCCAACGCCACTTCGGTTGATTTCTTCCTTCGCTGCCGCGATGAGCTCTGGGTGCTGAGCCAGATTGAGGTAGTCGTTGCTGGCTAAATCCACCAGAGAACGCTGCTTTTCATCTCCCTCAGGGGCCGAGTTGGCAGGGAGTAGACGCGTTCCATCTGGACTGGGCCTCCAGGTGCGTAGCTGACGGCGGCGGGCTTGAGACGGGCTGCACATGTTGGCCAGTTTGCTGCTCCCTGCTCGAGCCATCTCTAGGATCAAACCATGGTGTCACCAGATGTTTCTCAACTGTTTCCATTCCCTTTGGATGGGTTCCAGTTGGAATCGATCGATGCACTGAATCAAGGCCATTCTGTTGTAGTGAGTGCGCCCACTGGATCTGGCAAAACGCTGGTTGGCGAATACGCGATTCATCGGGCGATTTCCCACGGCCAAAAGGTGTTTTACACAACTCCTCTTAAGGCTTTATCCAATCAAAAGCTGCGTGATTTTCGTGAGCAGTTTGGAGCTGAAAATGTTGGCTTGATGACGGGTGACCTGAGTGTCAACCGTGAGGCGCGAGTGGTGGTGATGACCACCGAGATCTTCCGCAACATGCTCTACGCAGAAGCGGACGAGCATGACGACCCTCTTGCAGACGTGGAGTCGGTCGTGCTCGATGAGTGCCACTACATGAATGACTCTCAGAGGGGCACTGTCTGGGAAGAATCGATCATTCACTGCCCCCCTTCTGTCCAACTGGTGGCGTTGTCAGCCACCGTCGCCAATGCGGGGCAACTCACCGATTGGATCGAAAAAGTTCATGGTCCGACTCGGCTCGTGATCAGTGATTTCCGTCCGGTGCCTCTGCACTTCAGCTTCTGCAGTGCCAAGGGCCTCCATCCGCTTCTGAATGAACAGGGAACTGGCATCCATACCAATTGCAAGGTTTGGCGTGCTCCAAAAGGACACAAGCGCAAAGGGCGTTCTCCTCGGCCGCCTCAGCCGGAAGCACCGCCCATCAGCTTTGTGGTGGCTCAAATGGCTCAGCGGGAGATGCTTCCCGCGATCTATTTCATTTTTAGTCGTCGTGGGTGCGACAAGGCTGTTCGCGATCTTGGAGTGCAGTGTTTGGTAAGCGAGACCGAGCAATCGATCATTCGCAAACGGCTTCAGGCCTACACAGCCGCGAATCCTGAAGCGGTGCGCGATGGAATCCATGCCGATGCGTTGTTGCGTGGGATCGCGTCTCATCACGCAGGAGTGCTCCCTGCTTGGAAAGAGCTGATCGAGGAGTTGTTTCAGCAGGGGTTAGTGAAGGTAGTGTTTGCCACCGAAACGTTGGCTGCGGGCATCAACATGCCGGCGCGCAGCACCGTGATCGCATCTCTTTCCAAGCGCACTGAACGCGGGCACCGGCCCCTGATGGCCAGTGAGTTTCTGCAAATGGCTGGTCGTGCAGGCCGCCGCGGTTTGGACACAGAGGGTTATGTGGTGACTGTCCAGAGTCGATTTGAAGGGGTGAGAGAGGCAGGTCAACTAGCGACAAGCCCTTCTGATCCGCTGGTGAGTCAGTTCACTCCCAGCTACGGCATGGTTCTCAACTTGTTGCAACGTCATGACTTGGCCAAAGCTAGGGAGCTAGTGGAGCGCAGCTTTGGCCGTTACCTCGCCAGTTTGGATTTGGTCGAGGAAGAACAACATCTGGGTGAGTTGCGCTTGCAGCTGGGCCAGCTGCAAGGTACCGCTGGTGATGTGCCTTGGGAGGACTTTGAAGAATACGAAAAACAGCGTGGCCGCCTTAGGGAAGAAAGGCGCCTGCTCAGGATTCTTCAGCAGCAGGCTGAAGAAACACTGGCGCATGAATTGACGACAGCTCTTCAGTTTTCGAGCGTGGGAACGTTGGTGAGCCTCAAGTCACCTCGTCTGCGTGGTGGGGTGACCCCTGCTGTGATCGTTGAGAAGTGCGATGGCCCGGGCCAGTTCCCGCTCCTGCTTTGTTTGACCCAGGACAACGTTTGGATCCTCTTGCCCTGTCAGGCCGTGGTGAGTTTGCATGCGGAATTGAGCTGTTTGCAAGTTGATGGCGTGAAGTCGCCTGATCTGAGCCGTTCCGGTGAACTTCGTCATGGCGATCAGGACAGTGGCGGTCTGGCTTTGGCAGTAGCGCACATGGCCCGTCGCCATGATATGACCACAGCTCAGTACGACTTGGCTGGCGAGGTGTTGTCTCAAGTTCGCCTGGTCAAGGAGTTGGAAGATCAGTTAGGGGGGCATTCGGCCCATCGTTGGGGAGATCGCAAGCAACTCAAGAAGCACAGGCGTCGCATGGAAGATCTTGAGCATGAAATCGCTGAGCGCCAGCAATTGCTCCATCACCGCTCCAACCGGCACTGGGATACCTTCCTTGCTCTGATTGAAATCCTTCGCCATTTTGGCTGTCTGGATGATTTGGAACCAACAGAGATCGGTCGCACCGTTGCAGCTCTTCGTGGCGACAACGAGCTTTGGCTTGGCCTGGCACTGATGAGTGGTCATCTTGATGAGCTGCCTCCGGCAGAACTGGCTGCAGTTTTTGAGGCCATCAGCACGGAGGTGAATCGTCCAGATCTTTGGAGTGCATTCCCGGCACCTCCTCTTGCGGAAGAGGCCCTGCATGATTTGTCAGGAATCCGTCGGGAGCTTCTGCGGGCGCAGGAGCGCTTCAAGGTGGTGGTGCCAGCTTGGTGGGAGCCTGAATTGATGGGATTGGTGGAGGCTTGGGCCAAGGGGACAAACTGGAATGATCTGATCGCTAATACCTCTTTGGATGAAGGAGATGTGGTGCGGATCATGCGGCGCA
This sequence comes from Synechococcus sp. AG-679-C18, assembly GCA_003210755.1. GTDB lineage: Bacteria > Cyanobacteriota > Cyanobacteriia > PCC-6307 > Cyanobiaceae > Synechococcus_C. The sequence continues at coordinate 47,988 of QCUL01000013.1, forward strand.
CGGTGGACTTACTTACCCAGGTGCCCTACTGCGAGGCGATTAGCGAGCAGCTCCGCAACAATGCCCGTTTGGCCTTGAGTGCAATTAATCGTTTCCCAGTGGCTGAGGCTGATCAGGTCCTCAAGGCCGCGGCTGCTGACTCCAGTGGTTTGAGTGCAGCGACTGAGCGGGCCGCCTGAACGGGGCATCTGAAGGTTTTTTTGTTTGCTGTATTCGACGTGAAGGGCAGGCTTGGACCTTGTTTCTCGAGACGATTAAGAGCTTGTCATCGCCGACGGATCGACAATCCGATCGAACTCCGAAGCACTGACATAGCCCAGCTCCAGGGCCGCATCGCGCAGGCTTGATCCCTGCTCGTGAGCGTATTTAGCGATGGCACTTGCCTTGTCGTATCCGATCACAGGCGTCAGCGGTGTGACGAGCATTAGCGATTGCTCCACGTCGCGTTGGATGCGACTGCGGTTTGGTTCGATACCCTCCACCATGGCCACTCGGAAGCTGTGGCAGGCATCGGTGAGAAGGGTGATCGATTTCAGCAGATTGAAGCCAATCAGCGGTTTGTAGACGTTCATCTGTAGGTGGCCGCCGGATCCAGCCATCGCCACCGCAGCATCGAGGCCCATGACCTGGGTGCAGACCATGGCCATCGCTTCGCACTGGGTGGGATTCACTTTGCCAGGCATGATCGAGCTGCCGGGTTCGTTCTCAGGTAAATGAAGCTCTGCAAGGCCGGCGCGGGGGCCGCAGGCGAGTAAACGGAGGTCGTTCGCGATCTTGAGCAAGCTCACCGCGAGCAATCGCAGTTGCCCCATGGCGTTCACCAGTCCATCATGGCTTGCCATCACAGCAAACTTGTTTGGAGCCGAGACCAAGGGCAATCCGCTCAGGCGCGCCAGTTCCGTTGCTGCCTGGTCGGCGAATCCTTCCGGGGCATTAAGGCCCGTTCCCACTGCAGTGCCGCCGAGCGGGAGTGGGTAGAGCTCTTGCAGTGATGTTTCAATGCGGTTCTGAGCACTGCTGAGCTGATCGCGCCAAGCTGAAGATTCTTGGCCAAGGGTGAGCGGCACCGCATCCTGCAGGTGGGTACGTCCAATCTTCACGATGCCTTGCCAGGCTTCACTCTTTGCAGCGAAAGCGTTGCTTAGTCGCTGCAATTCCGGCAATAGTCTGTGTTGGATGCCTGCGGCAGCAGCGATGTGGATGGCGGCTGGGAAGGCATCGTTGGTCGACTGTGAGCAGTTGACATGATCGTTCGGGTGCACCGGCTGGTGGCTGCCTAATGGCTCCCCCTCGCTCCGCGACACCAGGTTGCTGATCACCTCATTGACGTTCATGTTTGTCTGAGTGCCGCTGCCGGTTTGCCAAACCCTCAGGGGGAACTGATCGTCGTGATGGCCCTCGGCAATGGTGGCCGCCACCTTCACAATCAGGTCGCGTCGGTTGTCGTCCAACACCCCCAGGCGAGCGTTCACGATCGCTGCCGCTTGTTTGATTTGCGCCAGGGCATGGATCAAATCAATAGGAATGAGCTCATCGCTAATCCCAAAATTCTGTAGAGAGCGCTGGGTCTGTGCTCCCCAGAGGGATTTAGCCGGTACCTCGACCGGGCCCATGCTGTCGTGTTCGGTCCTTGTTGTTTGGGTCATGACTTTCCGTCAGGGCGAAGGACTAACGCGATGATGATGAGCATCCCGCTCACACTGACTACCACGTAAATCCAGTCGGCATAGGGGGTCCAGAACATCGACTCACAGGCCTAGTCGATCCCACACCACTCCCAGATTGGCTTGGTGCAGGTCTGTGCTGAAGCACTCTGCGAGCTGGTCGGCACTGAGCTTGCCACTCACTTTGGGATCGTTTTGAAGGTTGGCGTGGAAGTCACCGCCATTGGTGTTCCAAGCGCTGTGCGCGTTGCGCTGAACCACCTGATAAGCGTCTTCACGGCTCATGCCCCCATCCACGAGGGCGAGCAGAACCCGTTGGCTGAAAACCACGCCTCCATACACATTCATGTTGCGAACCATGTTGTCCGGGTACACCCCAAGGCCAGAAATCACGGCAGTCATCTCGCGAAGCATGAAGTGCAGAGTTGCGGAGCAATCAGGAAGCATCATCCTCTCTGTTGAGCTGTGGCTGATGTCACGTTCATGCCAGAGAGCCACATTTTCAAGAGCGGCCACGACGTAGCTACGGAGTACTCGTGCCAAACCGCTGATCCGCTCGCTACGAATCGGGTTGCGTTTGTGGGGCATGGCTGAACTGCCTTTTTGCCCCTTGGCGAAGCTTTCCTCAACCTCGAGCACATCGGTGCGTTGGAGGTTGCGAATCTCGGTGGCGAAACGATCGAGTGAGGCCCCAATGAGGGCCAAGACCTGCACATAATCGGCATGGCGATCGCGGGAGATCACCTGGGTGCTCGCAGTATCAGGAGAGAGGCCCAGAATTTCGCAGGTAAGCCTCTCCACCTCCGGATCTGTGTTGGCGTAGGTACCCATCGCTCCGCTCACCTGGCCAACAGCCACATCACGCTCCAGCCGAGCTAGTCGCTCAGAGTTGCGGCGCGTTTCTGCTAACCATCCAGCCAGCTTGAATCCAAAAGTGATCGGCTCGCCATGGATGGCGTGGGACCGACCGATCATCACGGTGGTCTTGTGCTCCGTGGCCAGCTTGGCGATCGCTGCATCCAAGGAAGTCAACTCATGGCGCAATAGCGCAACGGATGCTTTCAACTGCAGCGCGAGCCCTGTGTCGAGGACGTCACTACTAGTCATTCCTACATGGATATAACGCCCAGCATCGCCCACGTGTTCGTTCACATTGGTGAGAAAGGCAATCACGTCATGGCGGACCTCGGCCTCAATCTCCAGGATCCGATCGGGCTCAAACGACGATTGCTCTCGGATCGTTTGCATCGCGTTTTTCGGAACGCGACCTAGCTTGCAATTAGCCTCGCAAGCGGCAATCTCAACATCAAGCCAACTTTGGTATTTGGCCCGGTCTGTCCAGATCTTGCCCATTTCGGGCAGGGTGTATCTCTCGATCAAGGGCCAGCGCGTGGCAACGACTTAACCAATGTATGGCGCTGAAGGTTCGCTCAAAACGAATGAGCTATGCAGAGGTGAGTCTTCGATGATCAACTTCCCATTGAACGCTCTGTCCCCAGGCTTGCTGACGCACCCAGCACAGGCCCCCGCGGCATTCGATGATTTGAAAAGGCGGAAGATCGTTTGGGTGGTTGTCGAGCATGACAAAGGAACCTGGAGGTAGGAGCTCGAGCACACAACTAGATGGCTCATGAGAGGTACCAGGGAACTTGGTCCCTAGAGATGGGCGGAGTCCGCTTTTGAGGTCAAAGAGGTTAATGACTGACACGTACTCGCGTGCGGCTTGCCAAGATCTTCTAGGAGGTCTAAGGAATTCCGGGTGGAACTCCGGTATTTGTTTCGGTTTCACTTTGCGCTTATGTCGAAATGGCTCGTAAATGCCGCCTAGATCTTCATATGCTGACATTGGGACTTGCTGTGTCCCGTCATCAGGCTCAGCAGCTCATTCGCGCAGGCAAGGTGAGAGACCGGCGTGGTCAGCTCCTTGATAAGCCTGGACATTCGGTTTCAGCTGATCTTGAGCTGATCGTTGAACAACCTCCTCGGTTTGTCTCAAGAGGAGGTGAAAAGTTGTTGGCGGCACTAACGGCGTTCCCGGTATCGGTTGAGGGGCGAATATGCCTCGACGGTGGAATTTCTACAGGTGGATTCACAGATTGCTTGTTGCAACACGGCGCCAGTCGTGTTTACGGAATCGATGTGGGGTACGGCCAGACGGCATGGAGTTTGCGCATTGATAAGCGTGTTGTTTTGAAAGAGCGCACGAATCTGCGCCGCCTCAGCGCGACTGAACTGTATGGACCTGATGACGTTCGTCCCACTCTTGCTGTCGCTGATGTGTCGTTCATCTCCTTGGCACTTGTGCTCCCGGCCATTCGGAACTTGCTGGAACCTCAGGGAAGCGAAGCAATAGTTTTAGTGAAGCCTCAGTTTGAAGTAGGGAGAGATCGCGTCGGTAAAGGAGGAGTCGTGAGAGAAATTTCTGCCCACAGGGATGCAATCGGGTCGGCGATAGCTGCGTCGAATTCCCTGGGATGGAATGCCCAGGGAATCGTTGGCTCTCCAATCACTGGCCCTGCAGGCAACCACGAATATCTGTTGTGGATAGGTGAAGCAGAACCTCAAAAGATCTTTGACGAACAGGTTCGAAAAGTGGTTCAGGACACGTTGAGATCAGAGAGCTGAACTGTCACGGTCACCCGTACGAATACGCAAAACGGTATCCACTGAAGAGACAAAGATCTTGCCGTCTCCGATTTCGCCCGTTTTGGCCGCTTCAGCAATGGCATCTATCACGGCATCGACACGACCATCGTCGATGACAACTTCGACCTTCAGCTTCTGGAGGAACTCAACTGTGAATTCGGAACCGCGATAGCGTTCAACCTGACCTTTCTGCCGGCCGAATCCGCGCACTTCACTGACCGTCATACCGACGATGCCAGCATTGACTAAAGCCAGTTTGACGTCCTCAAGCTTGAAGGGACGGATGATGGCTTCGACCTTTTTCATGGATGTTGATGAGTAGGCGATCTTTTGAGTGTGTCAGGAATTGGCCTGAGATGACAGGGCCGGGATAGGAGAAAGGTTCAATCCGGCGTTCGACGCATCCTCAATAAGTTCACTGGCATTGGATTTCTTGACAGTGACGAGTCCCTCGGCAAGAAGCTCCCAATGGGATTTCTCGAAATGGGTCTGGAGCCACAAAATGCCGTGGACGCTCTCAGGCTGCAGTCGGAAAGAATTCCCTTCGGTGATCAGACTGAGATCCATACCCAACGGGTGCATTGCTTATGACTATTAGGCCCGGATTCTGCGCCATCAGTTGTACGTATTGATACCGAATCAATCACTGTTGAAATCCACTCAACGCTTCTTGAAGGCCGGCCTTAAGGTCAAAAGCCGGTGTGAACCACATTCACCTCATGAGCATTTCCGGCACTGAAAGCACCAAAACCCCTCTGTATGGCGAAAGAGCTGTCGCCGAAGCAGAATTGATTTGTTTCGACAATCCAAGGCCAGGACGTCCCTATGAGGTCTCGATTGAATTGCCGGAATTCACCTGTCTGTGCCCTTTTTCGGGTTATCCGGATTTTGCTGTGTTGCGTTTGATTTATCAGCCTGGCCCCAGAGTGGTTGAGCTGAAAGCGATCAAGTTGTACATCAATCACTTTCGTAATTGTTCGATTTCCCATGAAGAGGTCTCGAACAAGATTCTCGATGATTTGATTACTGCCTGTGATCCGGTTTGGATTCAGATGGAAGCTGATTTCAACCCCCGTGGCAACGTCCACACTGTCGTGAGGGTTAGTCACGGGACTCGTCAACCTTGCTAATCAAGATTGGCAATTCTGCGGCGAAGCCAGCAAGATTTCGATTGCAAAGTCCTCCGATGTGCAGCTTTCTGCTCGATGGCTGAATGGCTGATGAATCCAGTACAGCCCAGAGTTGTCGGGTCGCTATCAAGCTGAGGCCTCCTCCAAGAAGTGTGATGGCGAAGCCTGCATACACGAGTGGAACTCCGGGATCACGCTTTAAAAGCAGGCCGCTGGCAGGCATCACTTCCACCACTCTGAGTGGCAATCCTTTGATTTCGGTGGACGTGCCACCCGGTCGCAGGTTGCCAAGCAGGGATCCGTCAGCATCAAACACTTGAATTGGACCTTGCTCGCTACTCAAACTCATCAACACGGGTTGGCTTCCATCTGGGCGCGTTGGAAGCACAAGGCCCCAAATTTGTTCTCCAAGTTCGGGAAAACTGCGAAGGGGCAATTGAAGTTCAGGGCTTTTTCCGATCTGAACTGTGATTGCAGCCAGCTCCCAGTCGGCTTGATAGATAGTCATTCCTCGATATCTCAGAGGATGATTGACACTGATTTCGTGTTGTTCCGAAGGGCCTCCTGGAGGATTAAGCAGGAGGTTTGAGCGGAATTGCTCGGTGCGCCCTGCCGGATCTCTCTCAATTGCGAAGCGTTCAAGAGTGATCGAGAGCCTGTTGTTGCCAGAGGGATCAAGCAGATCGAGGACTCGGCCGGGCGCAAGGAAGCGTTCCAAGCGATTTCCAGAGAGTGCCCCCCAAGCAGCTCCGATCAAAAGCAGCACCAAACCGGCGTGAACCAATAGAGGCCCAACCTTGCCAATCACGCCCCGACGTGCGGCTAAACGATCCTCATGCCTCTGCACTTGCCACCCTTGACCTTGTAGGTGAGAGCTGAGGATGTTTAAGGCTGATTCGCCATTGGGACAAGCGATCGATTCCGCCAGTGCCAATTTACTGAGTTGTCTTGGTTTGCGATAGTCCACCCAGCGCATAGATGCCAAAAGTGCCGGCCACTGTCGACGCCAACTGCACAAAGTCAAAGCCAATCCCAGCCATGCCAGAAGTCCCAAAAACCACTGGCTTGAATAAATGTGGTTCAGCTGGAGTTGTAAGAGGTGTTTGCCATTAATCAGACCGAGCCATGGATCCGCGTCGAAACGCTCCAAATAAAGCTCAGGTGCCTCGTTCTGAGGAAGGATGGTTCCTAGAGCACTGGCTATGGCAATCAGCAGAAGCAGCAGGATCGCAAGACGAAGATCCGAGAGCAGGGCGAAGAGACGGCGAAGTGCACGCATCAGTTCAGACCAGTCTTGCCAACAATGTGAGTGCGCCTGTGGCGAGGAGAACGACGCCACTGATGGGTGGAATCCAACGGCCGATGGGTCGTAACGCCAATAAACGTGGCAGCGAAGCAGCCAAGTTGCCCGCAAGGAGGAGGGGCAGCACTTGGCCAATTCCGAAGCTTGTCAGCATCACCATTCCGAGGAGTGGGCGGCCAGTGCTGGCAATCCAGCCAAGAAGAACGGCTAACACTGGTGTCGTGCATGGTGACGCCGCCAGTCCAAACGCTAATCCTGCAGCAACAGGGGCTAGTGGGGCAGGCACATTGCTTGTCCAGCTGAGCGGGTCAGGTCCTGCGGGAAGAGGGAGACGCACTACCCCGAGCAGATTGAGTCCCATCACAACCGCTAAAACGGCTACGAGGGTTGGAATCAATCCTGGTATTTGGCCATAGATTCGGCCCAGAAGGCCACTCAGGCTGCCCAACACCACCAGAGCACCAACAATGCCAGCACAGAAAGACAGGCTGCGTTGCCAAGGCTTTTGTTTGTTGTCGAAGCCCGCTAGGTAGGCAAGTGTGATCGGTAATAAGGAAAGAGAACATGGCCCAAGGCTGGTAAGAGCTCCTCCTGCGAAAACAAGAGCCACCGTGATGGGGCCTGGCTGCTGCAGCGCATGGTTTAGAAGTTGCTCGCTACTGCGAGCAAGGTCTGACAGTGCCAGCTCGAGTGATGAAATAGTTGTACCGGTGCTGCCGGGATCAATTGATACTCACCTTATCCACGTCGTCGCTGATCGCGGTGGCTGTGACCACCGATTAAACCTGTGGATTCAAGTGAGCAACGGATTAATAAGCCAATAACCACCATGCTGGAGAGCAGTGAATTCCCTCCATAGCTGACCATTGGGAGTGGGAGACCCGTTGTGGGCATGGCACCGGAGGCCACCGCAATATTCATCAGAGACTGTCCTACTAAAAGTGTTGAACATCCAATCGCTATCAGCCTTGCCTGGTTACTCCTGCAGCTCAATGCAACACGAAGCCCTAAAAAACCCATCAACATGAGGAATAACAGCAGCATCACCGATCCAACGAAGCCAAACTCCTCGGCGTAGACGGCAAAGATGAAATCCGTGCTTTGGATGGGCAGATATTGCAGTTTCTGGGTCGATAGGCCGAAACCTTGGCCAAAAATTCCTCCTGATCCAATCGCCAGCAGGCTTTGGATGAGTTGATAACCATCGCCCTGAGGGTCTTGCCACGGATTGAGGAACGAGATCACGCGGATCCGTTGGTATTCATTAATCAAGATGCTGCTAACCCCGAGCAGTCCCCCTGCCAGAGCGGTCCCAAAAAGTTGAATCAAGGGAAGTCCCGCTGAAAAAGCCATCAGCCAAATCAAAAGACCAATCAGTGCTGCGGTGCTCAGATTCGGCTGTTTGAGAATGAGCAGAACAAGTGTCGCGAAGCTTGCTAGCCAAAGCACCTTTTGATCCAAGGCATTCCGCTTCCATAGGGCGAAGAGATTGGCGGCCTGGAGGACCACAAAGGGTTTCACCAACTCTGATGGTTGGACCTGAATTGGACCGATGACGAGCCAGCGACTCGCTCCATTAACGGTGGTACCCATGACCAATGTGGCTGCAACCATCAGGCAACCGATCCAAAGGCCAGGACCGGCGATTTTTAGCCAGCGTCTGAGTGTTGTTGAAGCAACGAACGCCATCAGACTCCAGCTGGCCAGCATCCACACCAGTTGACGTTTTAGGTAATAAGCCCCTTCCCCTTGTTCTCGAGCTGCAACCCACCAGCTGGCTGAGGCCAACACCAGTAATCCAGCAACACACCAGATGGCAGTAAGACTGAGCAGGAGCCTCGCCTCTGTTGGCCAGAGAGACCAGTCGAGAGGTAGCCAACGCTGAACCCCTCGCTGATTGGAAACTGAGTCCACAGAGACTTTCGCTGCCCCCCTCCGCGTGGGTCGGCTCCTTCTGGAGGTCACGCTGGAGTCGCTCAAAAGAAAGTAAATCAATAGTCAGACACCTATTGAGCCGCCCCATGAACGATTTGCCAAGCAAATACAACAAAAAAACCCGACCAAGGCCGGGTTAAAGCGATGTGATTCAGTAATTGACTATCTAATTGCCAACATTGACCTGACAACCACCTGTACAAAGTTCAACTTTGATGATGCGCCCACCTTGCTTCTGTATTCGTTGTTGTTCAGCAAACCAGCTTTCGTAAGGAACCCACTTTGTAAAAAAGGTATTTTGCAGCTCACGCTGCGAACGAACCTTTTCAGGTGAGGGAATGCAGGCTGTGACCTTGAAGAGACGCATCAGTTGCCAAGTCCGGAACAGATGTAGTCGAAGTAAACACCCATTTCCCTGCCAGCATCTGGACCTGTAAGAGAGGCTGTCACTTCTTTCATGGCTTGGATGGCTTGGACAGTAGCTCCAATGGGTACACCCAATGAGTTGTAGGTTTCTTTCAAACCATTCAGTACGCGTTCGTCAAGAATTGATGTATCACCTGCGAGCATCGCGTAGGTGGAATAACGCAAGTAATAGTCAAGGTCTCGAATACATGCGGCGTACCGTCGAGTCGTATACATGTTGCCGCCTGGACGAGTGATGTCCGAATAAAGCAGCGACTTTGCTACAGCTTCTTTGATGATCGACGACGCGTTAGCGCTAATGGTTGCGGCAGCCTTGACTCTCAGTTCACCGCTGGTGAAATACTGCTCAAGGTTTGTCATGGAGTTGGTATCCAAGTACAGGCCTTGGACGTCCGACTTGTTGATGACGTTGGTGATCGCGTCTTGCATGGATCAGTTGAAGTGGCGTGGAAGGTGGGTGATTCCGATGATTTAAGCGAGAGCGCCGATCACGTAATCGAAATAGAAGCCAGCCTCTTCGGCATCTGAGCCTGTGAGGATACTCATGGCAACGGATTTCATTTCGCGCACGGCCTCAGCCATTGCCTCAAGAGGGGTGCCAAGGGAGCGGTAAAGCTCACGGGCACCAATCACACCAATCTCTTCGATCGGAGTGACGTCGCCAGCAACCACGCCGTAAGTGACAAGACGCAGGTAATAATCCATGTCTCGTAAACAGGTTGCAGTCATCTCCTGGCCGTAGGCATTGCCACCAGGGGAAATGACATCAGGACGCTTTTGAAACAGCTGTCCGCCTGCTGTTTTGACAATGCGCTCACGGCTCTCGCTGAGAACCTGGGCGACACGCAAGCGACGCTGCCCGCCACTGACGAAGGACTTGATCTGGTCCAATTCGCCAGGGTTGAGATAGCGGGCTTCGGCGTCCGCGTTGATGATCGAGTTGGAGACGATGCTCATGCAGTTCTACCTCGAAACAAGCGGCCGCCCGAAGGAGGCCGATATGCCGGTGAATGTTGGGTGAATTTGATGACCTCTAAGAGATCAGTAAGCAGCTTAAGGGCGGCTTGGGGGGTTGGACTGGGAATCCATGCTGAAAAGGGTGCAGATGTTGTATCTGTTGACCTTTCTCAGAGACGTTGGGAATGGCAGCAGCCAAATCCAACTTGTCTTCATTTATTGTCCACCAACACCAAGAATTACTTCTAAGTCGGTAACAGATCTTCACCGCTTGAGTAGCGCTTGAGGGATTTTTTGCGATAAGAAAATTGTGGCTGAAATTTCACGGTTGAAAAATGTAAAATCTAATAAGTTTTTCAAAATTTTTTTGCAATATTCTGCCTCGAATAGCTATTGAATAATTTTTATTTCCAGATTCGAGCTGACACTCTTTATTAGAAAGGGGGCTCGGGACGTTGAGATGATTTATTTTATTATTAAGTTTGTATGCCTAGACATGCAAGCAAGAGTAAATATTTAATTATTTTTTGTCTTGAATGTCCGAACTGCGTGGAGGGTTTGCCAAGCTTTATTGGTCCAGGTTAGGTTTTGGATTTTAATTCTTATCAACTATATGGGTGAATCTGTAGGTGGATTAAGACCAGCGTTCCCTCTGTAAAGCATTGATGTACGAATGATGGTGGACTGATCTTGTCCTGGAGACGTCATCATGCCATTGATTCGTGGGACATCATTAGCCTCCTCTTGCTTTCTTTGTTTCAGGAGACAAAGTGTTGCCTGCTGTTGGCCGTCTCTTGCTCGAATAATTAGAAACTCCGAGACTTCTCTGGGTGAGCTCGCACGTCCGAGTAGCGCGAGTCCTGCTGCCGCAGCTGCGCGAAGTGGAGACATGCTGAATAATCGGTTTTGAAAGTCGTCGCTTAAAGCAACGGCTTCCACAAAACCAGAAAGGTCCGAGTCTTCATTGCGTAATTGTGATTCGGCGCTTACAAGTCGTTCATTGTCGAGTGGTATTCGATTCAGGAGCTGCCTGTAAGTTTCATTTATCGCGATCATTAGTTCTTCTTCCGTAAATGGAGCTTTTAATTGAATGAGTGAAGAAATTCCACCTCTCTTTGAGAAACCGCTTGCGTCTTTGCTCTGAAGGGCGTTCGCCAACCCAGCATTTGGCTGTTTTGGTTTTGTGATCGCAGCCGATTGAGAGGGGCTGATTCGTTGGCTTGTCCTCGAGTTGAATTTGGTTCTAGGAGTATCCGTAGAGGGGAAAACTAAAGGCTCAAGTTGAGAACCAGTGGTGAGTTGGGTCGGTGCCAATATTTGTTCTCCCCTCAGGTTGTTCAAGTTATTGAAAGGGGTCTGTCCAGAAAATGATCCCAGTTTGATTTGCAAGAGGCGATTGCAATCTGACTTGTTGCGTCGCTTCATCATGTTGCTAGTGGCTTGACGTTGCCCGTCGCTGGCTCGGTCTCTGAGAAATTCTGCTACCTCTGAAGGAACAGCAGCTTTACCAAGTAAGGCCAAACTTGCAGCAGATGCTGCTCGAAGTGGGGCGATTCGGGAGAGTCTCTCTTGAAACGCATCACTCATCGCAACTGCTTCTATAAATTCAGCCAAATTGATATTCAGATTGCGCAATTTCGATTCAGCGCTTACTAGCCGTTCATTGTCGAGAGGTATGCGATTAAGGAGTTGTCTGTAAGTTTCATCAACAGCATTTTTCAGCTCATCTTCACTAAAAGGAGACTTGAGTTCGACCCAAGAACTGATTCCTATTTTGCTAGCAAAGCCTGCTACGTCCTGACTATCAAGAGCTCTCCTGAGTCGAGCTCCGGGCACCTCAGGAGCCGCTGAGCCTTTGAAACTTACCTTCTTTGACCACGTGGGTTGTTTTGTGCTGTTTGTGGTGTTTTCAGGTTTAGTTAGAGCGATCGATGCTTCACGTGAATCGGGCTTGGTGCGTGGTGTTGTCTCCAACCAATTGTCAATAGAGCTATTGGCTTTGGACTGAAGATTCCTGGGCGTTATATCTCCAGGTGTTTTAAAACCGCTTCCTGATTTGATCTCAGGGCGCGCCCTTTGGGTGTAATCAATTTGATCGTCAAGATTGAGTTTCTCTCTCCAGGTCGGTGCACGTCGACTGGTGAGATCCCGCGGCGTTATAAATCGTTCGTAAGGAACGGTGTCTTCACCGAAACACTCTGAAAATTCTTTGCTCGTAACAAGTGCGTCAACTAAACCGTAAAAACCTTCTCGAGCTGCAGTGTCAAAAAGGGCGTCGATCTCCCAGCGACCAAAAGTAGGCCGTCCCAATAGACGGCGATGCATCACTTCAATAGCCTTGGCGATGTAGAGACCTTCCCAGTAACGACGGCGGAATGCACTTGAACGTGCAACGAGGCGGACAAATTCCCTCACACTGATATCACCGTTCTCGAGTTTGTTCTCGTTCGTGATCAGCTTTTCGCCGGCATAACCATTATTTCCGAGGATCTGAACATAAACAGCCTTGATAACGGCTTGAGTACTCGCTTCAGTTGAACGAACACTTGGTTGTCCACCACGTCGGGGAATTGAGTTTCCCCCGGTGGCGATCTGTTGCAATCTCATCACCGTGGGTCCAACGCTCCGAGGTCGGCTATTTCGGAACTGAGGACTGTCCATTTGCCCGGGCTGGGATAAACCATTGCTGACTAAAAGCCTGCGCGTGTCATATCCAAAAGGGGCTGGGCGTGTGGAAACAGAGGCGGTGGCAGAAGGGAAAATGGCACCGTATTGGTTACCGATTGGGTCATTCCCTCCGCCGTAGACGTGCTGATCACTCAGAGGTTGCCGGTAAGACGCGTACAGAGTGATGTATTGCGGTGAGCCTTCGAAAGGCGCGCTAAAGCGGAAAAGCCGACGATTTGAGCCCCAACCAGCACTCTCTTGGGCTTCCTCGCCGAGGTCACGCAGGTAAGGAACTGTTTCCTCCCCAAAGGTTTGGGCGTATTCCGAACCATTAATCAACACATCAACAAGGCCGTTGAGCCCTTGATTGCTAACAATCGAAAACGCTTTGCGGAACTCTTCCAGAGAACTAATTCCACGGCCAAGAAAGTGTCTGTAAGCCAGCTCAACCACTCTGCTATTGACGAATCGGCCGTAGAACTGAGTCCTGTATTCCTTGCTTTTGCCAAGTGCACGAATGAATTCGCGCATTGATAGTTTGCCCTGAAGGAGCTGACTGGCCTCTACTCCAGAGGGAGTTTGCGAGTAACCCTTGGCGATGTCACGTTCGAATACCTGTCGGTAAGCAGCGCGCACCACTTCTGCTTTTTCAGAACCGGAGAGGCCTGGACGCATTTCAAACCGCTGAGCGGACTCAGCAGCTAAGGCATAGATCGCTGGCAGCTGTAGTCCTTGGCGAACGGAACTACCTAATTTCTGTCGTGTCGAAGGCGTTGGGACAGAAAGTTCTTTGAGCAGCACGTTGAAACATTCGATGGTGAGTCGACGGGCTTCAGGTCGGTCTCGCAGGAGGGCTGCAGCCTCTGCACGCATTTCTTGCAGGGCCACGTTCGTCGCGAGAAGAGAGCAGCCTTTTTCGAGCAAGTCCCTTAGGCCGCGCGTATTGACAGCAAGAATGCTCGGATCGCCTGCAACTAAGGCATAGCCCACGTAACGCAGGAACCATCCCAGGTCGCGCACTGATTTGCGCATGTTCCCCGGGCCATATTTGGCAACGCTGATGGCGGCGAAGCCGGTTGGAAGGACAACACGGACATCCCCCTCGTCATTGCCTTGCAGCAGGCGAGTGAAAATATTGCCGCTTTTTTTACTTGATTCAGCTCCCGTAAAGGTTTGAATCGACGCCTGGAAAGCAACTTGATCAGCTGCGAGTGGAGTGACGTCGGAGGTTTTGGTATCGCCAGTACTCAGAGGGGCTTCAAGGAACGAGAGCGGAGTTCCTCCCACAAAAATTCTGTTAGCTGCTCGAGCAACGATTGGCTCTGCGTTCTCAGAAAGAAGTCGCGCAGCCTCAATTCGGTCGTTTCCACTCCGGAAAAAAGTGATGAGGGTGTCGAGCTCACAGCCGTCTGGGAAACGGTCTTGTTGCTCAGCCTGACGGACACTGGAGAGCGGCAGGGTGTCGTACAGCTGAGGGGAAACCCTTGGGCTGCCGCTACTGGCGGTCACTGTCATGAACGAGAGCAAGCCGGATCGAGTCAGGTTACGGCTCTTCATTCAGCCTTCTGGGCAGCCGTGAACAAATGTTTGCAGCTCTGATGAGGTTTGGCTCTCGATGGCGATCCCCCATGAAATGCTCCCTCCAGCGTTTATTTCCAGAATTGGTGAATTAATGAGCACCCAACCCTCAGATGTGGCCACCCCAGTGGTGAGCGACTTTTATGACCGGTTCCCCTATCCAGCAGATCCACTTCAAGATGGTCCGCCACCTGGGTACAACTGGCGTTGGTGTCACGACAGCGTGCTCGCTGTTGTGAGGGGAGGGGTAGGGACGCAGGATTTAGATCAGCCTCCTCTTCGCATTCTTGATGCCGGCTGCGGTACCGGCGTCAGCACGGACTATCTCTGCCATCTGAATCCAGGAGCAGAGGTGTTGGCTGTCGATATCAGCGCAGGTGCTCTCGATGTGGCAATTGAGCGCTTGCGTCGCTCTGGTGGGGCGGATCAAGTCCGCTCCCTACGACAGGAGCAGCGCAGCCTTCTGGACCTCCAAGAAGAAAATTGTTTTAACTACATCAATTCGGTTGGGGTCTTGCATCATTTGCGCGACCCGCTGGCTGGATTGAAAGCACTAGGAAAACTGCTGGCTCCCAGGGGACTGCTCCACCTGTTCTTGTATGCCGAGGCAGGCCGTTGGGAGATCCATCGAACTCAAAAAGCTCTTGAGCTGCTGGAAGCTGGGACAGGTTCGGAAGGCTTGAAGTTGGGGCGTGCGCTGTTTTCAGAGTTGCCTGAGATGAATCGGTTGAGGCGAAGCCACGAACAACGCTGGACTCTTGACACCCAGGCCGACGCCAATTTTGCCGATATGTATCTTCATCCGCAGGAAACCAGTTATGACCTTGAGTCGTTGATGACGTTGATTCACTCATCGGGTTTGCACTTTGCTGGTTTTTCGAATCCTTCGGTATGGAACCCTGCACGACTGCTCAAAGGTGAATTGCTCTTGCGCGCTAAGGCATTAACGCCATCAGCTCAATGGGCGCTTGTGGAGCAGCTCGATCCTGAGATCAGCCATTTTGAGTTTTTTTTGAGTGCTGAGCCCATCAGGCCTTTCTGTTGGGACGACGACGAGCGCTTGCTGGGAGCAAGCGCTCGTCGTCAACCGTGCTTGTGGGGATGGCCTTCTACCAGTTTATTGGGTCCAGATTTGGAACCTCAAGTGCTTACCGAAGAGGCTTTTGAGCTTTTGAGCCTTGTGGAGAACAATCCTGGCGTGAAGCTTGGAAGCCTTCATTCAGCTGAGAACACGGCCTCCATTGCAAGGGATCTGTTGCAGAGAAAGTTGCTTCTGCTTGAAGGGTCAGGGGGTGATGAATGTTGATTCGCGTGATAGATTCCGGCCGCTTTCTCAGGCGCTCTTTGCAAGCCTTGCCCTCCACAGATTCAGCTGAGGTGTCAAACCCTGCTGGAGATGGTATGGAGCATTTTGCTCGGCTTCAATTTCGGCTGATTGTGGCCACGTTGCTCGTGTCTCTCGCTGCGGTTTTGTTCGCATCGTTTTACTTCGACCTTTTCGTGGCCAGAAGCCTGCTGGTTGGAGCAGTCGCTGGTCTTCTTTACTTGCGACTTCTCGCCCGCAGCGTTGCCCGTTTAGGCGGAGAATCCCGAAAGGTCGGTCGTTTTCAGTTGTTGGTTCCGGCTCTCCTCGTGGTAGCAGCAGCCAAGTCCCCACAACTGGATTTCCTTCCTGCCTTTATTGGATTTCTTCTCTACAAGCCTGCACTGATCCTTCAGGCTCTCTTTGACGACTGATTCCGCTCAATTATCTCGCTAATGGCTCTTCCGCCTCTTCAACTTCCCTTCGCTGAACTGGAGGTGGGTAACCACCTCTACTGGCAGATCGGTGATCTGAATATTCATGGACAGGTTTTTCTGAGCTCATGGGTGGTGATTGGTCTTCTTCTTGCTGTTGTTGTGAGTGGAACTCGCAAGATGCAACGTGATCCCTTGGGACTTCAAAATCTTCTTGAGTTTCTTTGGGATTATCTACGCGATTTGGCACGAGAGCAGATTGGCGAAAAGGCTTACCGTGATTGGCTTCCATTTATAGGAACACTCTTCTTATTCATCTTTGTGTCCAACTGGTGCGGAGCCCTGATCCCTTGGAAGTTAATTGAGCTTCCGAGTGGCGAATTAGGTGCCCCTACTGCAGACATCAACACAACGATTGCATTGGCATTGCTTGTATCACTTGCTTACTTTTACGCGGGTTTGAGTCGCAAAGGACTTCGATATTTCGAGTACTACGTGGAGCCAACCCCGATCATGCTCCCCTTCAAAATAGTTGAAGATTTTACTAAACCATTGTCTCTGTCATTCCGTCTTTTCGGAAATATCCTTGCCGATGAATTGGTCGTGGCTGTACTGGCATTTTTGGTTCCGCTCTTTGTTCCATTGCCCGCGATGTTCCTAGGCCTTTTTACCAGTGCTATACAAGCCCTGATTTTCGCCACACTTGCTGCTTATTACATCGGTGAAGCTGTCCATGAAGAGCAGCATTGAGATCATATTTTTAACTTCGT